>NZ_JACRVZ010000045.1:0-661 GCF_018812145.1 Gluconobacter sp. P5E10 | reverse complement strand
AGACTACATTGGCTAGCAACGAAATTGCTAACATATTCGCACAACATTTCTCTGACCTCTCCGGCGACTGGAACTTTTCAGAGGAGTTCCGGAACAATAAATATAGAAATAACATACATCTCTACACCCCCTCTCCAATAGCCCAAACCATAGAAGAGAACATAACGTATCTAGAACTTAGCTCAGCACTACAAACATTAAAAGGATGTGCTCCAGGACTAAATAGAATCTCGTATCAAATGATCAAAAATAGCTCCCACACAACAAAAAACCGAATAACGAAACTATTTAATGAAATATTCAATAGCCACATACCTCAAGCCTACAAAACAAGCCTAATCATCCCAATCCTTAAGCCAAACACCGACAAAACGAAAACTTCCTCATACCGACCCATCTCCCTCAACTGCTGTATAGCAAAGATACTTGATAAAATAATTGCGAAAAGACTCTGGTGGCTAGTGACATATAACAACCTAATTAACGACAAACAATTCGGGTTCAAAAAAGGCAAATCGACTTCGGACTGTCTACTCTATGTAGACTATCTCATAACGAAGTCAAAAATGCACACCTCCCTCGTCACTCTTGATTTTTCAAGAGCCTTCGATCGAGTAGGTGTGCACTCCATAATCCAGCAATTGCAGGAATGGAAAACGGG
>NZ_JACRVZ010000044.1:0-555 GCF_018812145.1 Gluconobacter sp. P5E10 | reverse complement strand
GACTTTGCATATTATCTAAGACTAGACTACATTGCTCTTCAAAGCTATGAAGTCTTTCGCAAACTTTCCTCATACTTTGTATAAGCGCATTACCCTTTGTTAACATTTTAAAATATGGATCCATTTTATAATAGATAACCAAATTCCAAGAAGTACTCACAATCTCAACATCTCCTAGCGGGTCTAGATATATTGCTGAGGTTTTATTTATTTTGTCTATAGAATATCTTGGTGCTATATCTTTAGGTAATGCGCTAGAAACTTGACAACTTAACACAAACAACAACATTGCCATAATGATTCCGATCTTGGACATTCCCGATGTCGCTCTAGTTCGTCTTTTTGGCTCTTGGTCAGCCTCATTTTTGTCAACAGACTTTATTCCTTCCAAGGGACAAATTTTAGTAATGGGTCTAGTGATATATCCTTCCTGCATCTTTACTTTAGCCACTCGGACCTTATCATCATTCCCCTTATGCACCTTTTCCACCTTTCCTAAAGGCCATCTTGCAGGATGACAATTCTCATCCTTTAATAAAACTATTTGCCCTTCTT
>NZ_JACRVZ010000043.1:0-668 GCF_018812145.1 Gluconobacter sp. P5E10 | reverse complement strand
GGTTTGCTAAGAAGGTCTAGAGGGTTRGTGTTGTTAAATATRTCTTGYTTGGTTTGTAGGAGGGATGGGCATGAGTTTAATATRTGGYTTAWWGAAATATCACCTTGGCAAAAYGKRCAAGTTGGTATTGAATTGGGATTTAGGTAGTGTTGGTGGGYTATGTTTGTGTGTCCTAGTCRAAGTCGTATTATTTTTATTTGGTCGAGTCTGGTCSAATTTGGGTGGGATTGTTTRAGGTAATCGCATGKGTGTGAGGTRTTCGTRTTAATAGATTGGTACCATGGACTGCAGTTTATTATGTGTTCTTTCTGTTTTGTCGCAAGGTCGGCTTTAAGGTGTTTTTTTATATCTGTGGTATTTATGTTTGGGGTGAGGATAAGTGGCATACTGCTTGCTGATTTTGCAGCTTGATCGGCTAATTCATTTCCTTTTATTCCTGAATGGCCAGGAATCCACATTATTTTAATTTTAGGTGCGTGTTGCGTTATTAGCGATCGTATTCTGCTTGGGTAAAAGCTGTTATTATTTGTGTTTTGAATTGARTCTAYTGCTGATAGGGAGTCGGARCAGATAATAAWTTTGCCTCTTCGGTTTTTRRYAAGTTCTATTGCTTCTAGGATGGCGATTGTTTCGGAGGTGAGGACGGATGAATATGGRGGCAGTATGCC
>NZ_JACRVZ010000042.1:0-672 GCF_018812145.1 Gluconobacter sp. P5E10 | reverse complement strand
CCCTATTACTTTTTGAAGGATTTAGGAAAYTAATTTTTGGATCAATTTTCGCATTTTTTGTAAGGAGGGGGTCATCAAAATTTGCAAAATAWGGCCAAAAAATTTAATTTCCATTTTTGAACACWGTTTKATTGGAAATTTTATTACGAGCTCAGTGAGGTATGACATTCCATATTCWGACAATTATTTTTWATGTTGTGGCAAAATAAATGATTATTTGATGACCGAAATTTGGAAAAACAGACTCTGCAAAAATGTWGATATTTACAAACGAAATTTTCGTYATAACTTGGCTAAAAATGGTCACATAGATGTAAGAATAACTGTTTTRAGCAGCTAATTACCAGTGCTAACGATCCCTATTACTTTTTGAAGGATTTAGGAAATTAATTTTTGGATCAATTTTCGCATTTTTTGTAAGGATGGGGGTCATCAAAATTTGCAAAATATGGCCAAAAAATTTAATTTCCATTTTTGAACACAGTTTGATTGGAAATTTTATTACGAGCTCAGTGAARTATRACATTCCATATTCTGACAATTATTTTTAATGTTGTGGCAAAATAAATGATTATTTGWTGACCGAAATTTGGAAAAACAGACTCTGCAAAAATGTWGATATTTACAAACGAAATTTTCGTTATAACTTGGCTAAAAATGGTCACATAGATG
>NZ_JACRVZ010000041.1:0-674 GCF_018812145.1 Gluconobacter sp. P5E10 | reverse complement strand
TATTTACAAACCAAATTTTCGTTATAACTTGGCTAAAAATTGTCACAGAYTCTGCMAAAATGTTGATATTTACAAACSRAATTTTCGTTATAACTTGGCTAAAAATKGTCAYATAGATGTAAGAATAACTGTTTTGRGMAGCTAATTACCAGTGCTAACGATCCCTATTACTTTTTGAAGGATTTAGGGAAATYAATTTTTGGATCAATTTTCRCATTTTTTGTAAGGAGGGGGGTCATCAAAATTTGCAAAATATGGCCAAAAAATTTAATTTCCATTTTTGAACACAGTTTGATTGGAAATTTTATTACRAGCTCAGTGAGGTATGACATTCCATATTCWGACAATTATTTTTWAGGTTGTGGCAAAATAAATGATTTTTTGATGACCGAAATTTGGAAAAACRRAYTYTGCMWRAAWGTTGATATTTACAAACGAAATTTTCGTTATAACTTGRCTAAAAATTGTCACAGGCTCTGCAAAAATGTTGATATTTACAAACGAAATTTTCGTTATAACTTGGCTAAAAATGGTCACATAGATGTAAGAATAACTGTTTTGAGCAGCTAATTACCAGTGCTAACGATCCCTATTACTTTTTGAAGGATTTAGGGAAATCTAACGATCCCTATTACTTTTTGAAGGATTTAGGGAAATTAATTTTTGGATCAATT
>NZ_JACRVZ010000040.1:0-728 GCF_018812145.1 Gluconobacter sp. P5E10 | reverse complement strand
AAATATTGCGTTTTTGCGTCTATAGTCTAGAATGTTGTCAACAGTAATTGTGCGGTTTAATTTTTTCCAGGCAAGTTGTTTTTCTTTACGTAATTGGTCGAGGTGTTTATTCCACCATGGAACCCTGTATGGATGTGTGTTAGGTGAGGTTTGTGGGATGGAGAGGTTTGCGCTATAAAGGATGATTCTATTGATTAGAGCGGCTTCTTTGTTTACGTTGTGGGAGGTGGGGTATTTCTTGTTGGTTTGGTGGGTAAGWGCGTTGAAYTGTTCCCAGTTGGCTTCTTTGAGTTTAAAAAAGGGTCTGTWGAATTTTTGTGGATTGGTTGTTGGGAATAGTGTTGTGATAATAGGGAAATGGTCGCTWYYRTGAAGATCGTTTAGTATTTTCCACTTGGCGTGGGGGGCWAGGATTGGAGARCAGAGTGTGAGGTCTATGTGTGTGTATGTATTGTGTGTTGAAAAGTGTGTGGGAGATTTGTCGTTTAACAGRATAAGGTGCWTGTWGTCAATGAATCTWTGAGTTATTTTTCCTCGTTTATTTGTTGTTGGGGAGCCCCAGGATGGGTGCYATCSATTAAAATCTCCCGTAATTAGAGAGGGTGTTTGTTGTATRTTAAATGTGTTAWGGAGTGTCTGGTTAGTWATGTTTTTGGTCGGAGAAATGTATGTGGAAAATATGTTTAATTTAAGTTTAGATTCTATATTTATGGCTATTGCTTCTATAT
>NZ_JACRVZ010000038.1:0-755 GCF_018812145.1 Gluconobacter sp. P5E10 | reverse complement strand
ACGCAGCGCCTAGTGGCGGACGTGTCTGGCGCAGAGGAAATTTGTGAAATAATTGAAAAAGAACAC
Organism: Gluconobacter sp. P5E10; assembly: GCF_018812145.1. Lineage (NCBI taxonomy): Bacteria > Pseudomonadati > Pseudomonadota > Alphaproteobacteria > Acetobacterales > Acetobacteraceae > Gluconobacter > Gluconobacter sp. P5E10. The sequence continues at coordinate 689 of NZ_JACRVZ010000038.1, read as the reverse complement.
CGTAGAGCACATAGGGGCCCTACGGAGATTCGTCTCCAACTTTTAGAAAAATATTATTTCCCGCGAATGTCCAGTACGATCCGTCTGCAAACTTCCTCATGTCAGTGTTGCAAACTCTACAAGTACGAGAGACACCCTAACAAACCAAACCTACAACCTACGCCAATTCCTAACTACCCATGTGAAATACTTCACATCGACATTTTTGCGCTCGAAAAAAGGTTATACCTAAGTTGTATTGACAAATTTAGCAAGTTTGCCAAACTTTTCCATCTGCAGTCAAAAGCATCTGTGCATTTGCGAGAAACTTTGGTGGAGGCCCTACATTACTTCACCGCCCCTAAGGTCTTGGTTTCGGATAACGAGCGAGGGTTGTTATGCCCCACAGTGCTCAACTATCTTCGGTCTCTAGATATCGATCTGTATTATGCTCCAACCCAGAAGAGCGAAGTAAATGGTCAAGTCGAGAGATTCCACTCTACGTTCCTAGAAATTTATCGTTGCCTTAAAGATGAGCTCCCTACCTTCAAACCCGTTGAGCTGGTACACATAGCAGTGGACCGCTACAACACTTCCGTTCACTCGGTAACGAATCGAAAACCAGCAGACGTTTTTTTCGACCGCTCGTCAAGGGTAAACTATCAGGGTCTGACAGATTTCCGGCGGCAGACTTTAGAGGACATCAAGGG
>NZ_JACRVZ010000037.1:0-756 GCF_018812145.1 Gluconobacter sp. P5E10 | reverse complement strand
CCAGATGTCGTTCTGTCGAGTAGATGTCAATATGAATAATTTGTCCGGGGTATTCTGGCAAGGGAGTTTGTCTTATTTCTGGATGCGTGGGATRTCTGTCATATTTAGCAGTCTTACACACCAAACACTGATTCACGATAGCCGAAACTTTTTTCCTCATTTTAGGAAAGTATACTCTTTCGGACAACTGAGCTTTATTTTCCACAGCATTTCTGTGTGCTCTGTTATGTGTCCTAAGTATTTCTTCCTCTTGTTCGGCTTCGGTAACAAGGTCTTTGACTTTAGTATGCTTGAATCTAATCTTGAAACCCTKAAARTGGATGGGGTAGAGRATTTGWATTTTCCCCATTACATCCTYGGATGTGAAAATTCCRTTWATCACGGATRGGTTAAGATATTYYTTCAAATCTGACAAGAGRCTATCRGGTGTGAACAAGTTGCGATCTACTAAGTGCCTTTGAAATGTCGGGAATGGAATGCTAAATGAGTAGTTCTCTGACTCGGACTCCCTGAAGAAAATTTGATTCTTGAATGCGTTTATCGGGGCTTCAACGCTAGGTATCAGCCCATGGCTCGAACTCAAATCTGACAAGAGACTATCGGGTGTGAACAAGTTGCGATCTACTAAGTGCCTTTGAAATGTCGGGAATGGAATGCTAAATGAGTAGTTCTCTGACTCGGACTCCCTGAAGAAAATTTGATTCTTGAATGCGTTTATCGGGGCTTCAACGCTAGGTATCAGCCCATGGCTCGAAC
>NZ_JACRVZ010000036.1:0-797 GCF_018812145.1 Gluconobacter sp. P5E10 | reverse complement strand
GCCTATACGAGCCGGAGTACCGCAAGGCAGCGTCCTTGGTCCCATCCTCTACACCCTGTTTACAGCAGACCTCCCTATCATACCCTCCCGTTACCTCACAGCAGCCACMTATGCARATGACACGGCGTTCCTTGCCACCGCAAMAAACCCTSAACGAGCATCAGCCATCATCCAGAAAGACTGGATGTAWTGGATCCATGGCTGAAACGCTRGAACAYCGTGRTCAACGCTGATAAATTCTCCCACACCACCTTCTCTCTGCGCAGAGGAGAATGCCCCCCGGTCTCACTCGACGGCGACACCATCCCTACCTCCAGCACCCCCAAATACTTAGGKCTGACCCTGGACAGAAGGCTGACTTGGGGCCCCCACATCAACAGAAAGCGTATCCAGGCCAACATACGCCTAAAGCAACTCCACTGGCTCATCGGTAAAAAGTCCAAGCTGCGAGAGAAACTAAAGATTCTCGTCTACAAGACTATTCTCACGCCAATCTGGACGTACGGAATTCAGCTGTGTGGCACTGCAAGCACATCACATAGAAGGAAGATCCAGCGATTTCAAAACAGATGTTTGAGAATAGTCTCCAACGCCCATCCCTACCACGAAAATTCCGCCATCCACGAGGAGCTCGRGATTCCATGGGTAGACWACGAAWTCTACAGWCACAGTGTGAGATATGCTARCAGACTGGAGAACCACCACAACCACCTGGCCGTCAACCCTCTTGACTATAAGCAATCCCTAAGACGCCTGCAGATAACGCACCCGCACCGGCGACGCATTTTATGCAGGCC
>NZ_JACRVZ010000004.1:0-585030 GCF_018812145.1 Gluconobacter sp. P5E10 | reverse complement strand
GTTGTACAGTGTCTTATGTGGACCGTATTCCCGGGGCGCATCACGCCAGCGCAAGCCATTACGGTTCACAAAAATGATCCCGCTCAACACTCGACGGTCATCAACACGAGGTTTGCCGTGGCTCTTGGGAAAGAATGGTCGCAGGCGCTCCATCTGATCGTCCGTCAGCCAAAACAGGTCGCTCATCTTCAGTCTCCTTGCAGAGCCTGAATCAAAATTCCCTACAAAAATCAATGGGTCCTGAGCCTAGATGCCAACTATTATGTTCCTTTAATATTCCGAAAATAATCAGAATTTAGAAAATTTCTCGGAAGAAATTACATTAATAATTAAGATATTTAACCATTTCAGTTTTTAGATAAAGCCTATCAGAATAAATAGTCCGCTTTCGGGATTAATACGGCGTGTTCGTATGTCTCATAAGTAGGCGACTGCCGCCGCTCTGTTCTGGTTTTCTTGAACAGACAGGAGAATTGGGGGGAGCAGAATGACGGTTATCGGGAAACGATAACCGAAAGCCGCTATACCCTGCGCCCATGTTCATGACGCCTATCGACCGTTCAGATCAACCACTGCGAATGTCCGGTTCGGACAAAAAGCTGGCGATAGTCAAGCCGAACCGACTGCCGTCAACCAGCGTGGCAGCGCGCTGGTCTGACGTAGCACATAATAAGCCAGCGTGTTGCTGCCGGCGAGGCCGAGCCCTACGAGCAGCATCGGCCAGACGCGGCGTAGATGGGACAGCACGATCGGCACCAAGAAGATTCAATATGGTGGTTTACGTGATGTCATTATGAGTTGACATCTGGCGCTATAATAGCCACAAACGTGGTATGGAAGTTGACAAGCCCCTCATATTCGCACTCATTGACGCAGCCCTTTCAGCTGATTACACCGGCGTTCGTCGGCTTGGTGCTCAGATTGCCAAAGGCCTTTCGGAGCAAAACGACATAGAGGGAGCGAAAGCTCTGCAAAGTTTGCTGCGTAGGCGCGGCGTGCCGCTACAGGCGTCCGGTTATGCTGAGGCGTTGCCACGCGATGCGGGCTCGCGGTTGCCGCTAATCGAAGAAGGCCAGTGGCCGACCACCCCAGTTATGATGGGCGGACAAGCAGGCCATACGGTTTCCCAGTTTATTGAAGATGCCCAGCATATTGACCTGCTGACACAAAAGGGGGTGTCTGCGCGTCTCGGCCTTTTAATTTACGGTCCGCCCGGCACGGGCAAGACCTTGTTGGCCGGGCATATCGCCGCATCGCTCAAACGGCCGTTCTACATCGCGCGGCTTGATTCGCTGATCTCGTCGCGACTGGGTGAAACCGCCAAGAATATCCGCGAGATTTTCGACTTTGTGCCGGCGCGTAACGCCGTGCTCTTCCTTGATGAAATGGATGCCGTGGCGAAAATCCGTGACGACCGCCATGAGCTTGGCGAGCTAAAGCGTGTCGTTAATACTGTGCTGCAGGGTCTGGATTCGCTCACTGATGATGTGGTGACGATAGGCGCGACCAACCATCCACATCTGCTCGACCCGGCAATTTGGCGCAGGTTCCCGTATAAGGTCGAGCTGGGTCTGCCCGATCAGGATGTCCGCACGAGTCTGTGGCAGCATTTCCTCTACCAGGATGGAGATACGCATCGCGATCACGCGTTGTTATTATCACGGGTGTCGGAAGGCCTGAACGGTGCGGACATCGAAAACATCGCCTTGGCAGCGCGTCGTCGTGCCATCCTAGGCAATCGCGAACCTAGCCTGAGCCAGATCCTTATGGCCGTTCGTGGTTCGCGTGCCGGCAGCCCGCAGCTGTTGGATAATCGAGAGCTGGACACTGCCGATAAAAAAGCCCTTACCCATATGCTCGATGAGATTGGAGACGTCAGCCAAGCCGAGATCGGGGAAATTGTCGGGGTGAGCCGGCAGATGGTGCATCGCTACCTAAAGGAGGCGGAGCATGGCTGATCCGCAGAACAATCCTCTTCTCAATCCGGTGCTGCGCTTCGTGCGCGCCCCCAAGCCCGCACGTGTCAGCGGTGGCGGCAAAACGTTCAACAACATCATGGTTGAACGCCTCCCTCGGCAGCGCAAGGTGCTCGCCGAACAATTCACCGAGATGGCCAATTCTGCTGGAAAACGCCCCAGCTTTGGCGGGCGGATGGTGGTGTATGCCGCGATGTTCGATGACTCGCTCGCCGCCAGTTGGACGCCCTCAGACCTCTTCCATCCATCGCATGGTGTCCGACTGATCGCGCCGTATCGGACCGGCTATCTTCTCGAAATGCCGGTAAAGTCGCTGGCGGGCTATGCTGCGCTCGTACGTAATTCCACGCAGATCAAAGAGCAGGTGGATATTTCGCGCGTTGAAGCTGTACGGTTTTTCAATAATCATGATGCGATGGCTGCGCCGTCGCTCGACAAGCTATGGGAAGCGGCTCCGGAAATCGAAGGTGGCCGAGCGTTTGTCGTTTGGCTTATGCCAATGAAGGAAGAGATCGCCTCCGAGGAGGTCATGCGCGATTTCGCGGCGCTGCGTGACGGCACGATCGCGCCCGCACCAGCCTTGCTCGAAAATCTCGATCTCAATGGTGCCGATCTCCCCGCGCCATTGCGTCGTTCGCTGCGCAGAGTCGCTGCGACCGGCGACCGGATCAATGTCGCCCTTCGCGAATATAGGCAGACCCAGCGCGCTCGCACGACGGTCATCCTTCCCTCGGCCGCAGCGTTGGATGCATTGGTGGGTTCGGGCACGGTGTTCCGCATTGAGCCGGTCCAGCCCATCGGTTCGACATCACCTGGCGAAGGGCGTGAGCCGGATCGTCCTCTGCCGCAGAACATAAAGCACCTCCCCATCGTGGGTGTAGTTGATGGCGGACTCACGGCCACATCCTACCGATCGGCCGAGGCATGGCGTGCACCGCCCTTCTTCCCCGACCGCGACGCAGACACTGTTCATGGGAACCGCGTGACATCGCTCGTCGTGCAGGGCCATGACTGGAACAACAATCTCACGTTGCCGCCACTCTATTGTCAGATCGGCACCGTCCAGGCCGTGCCGAAGCGTGGCGCGCGGGTGTTCTTCGATCCGCAGGCTTTCATCGTCTATCTCGACGCGATCATGGCGGCCAATCCCGAAACGCGGGTATGGAACTTCTCACTGAACCAGCCTGTCGATTGCGAGTACGATCAGGTTAGCCCGCTTGGTCACGACATTGCCGTAATTGCTCGCAAACACTGCGTTCTACCGGTTATTTCCATAGGAAATAAGCCCGGAAATTGCCTTCAGCCGCCAGCGGACTGCGAGGCCGGTCTCACCGTGAGCGGCCGCCTTCACGACGCCAATGGTGCACCTTCCGCCCCCTGCCCGGTCAGTCTTGCTGGACCGGGGCCTTGCTCCATGCTCAAACCCGACCTGTCGCATTATTCGCATGTGCGGGCGCTCGGCGGCGCCGTCATCAAAGGCGCGAGCTTCGCGACGGCCCTTACCAGCCCGCTGGCGGCGCACACTATGCACCGTCTGCGCGACGCATCTCCCGATCTGGTGAAGGCGCTGCTGCTGCATCACGCAGATGGCGGGATTTACGATCCATCCATCGGTTTCGGTACGCCCCGCGTCGAAGCCATGCCGTGGGAATGCCGCCCGGGTTTCGTCACCTTGCAATGGACGGCCGCTTTGCGGCCTGGCGCTGCGTTTCACTGGGAGCTACCGATCCCCGCGTCGCTACGCAAGTCGGGCAAGCTTAAAGGCAGCGGCGCGTTGACGGCGATCGTTAATCCACACCCGATGGTCTCGGAGTTTGCCGGGCCGAATTATTTCGGCGTGCGCCTGGAAACTGCGCTGCAGTTCCAGCGTGGCGTTACGGACAAGGGCGAGGTGAAGTTCAACAACCTTCTCGGGGCACTGGATACCGGGAAGGTAACCGAACAGGCCGCACGGGCCATCGACCATAAATGGAGCCCGATCCGCCATCACCGCCGCGATTTTCGCAGCGTTGGGTTCGAGGGCGACACGCTCCGGGTCTATGCGCGAATCTTCCCGCGCGATCTCTATCATTACAATTTCAGCGCAGCTGACGAAATTCCGCCGCTCGAAACAGTATTTGTCCTGTCCGTTGGCACAGGCGACGAGAACGACGATGTGTTTAATGAGCTTCGGGATCAGCTCGGCGCATTCGTCGAAACGTCCCTCGTCGATTCTGATATCGATATCGATAATGAAGGACTTTGATGATGAGCAAGGATACAGACCGAACTATCTATCGCCGCGCATCGGACCATAAATGGGTCGATAAACGCAACGGCGCCGATCGAGGTTTCGTTTTTGATACCCAGCGTGAGGCGATCCTGTCGGGCCGAGGCAAACTCATCAACGCCGGCGGTGGTGAGCTCACCATAAAAGGCCGGGATGGTTTGATCCGCAGCAAAGATACGCTGGGGGGCGGCAACGACCCAAATCCGCCGCTCGATCGGGAACACTGACCGTAACCGTGCTCGCGGAGTTGTCGACCTTGCCGGGACGCTCCGACGTGCTAATTGTGTGAATAGTTCCGTTCGCTGTATCGCCGTTACATGTTGATGGCTGCCAGTCTGATTTCGGCCCGCCTCGATCGCATGTGGCCATGAGTGCGATGCCGGTGTGGATATCCGGTTCTAACGAGAGCTGCAGTTGGCTACCACCATTTGAATGACGGAATAGTTTCAAACGCGGTCTATCGCGCCTCGCCTGACAATGTCGGCTTCCGGGCAATCGCTATCACCACTTCGATGTCTGCCTTGAGGCGACTGCCGCCTGCCTGTTCTGGTTCTCTTGAGCAGACAGGCGAATTAGGGGGGGGAAGCGAAAGTCCGCTATCTGCGCTTGAACGTAAAATAGCAGACGTTCTTATTCATCTAAACTGTATGTCGAACGATGTGAAAACCTTCGTCTGGCATGGGCGGCGTGAAACCTTGAGAATGTAACGTTGCCGTTGATAATCTCACTGCACGATCCAGAGCAATTCAACCGTATGAAAGCCAATGAATGTTTGACACAGGGAAGTTTGTATCCGTTGGCGATACAAATTTGTTCGTCTCTGAAGCCGGGAACCCAAAAGGAAGAGTTATAGTCCTGCTTCATGGTGGCTTGCAGAGCCGTCTCGATTTCATCCCACTCGCAAAGCATCTCTCAGAAGATTACAGGCTGATTGCTATTGATACGCGTGGGCATGGTCGATCCGGTATCGGGACCGCCCCTCTGACATATCGACAGCTTCAGGATGACTTTACCGTGGTTCTTACCACGATGGGGCTGCAAAAATCCGGTATAATTGGGCACAGTGACGGTGGCATTGCCGCCCTGCGTCTGGCTGCATCTCATGCTGTACAACCGGAGTTTATCATAGCGGTCGGCGCGCATTGGGTGTTGCCAGAAAATGATCCGGCCCGGCAGATTTATCAGACGATCACTCTTGAAAAATGGCGTGCGATGTTCGGGAGCCAAATATCGGTCTACAATGCGGAAAATCCCGACCCGGATTTCGACAAGCTATTCACGGCGGCGACGCAGATGTGGCTCGGCTGCGATGAAGATGCCTATCCCGGCGCGTCTGTAAAAAACATTCGGTGCCCTCTGCTCGTAGTGCATGGTGACGACGATATGCTGGTGTCGCGGCAACAGACCTTCGACCTTACTGAGCAGGTCAAAGGTGCCAGGTTACTTAACCTGCCCTTCGCTAAACACACGCTACTTGAAGATATGCCTGAGAGTGTTTTTCCCTTCTTACAGGATTTCATGACGCGCGTTACAATCTGAAGGTTATGCAGTTTTATGTCCCGTCATAACAATCCCTTTCTCATTCCCCAATGTCTGCCATGTAGGCGGCTACAGCCTGTCTGCTCTGTTTCTGCTGAGCCGACAGGCTATTTACGGGGATTAGAGGACTAGCGGCTATCTGTTGGAAAATGCACCGAAGCAGCCGTTGCTAATCTGCTTCGGAGATGCTTTTCAAAAGAGAACCTTATTAATGCGGCTCAAGCTTAGAAGAAGGATAAAGTCTGCGGGCAACGCGCTCCATGGTTAGCCCCTGTACGATGATTGTGAACACGACCACACCGTAACAGACCGGCAACAGCAACTCGCGTAAGTCTCCTGGTGGCAGCCCAAGTGCCAGAGAGACCGAAATGCCGCCACGCAGGCCACCCCATGTCAGGATACCCAGAATGCGGCCCCGTTCCCATTGCCTGAGCTGGGCCGGAAGCGTTGAAAAGAACACACTCAATGCCCGCACAGCAATGGACAAAGGGATCACGGCAAGTGTGGCCAACATCGTAAACAGATGCGGCGTAATCTCCAGGATTTCAAAGCCGATGAGCATGAACAACAGGACGTTCAGCACTTCGTCAATGAGTGTCCACGCGACGTCAAGGTCCTTGCGGGAAGCTTCATCGAAAACGGAGTGGCTATAGTTTGTTCCGAAGCATAGACCGGCCATGACGACGGCGATCGCCCCGGACATTCCAAGCTGATTGGCGATGCTGAACGTTCCCGTGGCCAGAGCCAGCGATGTCAGCAGGTCAATATGCGGATCCCGCTGCCCCTTGAGTACCCGGAGAGCAATCCATCCGGTCAGTGCGCCCAGCAGACCCCCACCGATTGCCTCGCGACAGAAACTCAGAGCAATCTCGGAGACGGTCACTCCCGGACTTCCCCCGGTTGCCAGTCCGATCGTCACACCGAAAATGACAACGCCCACGCCATCATTGAACAGACTTTCACCTGCGAAAACCGCCTGAAGCGGTCCCGGCAGACCCAGACGTTTCAGCATACCGACGACCGAAACCGGGTCGGTTGGTGCTAAAATGGCACCAAGGACGATGCACCATGTAAAAGGAATGTCCTGACCTAACAGGGGGAAGACGTACCATGCCGCGATCGCCAGCAAGGCAACAGCCAGAACTGTTCCCAAAACAGAGAGAGCGGCCACGGAGGCAAGCTTTGCGCGCAGATGTCCAACATCCACTTGCATGGCCCCGGCAAACAGAAGGAAGGATAACGCGCCATTCAGAAGGGCCGTAGGGAGATTGATGGCTCCAAGTACAGATCTCGGAAGAGCCTGGAGGTCATAGGCTGGTATCAATGGATTCAGGATCATGATCAGCAGGGAAGCCAGCAATGAGAAAATCAAAACACCAATCGTTACAGGAAGATGGAATGTGTGGTGATTGAGAATGCTGAAGCCTGCCGAGAGGGTCAGGAGCAGAGCGAGGAGGCTGATGGTATCCATGCCGTCACCGCTGGACACTTCCGCATCTTACGTCAAGGAAAACTGGTTACGCCTGCTATCGGGAAAGCGTGATAGTTCGTTGGCCGACAGAAATGAGGGCACTCCTGCCTGTCTGCTTCATATTCCTTGAGTGGACAGGCCGTTTGGAGGGAGCAACTCCGATGCGATTTTGTCCGGACTAATGGCGTAATCTGACAAGGGGCAGATAGAACATGCCAGTCAAACCGGATTCATTTTCCTTACTGACTATAGCATAAAAGCAATCCGCTGCTCCTGAGGAGATGTCAGCTTGGTCGACCGGCCATCTTCTGGCGAAGGAGATTGCCTTTCCCCGAACCTGCGGCACTGACGCCAAGGATGCCCACAGCAATGGCGAGCATTGCAGCAGTCACCCAATGCAGTCTCTCCAGAGGCAGTCCGTGCGCAAGTAATGCTCCTCCTATGGCCGCGCCAGCGGCCGTTCCGAAATAGATAATGGAGTGATTAATGGCGATAAGAAGTGGGCTGTTGGAGGGTGCCAGAGCGATCAGACGTGCCTGCTGTGGTGCGAAAGTGCCCCAGCCAGTAACAGACCAGATTGCAAGCGCCACGGCGGTTGTGATGGTTGTCTGCAGGCTCAATCCCATTGCGGCCTGATTGAGGGCAGCCACAAATAGACATGCCATGAGTGGCTTTATAGCTCCGAACCGATCAACCAGCCGGCCGCCAAGTTGACTGCCCGCCAGTCCACCACATCCGTAAGCCAGAAAGAGAAAGACGATGGTACGTGGCTCATGGTGCCGGGCCAGAAGAGCGCCAAGATAAGTATAACTCATCAGATTGGCGGTGTTCCAGAACACGCTTGGCAGCATGGCAAGAAGGATTGTTGGATCTTTAAGAGGGGCAAACCTCGCTGCAATGCTGACGACGGCGGCGTGTCTTACTGGTTCCTTTGGTGGCCGGAGGCACAGGATGATGGCAGACAGTGTCGAGACTGCCGTTACCAGCCAGAAGGTCATACGCCAGCCGAGTATATCGCCGATCGCCGTCCCGACCGGGACGCCGAAGACGGCCGATCCAGTGAAACCAAGCGCCACGGCAGAGAGCGCCGCACCTTTCCGGGCATCTGGCGCGAGAGATGCGGCGAGGGAATAGGCTGTGGAAGTATAGAGGGCAGCGACAATACCAGCGATAATCCGGGCAGCAATCAGGACAGCATAAGATGGCGTTGTGGCACAGAGCATATTCGCGATGGCAAACATGGTCAGGGTGCCAATGACGATCCGGGTTTGCCTGAAGGCCGCGGTAAAGGGCACGACAACTGGCGCGATAAGGGCATATGTCAGGGCGTAGGCTGTAACGATCTGGCCAGCACCGTTGAGATCCACATGTAGGCTGGTCGCGACTTCGGGCAGAATACCCGAGATGACGAACACATCTGTCCCGATCGCGAAGGTGCCGAGAGCAAGAAGCCATATTCTGGGGTCTAGAACGGCGGAAACTGAAGACTTCACTGGTCTTATTCTCTTTGTCGTGATGCAGGTCGGGTAAGTAGATACGCATAAGTGCGGCAGACACCGTTGTCGAGAAACACTCTCACGCGATGCCGCGTCTGTTTTGTGCTTAGACCGCTATATAATGTCTGCTCTCTGCTCCGTCCTGGAAGGATCCCAGTGTCGGGGATATAGGCGAGTGCTGGCCGTCCGCTTAATTTCTGATCTCAGTGGTTCTGACCGGGTCATTCCATGAGTTGGCAGTTTGACTGGCGATGCGACGCAGGTCCGCATTGTCATATGTCCGGCATCCATCGGCTGCCCGGCTCACAAGCCCATCAATCGCCTTCGCAACAGTTTCTGCGTGAATGGCGCCATATCCGGCAAGTCTGCCAACCATGAGCGGCGTCAGTACCGTAGCCAGTCGCTGACCGATCGCCTCCATCGGTTGTGCCTCCGCACGCTGACCCAGCAGCATGCCGGGGCGTATGATGTCCACACGGCTAAAACCGAGCGCCCTGATGTCGCGCTCGATTGCGCCTTTGGTCCTGAGGTAAAAACCGGGACCACCCGCTCCCACGGAGGAAACGAGAATGAACTGACGCGCGCCAGACGCATGCGCCCCTCTGGCGAAAGCGAGGACGTAATCGTGATCGACGCGAAACATCGCCGCCTGCGATCCGGCAGCCCGGATGGTCGTGCCCAGACAGGAAATCGCCACGTCAGCTCCGGAAGGGACCGCATTACGCAATGTCATTTCCGGCGCAGTACACAGATGCTCGAAATCAATGACATGATCGGATGCGGATGCTTTCCGACGTGTCAGGCTGGTGACGATAATGCCGGAGCGCGCGGAAAGGTCCGCATCAACGAGACGTCCGATGAGACCGGTGGCGCCAATAAGCAGAACGCGCGTTGTCATCGCAGGATAAAATTTGTGATAGCGTCGGTGAATTTACCGAACGGCGGCTGAAGCAGCGTTGCTGCATTGAGGCGGCCCTGCCTGTAAAGGCCACGAGGATGAGTGAGCGCCATGAAACCTTCTTTCCCATGATAGGCTCCGATACCGCTGTCTCCCACGCCACCAAACGGCAGATCGTCCTGCACATAATGCATCAATGTGCCGTTGATGGTGACGTTCCCTGAAACCGTGCGCTTCAGAAGCCTGTCGCACTCAACGCGGTTGTCGCCAAAATAATACAGGGCCAGAGGCCGGGGACGCGCGTTGATGAAGCCGATTGCTTCGTCGAGAGTCTGGTATGTCAGCACCGGGAGGACCGGTCCGAAAATCTCCTCCTGCATGACCGCCATTTCAGGTTTGGCGTTTAGTATGAGAACCGGCGCAAGGACATGGCTGGCGGCTGAATCGCTGCCCATCCGGATGACCTGTGCACCATGCTCCTCAGCATCACGGATCAGACCGCTCAGCCGTTCATAATGATGCTGGTTGAGGATTGCTGTATAATCGGGTGACCCGGCATAACTACCCGGATGCAGCTTTTGCACGGCCTCCTGCCAGGCCGTGGCAAAAGCGTCCCTGTCGTTTTCATGAACCAGCACATAATCCGGCGCGACGCAGGTCTGCCCGGCATTGGTCAGCTTGCCGAACGCAACCCGGTTTGCCACCCGCTGTATGGAAAAACCGGGTTCGACCACCACGGGAGACTTGCCGCCCAGTTCCAGGGTAACGGGGGTTAGATTGCGTGCCGCCGCCTCTGCGACCTTCTTTCCGACTGCTGTGCTGCCGGTGAACAGGAGATGATCGAAGGGCAGAGCCGAGAACGCGGCGCCGACTTCGCCGTCTCCCGTGACGACGGAAACCTGCTCGGGCGGAAAGACGACCTGAACGATCTCGCCGATCGCCGCCGATGTGGCCGGTGTGAATTCCGAGGGTTTGAGCATGGCCCGGTTACCGGCGGCGATTGCTGTCGCCAGCGGCACCAGGGCCAGCGAGACCGGATAGTTCCACGGTGCGATAATCCCCACGACGCCCACAGGCTGCCGGACCACCCAGGCGCGACCGCACTGGAAATAGGCCGATACATGACGGCGTTCCGGTTTCATCCAGCGTCCCAGATGCGCGATCATGTAATTGATCGACTGCACCAGCGGGATCAGTTCCACGATGGCGCTTTCCCGTTCCGATCGCTGGCCGAAATCCGTTTTCAGGGCGCGCACGATGTCACTCCGCCGTTTCAGGATTTCGGCTTTCAGGCGCCGCAGATCGGTGCGGCGCTGTTTCAGGTCGGGTGGTCCGTCATGCATGAAGGCGGCACGCTGGCGGTCGAGAATACGGTGCAGGTCAGCGGGAGTAACATCGGACATTGCGTCCTCCATGTTTACACGGGAAACTTATGCGGGCAGGATATGGAGTATGACGATCTGACGTCAACAAAGTTTCTTCTGTAAACATGGATCTCACGGATGAGTGAAACGAAAGAGCGTCCCTATCATCATGGCGATCTGCGCCATGCCCTGGTCGAGACAGCCCTCACCATGCTGGCCACGGACCAGAGCTGGACTTTCACGCTGCGCGAAGTCGCGCGACGCACAGGTGTCAGTCACGCAGCTCCATACAAGCATTTCCGCGATCGTGAGGATCTCCTGCGGGAGCTGGCCCGGATTGGTTTTGTTCGGCTCGGTCAGGCCATGACGCAGGCTATGTCCTCCTCACAGTCCTCTACGCGCGAGAAATTCGTTGCTGGAGCGCGGGCCTGTATTGCTTTCGCAATTCAAAATTCCGGCCTGTACCGTTTGATGTTCAGCACAGACGCCGACAAATCAGCGGACCCTGATCTACATGCAACAGCCATGGGGACATTCGGAATTCTTCTGCAGCTTCTGAAAAACGGACAACAGGACGGCAGCTTCCGTCCGATTACCATCAACGCGCTGGCGGCAGCAGGCTGGGCGCAGGTGCATGGTCTCGCGATGCTGGCAATTAGTGGACAGCTTCTGGAAGAGAAGGTTGGGTCGGAGCCAGTTCAGGCAGCGTTGGACGTGTTGCTGGAGGGAATGTGTCGTACGGATTGAACAGCCTGTGCCTTGATCTCCGCTTCCCATATGCTCGATATAGAAGGCGATTACCGCCTCTCTGGTTTACGTTTGTGCATCAGGTTGTCATTCTCCGATCCGTATTACCAGTTTACCAAAGTGCTCTGCGACCCGCAGAGCATCGTATGCAGCCTCTGCGTCTTCAAACGGAAAGACGCGATCAATCTGCGGTGTAATGTTCGTCTTGACCAAGGCCTGTAAGGACGCGACCGGACCAACATAAATCCCTTGGAGCGTGATCCGCTTTTCAAGAAGAACGCCCGTATCGACCGGACCTTCAAAACCCGTCAGGACGCCCATAAGCGAGATCCGGCCGCCGAGGCGGGTCGATTTTAACGTTTTGTTCAACGTTGCTGGGCCAGCGACATCGACAGCCAGATCCGTACCCACTCCATCTGTTAGACGCAGAACTTCGTTCTCCCAGTCTGGCACAGTGCGATAGTTGATCAGGTGATCGGCACCTAGGGTCCGGGCGCGTTCTAACTTCTCATTCGAACTGGACGTTATGATCACACGGGCGCCTGCCATCTTGGCAAGTTGCAGTGCAAAGATCGACACCCCTCCGGTACCAAGAAGGAGCACGGTCTCCCCCGGTTGGACGGGGCGTCGCTCGAACAGGGCGGACCATGCCGTAACGCCTGCACATGGAAGCGTGGCGGCAGCCTCGAAAGTCATGGCGTCAGGAATACGTACGACGCCAGTTGCGGGCACCACGATCCGCTCGGTCAGAACCCCATCAAAGCCTGGGCCGCCAAGGCTTGCCCTTCTGGCGTCCGTGAATTCACCGTCCAGCCATTTGGGCATGAAGGCAATCACGACACGATCGCCGATCGCATGCCCCTCGACACCGTCACCCATGGCGGAAACCACTCCAGCGCCATCCGACAGCGGAACCACATCGCTGAAGCGTTGCGCCATAATGAGGTCGCGGTAGTTCAGGGATGCCGCCCGAAGATCGACGACAATTTCGCCATGGCCCGGACGAGGGTCTTCACTATGGACGAGTGTCAGTTTCGGGAGATCATGTTCTGTCAGGATATAGCGTCGCATGGAGATTCTCCTTTTCCCTAACGACATATATCCTTATCTGGTTACTGGCAGGAGTACGTACAAAATGAACATGTACTATCATGGATGATAGTGTCCCCCGTAGAGGCCGTCGCCGACAGGCTGGTCGCACGGGCTGTGCTGTGGAAGCAACGCTCTCCGTTATCGGCGGGATCTGGAAGCCGGTCCTGCTGTTTCATTTGCTGGAAGGTAAACTGCGCTTTAATGCGCTTTGCCGTTTGGTGCCTTCGGCAACAGCCCGGATGATCACACTGCAATTACGGGAGCTTGAGGCAGACGGCGTCGTCAATCGTATTGTCTATCCAGAGGTTCCGCCGAAAGTCGAATACGAATTGACTGAACTTGGACGATCTCTTGAACCCGTTCTTGTCAGTATGCGGGACTGGGGCGCCCGGCTTCAGAAGACATAGATCGTCGGAATACCAGTCCGACACAATTCAATGGCGCCCCAAAACTGAAGCGAGACATCTCTGTGTTGCAGAGTAGAAGGGGCCGCTCAGCTCATCCGATAAGATCTTTTTCCTTTTTCTCCCGTTCAGCGTTTACGCTGAGTTTTTGGTACGTCCCTAATGCCATGACCATAAAAGTTGCTACCACCAACAGGGCTGCCGGATAGAGAATGTCTTCGGGTGCCTTTCCGCTTCGCTCGAACACTCCCACAAGCCCCTCGATAAAGACGGCAATAATAATTGTTGTCATAAATTTTGTGAGGCTGACCCGTGCTTCGGAGAGGGACTGCTTTTCCCGAGAGCGTAAAACTTCTTCTTCTATAAAATACTTGGCAACGTCAAAAACTGCTATGGCGATCACAACATAGCTGATTGCCTGAACAATTTCTTCTCTTCCATCATTCAGAGATAATATGAATGCAGATATTAATCCGATAGCGCCGGATACAATGAGTAATGATGCAAGTATGATCAGGAGAATACTTGCAAGTAAAAAGGCCACCCTTGAGATGTTTGTTATTTTATAAATCAGACATCTCCTTTAAAATATTATGTTTAATTTCGATACTATTCAGTAATTACTCCAATAAAATTCGGAGCAAGACCTCCATTAACGGCTAATTGATCTGCCACCACACTCTCAGTCTTCCAATGTAATAGCGACATCGGCATTGGCAGAAAGCCTGACCGTTCCGTTTTCAATATCAGCGATGAGACCCACCGAAATATATCTTCGTGGGCTGGCCTTTAGATCATCCTGGGATATCTGTATGCGATGCTTCTCTATTTTCGCCACATAACCCATGTGAACGCCATCAGCCCCGATGATTTCGGAACCTTTTTTAATATTTGTGAGATCAGACATGACACCAAGACCTGATAGTTAGAGACACATAACGCCCTCAGGAATGAATAGTGACCGTCTGTTCCAAAATTATTTTTGAGAGTATTAATTTTTTGAGGCGCTTCCTAATCAGGGCACGCGCCCCGAGCACCCTAAATGTCTTCGCCTTCCCCGATAGGCAGGGCCAATAACTAAAAATGGGTAGAGTCTAAAAAACGGTTTCCGCTTTATGTACGTTCCCGTGACGGCCTTCACGACCGAGAAGACGGCGTAATCTGACGGCAGTTTGCTTCACGAACAGCATATTCGCTTGACGGGGTAGTGATCCATTTGTCCGTCTTCCGAAAGGAATGCGGCGTGCTCGGACTGTGCTTGCACCACCAGGAGATGGTCAAACGGATCACGATGGTGCAGAGGCAAAGACATCAGGATCTGCAGGTGTGCGGGCTGTATTTGTAGTAGCGAGAAACCTTCCCCAGGAATGGCTGCCAGAATATCGTTCATATCCGCATCCAGCTTCCCGATACGGATTTTGATCGCAATCTCCCATAATGACACGATACTCACCAGAATATCGTGGGCCGGATCTGCGATGATCTCTCGTGCATTCTCACCCAGCCGGTCGGAGTCCGAAAGCCACCAGAGCAACGCATGCGTATCGAGCAGAACCTTCACAGGTCGCGTTCCATGCTCTCAAGAATGTCCGGTGGTGTCTCATCAAAATCTTCGCTCATTCTGATCCGTCCTCGAAGAGCTCCTGGCTGACGGCGGGGGCGATAGGAAGGAGCCGGCGGCCGCAATTCAGCGACAACCTCATCATGAGACGTCACGAGGATCGTACTGCCCTGTCTGACCTGACGCAGATAAGCTGTCAGGTTTCCCCGGAACTCCCGAACACCGATTTTCTGTGGGGCTGGTGCGTTATCTGAAAGATGCTGACTCATGGTCTTCTCCTTGTGTGTCATCATAGCATGTACACAGAAGGAGAAGGTAGAGAATTCCCGAGGCATATTCGATTTCAGAGATCCGTGGCTTCCGACAATGCCAGAGCGTCCTCGACGTCCACCCCAAGGTATCGAACTGTACTATCCAGCTTTGTATGGCCCAGCAGAATCTGCACGGCTCGGATATTACCGGTTCGTTTGTAAATCATGGCAACCTTAGTCCGACGGAGCGAATGAGTTCCATATTCCCCGGGGATAAGTCCTATCGCCTGAACCCATTGATCCAGAAGCCGGGCGTATTGCCTTGTACTCAGATGAGCTTTGGCACTTAAGCGACTGGGAAAAACATACTCATTCAGACCACCACCGCGATGTTCCAGCCACGCTCGCACACTTTCCCGCGTTGTTTCTGTAATTTCGAACTGCACCGGTCTTCGGGTTTTCTGCTGGACGACCATGGCTCGATGACGCACCTGACCGCTGGTAACGATGTCGCCGATACGAAGGCTGACAAGATCGCAGCCCCTGAGCTTGCTATCGAGAGCAAGATCAAACAAAGCTCTGTCTCTGACGCGCTGTTCGCTCCCCAGCCAGAACCGAATAGCCCAGACGTGCTTTTCTTTGAGTGCCCGCTTGGCGCCAACCATTTTTCCTGCATTCCAAGGCACGGACGCCTTCAGCGTAGGTGATGGAAAACGCGTTTTCTTTTCCATGATACTTTCTCCTGATCAGCTGCAGATGCAGCAATCAGAAGTTTGGACGAGGATATCGGCGGATAACGAGGACTATTGCAGACCGTCCGCTTTCCGGAAACTTGAACGGCTCTGCTTATGACCGAGATGTAGGCGACTGCGGCCTGTCTGCTCCTGCATCACTGAGCAGACAGGCGGATCAGGCGGGGATTCCTGCCAGTCAGCTTACGATCGGCGAATGCGGATACCGGACATTCGCCTTATGGCGAGACCGGGCGAGGAATGGACTGTTGGGGATGGCTGCACCACAACAACCAGCAGACTTTGATTAGCGGGACAATGTAAGCGGAAACGGTATTCGGAATGCTGGCAGCAAGCCCGCTATTCGAATATTAAGGTGTGATGAGTAACCGCGACGAATTCTCCCCTAGGACAAAGAAGGCGGTCGCGCTTCGCGCCAATCATCATTGTTCGTTTCGTAATTGCCCACAGCCGACTTCAGTGTTAATTTTCACTGAGAACTGACCCGGGTTTTTCATCAGGAATTGACCCTGCCAGATGCTATTTCAGGCATAGTGAGGCGGGCGGTCAAGAAGAGGCTCTGTCCTTTCTGTTTTTTGACGCAGCGGTACTGGCGCGGAACCTGTAGCTGTCATTTCCTGTCTCGAGGATATGACAGTGATGGGTCAGCCGATCGAGGAGCGCCGTCGTCATCTTCGGGTCACCAAAGACATCCCCCCATTCACTGAAGCTCAGATTGGTTGTGATGATGACACTGGTGCGCTCGTAGAGGCGGCTGAGCAGATGGAACAGCAGGGCGCCGCCAGACGCGCTGAAGGGGAGATAACCGAGTTCATCAAGGATCACGAGATCCAGACGGAGCTGCCGGTCGGCAATCTGCCCGGCCCGGTTGGCGGTTTTTCCTGTTCGAGCGCATTGACCAGGCCGACCGTTGACCAGAAGCGCGCCTTCTTCCGGTGATGGGTAATCGCCTAGATGGCCAGCGCGGTCGCCAGGTGGGTTTTCCCGGTTCCCGGCCGCCGATCAGTACGACATTTTCAGCACGCTCGATGAAGTCCCCACCATGGAGCTGGCGGACCATGGGCTCGTTGACCTGCGTATCGGCAAAGGAGAACCCGGACAGGTCCTTATAGGCGGGGAACCGGGCGGTCTTTGTCTGGTAGGCGATGGAGCGCACTTCGCGTTCGGCCAGTTCCGCCTTCAGGAGTTGTGAGAGGATGGGGATGGCCGCCTCGAAGGCAGGTGCGCCCTGCTCTATGAGGGCAGCCGTGGCCTGGGACAGGCCATACATCCGCAATCCACGGAGCATGACGACAAGTGAAGCGGCGGCAGGATCATGACGCATGGCGGCTGTCTCTTCGCAGGATGTCATACCGCCCTGTATCGGCGCGCGGTTCGTGTTCGAGCACCAGGGCCTGTGGGGCATCAAGCCGGGGAACCACGGTTCTCTTGGCATCGATCAGGCGATGAAGCGTATTGAGAACATGGGTCTTGGTCGCCACGCCGTCTTCAAGTGCCAGTTCAACCGCGCAGAGGACAGCCTGCTCATCATGCTGCAACACAAGGGCCAGGATTTCAGCCATTTCCCGGTTGCCTCCAGGCCGCCTGAGCAGTTGATCCTGCAGGGTCCGGAAGGCAGCGGGCAATTCGGTAAACGGCGCGCCATTGCGTAGGGCGCCCGGTTTGCGCTGGATGACCGCCAGATAATGCCGCCAGTCATACACCGTGCGGCCTGGCACACCATGCGAACGCGTGATGATCCGGTCATGCACGCACAGAACCTGCCCTTCGGCGATAATGCGCAGCCTGTCGGGATAAACCCGCAGGCTGACCGGACGATTGGCAAAGGAGGCCGGCACGCTGTAGCGGTTGCTTTCGAACTGGATCAGGCAGGTTGGTGAGACGCGCTTGGTCTGTTCGACAAACCCGTCAAAGGGACGCCCCGGCACCATGAGGTGAGGACGCTCACTGGCATGGACCTCGGAGACGCTGTGCGGCAATTCAGCATGCTGCAGCCGTTCCCAGCAGTCCAGGCAGCGGGCTTCCAGCCAGGCATTCAGCACCCCAGATCAGGAAAGGCAGGCAGATCCTGCCAGATATGGCGTCGAGCATCCTGCACAGTCTTCTCGATCTGCCCCTTCTCCCATCCTGCTGCCGGATTGCAGAAGGTCGCCTCGAACAGATAATGGCTGGCCAGGGCCATGAAGCGCAGATTGACCTGACGTGCCTTGCCAGAGCCAATCCGGTCCACGGCGGTTTTCATGTTGTCAAAAATACCCCGCCGTGGCACGCCACCGAGCACGCGGAAGGCCTCGGTAAGCGCATCAAAAAGCATCTCGTGGGTCTGCAGAGGATAAGCCCTGAGTATGAAGGCCCGGCTGAAGGACAGTTTGGTGTGGGCAACTTGCAGCTTGACGCGATGCCCGGCAATTATCGCCCAGTTCTCGCCCCAGTCGAACTGGAAGGCTTCCCCGGGCTGGAAGCACAGGGGCACGAAAACACCCCGACCCGTTGTCTGGCGTGCCTGGTGCTGTTCGTGTTTCCATTGCCGGATGAAAGCGGCTACCCGTCCGTAGGACCCATCATAACCCAGTGCCACAAGGTCTTCATGCAGTCGTCGTGCCGTGCGCCGGTTCTTGCGGGATCGGGCGGCTTCCAGGACCAGCCATCCCCTCAGCCTGTCAGCAAACGGGTCCAGTCGGCTGGGACGTTCGGGTACCTGGAACCGCGGTTCAATACTCTGTGCCCGGAGATATTTCCGGATCGTATTGCGTGACAGTCCCGTCCGGCGTTCGATCTCGCGGATCGGAAGATGATCCCGGCAGTGCCACCGACGGATCACACTCAGAAGCTCCATGTCAATCACTCCTCAAACCCCCAGCAGATGCTGCCGGGGAGTGTGAAGGCATGGGTCAAATCTCGATGAAAATTTCCGCCCTACCCGGGTCAGTTCTCAGTGAAAATCAACACTGTGACCTACCGGACGACGAACTGGCCTTCCTATAACGCGGCGCTGAAGAAACGTGGCTCGCTGACGGTCTGGTTCGATCCGGCGATGAGTTGGGAAGGCTTGCCGACCGGGCGCCGGGGGCGTCGGCGGAGTTACAGCGATGTCGCAATCCAGACCTGCCTGACGCTGAAGGTTCTGTTCGGCCTGGCCCTGAGACAGGCAACGGGCTTCGTCGAAAGTGTGCTGTGCCTAGCTGGACTGACCTGGTCGGTCCCGGATTTCAGCACGCTGAGCCGCCGTCAGAAATCCCTGGCGGTCGATATCCCGTATCGCGGCTCGGGTGGGCCGCTTCATCTTCTGATCGACAGCACTGGGATCAAGGTCGAGGGAGAAGGCGAATGGCACACCCGCAAGCATGGTGGTTCGAAACGCCGGATCTGGCGCAAGCTCCATATCGGGATTGATGAAGGATCGATGGAAATCCGGGCTGTGGAGATTACCGGGAACGAAATCGGTGATGCGCCGGTTCTGCCCGCTCTTCTGGATCAGATACCCGAAGACGAGGTCATCGGCAGCGTCACGGCCGACGGGGCTTACGACACAAAGAGATGTCATGAGACCATCGCGGAACGCGGGGCCCAGGCCATCATTCCACCTCGGAAGAACGCAAAACCGTGGAGCCCCACGTCATCTGGGAGCCATCGCCCGGAATGAAGCCCTTCAGGCTTCTGAACGCTTCGGACGGGTCATCTGGCGGCGGTGGAGCGGTTATCATCGGCGGAGCCGTGTCGAGACGAAAATGCACTGTATCAAACTTCTGGGCCAACGCCTGGCTGCGCGGGACTTCGACCGTCAGATCACTGAATTTCACGTCCGCGTCGCCATACTCAATCGTTTCACCGCGCTCGGAATCCCCCTTTCCCAAGCCGTCCGGTAAGCAGTAGCCCCCCAAAGACCTCATCACGTCCGCACATCGAATTTTGCAACAGAGCCAGGACAATCTATCATGTTGCTCTCTCCTTCCTCTAGCACCCCGACGGCTGGATGCTCTGTCGTGCGCTCATTTTTCGAGCCAACACCGGACGACCTCAGCCTCTATCGCGAACTGAGCCTGCGTCTGCGGGCTCAGCCGCCCAGCTCCTTGTTTCGTTATATTCCAACACCGGCGGGGCAACACCTGACCCGGCTTGGCGACTGCGGAACCTGGGCCTGGGCGGCAGTCATCAAAGCGGCCATGGCGTGCTGGAATGATCTGCCGACAGGAGGGAAAATTGCTGAAGATGGGACGCAGCTCAACTCCACGCCCGAGCGGATTGTCTGGGAAGCGCTGCGTCCGATCATCCCATCCGACATTACACTGGACGTCGAACCTCACATCCAGATCGCGGCACCGGCACTCTTCTTCTCCGATCTGGGGATCCGGTTTCAGGACCGGGTTCGGTATGTCGAGGTTGCGGGATGCTGCGGTCGAGACCGGGTCGTGCGCAATCCCTATGAAGCCCGGCTTCTGGAAGGGCTGGATCGTCGGCTGGGTGCTTACAGGGCGTATGGTCTGGAAGCACCGGACGTGTGGTGGCTGGATAACCTGATCGACCCCAATGGTCTCAGGCGGCGCTTTCTGGAAATCGTGGCTCAACTCCGCAGAAGAGCGCCATGATGGAAGGCGTTGTTCATCTGCCGCGCTGGCCCGCCGGACGGATCTGTCTCGTGGACATCACGCCAGCCGCGTGGGAGGTGCCGTATCACGGCGCCTCCATCACCCTGTGCTGTCGCGAAGGCTTCTTCGAGGACGGCGCAGGAATGACGTGGCTCACGGACGTTACCTGTCGGTCGGGACAGCTTGAAGAAAGTCTCGATGAGGACGGCCGTCCTTATCTGACGATCAGTGACAGGCTCTTTCGCAGTTTGATGCCTGTCGGACGCCCGGTGCCTCTGGTTCTGGCAGGTTATCACATGAGCTTTCTGAGGCGCATACTGGGTGGGCCTCATGACCAGCCTCCTTTTAATCTGTGTCTTTACCGGGGCCTTCGGCAGCTTTGCCCCTGGGTGGCCGACTTCGGACTGCAGCTATCCGCCATCGAACTGGTACCGGAAAATATTCCGTTGATGACCCGCTCCGGGCCGCTGGCCCGGTTCGCCTCTGCCGAAACCCTGCTGGATGTCTTGCTGGCCAGACTTCCAGTGAATGGACTGGTTGCGATGTCAACAGCCGCGGTTCCTCCGCCACCAGAAGAAGAGCCGCTAAGTGGAATGCAGGGATGGCACAGCATGACGACTGACCGCGTTTTTACAGCAGACGAGTGAAAGGAGACCTGACAGCCTTTCCCTTGAACGCCTCCCTCTGCTTTCAACGGCAGAGGCGACGGTTATGGCGGCCCTCTGACCCCGACCATTATGCCCTGCTCAAAACCGAACTGATCCAAAAACCCGGCTCATTGCGATCTTTCGAAGCCGCCGAATACTCGGCTCTCGAATGGGCGGATTGGTTCAACAACCGCTATATCCTCAGTCCATCAGAGAAATCACGCCAGCTGAGCCCAAATATCAGTTTTACGCGGCCATGGATCCAATTCCTATGATCGCGTGATTTGTGGGATCAGGTTTCCGCCAATCCCGGGGCGGTTCACTGTCTTCCGATCGGCTTTCCCGACCAGTCGTGTGACAGCGAATTTGTTTGTCCGGTCAATAGCAACGAAGAGATACAGCTTGCCTTCAGCCGTCTGGACTTCGGCAATATCGATGTGAAAAAAGCCAATCGGATAGCGTTTGAAGCGCTGTCGTTTTGGCTTGTCTCCCTCCATGTCCGGAAGCCGTGAGATCTCGTGACGCTGAAAGCAGCGATGCAGGGCCGAACGTGTCAGATGGGGAATGCTGGCCTGCAGGGCATAAAGACAGTCATCCAGCAGTAGCAACGTATGTCGACGAAAAGCGACTGCCATGGCTTCTTCGGTTTCTGTCAGGCTCGTTGAACGAGGCTCTTTAGGGCCAGTTTTCTGAGCTTCGACAGTCTGGCGCCTGCGCCATTTTGCAACTGTTTTCGGGTTGATCCCGAATTCCTTGCTCAGCGCCGCGAGCGAAGCCTGCGATCGCTGTAGTGCTGCTCGCACGGCGTGCGTGGTCGTGGCGCTGCCATGACGGTTCTGTCCCATAAGGCTTCCTTCCACTCACGTGAAAATATCACACCATCAAATCCCGGGACCAAACACCTAACATGACCGAAATAGATGTTTTCTTGAAGCCAGTCCCGCTGCGCCAGTTGCCCACACCAGCGTATCGTAACAGGTCAACTGAAGACGTTCCGGTCGGTTGAAACTTGGCATCAGGTTCTGTTCAACAAATTGACGCAAGACGGCGGCGAAAACGCCATGCAGCAAGTCATCATCAATCGCAACGATAATGTGACGCGGATCCAAGATCTGGATAAGGCTGGCCGCAGCATAACCGAGACTGTTGGCGGCAGTGTGCAGGATGCGAAGTGCTTCAGGGTCACCTTCACGCGCCTTTGTGGAAATCAGATGAATATTTGACGGCAAACCGACCTCTCGGGCGCGGGTTTTTATGGCCTGAGATGAAGAGACCGTCTCCAGACAGCCTTTGTTGCCGCATCGACACGGACGCGGCAACTCCTGTGACAGACTTTGGGCCACGGGAAGATGCGCAAGTTCTCCGGCACCGCCATATTCCCCGTGATGAACCGAGCCACCGATCGTATAGGCAACCCCGATACCATCCCCCACCGCCATGACGACAAATGCCGGAATCTGACGCATGCTGCCAAACATGCTCTCGTAAACGGCTAAAGCATTCGTGTCATTCTCGACAAAAACGGGCAGTCCGACTTCCTCTGAAATGGCCGCACTGACGTCAAGATTCTCCCATCCCAGAACCGATGACGTAATACAGACCTGCTTATCCATCGAAACATAGGCAGGGAGCGCCACCCCGACCGCCTGGAAATTCGTTTCCGGCGCACACTCATTGCGGAGAGTCGTCACGGCATCGCTGATACGGCGGATGGTCGTTTCATAATCATCTCCGCGCTCGAAAAAAGTTTTGGCGAGAATGGTACCGTTAGGATCGATAACGACTGCGGATGCCTCCCGGTTATGCAGGCTGACCCCGATGAAGGATGCATATTTCGGGTGAAGCCGCAGCAGGGATGAAGGACGGCGCCCACTGGGAACAGAGGCATATTCCTCAATGACCCCCCGTGACAGAAGCTGACCAGTAATGACGGACACCCGTCCTTTGCTCAGCTTCAGTGCAGAGGCGATATCCGATCGGGTCATGCCCCCCTGCCGCGCGAGAAGCGCCACGATGTTTCGTGCGATGCCGTCGAGGAAAGCTGTTTCATTCATGGCTTTTTGCTCACCAATAAGTTCTCTAAGAAATTTATTTAGAGGATATAATATCTTATGGGAAATTAATTCGAGATCGAATATGTGTTGAATCCGGAACAATCCTTTCTGAGAATGAGGTCTTGTCATGCGGCCTATAAAACGACGCCTACTCATTGCGACAAGCTGTATTTCAGCAATGAACGCCAGTGCCTCCTTCGCGGCGACGGACACGAAGCATTCTCACAAGGCACCTGTTTCCAGGACTGTCAGTCCGGGTCAGAAAAGCAGCATGCCTGCAGGCTCCAGAAAGCCTGCGGCCCGGTCGCTTGAAGCAACATCCGAAGAAGCCATGACCATTCATGCCGGCATTGCTTCAGCAAACGGGGTGACGAATACGACGCCAGGCGGTGGCATGATGGCTGTGCAACGCGTTCCACGCTCGCAGAGCACGGTGACCCGGGACTATCTGGCGAAACAGTCCCCTACAGCCAACATAAACGAACTCATTTCCGCTATGCCGGGCGTTGCCTATCAGAGCCAGGATATTATGGGGGCAACGGGTGACGCACTTTCGATGCGCGGAATGAATGAGACGGAAGTGGGGTATCTGTTCGAAGGAGCACCGGTTGCCGACGCCTTCAATTACGAACCTTTCACGTCCACTTATGTCGATAACGAAAATATTGGCAGTATTACCGTGGCACAGGGTTCACCTGATCTGACGGCACCGCTGTATAATACCGTGGGTGGACAGATTTCTGCGAAAATGATCGACCCGTCCCACAAAATGGGCGGATATCTTGATCTGATGGGCGGAAATTACTCCGTTAACAAGGAATTCGTCCGCTTCGATACCGGCGACATCGGACATTCAGGTATTCGCGGTTTTCTGTCCTTTTCCAATACGCATGGACATATGGATCGTGGTTTTGGCGTCTTGCAGCGCTACCATACCGATGCAAAATTCGTAAAGGAGTGGGGCAAGTCGAACTCGTTCGGGGTCGTTTTCAGTTACACGCGCCTTTTCTGGAATGCTGTCCGTCGGCCGAACATGAGCCAGTGGAACGAGTACGGACGCAGCTTCAATTTCAATGAAGAATATACACCCGGCGATACGGCTTATTACAAGTTCCAGACCAAGAACCGGAATGGCATAACGATCGTAGCGCCGCTTCATCTCGATTTGGGAAGGGGGCTATCCTTCAACGCGACGCCGTACTTCGTTCTTCAGTATTCACCCGCTACGGGCGCTTCAAATCTTTCCGCAGATGGCAGTTATTACGGAACCGAACCTGCAGGACCGCTCAACCAACCCTATACGGTGAATGGTAACGTCACGGCCATGGGGATCGGTTATTACAACGCAAAGAACAGCGGCCTGACGACTTCGCTCGACTGGAAGCGGGGAAATAACACACTGTCTTTCGGATACTGGTATTCCTACGCCACACACTGGGAAGAAAATTCCTATTCCACGGTAGATCTGAACGGCAATGTCGCCAATATGGATGGAAAATATCCCATCATCCTGCAAAATGGCAAAGTCCTGAGGGGTTACAACCTCAACCTGATGCAGCAGACCAATGCACTGTTTCTGTCCGATCGACTGGATCTTCTGAAGAACAGATTGCATCTCGAAGCAGGTATCAAGGCGGCCATGGTCTCGCGTCAGGCCACCGAAGACATGCCAGGCGCCGACCCGTACAAGAGTGTGAAGAATTATTTTGAGCCGCTTCCACAACTCGCGGCCAGTTTCGACGTCACGCAGCACGATCAGGTCTATTTCAATGCGACGACGGCTTTCCGCGTTCCGGGGAGCAGCGAGACACAGGTGCAGGACTTCGATCCGTCCTCCTCCACTGCCGTTTCGCAGCCAGGCTCACTTAAACCCGAATATACAATCGGTGAGGAAATCGGATTTCGCCATCACGGCCTCTATAATGTGTCCGCGTCTTTGTTTAACCTGAATCTGACGAACCATCAGGTTACGTCCAGTGGCTATATTGCGGGCACAACTACGCTGATCGACCAGACGATGAATGTGGGAGGTGAAACCGTAAGGGGCGCACAGGTGGAATTCGGCCTGCACCCCTGGCATCACTTCAGCCCCTACGTCTCCGGCCAGTATCTGGATGCGCGTATCGACAACAACTATCAGGTCGGCAGCGACTACCTCCCGACAAAAGGCAAAACCGCCGTACAGAGCCCGCATTTCACGGCATCTCTTGGACTATCCTATGATGACGGACGCTTCTTCGGGAATTTCCAACTCCGGTATCTGTCCTCCCAGTACGCGACGTTCATGAACGACGAAAAAATGCCGGGTTACGTGGTGGCCAATACGACTCTTGGTTACAGAATCGCCCCAAAGCTCGGTGTTTTCAAACATCCCCAGATCCAGCTGAACGTGCAGAATATGGGCGGCAACAATTATCTGTCAGGTATTGCCGGGGTCACTGCCAATGCCCGCTCGTACAAAGGCATCTATGGCACGACCATTTCCGGAAGTTCTCCCAATTACAATGTCGGTTCGAATTTCGGCATCATGGCCTCCATTTCGACCGGTCTGTGAGGGTGGCCATCACGTCTTTTTTTGCATTCTTACAGTCATTCCGGCGGCCGCAGGCTGCCAGAATGAGCGGGGCCATCAATTCATGACTCTTATCGGTACAGCGCGTGATGTTTCCATCGTTGAGACCCGGTCTGATCGTTCGCTCGCAATTGATGTTGATCGGGGCCTGACGATTGCTTTTATGATTCTGGTCAATGACGGCATGGATGCGGCCCATACGTTCTCGCAGCTTCAGCATAGTCCCTGGAACGGCATGACCCTGACAGACATGGTCTTTCCGAATTTCCTGTTTCTGATGGGAAGCGCCGTAATTTTCGCGATGCGACGACCTTTACGCGAGCAGACACCTCATGCGGCAATCCTGCGACGCGCAGCACGCAGGGCCTTGGTCCTTTTTGCGATCGGACTCCTGATCAGTGTGTTTCCAACGTTCGGCTGGGCAACGATGCGGTATTTCGGTGTCCTCCAGCGCATTGCCATCTGCTATTTTGTCGCAGTCCTGTTTTACCTTTACGTCAGATCCTTCCGATCCATCGCCCTCACGGCCGCAGGGCTACTGCTGCTCTACTGGATCCTGTTGTGCAGAACGCCGCTTCCCGGACTGGGATGGCCGGGATCGGATATTCCGTTGCTCGATATTCATGACAATCTTGCCAACTGGCTGGATCAGGCCTCTGTTTCCATGACGCAGACCCTGTTTCATACCGGGCGCCTCCATCATGGCTTTCGTGATCCAGAAGGGCTCCTGAGTACGATCCCGAGCCTTGCTACAACTCTGTTCGGGCTGATGGGCGGCCTCGTGATGCAGAACCGCGACAGCAGGCAGAAGGTGCGGCACCTGCTCTGGCTGGGCAGCACGACACTCATCGCCGGTGCGGGGTGGTCTTTCATGTTTCCCCTGAACAAGAACCTCTGGACCAGTTCCTATGCGCTGGTATGTGCAGGCGCATCATTCCTGTT
Source organism: Gluconobacter sp. P5E10 (assembly GCF_018812145.1). Classification (NCBI taxonomy): domain Bacteria; kingdom Pseudomonadati; phylum Pseudomonadota; class Alphaproteobacteria; order Acetobacterales; family Acetobacteraceae; genus Gluconobacter; species Gluconobacter sp. P5E10. The sequence continues at coordinate 558,409 of NZ_JACRVZ010000004.1, read as the reverse complement.
TCTCGCAGCCTGCATTGAACTGTTTGATATCCGTCGGATCCAGGAGCGCTTCCGTCTGGCTCAGAAAATGTGCACAGGTGCCGTCATTTTCGGTTCAAACGCCATTGTCGCCTATGTTTTCTCAGAGCTTGCCCACGGACTGATGACGACGCTGAGCGTGTGTGAAGGCACAGTTCCCGTCACGTTATGGCAGTGGAGTTATGACCACAGTTTCGGACTATTCGGTGCGGGGAAAACTGCCACACTGGGCTGGGCTGTGACCTATGTGGGGCTGTGTTTCGTGCTGAACCTGCTGCTCTGGCGGCGACGCATTTTTCTGAAAATCTGAAGATGTTCCTGACTGGAGATATTGCGTCCATGTGCTCGTTACGATCCCGCCGCTCCCTTGCGCTCTCCCTGTTCCTTGGAGCCAGTGCGATGATCCCGCTTCCGGCATGGAGTACTCCTGAAACCCGGGCCGCCAGTGATGTCCGTCAGAGCTGGATTTTCCACGAGGCCATGGTCTCCATGGACGGTCTCTATGATCCTGCTGTTGGCCTGCTGCGCGGCACGGTGCTGAGCTCGTCGCATCCGGTCTCGCATCCAATCCGGGAAAGCAGCTGGTATGCGTTTGGGCTCATGATGCGTCACGGCCCCACCGACCAGCAGCGCGCAGAGCGTATTATGAACGTCATTCTCGACAATCAGTATCCGGCGTCTGAGGGAATGAAAGATGAGGCTGCATGGGCCGGAAGTTTCCGCCGTTCTCCCGACGAACCCCTGCCAACGGAAAAAGCTGTTGCCTGGAATGAATATGATCCCAACTGGCGGGAATTCATCGGTTCAGAGTTCGCGCTGATGTTGCATGTCTTCGGGGGCCGCCTTACGCCGGACCTGCGCAGCCGTCTTCATGAGTCCATTCATCAGGCTGTGCAGGGCGAGTTACACAACAGACGTCTTTCCCCATCCTATACGAATATTGCGATCATGTTCGGGCAACTGCTCGATGAGGATGCAGTCTACAGACACGACAGAGCACTGGCGGCTATCCGGGACCGATGGATCCACGACACGGTGGCCATCTTCCATCAGCACCAGTCTTTCATGGAATATAACTCGCCAACCTATTACGGCGTGGATCTGTTCGGGCTGGGCCTGTGGCGGCGCTATGGATCGACCACGGTGATGCGTTCAGAGGGAGAAGACATTTCCCGACATCTGTGGACGGACATCGCCGCATTTTACAGCGCCCCGATGAAAAACCTTTCCGGTCCTTATGACCGTGCCTATGGGATGGATATGGAAAGCTACGTCGCGTTACTGGGGGACTGGATCGGGACGTTCGTGCCACGTTCGAGCGCCCCGCTCCCGGCGACCATGACAGTTGAGACCCCTCATCTGGCGGATCTGTGGTTTGCGCCAACATTTGTCTTTCTCAAGGCCACACTGCCTTCCGGTCTCAGAAATGATTTTCTGACACTCCGACAGTCGCATGACGTAACACGACGGATCGACAACAGCCGGAGCGTCAGTGCCCGGGTGGAGCGGGACATACTGCTCGGCGGGGAAACAGCAGATCAGCAGCGCGGCGTGGATAGGAAATCGCAGTATCATCCGCTCGCCGTGCAGTGGCGGGCATCCTGCGGACATATCAGCACCCTCCGGATCTCCGATACGCCGGAAGCAGACGTCATGATCCAACAGGATGTAGCCCGAGTATCCTGGCAGGGGCATGTGACATTCGCACTGCATGATCCCTGTCCGGACACGCTGAAAATCAGCAATACCCTCTGGATTGCGGGCAATATGCGCATTCAGGTCCAGACCGATGCAAGGAAAGTCGGACATACCGGCGATCAAAAAGACGTCGTGATCCGTTATGATGTGGGCCATTTTTCCAGGCTCGTGTTCACGCTCGCCCAATAGCTCCATATGCCCTGCGCACAGCGTGCAATGTCGTACATTCCCTCTCGCTTCTGCCTCTCCAACCGAAACGTTGAGACATGCCAGCCTCACACCCGACCATGAAGATCCGGTATCCGGCCTCCCCGACGATCGTGTCGCCGACCGCCTCCTGTATTGCCGCGATAGATGGCGGGGGGACCAAGACACTTCTGGTGGTTCTGGGGCGCGACGGGACGCTGGGACCCGTGGTCCGGGCTGCGGGCTCCAATCCGTTTGACCAGAGCGACTGGCAGACTGTTCTGCGGTCCCTGCTCGCGCAGATCCCCGCCACGGCGGCGGGGCTCGCGCTCGGGATTGCGGGATATGGCGAAACCCGCGTGCTGGGCCGCAAACAGGAAGCGGTCGTAAAGGAAGCTTTTCCTCGCCCTGTCAGCTTCACCGGTGACGTGGAAATGGCGTGTACCGGGGCTTTCGGTGGACAGGCAGGGGTTCTTCTCCTGTCCGGCACCGGTTCGGTCGCATGGGCGACGGACAGCAGAGGAAGGCAGATCAAGGTTGGAGGCTGGGGCGGTCTGTTCGGAGACGAGGGCAGTGCTTTCTGGATCGGTCGTCAGGCGCTGGCGCTTCTGACCATGCTTCTGGACGGGCGCAACCAGGCGGATCAGGCCTTTCTCGCACCGTTTGCGAGCGCCATGGGGCTGCCGGTCGAGAAGGACGCCTGTGGGACGGCGCTGCTGGAATGGTATGGAACGCTCCAGCACCCGCGGACCAGTGTCGCGGCTCTTGCCCGGCATGTGTCGGATCTGGCCGAACAGGGTCTTGAGCCGGCCAGACGCCTGATGCGTCAGGCTGCGGAACATCTCTCCGACCATATCGATGCCGCCCAGCGCCGCTTCCCCGGGACCCCGTTGCCGTGGAGTTACGCCGGCGGAACTTTCCAGAGCCAGTTCCTGCGCGACATCATCACGGCCCGGCATGGCGCGCCTGTTCCCCCACGTCTTCCTCCTGTGGGGGGTGGGCTGCTCAATGCCGCGCGCATGGCGGGCTGGGACCCTGATGACGCGTGGATCGAGCGGACATCCCAGGCCCTTCGTGCCGCCGGACTGACGTCGTGACCGGGTCTGCACAGCAGTCCGGCGGAGGGCTAACCGGTCGTTATGGACTGGCGCCTCTGGGTGTCGCGGCGGCGATTTTCTTCATCATGGGGTTCGTGACCTGGATGAACGGACCGCTGATCTCGTTCGTGCGTGTCGCGTTCGATCTCAGCGATACGAGCGCCTTTCTCGTCCCGATGGTGTTCTATTTTTCGTATTTCCTGTTCTCCCTGCCTGCGTCCTTTGTTGCCCGGAAGCTGGGTCTGCGTGGGGGGCTTTCGGTGTCGCTGCTTCTCTGCGCGGCAGGCGTGGCGCTGTTTGGACAGTTCATCGCCATGCGCCTTTACGGAGGGGCACTGACCGGTCTTCTGGTCATGGGGGCGGGCCTTTCGCTGATGCAGGTTGTGATCAACCCTCTCGTCAGCCTGCTTGGACCGTCTGAGCGTGCTGCACAGCGCATTGCCATCATGGGTGTGTGCAACAAATGCGCCGGGATCCTCGCGCCGATCGTGCTGGCGACGCTGGTCATGGGGGATATCGGCAGCATTTCCCAGCGCGCGCAGGAGACGACCGATCCTGCGGCGCGCAACGCACTTCTCGCCGGGTTTGTCCACGCCATTTATGCCCCTTACATGGCGATGGCCGCCATCCTGCTTGTCACCGCAATCGGTGTGGCGATCTGTCGGTTGCCCGATCTTCAGGCGCCAGCGTTACCGGGACCGCTGGAAAGCAGCGGGCGTATTTTCCGGCCGCATTTGGTCTTCGGGATTGCCGCCATGTTTGTGTATGTTGGTGTTGAAGTCATGGCGGGAGACGCCATCGGCACTTATGGGCAGGGCTTCGGCCTGCCACTCAGCCAGACCCGTTTCTTCACGTCTCTGACCCTCGCCGCGATGCTCGGAGGGTACGTGACCGGCTTCGTGATCGTGCCGCGCATCCTGACGCAGGAGCGGCTCATGGAACTGGCCTGCGTTCTGGGGGGACTGCTCACGATCGCAGCCTTCCTGACACATGGCTATGTCTCGGTTCTGTGTGTGGCCCTCCTTGGGGCCGCCAATGCCATGCTGATGCCCTCGATCTTCCCGATCGCCATCCGCGGCGCGGGCGCATGGACGCCTCTGGCGTCCGCCCTGCTGGTCATGGCGTATAGCGGCGGGGCCATCATCCCGCAGATCTATGTCGCCCTGAAGCCTCTCATCGGTTTTCAGGCGATGTTCGCCCTGCTTGTCCTGCCGTCCTACCTTGCCCTTCTGCTCTATGCGCGGCGTTATGGTCAGACCGGCCTCTTGCCTCTGGATCAGAAACCATGATGTCGCATCTCGATGGCAGGATCGTCCTGCGGGACCGTGTCGTGTCTGGACGGGTCAGCTTCGACAGCCATATCCGCGACATCGCTCCGCTGTCCGAGGCCTCAGAGCGCTATATCCTGCCGGGGTTCATCGATGGTCACGTTCATGGCGGCGGCGGTGCCGATACGATGGATGGTGTGGCGGCCATTGAAACCCTGTCCCGTTTCCATCTCGGCCACGGCACGACAACCATTCTGCCCACCACGATCAACCGCACCCTGGCCGGATGTCATGGACGCTCTCCGGGCCGTTGCGACGGTCCATGACAGAGGTGTGCAGAATGGCCCCCGCATTCATGGCGCGCATCTGGAAGGGCCGTTTGTCAGTCCGCACAAGCTGGGTGCCCAGCCGCCTTTCAATATCGAGCCGACCGCCGGGCGCGTGGCTGAAGCTGTTGCGACCGGCTGTGTCCGTGTCGTGACGATTGCGCCGGAGCTGGAGCACGCATCCGCCGCCATGCAGGCCTTTGCAAAGGCAGGCGTCAGGGTCAGTCTTGGACATACCACCACGGATTTCGAGGGGACGGAAAAAGCGATCTGTCTGGTCTGTGCGGCGGGCGGGACGGTGGGAGCGACCCATCTGTTCAATGCCATGTCTTCCATCGAGGGACGGCGACCGGGCCCGGTTACGGCGCTGATGTGCAGCGATGTGGCCTACGGAGAGATGATCTTCGATACCCATCACGTGCATCCCGCCAGTTTCCGTCTGGCAGAACGTGTGATGGGGAACCGGCTGCTCTTCGTGACGGACGCCATGCGCGGCACCGGCGAACTGGATGGCCCCAGCCAGCTCGGCGGTCAGGACGTGATGATCCGGGACGGCGTGGTGCGACTGCCGGGGGGCTCCCTTGCGGGAAGTGTCCTGACCCTCGATCAGGCCCTGCGCAATGCCATCGACGCCGGAATGTCCCTTCCCAGGGCCGCGCGTCTGGTCAGTACGAATGCCGCCGCCTATCTCGGCCTGCATGACCGGGGCGCTATTGCGCCGGATCTTCTGGCAGATTTCACGGTTCTTGATGACAGGCTTCAGGGTCCTCGAAGTCTGGGTCAACGGCGCGCGCCGGGCGTGAACGTCATACAGGAATGATAAAGCCCATGAATGTCATCGTCACCGACAGTCCCGAACAGGCCTTCCGCCGTGCCGCCGGCATGATCGCGGACGAGATCCGCAGGTCTCCGGCGCCTGTTCTTGGCCTCGCGACGGGCCGCACAATGGAGAATATCTACCGGCTTCTGGTGCAGCGGCATGCAGCAGATGCACTGGATTTTTCCGGCACCACGTCCTTCAATCTGGATGAATATGCTGGTTTGGAGCCGACAGACCCGAATTCATACCACCACTACATGCAGGAGCACCTCTTCGCGCATGTGAACATGCCTGCTGAAAGGGCACATGTTCCGGATGGTGTCGCGCCGGATCTGGAGGCGGAATGCGCGCGCTATGAAGCGGCCATCCGTGCGGCGAATGGCATTGACCTGCAACTTCTGGGCATTGGCGAGACCGGGCATATCGGCTTCAACGAACCGCCCTCCGCGTTCGACAGCCGGACACGGGTTGTGCATCTCGATGAGGTCACACGCCGCCAGAACAGCGGTATGTTCGGCAACGATCCGGAGCGGGTCCCGGAACGCGCCCTGACCATGGGCGTCGGGACGATTCTTGATGCACGCTGCCTCGTGCTGGTGGCCGTCGGGGACGGGAAGGCGGCGATCGTCGATGAGGCCCTGAACGGTCCCGTAAGCGAGGCCGTGAGCGCCTCGGCGATCCGCCTGCATGACAATGCCACGATCATTCTGGACAGGGCTGCTGCCAGAATCTGGGCACAGAACAGGGACTGAACTTGGCGGGATCGAAGAACAGTTTATTGAAATTCTTAGGTGTTTAGCACTACTTTGGCAGAACAGGCTTGGCGGTGTTGGCGAGAAGTTTTTGACAGTGGGGACATCGCCGTGGGTGAGGCTGCGTAAAGAGGTCCAGGATGGCTTGCCTGATGGCCGGCATGCTCGGCTGCGGCGGTGGGGCACCGATTCTTTTTTTTCCGTCCCGCTGCCTTGAGGCGGCGGGACTGGAGGAACGCGTAGGCGATCATGGTCATCAAGGCGTGGCGGTGCAGTCCGCTCCATGACCGCCCCTCGAAATGGTCGAGCCCCAGTTCTTCCTTGAGTTGCTGATGGGCCTGCTCGCAGATCCATCGGGCCTTGATCGCCGCGGCAAGCGTCTTGAGGCTCGCTTCGGCCGGTAGATTCGACACGTAATATTTCTGCTCGCCGCTTGCCCGGCGTTCGCCGACGAGCCAGACCTCATCGCCCGGCATGCACTGCACGCGATTGTCGAGCATGCGGTGCTTGTGTCCATCGGCGATCCGGACGCGGCGCGCCGCGAAACGGCACGCCAACCGGCCTTTGGTGCCGCGGCGCCAGCTGACCCTATGCCATTTTTCCGTGGCCAGAGATGCTTGGGCAGCGACCGGCGACTGATCCGGGACATGATATTTACGACGTTTGCCAACCTTTGCGTTGGGGAAAACCAGCGCCACGTCGGCAGGATAGACATTCTGCCGGCGGGACAGGCCGACCGCCCATGACAGGCCGCGCTGGCTCAGCGCTTGTCGGAACGGGCCGCTGGAACCGTATCCGGCATCGGCCAGCACGCAGCCGAAACGGGCACCTGAGGCGATGACCCGATCGATCTCCTCGATCGCAATCTCCGGTTTTGTCAGGGACGTTCGTTTATCTTCCGGCACATGAGCCCGCGCCATGCGCTCCGGATCGCTGGTCCATTCATCGGGCAGGAAGAGCCGTAGACCCACCATCACCGGCACTTCGCGCGACGCCAATGTGACCGAAACCAGAGACTGGCAGTTGGCCGTCTTGCCCAGCGACGAGGCATATTGCGGTGCCACGCCGACCGAATGGGTGCCCTTCTTGGGCAGCGCCGTATCGTCGATCACGAGGAAACCCGCCTCGTCGCCAACCAGGCGATCCGCCGCCTTCACCAGCGCTGCCTCGACAAGGGCCCTGTCCCAGATACCGGCCGCGATGAAATGGTGCAGCCGATCGTAGTTGATCTCATCTGCGCGCGCGGCCATCGGCTGAACGCTCTTGCGATCTCCCGGCCCGATCAGCCCGGCGATATAAGCCGGGCACATCCTTGCCCGTGCCTTGTGCCCGAGGGCTTCAATAAACGGCGCGAGCCACGCCTCCAGATCCTCTCGCCAATCCCGGTCCATCGCCAGCCCTCATCATAGCCAGTCTCCTATGAATCAGTGATCGCCGCCCAAGGGAATCCCTTCCCCAATATTTTCTGCCAAAGTAGTGCTAGGCTCAGGACTCATAGCCAGAAGATGACGGTTGCAGCGAGGCAGATGGCTGAGAAGAAGACATTTGGGCATCTGTCATAGCGGGTTGCGACCCTCCGCCAGTCCTTGAGCCTTCCGAATATAATCTCGATGCGGTTGCGACGTTTATATTTTCGCTTGTCGTATTTGACTGGTTTTCCGCGGGATCTTCGCCCCGGAATGCAGGGCCTGATCCCTTTTTCCTCCAAGGCATCCCGGAACCAGTCGGCGTCATAACCTCGGTCCGCCAGCATCCACTGTGCCATAGGAAGACTGTCCAGCAGAGCAGCGGCACCAGTATAATCACTGACCTGTCCCGCAGTCATGAAGAAGCTCAGCGGTCGTCCGTTCTGATCGGTGACCGCATGCAGCTTGGTATTCATACCACCTTTGGTGCGACCGATCAGGCGGCCTGGATCCCCTTTTTTAGCCGCAGGCTCGAAGCCGTGCGGTGCGCCTTGAGATACGTCGCATCAATCATGATGGTTTGGGGCTCAGCCTTCGCGGCAGACAGGCCATCCATCATCCGCATGAAAATGCCCATGGCGCCCCAACGTTTCCAGCGGTTGTAGAGCGTTTTGTACGGACCGTATTCCCGGGGCGCATCACGCCAGCGCATACCATTGCGGTTCACAAAAATGATGCCGCTCAGCACACGGCGGTCATCAACGCGAGGTTTGCCGTGGCTCTTGGGAAAGAACGGCCGCAGACGCTACATCTGTTCGTCCGTCAGCCAATACAGGTCGCTCATCTTCAGTCTCCTCACAGAGCCTGATTCAAAATTCCCCACAAAAATCAATGGGTCCTGAGCCTAATCAATCCAGGAAGTTACGGCTTCATATCTGTTGCACGGGCTCAAATATTTCGGAAGGGTGCCAGCCGGTCCGAAAGATAAAGACGGTTCATCCGCCGTAGCTCGTCAGGCGCGCTTGGCGTCGTGGGAGCGTCCTTCGCGAGCATGCCGCGCAAGATTTTCATAGTGTTTAGAACGACCGCAGCGATATCTCTCGCCAGCCCCTCATCCAACCCTGGCGCACAGACACGCAACGCCGCCGAAATTCCGACTATAGCATGTCCTCGCGCACGATCACGGATCTCCATCTTGTCTGTCCGCGCCTCCATCAGCGCGGACAGAGATTTCACGCGAGGATGAAGCGTGACAAGCAGTTCGATCAAAATATCCGCCAGAGCGTCCGGCGAGAGGGTGGCCGCACGTTTGGCGAGTGCGGCGTATTCGTCTGCCAGAATGGCAATATGGCGCTGCACTAAAGCGTCCGCCACCGCCTCCTTATTCGGAAAGAAACGATAGAGCGAGCCGATCCTCGCCCCGGCGCGCGCGGCGATCTCCGCCATAGTTGTCGCCTCGTAACCTCGTTCCGCCATGAGGTCGGACGCGGCCTCCAGTAATTCCTCGACGCGCTGACGCCCAGCCGCGCGCAGCGGCTGAAGAGACGTTCGTTTACCCCTTGACGAATTTGAGTCCATCCTCAAATAATGCTCCTGCTTGAGTATATGCTCAACTTATTAACGTTTCCGTGTGTTCCGGACAACGGTTCGGGATGGCGGTTCTAATGCCGATAGGGAAGGTCTTGCCATGATTTCGCTTCCAGCCACCAGGACGGCTCTCGTCCTGATCGATCTCCAGAAGGGCATCACGGGGCTTCCTTTAGCTCCGACACCGGGTGCTTTAATTGTTGAGCGATCGAAAGAACTCGCAATGCGTTTCCGGGCTGCCGGGGCTCCGGTCATTCTGGTTAATGTAGCGTTCGCACCAGATTTCGCCGATGCCGTGCATGCGGTCGTCGATCGCAACTTTTCGCCGCCCGGAGGCTTCGCGCCGGACTGGGCAGAACTCGTTGACGGACTTGCCGAGCCAACCGATCTGCGTGTCACGAAACGGCAGTGGGGTGCCTTCTACGGCACGGATCTTGACCTTCAGCTGCGGCGACGCGGTATCACGACCATCGTGCTAGGCGGAATCGCCACCAATCTGGGCGTAGAATCGACTGCCAGAGCAGCGCATGAGCATGGATATAATGTCGTGCTCGCCGAGGATGTCATGTCTACCTTCACGGACCAGATGCAGCGTTTTGCCTGCGAGGAGATTTTCCCCCGTCTGGGCCGTGTAACGACGAGCGAGGTGATCGCGCTGGATGCCTGAGCGCAGGGCGGATGTCTAGCGCGTCTCGCGGTTCTCGGCGAGATCATTCATGAACGCCGGAACATCGTCGCCTACCCAAGGCTCGGATCGACTGCCTCCAGGCACCTGGAAAATCGTGAGCGTCGCGGCGATCGGGTCTTTCATGGCGCAATTGGACGCCACGATCGTCAATGTGTCGCTTCCCGATCTTGTCGCGACCCTGCACGCGCCGTTTTCGCACATTCAATGGGTGGTCAGCGGCTATCTGCTGGCTCTCGCCCTGACGTTGCCGCTGAACGGATGGCTCGTAAGCCGCCTCGGGGGGCGAGCGGTCTATTTATGGTGCTTCGGTGCCTTCACACTGACATCAGGCCTGTGCGCACTGGCGTGGTCTGCACCGTCTCTGATCATATTCCGTCTACTGCAAGGCATGGCGGGCGGCCTGCTCGCCCCTATGGCGCAGATGACGGTTGCCCGTGTAGCGGGCCGACAGATGCCGAGAGTCGCGAGCGCAATGACGGCGCCCGTTCTGCTCGCGCCGCTTCTTGGACCCGTCGTCGCGGGCGCCATTCTCTCCCTCGCGTCCTGGCGATGGATCTTTCTTCTCAATGTCCCGGTCGGGCTCGCGGCCTTCATCCTCGCCGTTCTGTTTCTCCCGGACGACAGACATGAGGAGCGCCCCCGACCGCTTGATCTGACAGGGCTCGGATTGCTCGCACCCGCCCTCGTCTCGTTTCTCTACGGCATGGATCATGTCACCCGACCCTACGGATCAGCGACCCTGGGTGCGTCTCTCGTGCTGTTCGTCCTGTATGTCCGATCCGCTCGACACAAGGGTGATGACGCGCTGATCGATCTGCGGCTGCTGCGTGCACCCGCCTTTTCTGTGTCGGCGGTCATCATGTTTCTGACGAACGGGGTGTCATTCGCTGGTCAGATGCTTCTACCCGTATGGCTGATCCATGTCTGCAGTGTCTCGCCCGAGCGGACGGGTCTGTTCATGGCGCCACTGGGTCTGGGGATGATGTGCGTCTATCCGCTCATTGGCCGTCTGAGTGACCGGTTTGACGCGCGCAATCTGACCGGTTGCGGGGCTCTTTTGTCGTTGGTCGGAACAGTGATTTTGGTGGTGCTTGCTTATAGCGGTCTGAACGTCGTCCTGCTGACCATAGCATTGTTGTTGCGTGGCGGCGGCGCGGGCGCCGTCGGCATTCCGGCGATGAGTGCGGGATACGCTTCGATCGCACGCGCGGATATCCCGATGGCAACGACTGCGCTGAACATCATGCAAAGGATCGGAGGGCCGATGTTGATTACAGCGTGCGCCACATTCCTCGGGTGGAGACTGGCCGCAATTGGCGCGCCGCACGTGGCGTCAACGGCATTCGCCGAAACATTCGGACTGCTCGCCTTGTTTCATGGCGCTCTGTTGCTCACCACGCGCTTCATCAAGCCTTCGGAAAAGAAACACCAGTTCGGACTGTCCTGAACCCGTCGGGCATGGATGCTCACCTGAGAAAATAAAAGTCACCCAGGCAAGCTTGGCCAACGTCGTCCGCTTTGGGAGCATTTGTTTGTGCTTCGGATTGTCCGACATGAAGGCGGCTGCAGTCCGTCGGGTAGGTTGGGTCCGATGCGGAAGCATGGGTAATTGGCATAGCAATGCGCCTCAATCGGCATTTCTAAAAAAACGTGCAAAATCATTTAATTTGCCATTTTCTATGCCGCGTATAATGGCAATTTTATCTCCGACAGTAAATACAACTATATCAGCGGAGTCATAAGGGTATCTATTTGACTTTGATTTGACCGCATCTCGAACGAAGTTTCGGATCGCAGTTACATCATGAGTGGTTTTGACAATGCAAAACTGTCCAAAGTCCTTACAAAATCCTTCTTTTCCATATTTTTGCCTAATATCCTTGTAGATTTCTGCATATATATTAGAGCCTTGATCGCCGCCGTGAATGTCAAAAGTAACAAGAAATTTCTGCATTGCTGTTATTTCCTGTGTTGATATTAAAATAAACGGATGTCACGAGTTCGGTCACTACGACAATCACCTCCATACCCGAGCCGTCACCGAACCTATTCTAGATGAACTTAAACCACTATTTGAATTGGAGGGGAGAGTAGAAAGAAAGAAGAGTGGGATAGAAGAAAAAGAAAGAGAGGGAGAGAGAAAGAAAAATTGTCCAAAGTCCTTACAAAATCCTTCTTTTCCATATTTTTGCCTAATATCCTTGTAGATTTCTGCATATATATTAGAGCCTTGATCGCCGCCGTGAATGTCAAAAGTAACAAGAAATTTCTGCATTGCTGTTATTTCCTGTGTTGATATTAAAATAAACGGATGTCACGAGTTCGGTCACTACGACAATCACCTCCATACCCGAGCCGTCACCGAACCTATTCTAGATGAACTTAAACCATTGATAACCAAATCGCTCCGAGGCAAGGAAGACTGCATGTAGAGGACACCCGGTCGACAACACGATCAGGCTCGGACGTTTACAGCCAATCCGAAAAAATGCCCGTTATATGATTGATCTTTATGGTAATTAATTATCGTAGACGGGGCGGCATGTGCCTGTGGTTGAGAAGGTATGTGAATTCAGGCGCTGAAGTAACTCTCTCCGCTGATCCCGGCTCTATCGAAGAAGGCTTGGTTGCGACCACGCGCATCCGCCAGGAGAGCATCCCAGCCGACCAATTCAATCGAACCGCGAAAGCCATCCCGGGGCTGGTAGACACGMCCCCGGCCATCCGCGGTCCTTTGCCAGCTATAGGTCCATTCATCGAGTTTACCGAYGATATCGGCAACAATAAAGCAGTAGAACACGGTGCGGTCATCGAGTTTGATTGGCCGCCCTTTGACATCGGACATGCTCCCGGTCTGGAGACGGCGGACATAGCGCTCGACCTGAAGTTGGGGATTCTCGTCATCGGCGTAGGACGTGCGTCCCGGCCGTTTGAATTCGACGAGAAGCACCTTGGAAGGCTCCTCGACTTGCCGCAGTCCGTGGACATAGTCGAAGATAAGGACATCAGGCCGCTCATTGCTGTCAATCGCTTCAGAAAGCTTGTTGAACTCCTCGTCTGAGCTAAAATATTGGGCGAAGGTCAGCCGCTCGTCGACGATCCAGAGATCGTGTGACGTAGCTGGTTCGACTTTCCTGCGCCCATCAGTAAGTGTGTTGATGCGTAGCGGGCAAATAAAAGAGTGTAAGACGTCCTCTCGCTGATAGGCACTGTCACGGTTATCATCCCGAACTTTTTGCAAAAGAATTTCAATAAAATCGAGCACTACCTTGCGGCGGATGATGTATTCGGCAAGGCTRCGCTGCTCCGCGTCTTCGATTGCCTTRCTAGCATCAGCAATGGCAGTGCTAAAGGTTTCCACGGTGGCCTCGCCGTCTTTCAGGCGGGTCAGTACCGATCGGATTTTCTCAGCCTGCCGCTGATCGCGCCGAAATCGCTCGCGAGATAGATGGCCATATATGGCATCGCTGCTCAACTCACCGGATGGTAGCTTTGCTTGCAACTCGTTGGTGTCGCCRAAGGCGACAGACGGATAGCTTTGCGTGATTTGGCCGATGATCTTGCGTTGCTCACCACTCAGCCGAGCCAGTKGCTCGGCGAGGAATGCTTCGATCATATCGGTACAAACATCGTTGATAATTCGCTCAAGAACGACGTCCTCAAACATAAAAGCTGTGCGTTCTTGATTGACGTTGCTGTCGAGATATTCACCCGTCAAGATGGCGTGAAAAACCCTGTCGCCGTTAGGACCAAAATATTTGAGGCCCAGCTTACCGTCGATGCACTGGGAATGCACTGTGCGATCATGTGCTATGAAGTGAACGAAATGAGAACCCTTCAGGTCAGAGCTTGCGACCTTGTCGCACTCCATAAGAGTGAGATAAAGGCTTCCATAAGCCGGCGTATTCAACTCAACGGGCATTTCTTTGCGATAAACGATTTTGTCGATATCGGCCGGGTAGTGCTGGGTCTCATCACCAATATGGACGTCGATTATTGGACAATGATTCCCTATGAAAGTTGGTAGGAAGTGCGACGTGATGTGTTGGAAGATAAAACTATCTCGTCCAGGGAACTTGGCCCGGTAGCCGTTATCTCGTAATCYGCTGAACCGGACATGGAACGAAGTGTCGGAAGTTGGTAGAACAGCCTCACTCTGATAATCGGTTATCTGATCATCATTGGCGAGACGGAACGTGAACTTGCGGCGAGAAAGTTTCTCGCCCTCACGATACACTGTTGTGATCTGTATATGCTCAAAGCAGTCAAGCCAAAGAAGGCGGCCAACGCCTTTGCCGCCAATACTGAGCTTGTTGTCGGTATCAGTTGTGGTAAAGGCGTCCCAGTTGCACGTATCGAGACCCAGTCCATTGTCCTCGACAGTCGCCCAGACCCCCTCTTTTTTTCGGTTGGTCGAAATTGTGACCACAACGCGACCTTGCTTTTGGACGGTGTCACGGAAGCGCGTTTGCGTTGAGTGAATTGCGTTACTTACAGCTTCAAACAATGGCTGCAGAGCGGCAGCAGCTGAAGTCGGCTTGGGCAGACGATCAATTCGCNCGACAGTCGCCCAGACCCCCTCTTTTTTTCGGTTGGTCGAAATTGTGACCACAACGCGACCTTGCTTTTGGACGGTGTCACGGAAGCGCGTTTGCGTTGAGTGAATTGCGTTACTTACAGCTTCAAACAATGGCTGCAGAGCGGCAGCAGCTGAAGTCGGCTTGGGCAGACGATCAATTCGCTTGATAAGGTTTGGGCGCAGCGAGGTCATGCAACGAGCTTATCTTTTGCAAGAGAAATTGCCAATCCGTACATCTATCACAGTATAGCTGCATGCTGCCCGAAATCACATCGATGGCCGCTTTCAAGCATCAATCAATGCGGCTCGTATGTCTGGGATGAGGGCGTAAGCAGAAGTTCAATTATCGCCTTAATTGTGTTGCCACCCATCCTAGTTTTCGATGAGCCTTGCCCAAGAACCGTAATGATGAGTTTTTGTGCAATGATAGCGGGGCGGTTGGCAAACGATATGTGCTCATTAACATTTCCGTCATTCGTATAATGCATGAGTGTTCCAATGCGGGATCGGTATTGAGAGCGGCCTTGCGTCCAGAGCGTGTTTAAAAAAACCTTCAATAAAATCAGACACAAAGCTGAACTGACAGCATAGAGTGTCGACAAGGTGATGCCGTCATGACAGCAGATGACACTATAACTCAAGCTGTCACAGCACGATTATAAAATGCCGATGACAGCATGACGCCGGGTGCCACGATCTGTCCGTCCTGGTGTCATAACGACCCAAAAAAACCTGTGCCCAGTCGGTTCATGGTGCAAATAAGCCTGCTCCGACCAAATGAACCTACGATTTAAGGCACGATACTGCATTTTGGTATGCGGTGCATACGCAAAACGCGGAGAAAACAGCGGATAACCGCCATTTTCTATAAGGCGGATGCAATGGCCTCAAGCGGTCGAACGATGCGCGCTGAGCAGCGCGATTTTGACAGGTCAAAATCTGCATCGTTCAAAACAGAGGGACCAAAAGAGATAGGGCAGGGCGGGTCAGGGCGCCAATGCTTTCATGGGTTCTGATGAGGGCAATTCTCCCCTCAATCCCACTGAGTAAAGAGACGGTTTTTCTATCACGCATTTCCCTCTCTTTAGCTTGGTCTTTTCAGGACAGACATCATGACATTGCTTTCTTCCGTATCTCAGGCCGAACGGCTTGAGCGTTTTCGTGCGCGCACTGGCTTTATGCAGGTGTCGTCACTTCGGATCCGGCTTGTGAGCTGGCGCCCCCACAAGCCGATCCTGGCTTTCGGGGATGGCAGCATTTTTGATTTCATCATTCAGGACTTCCGCTGGACCCCGTTGACCCTCTCCGCGATCCAGACCCGCTATCGGACCCTGGATCTCCATCACAGCGGTTCGGGACGACTTTGCTTTGAGGAGCCTCTGGTGTTTCCCCAAGAGGGGATGGATGCCGCCTCAGGCGGTTGCGGGCTTCAATCTGCACTTTCTGCGTCGCTGGCTCATACCGGGCGATACAGCCCTCGCTCTGCCGAGCCTGTGTCTTTACCGCAGCGCAAGAGAAGTCTGGCCTGATCTGATGTTCCATACACCGATGAGCCTCGTGCTGCATGCGGCTCTGAAGAACCTGTACAGAGGACTGGAGCCCGAGGATCTCGTCGGCCTGTCGGCTTCGGCTCAGGACCGGATGCTGCTTGACGCATTGCTGCAGATCCTCAACCCGGTCGATCTTCTGGGTCTGTCCTCTTCGACCGATGTCGAGCCTGCGCCTGTCATCAATGGTCTGGCGGTCGATCCTCACTGGTTCGCGACCGATTGCGCCCCTGGCTACAACCTGCGGGCCAGCCTCGATCAGCTGGGACTTCCGGATGATCCCGATCATCCGTCCCGAAACGGCTGAAATTCGGCAATCAGACGCCGCTTTCCAAAATCTTTCATTCCTTCCGTTCCTGAACACTCAATTGGTCATCGGACGCTTCAAGGTGGGCCGGTGTCGATCTGCGTCTTGCAGGAACGAGACAGACAGGGTCCCTGCCTCATGACACCCAAACATTTCTCTCCCTCCGATACCGGACTGGACCGGCTGGTCGATGTCTGGCTGCAGATGCACGACGTATTGCTGCCAGCCCTTCTGGCCGCACGCGATCATGGTCTTGCCGACACCATGCCCTTTGGCCGTCCGCTGGACGGCCATGTGCTGCTGCTCCGGCAGCTTTTGCGGGGCTTTGAAAAAGGACTTCAGGAGGTGGCTGACCGGTCGCCCCTGTCCTGAACCTGACCAGACAAACACATTTTTCCATCAATACTCAGCCCTGATCTGCCCTCAGGCGATCGGGGCCCAAAGGATCTTTGACAATGAGACAGTTTTCTTCACGCGCCCGGATGCGCGGCCATACATTCCGCCAGACCCGTCGCATTTCTGTGTGGGACGCGACCTCGCAGGACCTGAGGATCATGGCGGAGCTGACCAAGGAACTGGGC
Source organism: Gluconobacter sp. P5E10 (assembly GCF_018812145.1). Taxonomy (NCBI): domain Bacteria; kingdom Pseudomonadati; phylum Pseudomonadota; class Alphaproteobacteria; order Acetobacterales; family Acetobacteraceae; genus Gluconobacter; species Gluconobacter sp. P5E10. The sequence continues at coordinate 541,549 of NZ_JACRVZ010000004.1, read as the reverse complement.
GCGCCCCCGGTCTCGCCGATGATGCGGTATTGCGGACCGCAGGCGCATCATCTGGCCGAACTTGCCGGGAATGCCGGAGACTGGGGGCGTCTGCTGGGGGCTCTCGCACGTCGGTATGCCCACCTGCCAGAGGGCAGCCACGTCGCTTCTGACGGCACTGAGCTGGAATCCAACCCGGAACGCATCGTCTGGGAAACCCTGCGGCGCCTACAGCCTGACGATCTGGATCTGTGCTGTCACCCTCTGCTGGAAAAAGGGCGGTTTCTGCGCAGTGATTTCGGCATCTGCGCTCCGGATGACGACACGCCTCTGGTTTATCTCGAAGTCATGGGCATGCTGGGATCAGATCGCGAATGCCAGACGGATGTTGAAGAGCATTCCCTCGAGCGTCTGGCAATCAAGGAGCGTTGGTTCAGTGAACCGGATCGGCCTCTGCTACGCATCATCTGGCTCGACATGATGGCGCATCCCGGCTGGCTGGTCGCCATCTGCGAAGAGGCGTTCCAGGCGGCCTATGCCCGGATGACGATGAAACAGCGCTCGCGACGATAGAGGCACCTCACGGTTACCTCATGACAGGGGGTGTCAGAGCAGGTTTTCGCCGCCGCAACTACCCCTGCGTGCGGGCGCACGCGCATGACAGAAAGGAAGAGCACTTAGAAGTATTTGGAAGGTTTTGATTAGGGATTGTCCCCTCATCCCCATGAAGATCCTTCCGGATTGTACTGCTAGGTTTCACGCCTGCAGTTCTGGTGTCAAGTCCAAGTATGAGAACAATGTTCATGACACAGCATAAACTGATCGACCAGGAAGATCGCAACGCCATCATGTTCGAGATGGTTCTGCCACAACTGGTGGCCTATCGTGACAGTCTGCCACAGGACGTTCCGGCGATCAGCGCCGTGATCGCTCTGTTGCGCATGCTGCAGAGCAACCGCCAAGAAGACTGAGTGCCGCGTGCCAGCTCCGGTTTGGGGCTGGCACGTTTTCACAGCGTTTCATCATCCTGTGAAGAAAGATGATCCGGGTTCGAATCGTCTGGCATGTCATTCAGGACAGTTTTCTCGACCCGTGTTGCCCGCCACAGCAGGCAGGGGGCTGCCAGCATGAACACGATCCCGAAGTCGGGTGTGAAGTAAAGATGAAACGTGGAAAAGAAAAAGAAGAAATTCTGCGTCTGGGTCTGATATGACTGCAGAAAGACATAGGTTTTGATCAGGCAGAACAGCGCCAGTGCATAAGCGGCCCGATCACAATACAGGCGTGGAACATTAAACGAAGCGCGTCTGCGGCTCAGACAGGCTGCCCCGAAAGCGGCAATCGCCAGCCACAGCGCAAACCCCATGACATGAAATCCACTGAAACCCGTTTTCTGGACCCAGGACATGTCCCGTTCGACGTGCCGGTAGGCGCAGGAAAAGATGCCGCTGAGCAGAACGCTGAGCCAGGCTCCCAGAGTCAGTTCGTCCGGAGCTTGCCAGAACCGGTGCAGTCGCGCCCGGATCTGCTCGAAATCGATGTCTTTCCTGTCCATACCGGGGGCGCTCACTGTGTCTCGACAGTCTTGCGGAATACAAAACTGTGTTTTCCCGCATTCCAGCTCCAGATCGGAACACTCATGCCAGGCCCGGCAAAGGTCAGGTCCTGGACGCCATCGTGACGACTGCTGAGCGTTGCGATGCCAGCGGCAGAATTCTGCCACAGGACATGCCGGTCTTTGTCGAGGATCGTATAGTCTGCACCGGCTCCTCCAAAGCAGGCAGAGTCCTCTTCAATGACGACATTCACCCTCCCCAGAGAGCCGCCGACATCGAGAGACAGGATTTTGGGCGTGACAGGGGTGTCGCACATATCCTGATAGCCTCTCTTTGTCTTCTTGAGGTCAGGGACTGCTTTGAGGAGTAAGGTGTCAGAAGGCGTGACCGGGCGGCCCTGATCGCTATTGAGCCAGTGGGCCTGGGCAATGGCCTGCCTGTCGCTCTGTGCGTGAGCCGAAGGCAGCAAAAGGAGGGCCGTTATCAGTGGTGCAAGAAAGAGGTGCCTCACGGAATTACCTTTTTGATCATTGGCAAGACATGAAGTCGTTCGAGATAGTCGCAGGCTGGAGAAGCCGTCTGAGAGTTGGGGTATTCTCAGTTTCAGAAGAGGCCACTCCCCGTTTTGACGGCAGATGAGTTCATGGTGTGGTGCCAGACGACGTCACCGTTGAAGAGTACGGTCAGGGTCTTCTCTGTGCCATGAGTTCCCTGATGCAGGTCTCCATATAGTGGAATGAAGTTGGAGGCATCCGACGAGGCGTTGGAGAACGAGTAGCGCCATTGTTCGTGGCCGCTGTCGGTAAAAGTGCTTTCTCGGGGATCGCCAAACTGCGCGCGGATCTGCTCTTTGGTTGTCACACCATCCTGGATCTTCTGATCGATAGAGGCGGTCGTTTCATTTTTGAGGGCTTCATTGCCCTCCGAGGCACAGCCCGTCAGGGCGATCAGCCCGGTCAGAGACAGAGTGGCGGCAAGTGTTTTGAGCATGCGTTTGGACATGGAAAATCCTCTCCGTTCTTTGATGAGAACAGTTTTATTGAAAGAAAATATCTGTAAGCCGACTGCGGACGATGGACGGCTGTCTGTTCAGTCCAGACCGTATTGCTGTCGCCGCAGCCGGGCGGCCTTGCGCTGCTTGCGGAATTCCATCCGAAGACAAATCCAGCTTCCCATTCCGACACAGAACATGATGAGCGAATGCCATAACAGGCCCATGATCACGCCGCAGACGACGCAGATGCCCGCGTCCATCCACGTCGCGTATCGCAGCATCTGAAGCGTCTCGGCTTCCTCTTCACCATATGTTTCCAGATAGGCCGCCTTCTGCGTATCATCACCGTGCCCGTTTTCAGAGGCGTTGCCAGAAGGTGCCATGATCAGTTTCTTTCGCCTCTCATCAAGGGTTGAACAGCATCATTGTGATCGTAGCCACAAGGAGCATGATGATCATTGGCGGGAAGACGTCGTTCTCACAGAGCCAGTCCACAGCCTGAAACCAGACCCTGATCCCCACGATGACAAGAGCGGCGCCGACGAAGAGGAGAGCTCCCATAAGCAGCATGTCAGGCGTGTCCTGGCGTGCGCCGGACACCGGTCGCCCGAACAACAGGGTCCTGACATTTTGCATGGAAGGGATCAGACAGAGAGATCATTGCCAGCTCCTCGAAACCAGGGTGCAGACAATTCTGCAGCGCCTGTTCGCCGTGACTGCAAGCAGTAATCTACGGTTTTACGCCCTCTGTCAATACGGTTTTACGCCCAATATAATAGTCGGCGTTTCGTCGAGTATGCTGAACCTTACGAATGCGGCACACCGCCAATCCAGACGACCTCGCCGAGCAGGCGGAAGCAGTCCAGACGATCAGCTACAATATCCTGTGGCGGATAGCGGTGATTGTCGGCAATGACCCGCACACCTCCGCCCAGTCGCGGGTCGAGGCGGCGGACCATCAGGGTGCCAGCACTCTCAAGCGCATAAAGCGCACTGCCTGACACAGCAGTGACGCCGCGATCCACGATCACCAGATCGCCTGACGACAGGGTCGGCTCCATGGCATCGCCTTCATTGGTGATGAGGCAAAGTGTGGACAGATCCCTGGGAACGGCGTGCTGTAACCAGTCACGCCCGATACGGAGACCGTCTTCACGATTGTCATACCAGGGGACAACGATCTGCCGCGTCGATGTCGTTTGGACCTCTGCCGCGCCGGAGAGGGAACCGCCTGCCGTGCCAAAAGCGATCCAGTCCAGGGATACGCCGCAGACCCGGGCCAGGGACGCCAGGGCGGAGAATTTCATCTCACCGCCATTCATGTAATCACGCAGCGTCGTGTAGGGCACACCAGCCGCCTTGGCGGCGTGAGTGATGCCGATGGTCTGGGCCGCTTCACGGAGGCGTTCGCCACGGTCGCGCATCAGGCGGATCTGGTCATCCATAAGTCTACGCTTTCGCCTGCGCTGTCGGGCCACGCTGATTGTCCTCATTCAGAAATGAGGCATCAATACGATATTCCGCTTGATATGTAAGTCGGTAAATCGTATTTTGTGAACTTGAAATGTTGCGGGGCCCGTGACTCGTCATGGTCAGATCCTCGCATGAAATCGACATTTTGTCGAAGGGATTGTCATGACTGAAGATCCACTCCTGCCGCCCCCGGCTCGTTCTCCCGGCCTCGAGGACCTGCATGCCGGTCTGCACGACGTGCTGCGTCTGATCGAAATCGAGCATGCCCTTTTGAAAGGCCGCTTGGAAAGCCTGAGGGCGGACAGTGACGGAGCCCGTCTGCTCGAAGGTGTGATGGTGCTCGGGGCCGTACTGCAACAGCGGATGGGCGGTCTTCTTCAGATCTGTCGGGATGTGGGGAAGCTGTGAGCTGACCCCCTGCCTTAGAACATCCAGTTTTTCTCACATAAAAAAGGTTTGCTTAGTCTGCGAAGGCGACGGGCTTCGTTCGGACACCGTAACCGGCAATGCTGCTGCTACCGTATCTGGAAGCGACTATCTGCCAGATGACTGTAATTCAGCCATTTTCCATGGTTGCGGTTCTGTCAGGACTTAGGCGCATGTAGGGCGTTCGAAAAGCCCGCGAGGTGACTACGATTCGGAGTACAAAATTAGATTAAAAAACTTTTTAACCAAATTTACAAGGTATTGAAAAATAGAGATAAATTCCAAGTTGGCGCTGGCGTCGATAAAACATCAAAAATACGGTTTTTTCCTCAAACAAGGGAATTTTTCGTGTTTTAATGACGGTACCCTTCAAATCTAGACTCAATAAAAACTATGATATGTAAGGTTCATTCCAATCCGGCGAGGATGAAATGAACAACAATGAAATTAATTATTCCGCTTCAAATGATAATTTTTCAGTAAATGATACTGAAACTCGACTGGTTGAGGTTGTAAAAACTATATCTTGTTTGATTGGTCGGCGCCTAGCGAGGGAGTATTGGAATAATATCTCCGTTGCGAATGATAATAAAATTTCTTCAGACAATAAAATTCACACATCTCATAAATCAAAGGAGGAAAGCTGATATGATCCGCGTTGCGCTGTATGCTCGCTATTCATCGAACAATCAGAGTGAAAACTCGATCAAAGATCAGTTTCGTATCTGCAGCGAACATGCGGAGCGCGAATGCTGGAAGATTGGGGACACCTATGACGATGCCGCCCTCTCGGGTGCGTCTACAATTCTGCGCCCTGGCATCCAGACCCTGTTAAGGGATGCCCAGGCCGGACGGTTCGATATCGTGCTGGCGGAGGCGCTGGATCGTATTTCGCGCGACCAGGCCGACGTTGCCATCGTGTTCAAGAATCTGAAATCCTCTGGTGTGCGGATCGTCACTTTAGCCGAGGGTGAAATCAGCGAACTGCATGTCGGCCTCAAGGGCACGATGAACGCTCTATTTCTCAAAGACCTCGCAGCCAAGACTCATCGCGGGTTGCGGGGCCGTGTGGAGCAAGGCAAGGCTGGCGGCGGCCTGTGTTACGGCTATCGACCGGTCAAAAAGTGGAATGCCGCGGGCGAACCAATCAGGGGGGATCGGGAAATCATTCCCGAGGAATCTGATACTATTCGCCGTATTTTTAGAAAGTTTGCTGCAGGACAAAGCCCCCGGTCGATCGCAGCAGAACTGAACCGGAATGGAGTGCCCGGTCCTGGAGGGCGCGCGTGGGGAGATACCAGTATTAGGGGCCATGTCTCACGTGGGACGGGAATCCTCCATAACGAACTGTATGTGGGCGTGTTGGTCTGGAACCGGCAAAATTTTAGGAAAGCCCCCAGTACCGGTAAGCGCGTCTCGCGACCAAACCCGGAAAGCGAGTGGATCAGGACTGACGTTCCGCACCTGCGGATCGTGGATGACGAGCTGTGGCTGGCGGTCAAAGACCGGCAGAAGGCCATAGCGGCAAAAGTCGGCCCATGTCCGACGAATACGCGGGAAGGCCGCGCGAAAAGACTGCATCTAGCGAACCGGCCTGTTTCCCTCTTTTCCGGGTTGTTATCCTGCGGGTGCTGTGAGGGCAGGGTAGGTATGATCGCCAACAGCCGGTTCGGCTGCCTGAACCACCATAGGCGGGGTACGTGCCGCAATAACCGCACGATCCCGCGCCAGCGGATCGAAGCTCGGGTGTTGGCAGGCCTGAAAGACCGGCTGATGTCGTCCGACAGCTTGGCCGCGGCCGTCCAGGCGTTTGCGGAAGAAGTGAACCGGCTAAACCATGAGCGTCGCGGGCAGGCCGTAGCCGACCGTAAAATACTGGACAAGATCGAGAGCAGCATAAAGTGCATTGTTGTTGCGATTGAGGACGGAATGCATCATTCTTCCATGAAGGCTCGTATGGACGAACTGGAACGCCAGAAAGCAGACATTATGGACCGTCTGGTACAGGCGCCTGCCGATATCCCAGATGTGCATCCAAATATTGCCATTCACTACCAGCGTAACGTAGAGCGGTTCACCGAAGCGCTGGACGACCCGGATGGGGGCATGGAGGCGGCGCAGGCCATTCGCTCGTTGATCGGCGGGATCGTGCTCAAACCCGGCGAGAAGCGAGGCGAGGTTCATATTTCCCTACGCGGTGAACTAATGGGTATCCTCGATTTTTCCTATTTGAATGAAAAAAAAGGGGGAACCCGTTTTATGACAGCGGGGGAAGCGGGCCCCCGCAACCATATAGTAAGTCCTGTCCAGGACACAAAAAACCCGCCCTAATACGTCGGGTTTTTTGTGTCCGAAAAACGGCGCAAGAAACACATAGGAAACAGACGGAAAAGTATCATGACGGGATTTTTTCGGGCTTCACGTCTGCGTGATGGATCGTGATCGGGGCCTTCTGGCCTATCTGGGGTAGCCTGGGGCTACACCAATCGATAGAGACGAATGTCTTGTGGACTTGTGCCGGTGTGTGATCTTGTTAAGCGGCTTTAGCTTCGAAAGCGAGCCGGTTGATGCTGCCGAGATATGAATGGCGTCGTCGCGAGCTGTAGAAGCCGTTGATATATTGGAATATGGCAATGGGGTTGCGCCTGCCGCTTTGTCAGCCATGTTTGTCGCCAGAGCAGTTCGGCCTTTAGGCTCTTGAAGAAGGTCTCGACGGCGGCATTATCAAAGCCGTTTCCGTTTCCGTTTCCGTTGCCGGACATGGACGGGGTCATTTTGTGTTCCGTTAATTTCTGCTGGAAATCATGGGAGCAATATTGGCGCCCGCGATCAGAGTGGAAAATACAGCCGGGCAACGGCGTGCGCAAATGCACTGCCATATCAAGCGCCTTGATGGCACGGTCCTTTTTCATCCGGTTGCGCTGCCCAGCCTATAATGCGTCGGCTGAACAGATCAATGACGACGGCGAGATAGAGCCAACCTTCGTTGGTCCAGATGTAGGTGATATCGCCTGCCCATTCCCGATTGACGGCTTCGGCCAGGAAATCGCCGTCGAGAATGTTTGCGACGAAACCCTGAGTGTGTCGGCTGTCGGTCATGACTTTATGCCGGCGGGTGCGCACGGGGCGGATGCCGTTGAGCTTCATCAGCAGCCCGACACGACGTTCGCCAACATTGAGCCCCGCTTTCCTAGGCTCAGGGCTCATAGCCAGAACATGACGGTTGCGGCGAGGCAGATGGCTGAGAAGAAGACGGTCGGGCATCTGTCGTAGCGGGTTGTGACCCGCCGCCAGTCCTTGAGCCTTCCGAACATGATCTCGATGCGGTTGCGGCGTTTGTATTTTCGCTTGTCGTATTTGACTGGTTTTCCGCGGGATCTTCGCCCCGGAATGCAGGGCCTGATCCCTTTCTCTTCCAGGGCGTCCCTTAACCAGTCGGCGTCATAACCTCGGTCCGCCAGCATCCACTGTGCTGCAGGAAGATTGTCCAGCAGAGCAGCGGCACCGGTATAATCGCTGATCTGTCCCGCCGTCATGAAGAAGCTCAGCGGTCGCCCGTTTTGATCCGTAATCGCATGCATCTTCGTATTCATGCCATCTTTTGTCCGTCCGATCAGACGACCTGGATCCCCTTTTTTAGCCGCAGGCTTGAGTCGTACGGTGCGCTTTGAGATACGTTGCATCAATCATGATCGTCTGAGGCTCGGCTTTCGCAGCAGACAGGCCCATCCATCATCCGCATGAAAATGCCCATGTCGCCCCAGAGCTTCCAGCGGTTGTACAGCGTCTTGTGTGGACCGTATTCCCGGGGCGCATCACGCCAACGCAAGCCATTACGGTTCACGAAAATGATCCCGCTCAACAGTCGACGGTCATCAACGCGGGGTCTGCCGAGGCTCTTGGGAAAGAACGGCCGCAGATGGTCCATCTGTTCGTCCGTCAGCCAGTACAGGTCGTTCATCTTCAGCCTCCTCACGGAGCCTGAATCAGATTCTTACAAGAAAATCAATGGGTCCTGAGCCTAGCAAAATATCCATTGGGAGGGCGAAGCCTGATCTTTCGCGTGAAAAGAGTCTTCATATCTCAGTGCCGACCGCAGGCAGCGTGAAAGCTCAAGCCGCTGCTTCGGCGGTTTTTATCAGAGAAGCAGCCTGCTCACGCAGCCATACAGATGCCGGGTCACGGTCATTCCGGGCTGACCAGACCATTGAGACTGCCGGTATGCGCAGCTCAAGCGGCACCGGTTGCACCGTCAAACCGAAATGTGCAGCATGCTGATGCGCAATCCGATTGGGAAGCGTCGCCAGAACCGGCGCCGCCGCTGCTGTGGCCAGCGCCGTCAGGAAATCCGATGCCGCCAGAACAACATTCAGTTCCTGACCGATCTGCATCAGCGCGTCTGACAGGCACCCCTGAATGTCGTCCTTTAATGTCACGAGTACATGCGGCAGCGCCAGATAGCTCTCAACGGTGAGGGGCGCTTCCAGACGGATCAGATCAGGATTGAAACAGCAGGCGAGCGACTGTTCGTAGAGCGGCACCCCAAGGTGCCGCTCCAGGCCAAAGTCAAAGCACCCGATTGCGATATCAAGTGCGCCTGTATCTAGCAGGGCATGAACTTCGTTTCTCGGAGACCCTCGCGATAGTAGCCGTATTCCTGGGGCGTGATGCTGCAGATAAGCCGTCAGTCTCGGCATCAGGAAGACTTCAAGTTCGGATGAAAATCCAAAGCGAAAGATCCGCTGTTCCGTTCGGGGATCAAACTGGTCTTCGGCTGTCAGAATACCCTGCGTCTGCCTCAACAGACTATGGATCTGCGGCGCCATCGCAGCCGCCTTGGCGGTCGGCTGCATGATCGCGCCCGTTCGTACCAGAATATCATCGGCTAAAAGATGCCTCAGCGTCGCCAGTGCATGACTCATCGCAGGCTGCTGAATACGCAAACGGCGCGCAGCCTTCGTGACGCTGCGTTCCGAGACGAGCGCATCAAACGCGATCAGAAGATTAAGGTCGAAAGACCGTAAATTGAAGTGATCGATTGGCTTCATTTTTCAGATCGATTTGTATGATGTCTGGCTGCACCCTACCTTCCGATGCAACGCAACACAATCGCTTCGAGGCCAAAAATGACGCCGTCTTTTCAGGTAGGCGATGCCCGCATCACCCGCATCCCCGAACTTCATTGGAACAATGCCGATCCCGGTCACCTGTATCCGGATATTGATGTGGAGACCCTCGCGACATTCGCTCCCAGTTTGACCGCAGGCTCCTATAACGCCGCGACCGGTCTGCTCGCCCAGGGCACCCATGCCTGGCTTGTTCAGCGGCCGGGTCTCACTCTCCTGATTGATACCGCTACCGGCAACGACAAGCCTTTACCCGACGCGCCTGCGCTTGATCATCTCCATACGCCGTTTCTTAAGCGTCTCGCTGATATGGGTGTCCAGCCGGAGCAGGTTGATCTCGTTCTCCATACACACATTCATGCGGATCACGTTGGGTGGAACACTCATCTGCACGATGGAAAATGGGTGCCAACTTTCCCGAATGCACGCCACATCTTCTCGGCGGTCGAAGCACAATATGGGTCCAGCAATGATGGTGTCGACCCGACTCCGGACTTGCCACCTGGTGTGTTGGGCGTGCCCAATCATCGTCCTCTTCCGCGGGTTTATACGGACAGCATTCTCCCAGTCATCGAAGCTGAACTGGCGCAGGCCATCGAGATCGACGGACAGGAAATCGTTCCGGGCTTTTCCTTCCATCCGACCCCGGGCCACAGCATTGATCACGCTTCGATCCGTCTGCAGTCCGGAGGCGAAGAAGCCTGGTTTACGGGAGATGTCATGCATCACCCGTTGCAGGTCTATCGTCCTGATCTGCGATCCGTTTACTGCGAGTTCATCAAGCCTGCCGAGCAGTCGCGTCGATGGTTTCTCGCTCAGGCGGCCGAAAGCGGGAGTTTGTGCTTCACCTCGCATTTTGCAGAAACCGGTGTGGGGCGGGTCAAGCGCCGTGAAGACGGGTTTTCATGGGAATTTGTACAGCCAAATCAGGGAGACATCGGATGACTGACATCGTTACGGAAAATCTGCATATCCCGAGCGATACTGCAGGAATTTCACTCCATCTTCGTCACAAGAGACGCGCGGATCTTCAAGTGTTTGGTCCGGATCGCACCGTCCTCCTGATGCATGGCGCCACATTGCCCGCAGAAAGTCTTTTCGACGTACCCGTTGACGACGGCTCGTTCATGGACAGCCTGGCCCATCAGGGATTTGACGTTTATGCGCTCAATGTACGGGGTTTTGGCGGCTCGACACGTCCGGCCGGCATGGAGGGCGCTCCGGAAGATGCGCCTCCACAGGTCCGGACCGAGACGGCTGTGCGTGACCTGGGATCGGCTGTTGACCATATCCTCGCAGAACACGCCCTTTCTCGCCTGTGCCTGATCGGAATGTCATGGGGCGGAACGGTGACAGGAGCATATACAGCGGCCAATAACGGCAAGATCGAGAAGCTGACACTGATCGCACCGCAATGGATCAACAAGGGGGTTTCCCGACTGGACCCCGGTGGGCCCATTCATGCTTATCGCCGCTTCCACGTTCAGGCGTTTCGTAAGCACTGGCTCGAAGGTGTTTCTGAAGACAAGTGCTCTGAAGTGCTCCCTTCAGGATGGTTCGAGCAGTGGGCCCAGGTCATTCTGGCCAGCGATCCTAAAGAACAGAATGGTATTATTCGTGCACCTGCGGGGGTGATTCAGGATGTCAGAGAGTTCTGGTCTGCTGGAAAGTCCTTCTACGAGCCGGAACACATCACGGTCCCTGTTTTGTTAATTCATGCCGAATGGGACAGGGATGTCACCCTTGAGCAAATGGCAAACCTGTTCCCGCGCTTTCAGAATGCGCCTTTTCGACGCTGGGTCGAAATCGGTGAAGGCACCCACATGGTGATTATGGAACGAAACCGGTGGCAAATCCTTGAGAGCGTCGGAACCTTCTTGGACATTAAGAACCCACTCGACTTTTCGAGGCACTAAAGCCACGCATGGAGAACGCGAAAGGCATGTGATTGATGTTTGTCCTGAGGATTTTCGCTCTGCTATTTCTGAAGAGTCGACATCACTGTGCCTTGGATTGTACGCGGCGACATTGTTGCCTGTGAGGAAGAGGCGCAGGTTGTGGACGGCGTTGATGACCCGGATCATTATAATAGGCAACTCAATTGCGGAGTATGCAGAGGTCATCCAGGTGGCCAGCAATCAGCTTTCGCGCGAGACAGTCGTGAGGAAAGGCCTTGTTCAGGGCAGGGCATCAAAGCAGAGCAACATTTTATGGGGGCTGGTGCCACCTTTTCCAAGAAGAGCGACCTCAAAACCAAAAATGAGAAAGTCTTCACAACACGTTTGAGCAGAATTTCTTTTGAGGGAAAGAGATCTCGGCCAGTTCTTACTCAATGGTTCTCGTCGTAGCGCTGCCGGTTATCGTGAATAACTGGAAGATGAGCGAGTACCCATTGAGCCATTTGTCTTACAGGCTCGGCTAGCGAGCCTCCATGGTCGCTCAATGCATACTCAACCTGTGGAGGCGTCGTAGCACAGATAATACGCTCAACCATACCGACGCGTCCGAGTGCCTTGAGTGTCCGCGTCAGCATTTGCTGTCAGTCACTCATGCGCTTGTAGCTGAAGGGCTGGTCTGACAGGCTGTTTTTGGGGAGCTCCAAGGCCTATGGGGATAGGCCCATTCTCACTTTTCTCAATCGATGCAGAGCGGTCAGACAAGAATGCGATGAAATTTTGCGAGTGTCTCCCTCCTTTGCTTTGCCGTTGTCCAAGAACAGGAATTAACGAAAGAGGGTAAATAATGGGTAATTTTCAGGAAAAGGCGGAAAATTACCTTTTAAGAGCATTAGGGTGTCTTAGCGTAAGAATTTTGGGGCGAACGGCACATTGAGGGTTTTCTACTGTACTCGCCAGTATCCGGCTTACTTTAAGCAGCGGTAAAAAAAACATTACCGCAGCGCTAAAGTTGATCGATACGAGCGTTTTTTTCACGGAAACAGCGTGACAGCTCGGGATTGGTCACTCGACTTTCTACCGAGAGATGAAACGCATTAGCACCCGAGGCCAGCATGACAGCTTTTCCTGCACGACAGTTAGAAAACACCGTCATCAATCCGGACGTTTTTTTGGAAACCGACACAGGCCGTATCTGGACGCCCGAACGAAATGTTCAAGCGTGGCAATGCGCCTTTGCTGCACTCCAACGCCTTCTTTCCACAACTCCCGATGCCACGGTGATCGTCGTCTGCGGTTTGCAAGGGGCAGGAAAATCAACATGGATTGCAACTCAGCTGCCTCAGCGTAAAAAAGTTTACTTCGACGCAGCTCTCCCAGGTGCTCGGCATCGCCAGCCGATCATCGACATTGCCCGCTCAGCCGACGCCATGCTGGAAGCCGTTTGGATCAGGGTTTCTCTCGACACTGCGCTTGCGCAAAACGCGCTGCGGGCTCCCGACAAGCAGGTTCCGGAAAAATCCATACGCTCTGTTCATAACCTGTTCGAGCCGCCAACGATTAAGGAAGGCTTTGAAAGCGTTCGGATCATTGATGTTGCCAACCCATCAGACCACGGAACAAAATACCACGCGGGACGTGCTATGGCAGGCGGAATTTAGTCTATATCGGATTTCGCTGTTGGGTTGAAATGGAGCACGTGGGGCACTCTGATGAATGGAAGCCACATCGAACAACTCTCAGTCAGCTGCATGCAAATGCGCCGTATCCTGCCTCCGCACTGCTCATGAGCAATTTCTTTGTCGGCGCGACTGAGAAACCTTCCCGCAGCTCAGTCCAATCAGTCCGCGGCTCTTGCTGTGGCTATGTGCTCTAGCCTGAGAGCATGCTTGGAAAATCAGCCTGATGTGATTCAAGTGCTGGACGTGGAGGCCAAAGCATAGGGGCCGGCTCGCTAGGATCACCCGTAAGGCGAAACGCTACCCTTCGATTGCGGCATATTCTGCAGTGGGATGCGGCATCTCCCATAAACTAGAGTTATATACGTTATATAAATTTTTCATTTGGCGCTATGTTATATTTGTTGCTCTTCTAAAACGGACAGTTCTTCTGTGGGTTAGGAAATTCCTCTTCCACAGGAACATCTGTGTTCTCAAAGAGGGGGGCGGACGGACATGCGGCATGATAATCCATCCGAAAACCGGGCTTTCGGTTACGGGCTTCAGTTCCGCTATAGGGCGGCTCAATGATAACGCCTGTGACCTCCTTTTCCGTATCTGCATGGGAAACCCGAAGCCGCTCCTTCAGGAAAATCTATTTTCTAGGCAAGGTCGTCGGGGCTTTCTTCCTGTCGAAGGACTGGAAAAAAGCTTGGCCGCTCCTGCTGTTGTGCCTGGGCATCCAGTTCGGTGGCGTTTATCTTTTCGCTATTGAGACTGGCATCAACAAGGCGCTGTTCGATGCGCTTCAGTACAAAAACATTGCAGTCATCCCCCGCTATGCCATCGAGTTCGTGGCAGTCGGCTCACTCGTCTACAGCCTGACTTATTTCGGGGTTTATCTTGAGAACGTTCTCGGGATGCTGTGGCGCAACAAGATCTCGGTCCTGCTGACGGAAGCATGGCTCAGCAATGATCGCTTTTATTTCATAGAGCGGGCTGAACGCGTTGAAAACGCGGATCAGCGTATTGCGGAAGATGTGCGGCTTGTCATCAGCGGCGTGTTCGGCATCTTCATGGGAAGCCTCCGGTCCCTGTATTCCATTGCGATTTTTACCGCGTTACTGGTTCGCAGATCGGCGCCTGTGACATTTCATCTCTTCGGACATGAGATCATAACGCGCTATGATATCGTCCTTGCGGCATATGTGACGTCCATTCTCGCGACCGGGATCATTTTTCGGATCGGCCGCAAGCTGACGCGCCTGAACATGCGCCAGCAGCATTATGAAGGCGATCTGCGCTTCATTCTGGTCTCCGTCCGCAAACACGCTGAGCAGATCGCCTTCATGGCCCGCAGCCGGATCGAGCATCTGCGGATCGTGACGGCTCTTTCCGCGGTGATGCACAACTATTTTGCGCAGCAGCGGATGAGCGTCGTCATTTCCTTCGTCATGCAGATTGTCAGCCATTTCCAGCGCGTTCTGCCACTGGTCCTGACCATTCCGCGTTACATGGCCGGTCGCATGACCTATGGCGACATCATGCAGACGCAGTCGGCGTTCCAGACGCTGAGCTCTTCCCTGACCTGGCTGATGCAGATGTATCCGATGTATTCCGAGACGAATGCATCCTTCGATCGACTGTTTGTCCTGTTTGACGCCATTCAGATGCCCGAGGAAACGGGGATCGCTCTGAGCCATACCGCCTCTGACGACGTTTCCGTCTTGGGTCTGGTGCTGTCTCTTCCCGGTAAGAGCGCTCCTTTGCTGAAGATCGCGCACTGGGAGATCGCGCCGGGCGACAAATGGGTCATCACGGGTGCTTCCGGAAGTGGGAAGAGCACTCTTCTGCGGGCCTTGGCTGGCCTGTGGCGTATCGGGGAGGGGACGATTACCCTTCCGCAGGATGCCCGGATCACGTTTCTGCCGCAGCTGCCTTATCTGCCGCACGGGACCCTTCTGGAACTGATGCTTCAGACGCAGCCGCCGTCCAAAGAGGCCCGCGAACTTTGTGCGGATCTCCTATGCCAGTTCCGCCTCTCCTGGCTCGTGGCCAAGCTGGACATTGGGGGAGACTGGAACCAGCGTCTCTCGCCCGGTGAGCAGCAGCGCTTCGCACTGGCGCGGGCTTTCGTGTCTCCCCCTGACATTCTCATTCTCGATGAGGCCACCTCCGGGCTGGACCAGAACACGGCAAACGCCCTCTACGCCAATCTTCTGGCACGTCCTGATCTGACACTCATCAGTGTGGCGCACACCCCCGATATCGTGCGCCTGCATGACAGGCGCCTGCATATCGCGAACGGGACCGCCACCATTTCTGAAACTGCGCCGACATCGCCAGTTTCTTTCCTCTCTTCAAACAGGAAGCCCTGACATGCTTCATCGCAGCGAGATCGTCCGTCTCCGGCAGGACTTTGAACAGATCGCAGATCAGGCCTTCACCTTCGGGAAGGCTACGGGTGCCGATGATGTGCAGATTTCCCTGCAGGAAACCGAAAACTGGACTGTGGGCGCGCGAAACGGGCAGCCCCTTCAGCGGAACAATTCCATCCGGCGTAATGCGCTGATCAGCGTGATGTGCAAGGGCATCCGGGCTTCCGCCGCCACGACGGATTTTTCACCCGATGCCGTCAGGCGCGCTCTGGATGCTGCGATCGATATCGCCCGGTATGGTGAGCGTGACGATTTTGCAGCGTTTTCCGATGCGTCCGACTACTGCGCCGATGTCCGCGATCTGGACCTTTTTCATACGTGGGGCATCCGCTATCCGGACGCGCTGGCAATGGCGCTTGAAGCGGAGGAGAGCGCGCTCGCTGTTGATCCCTGCATCCAGCAGACGGAAGGCGCGTCCCTGTGGAGCTCGACCGGACTGTCCTTTCTGGCATCGAGCAAAGGTTTCATGGGCGCCATTCCCTGGACCCAGCACGGGATTTCCTGCTCCCCCATCGCCATGCGCGATGGCGCGCGTCAGGTCGAAGGCTGGTCCAGCAGTGAGCGGAGTGCGGAGCAGCTTGAAACGGCAGCGGATGTCGGCCGCATCGCAGGTGAACGTGCGCTCGGCGCCATCTGCGGCCAGCAGATTCCGACTGGCACATATCGCGTCCTGATCGATGCGCCTACGGTCACGGGGCTGCTCGGTGAGTTCATGCGCGCCGTTTCCGGTCCGCTGCTGCGTCAGGGAAACTCGTTCCTTGCCAACACGCTGGGCGAGGCGGTTTTCCCCGAACATGTCAGCATTTCCGAAGATCCTTTTCGTCTGAGAGGGCGCTCCAGCGCGCCTTATGATGCGGACGGGATCGCCGGGACGGTCCGTAACGTGGTGGATCGGGGGGTGCTGCGCGGATATTTTCTGGATCTGTATTCGGCCCGCTCGCTGAAGATGGCGCCGACCGGAAATGGCGGACAGACCTACAACATGGAGATTGCCAGTGCGCTGACAGCCCCCTCCGATACCCTGCAAGAGATGCTCAGGAAGCTCGATACCGGCCTCCTGATCACCCATATGGCCGGTTCGTCAGACCTGACCACCGGAACATTTTCCCGCGCGGTACGGGGGGGCTGGGTGAAAGATGGAAAGATTGTGCATCCGGTTGCCGGGGTCACGGTCGCCTCGAACCTGCGGGAAATGTTCTCGGGTCTCGTCGCGGTCGGTGCGGATACGGTCGAGCGCGGGCCTTTCCGGACGGGATCGTGGCTCCTTGCCGATATGTCCGTCGGGGGGAGCGTCTGAGATGTCAGGTCTTGCGGAAAACAGCATGAAGAGCAGTCGTATTGCAGGCGCGCGTTCCGCCCTTGTGGAGCGCTATGGGCTGGATGAGGCCTTTCTGCGGAAGGTTTCTGAAAACGCGTTGGGGAAATGGGGAGATTTCGCAGATATCTACCTCCAGTCCCGTGCGTCCGAAAACTGGCGGATCGAGAACGGCAAAATCAAGGCCGGGACCTTCGGGATCGATCTCGGATATGGCATGCGCGCGATGCGGGATGCGGAGGTTTCTTTCGCCTCGTCCCAGCGGATTGATCGCGCCGCCATGGAGATGATGGCGCGCCAGTTGACCGAAGGATATGGCGACGCCACCCCGGTCGCGCCGGCTGGTACCATGCAACAAAGCAGTTCCGAACAGGCGGATCTGTACGGGATTGCGGACCCGCTGCTGTCCTGGAATGCGGATCGCAAGATTGCGCTGCTGCGTTCGATCGACGAGCTCGCCCGTTCGCTGGATCCGCGGGTCGTGTCGGTCAATGCCAGCGTGCAGGCCTCGCACGAGACAGTTTGGGTCACGCGGCATGATGGGTTTTCGAGCGGCGATATCCGTCCGCTCGTCAAGCTGGCCGTTGTCGTGACGGTTCTGGCCGATGGTCGCCGTGAAATGTCCGGCTCCGGATTTGGCGGACGTGCCGGATATGAGGTGCTGACCCCTGATGCGGTCGAAATTCTTGTCCGGAAGGTTGTGTCTTCGGCATTGACGAAGCTGGAAGGCCGCCCCGCGCCCGCAGGCCCGATGACTGTAGTCATTGGCGCAGGCTGGAACGGCGTTCTTTTGCATGAGGCGGTTGGCCACGGGCTTGAAGGTGATTTCAACCAGCGTGGCAGTTCGGCCTTCTCAGGGCGGATCGGAGAGCGGATCGCGGCTCCGGGCGTTACGATCCTTGATGATGGCACGGTTCCCGGCGGCCGGGGATCCCTTAACATGGACGATGAGGGTGTCGGGAGCCATCGGACGGTTCTGGTCGAGGACGGTATCCTTCGGGGATACATGCACGATCTGCTGAGTGCGCGGCAGATGGGCTGTGCCCCGACCGGAAATGGCCGCCGCCAGTCCTATGCGTCCCTGCCGCTGCCGCGCATGACGAATACCTACATGGAAGCCGGCACCATGGACCCCGCGGAAATCATCGCATCCGTCGGGCATGGACTTTATGTCGACAACCTTTCCGGCGGTCAGGTGGACGTCACAAGCGGTCGCTTCGTGTTCGAGGCGTCCGAGGCGTTCCTGATCGAAAACGGAAAACTCAGCGCCCCTGTTGTGGGTGCTACGATCCTCGGGAACGGTCCGGATACGCTGCGACAGATCAGCATGATCGGCAGCGACCGGATGCTCGATGGTGGCGTCGGCGTGTGTTCCAAATCCGGTCAGACCCTGCCGGTCGGGGTAGGGCAGCCAACATTGCGCGTGGACGATCTGATCGTGGGCGGGAAGGGATCATGACACCTTTTGCGCACCGAGATCGTCCCGAAAAATCCAGATCCTGAGAAGAGAAGATCCATGAGCACTATCATCGCTGTTACACAAAAAAACTTTGACGATGTCGTCCTGAACTCGGAACTCCCCGTTGTGGTGGACTTCTGGGCACCGTGGTGCGCGCCCTGCAAGCAGTTGATGCCCATTCTGGATGATGCAGCCGAGACGTATGCGGGGGAAGTGGTGGTGGCAAAGATCAACGCCGATGAGAACCCAGAAATCGTCAGCAAATATCATGTTCGTGGCCTGCCCACCGTCGTCCTTTTTTTAGGTGGCGAGGAGCGCGAGCGTTTTGCGGGTCTTCAGACCAAAAGCCGCATTGCTGCTTTCATTGACCGTAACCTCGGGTGCTGACCATGATGCAGTCTTTTCAGGATAATCCGGCGCTCAAGCGCTTCATGCTGCAGAAAGCTCAGGCCTTCCAAGCATCGGGCGATTGGAACAGCCGTCCCGTTTACTGGGATGGGAAAGGTGGAAGTCTGGTCGGTGGTTTGCTGGGGAGCGATGACCTTGATCAGTGGGTTGAGGAGTTCGGCCTGCCGAAATGGATGGCCCTTCTGCTGGATATGGTCGCAGTGACACTGCCTGCCGCTGAAGACGCCAAGGCAGCACAGATCTCTCTGTTGGAAGCGCTGCCGGTGGGTGCGGATCTGAATGCATGTGGCAATGTTGTTCTTATCCATTTCTTGAAAGAGACGGAGACAGATATCGCCTCTCTCTCGGAAAATCACCCTTTGCGCGCTGCCCTGACGGATGTGATGGCGTTGCATGACGCTGAACTGGCAGGAAAATCGCCTCAGCCTGCGGAATGGCGCAAGGCTCGGTCCGAGGCGATTGCTGCAACAGATCAGGCAGTCCCGGACAGTCCGGAAGCCAAGTTCGGGGCGGTGATTGAAGCGGCGGCCTGGAATCCGCGGACATCACGCTCTGTCGTGGCAGATACGTTCCGTTCCTGGATCAATGCGCGCCGGGACGCTGCGGTTCAGCAGAAAGTCGGTGAGCAGGGTCTGATCAGTTTCGAGGAAACCTAGAAGCTTCTCGACAGGATCCACACCGAAGAACGCAAGACAAGAAAAAATCCAAAAGAATTCATTCATGTTTTTGGAATTCTTGAAGAACGTTACCCCAAAGAACATAAGGATATGATGGATTTTCACCGGATCCAGCATGAAGAAGCCAGCAGACAAAGACAGGCGGCGTTTCAGATTATTATTTCCACGCTCCAGAATTCACAGGATCAGGTCCGATGTACATGCTGAAGAGCACCAGCTCTTCAAATCGGCTTCTGGAATTTTTTGAATAAGGACTGAGAATTGCGTGCAACAGGTCCACGCAATCATGGTGGGGTTAATATGAACACTTCGTTGCTAAAGCGAAACGTATCACTGTATGTCACGGCAGGCCTCATGGGGGCTTATGCTCCTGCTTACGCAGCAGAGACGGGGGCTTTGCAGAGCAGCTTCAAGCAGGTTTCTGACACAATCGTCGTGCTGCCCCGACAGTCCCTGAAGAAAACTGTTACAGATATTTCGCTCCGGATGCACGTTCCGGTGACTATTGGGCCGGATTTGCCTGACACGGTCTATGCGGCGCCGGTAAAGTCCCGGATAGCGGGCGAGGCGCTGGAACAGGCCCTCGTTGGAACGGATTATACCATTTATACGGACAAAGCGGGGGCGGTCTATATCCGGCCGGCCAACCGGGAAAGCATGAATGTCCGCGCCAAGCGGAACGAGGCCGAAACACAGTACAATGTGGACTCATCTGCGTCTTCGACAAGAACTGGCGGCTCAATCCGGGATCTACCCCAGTCGTCGCGTACGATCACGAGCGCCCTGATTGCAGACCAGCAGATCCAGACCATCGCGGATGCCATGCGAAACGCCAGCGGCATGACCGTCAACCGCAGCAATCTTCAGGGCTCCAACAGCTATACGGTTCGTGGCTGGACAGCGACCGGCATGACGAACGGCATGCTTGACCCGACAGGCGCCATGCAGCCGACGGCGAATGTCGAACGTGTCGAGGTTCTTAAAGGGCCGGCGGCCCTGCTTTCGGGCGGAAACAACATGGGCGGATCCGTGAATGTGGTCACGAAGAAGCCTGTCGCGGAAAACCTTCTGAATGTTGAGGGAATGTATGGATCCTACAACGATCGGAAATTCACTGTAGACGGCTCCACAGCACTGAACCGCGCCAAGACCTGGAGCGCGCGGATTGTTGGCGATTTTGCGGATCAGAAACTTAACTGGGCCGGATATAAAGGCAGAAAAGAATACTCGGTTGCGCCTTCGGTCAGATTTAAAAATCGTACAATTGACGTGACGGTCGGTGTGGAAAATTCGAAGGTCCGTCAGCCACAGACCGGCTATGCCGTTATCCCCGCCGTAGGGGCGGATCCGCAGATCGTGACTTACGGAAAAGAATACGGTCCCAATAATCAGGGAATTACGGCGTGGAATACGCGGTGGTTCTATGAAACAACCTGGAACATTAATCGCTGGCTGACTTTTGTCAGTCGAAGCCACGTTTCCAATTCGACAACGCTCGTAAACATGTACGGCCCGGCAGCGCATGTTGGTGGGACCAATTACCTAATCATGGAATCAATCGACAAACAGGTTTCAACACAGTACGCAACGGATGATTATTTCCGTGCAAAAGTTCATACTTTTATGCTGAAGCATACGATCTCTGTTGGATTGAATTATTCGGATTATACCGTATCGGATTATGCTCCGAAAGCATCTTTGCTGACCACGTTTACAGTGGCTCCTGTGAACAAGTCACCAAATCTTGCGGGCTTTATTCCGGCTACGGATTTTCAGTACAGCCTCGGGTCTCGCCAGCTCGGTTTTTATGGCCAGGATCTGATAGAGTATGGGCGCTTCCATTTCTTTGGTGCGGTCCGCAATACCAGCTACCGGTCGTGGGGAAATACATCAAACGCCAAAACCATCAGCAAGCTCTCCCCGATTGCCGGTCTCGTTGTCGATATCAACAAACAGATTTCCATCTATGCAAGCTGGACAAAGGGATTCACGCCGAACTTCTCGATCGGCACAGACAATAAACTCCTCCCATCTCAGACAACCACCAACCTCGAAGCCGGTGTTAAGGGGCAATTTTTCAAGAAGAAGCTGGATGTTGTCGCGTCCGTATACCAGCTGGATCAGAGCAACTACCCTATTCTGGCAGCAGGCTCGACCAATCGATATATCGTTCTCCCTGGCATGAGAACGCAGGGTGTGGATATTGATGTCAGCGGTACCATTCTGCCGGGCTGGCAGGTGTCGGGAAGCTTTACATACGCAGGGTTCCGCTTCCTTTCGAACAGCTTGAATAAGTATATTGTGGCTGCACAGCCTAAGGTGAAATACAGCCTCTTTACCAGCTACACACTGCAAAGCGGTTTTCTTAAAAATGCCGGGGTGTCGTTCGGGGTATATGGAAATGGCAGCAGTGCTGCGGTTTCATATTATCCAAAATACATGATTGGAGCTCAGCATGAAATTGATATGAATTTTCTGTATTCGTACAAAAAGCTGAAATTCAATTTCGGGATCACGAATCTTGAAAACAGGAACATTTTCGGGGTTACCAGTACTCCGACTTATGTCTCCGTCAGTGGCCCTCGGATGTTCCGCGGTACGATATCCTATTCGTTCTTCTGATCGAAAGCGGCGGTATATCTTTTCCAAGCGCTTTTGGAGGCTTTGTCATGAAGCTTGCAAAAGCGCCTGATAACGGGAACAGCGAGAGCCGGTTCCTTCAGGTTTGCAACGATCTTTTCTTCGTTTCCGATGCTCTTGATGAGCAGATGTTGCGTTATAGAATGAGAGATCAGTCCGTCGCCACAAGTACAGGAGCCTGAATTCATGATGTCTAAAGATGAGCCGGACCGCATGTCTCTCAGGCGCCTGAACCTGAATATGCTTTATACGCTGGATGCCATATTGAATACGTCGTCGCTGACAGAGGCCGCCCAGTTAACCCATGTCAGTCAGCCTGCAATCAGTGTTGCTCTAAAAAAGCTGAAAGGTCAGTTGAATGACGATCTCATTATTTATTTAAACGGGAAAAGGGTTCTTACGCCGCTTGCGCAGGGATTGCGAGCCCGGGTCCGAAAGCTCTTGATCGAGGTCGATGAGACCTTGAATTTTCAGGTTACATTTGATCCGCAAACGAGCCGGAAAACGTTTAGGCTGGCAGCTTCCGAAAGTCTGGCCACAATGCTGCTTGGGCGTGTTGTTCCCAAAATGCTGTCTGAAGCGCGTGATATCAGTGTTGTGGTCTCTACATTAAACAGGACAACACATGCGGACCTGTTTGAAACAGGGGTAGATCTGATAATTTCACCTGAAGCTCTGGTAGATCACAAGTTTCCATCAACGGAACTCATGAAAGATCGCCTGTCGTGCATGGTTTGGGATGAGCATCCTTCCATAAAATCCACGATCAGCATGGAGCAGTATCTTGATGCGCGTCATGCAGCAGTCTCTGAAACATCTAACTTCAATGTCGTGCCGCAGGAAATTTTTTCCAAAATGCGCGTCTCAGCCACTACAGGGCGATATGGAACGCTGGCGGAACTTATTATCGGTACTGATCTGATCGCTACAGGCAGTAGCTGGGTTCTGCAATATTACGCCTCCAGATTTCCTGTAAAGGTTTTGAAATTGCCATTTGCAACAATGGAAACCCCAATTTATGTGCAATGGCCTTCTCATTTGACTAATGATCCAGCTCATATGTGGCTCATGAGATACCTCAATGATTTCGCAGAGCCTCACCGAATTGCGCATACAACGTTCATGAAGAAATAGAAATCTAAATATTTATCAAGAAATATTCAGGAATTTCATATAATGAATAACGGAATTGTTAAATTATTTCGTATGGCTTTCGCTTGTGCGGGGTTTGCAAGTATTTCGACTGCGTCCCCAGCCATGGCGTGTCAGCCTGGATCACCTGTCGTAATGGCGTCCCGTCCTGAAATTGGCACACATGCGGTAGCAACGTCTGATTTTCTGGTGCCCAGACCGAATACGACGCCCTGTGAGGTAGAACTGTTTTCCAATATTGCCTTTGAAGGCAGCCTTCCAAAGCCGATTGATTACATGCCGCCCCCAAATTGTCCCACGCCATGGGGAAAGATCGTTTTCGAAGCTGATTTTCATATCAGCACCGGTCAACAATATGATCGTACGGCCCGTGTCAGTCTCGGTGGTGTTAATCTCTTTACGGGAACCACAGCTGAGCCTGGTGCGTCCTTTGCACCGCTATGGCATGTGGAGCGGGACATAACCGATTATGCGTCCTTATTGCACAAGCCTGTTTCTGGTGAGGCTGAGCTCGTCAATGGCATCGCCGGAGCCAACAAGGCACGAATAGTCGCTTCCGCCCGACTGGTTTTTTATCCCTTAGAAAGCGGCCAGAAAGCTCCTGATGGACCCAATCTGGTTTTCGCACTGCATCAGCAACCTGTTGCTCTGAATGCCAAGGCACCCATTATTGACAGCACTCACAGCTTTCCGCGAAACATGACCCGCCTTGCGCTTGATGTTCTGGCTATGCCGCAACAGGTGGACGAATTCTGGTACATGTGCATGCCAATGCGGGAAAACGCTGCCGCTGTGACGCCTGATGACAACACCTGCGGTTACCCTTACCGGGAAACCGAGGTCCGTATTGATGGGAAGCTCGCTGGCGTAGCTCCTGTCTTTCCCTGGATTTATACGGGTGGCCTCAATTCCGTTTTATGGAAGCAGATCCCGGGGATCGAGACCCTCAATCTCTCGTCTTATCGCATCAATCTGACGCCTTTTGCAGGAACTCTGAATGATGGGAATCCGCATCATGTCGCTCTCAGTGTCATTGGGGTCCTGCGGAGTGAGGTGGTCACGGCGACAGTGCTGGCCTGGCGCGATCCGGTAAAGGAGATCGTCTCCGGACGCCTCATTCGAGGCGACGTCGAACCTGTTATCATCTCGATAAACAGAAAGTTGCCCTCAAAACCGGATTTTTCTGGGAGGTCTCTCACCGAAGCACACCGGAATATTTCTCTTGAGGGTTTTGTAGAGACGTCTAAAGGGCGCGTAGAAACAAAAATTACTCAGGAGATATCATTCAATAATACATTCTTGACGTCTTATACAGGAAGTAAAATTGACCAGAGTACAAACATAGAAACACATTTTTCTCAATCGGGAGGGGGCTCGCGCGCGAACTACGATACCATCGAGCGTTTTCCCCTTGTCATTCTCCAAGGGAGATCGGGTGCGGAGAACGACCAGAAGTATAACTACGATGTTCACCAGGAGCTGGTACGAAACATCAAAACGGATTTCCCGTCTTTCAGGAGCAGGGAAATGCAAACATCCGTAGATGCAAAAGCGGAAATTCCACTTGTTAAAGACGGGACCAGAGCGCTGCCCAGTCTCAGCTCATCAAGGGCAGAATCCAGAATAAACGACAGTGTTGCAGGCTGCTATGACAGGACGCTCTTCAGTCAAAATCTAACCCTTATATCGGTTACTGATGGCTGTGCTGCATCAGGCCCATCAGTTCAGCATTAGCTCGCAATATGGCCCGGTAAAATAACTCTGAATGTGTGCTCCAGAGTCTGTAACAATGCGGAATTTTCCTGATGCTGT
Organism: Gluconobacter sp. P5E10; assembly: GCF_018812145.1. Classification (NCBI taxonomy): domain Bacteria; kingdom Pseudomonadati; phylum Pseudomonadota; class Alphaproteobacteria; order Acetobacterales; family Acetobacteraceae; genus Gluconobacter; species Gluconobacter sp. P5E10. The sequence goes on along the minus strand of NZ_JACRVZ010000004.1, from coordinate 516,541 downwards.
TTGATTGCTCACTTCTCGACGAACTTCCACCCATCGAAAATCCGTCATTTGCGACGCATTTTGATCGTTTTTCGGATGCGAAGCTGCTGCTTCTGGGGGATGCGAGCCATGGGACCGGCGATTTCTATACGGCGCGTGCGGCGATTACGAAGCGTTTCATCAGCGAATACGGTCATAAAATTCTGGCAATCGAGGCAGACCCTTGTGACGTGATGGTGCTTGATCGCTTTGTCCGGCTCGCACTTGGAGAGGTGGACTGGGATAAAGCGTTTCCCCATGCCAATAACTGGGTCTGGAAAAACGAGGAATTCCGCGCCTTGATTTCATGGATCAGTGAGTGGAACAGACATTTACCGCTCAAAGAGCGTGTTGCGATCTTTGGTCTGGATTGTCTTAAAACGGCTTCGTCCATGAACGAATTGGTTGGGTATCTGGAGGGAAGCAACTTTCCTTTGGTTGAACAGGCCCGTCATCTTCGGTCTGGGATGCTGAATTTCAAAGATGATCCTGCCGCATATGCATCGCTGGCTTCCGATCCATTCCGGATTGAAGCTGCTCAATCGATTTCAGAACTGCTGTCGTCGTTTCGGCACATAGAGCCGAAAGCTGTTGGGCCAGAGCGCGAACTTTGGTTCAATGCCCTTTTGTGTGGAGTGTCAGTCGTCAATAGCGAGCGCTTCGAACGCTCCGAAGCAAAAGATTTCGTGACAAAGTGGAATGTGCGTGACACGCATATGTTCTTAGTTGTTCACGAAATACTGGAAAAATTCGGTTCTGATACCAGAATGATTATCTGGGCGCATAATAACCATGTTGGTCATGCGGCTTTCAGCGAAATTGGCTATCGGCGGCACCAGACCAGTCTTGGCGAGCTGCTGAAAAATCAATTCGGAGATGAAGCCTGCCTGATCGGTTTTGGCACCGGCCAAGGATCGATTTTCGCATCAAGAGGGCGTGGCCATGCTCCTGAAGCTATGAGCATTGGAATACCTATTCCTGAAAGCTGGGAAAATCTCTGTCACAATGTGTCTTTTCCTCGTTTCCTGATGGACACCACACAGAGGCGTTCCAGACCTTCCGAGCCACGCCCCGGCCGCACATTCGGAACTTTCTATCTTCCTGATCGGGAATGTGACGAATGTTATCTGGAGGCTGATCTTTTCAGGCAGTTTGATGCATGGGTGTGGATTGACGCGACATCGGCTCTAAATTCGCTATGAGATGGTGATCTCCGCTGGTCAGGCTTTTCGAGCCCGCTACTTAGGTGGCCAAAAATCTGGTCTGACGCTGGACGGCATGGCTATTTTGTTGATCGGCTAGTCGTCTGTTGCTACGAGAATAGGATTCAACTCAATAAAATTGCGTCGACCAAAGTACTATTCTGTCATTGACCAGTGCGTAAAATTCAGAAGGACTAGAGGATAAGGTGGAAGGATCGAAAAACTGTTGTTTGACGCCGCGTTCTTGTGATTTTGTGTTTTCGCGCGTTGACTGATGGTTTTTGAGTCTGATTTTTATCGCTGCGTCTTTCGCAGAGCGTTGGACATTGGCTTTAGATTGCTACGCGGCGGCGCCGATCTTCTCGAGGAAAAGGAAGCGGCGCACATTATAGATGATATTGGCTAGCCCTATCCTCATGGTGGCTCGAGTTATGCCCACAGTCCGGACGAACAGCACGGTCTGTGGCTTCTTTCTGATCAGAGAAGACATGCTCGACACGCGAGCGGATAACTGACTTTCCGGCATTGGAGCGCTGGATATTCCAGGGCATGGGTTTGAGATGCGGCTTTCTCCTGTGGACATTCGAGACAAAGCTCAGTTCATCCATAAAGTCTTCGTTGGCTTTTGAGCGGTAGGCTGTGTCTGCTCAGACTGTTGAGGCGGTGTTGGTTTTGTCCAGCAGCCCATCGCGCAGTCGGGCACCACATCACTGGCTGCGGCATCTGCCGCTTTCCATTTCCGGATCAGCCGAAACTTCCAGGCGATGGAAATGTGGGATTTGTAGCCAACGCAGGGAGTGGCGAGATCCGTTGCGAGGATCGTTCCGTCATTCTGCCGCTTTGCCTTGGTAAACTTCAAAGTCCAGTGTGCATGACGATCTTTGTAAGAAAGCTTTGAAGGCTTGTCCTGCCAGTCTTGTAGGATGTTCCCGAATATCAGCTTTCTCAGCGTTGGTGTTGCACTGCTTTGGAGCTGCCACCAATGTCGCATCCAGGATATGGCCTGATATTAGCAAATAACCGGCATTCCTCAGGGGCGGTCAAACCGGTCAAATAGTCTTTCAATTGCATCAGCCTAGATCAGACGTTCGCGAAATAGCCAGACCGTTTTGGCATCGGGTGCGCGGTCCGACAGCCCCAGACCAAGAAAACGCATGAAGGAGAGCCGATCGTTGATCAGATATTCCGTCCGTTCGTCGGACAGGTTGTTCAACGTCTGGATGACCAGAATCTTGAAGATCAGAACCGGATCAAACCGAGGACGTCCGCCTTGACTGCTGTCTGCACAGGCCAGAGCTTTATCGAGGTCAGAACGAAATCTTTCAAAATCCACTGTCCGGGAAAACGTTTAGAGCTGATCACCAAGCGGGCCAAGCGCTCTTCAACATAAAAGAAGTCTGGTTGCTTCATAATCCATCCCCCCCCCACTCTTCGCATGAGAAATGGAATCACACAGAGGGGCCCAAAACCAGAGGGTTTTTCGAACTCTCCATCTGGTATCGGGACGGCGCCTCTGACATATCGACAATTGCAGGATGATTTTACCGTAGTCCTTACCGCGTTGGAGCTGCAGAAACCTGGCATAATCGGACATAGTGACGGTGGTATTGTCACCCTGCGTCTGGCTGCATCTCATGCCATCCAACCAGAATTCGTCATAGCGGTTGGCGCGCATTGGGTCTTGCCGGAAAATGATACAGCCGGGCAGATTTATCAGACGATCAATCTTGCAAAATGGCGTGAGACGTCCGGAAATCAGATCGCGATCTATAATGCGGAAAATCTCGCACCGGATTTCGGAAAGTTATTCAAGGCCGCGACGCATATGTGGCTTGGCTGCGACGAAGATGCCTATTCCGGTGCGTCTGTCAGAAACATCCAGTGTCCTCTACTCGTGGTACATGGTGACGATGATATGCTCATGTCGCGACAACAGGCATTTGAGCTAGCTGAACAGGCCAGCGGTGCCAGGTTGCTTAACCTGCCATTCGCCAAGCACACATTACTTGAAGACATGCCTGAACGAGTGTCCCCGTTTTTACAGGATTTCATGAAGTACGCTACAGCATGAAGACAAGCGATATTCGGCTGAAAAACGAGGAAGGACAGTGCTGCATCGGGGCGCGCACTCGACCGCATGAACGGTCGCGACTTGGTTGAATATGCTGACTGCATGAAGATTGCCGTGATCGCCGATGTCCATGGAAACAGCTTGGCTCTAGACGCCGTGCTGCATGATATAGCCCATGAAGATCCCGATAAATCTGGAGTATTTGGTTTCCGGACCGTTCGACCCGGCCCGCAGTGCGGATCTTCAAATGTCGCTCTCTGCCGTAACGGTGGCAGGTAATCACGAACGCTGACTGGTGGGGTAGGGGCTTCCGATGCTTATGCGCGGCCGCGCCTGTAGGGAGACCATTGGAAATGGCTCGGGTCGCTTCCCGGCACGGCGAGGTTGCTGGATGGGCGCGTGTTCGCTTGCCATGGCAGGCCTGCCGGAGGAGACCCAGATTACTTTTTGGACGATGTCTCGACGGGTCAGGCGCGGCTCGATCGTCCTGACGCTATCCGACGTCGTCTGGCCGGAACCGGTGATGCGCAGCTCGTGTTGCGCGCGTATACCCATATCCCACGCGTCGTCATAAGTGATGGCGTTGTTATCATTAATCCTGGCAGCGTAGGGATGCCTGCCTATGACGACGACCGTCCGGTCGCGCATGTCATTGAGGCGGGTTCTCCACATGGGCGATATGCTCTGGTAGCCCTTCGCCTTCGGGATGGAGCCTCGACCTGCAGGCCATTCCCTACGATTTCGAGGCTACTGCACGACGAGCGGAGCAGGCCGGGCGTTCCGACGTCGCGTTTGGGGTAGGTCCAGGCAGAATGCCGTGCTGAATGGTGTTGGGACGGAGTGTCATTTGTGCGCTTGGGGAAGTGACGATGCGGCGTCTGCCTTTCGATTTTGCAACGCGTAGTTTCAGCGTCTGCGATGAAAGGCCATTGCTGCCTGCCTGCTTAATACTTTGACCGCACAGGCTATTATGAGAGGAAAAGCAGCGTGTCCGGTTTCTGAAATGCGTGAAAGAAACCGGGCGTCGACGATCTATGTCTTGTCGCCAAGACGATCTTGCATCTTCGTTTCAGAGTCGGAAGCGTTGTGACGTTCATGAAGCTGGCCGGAGAGGTCTCCGGATGTCCGGTTGACCATACGACCGCGCTGAACGGCAGGCCGCTCCAAAAGTCGGTCCGACCATGCCCTGAGATGGGGATAGTCCTGAACGCTCAGGAACGTGGCCGCATCATTATAAAGCCAGCCCTCTACTAGGCCACCGTACCACGGAAAAATGGCCATATCGGCAATTGTGTATTCTTCGCCAGTGATGAAGGGGCTTTCTGCAAGACGCCGATCAAGCACATCCAGTTGCCGCTTGGCTTCCATGGCAAACCGATTGATCGCGTATTCGATTTTCTCTGGCGCATAAGCATAGAAATGCCCAAAACCGCCCCCGATATAGGGCGCACTGCCCACCTGCCAGAAAAGCCAGTTCAGGCATGCTGTCCGACGGGCGATATCCTTGGGAATAAAGGCACCGAATTTTTCAGCGAGATATAGCAGGATTGACCCGGACTCAAAAACGGCCAGAGGCTGATCGCCGCTGTGATCGACCAGGGCTGGAATCTTGGAATTCGGGTTGATCTCCGTAAAGCCGGAGCCGAACTGATCCCCTTCGCCAATGCGAATAAGCCACGCGTCATATTCGGCCTGCGTATGACCCGCAGCAAGCAGTTCCTCAAGCAGGATCGTGACTTTGACGCCATTGGGCGTGCCAAGAGAATAGAGCTGGAGGGGGTGCCGACCAACCGGAAGTGTCCGCTCATGCGTGGATCCGGCTGTCGGGCGGTTCGTACTGGCAAATTTGCCACCGCTCGGTGCCGTCCATGTCCAGACTTTGGGGGGAACGTAATCGGAAGGTGCGCTCATGACGCGATTCCTTTTGACATCGGGGAGAAACTGGTCGGGTACATGGCCTGTCGCGCGTCTTCGTCCATGACGGTCTTGAAGGCATGCCCGTTCATGATGGCATGGGCATTCCCGACTGCCGAACGAGCGTTCATCATGTCCATGAAACGGACGAGATTGGACCAGCGTTTAAGTGGCCTGTCTTCACCTTTCATGACCCGTTCTGCCCGGTCCAACCAGCCCCATGCGGACATGTCCACGATCGTATAATGATCGCCGACAATGAAAGAGCGCCCTTCCAGGTGATCGTTCAGAACCTGATAATGCCGCTCCGCCTCACGACGATATCGATGGACCGCATAGTCTAGGCCTTCCGGTGCTGCATGCTGGAAATGCACAGCCTGTCCTGAGAAGGGACCAAGACCCGTTGCAACAAACATCAGCCAGGACAGAAGCTGGGGGCGATCCTGCGCCGTTCCGAGGAACTGTCCCATTTTTTCAGCCAAATAGAGAAGGATGGCCGTGGAATCGAACAGGATTGCGGGACTGCCCTGCGGACCATCCGTGTCTATGAGAGCAGGCACTTTGCCATTGGGATTGATGGCCCGAAATGCGGGATCATGCTGGGCACCGCGATAGGTATCGACCGGCATGGCTTCGAAAGCCATGCCTGTTTCAGCCAGAAACAGCGCAATTTTTGCCGGATTTGGACCGGGGCCATAGTAGAAGTGAATCATGAGCCACTCCCTTGGGGGCAGTGCAGGAAAAGCTTTTGCCTGATGGCGACCGGGATAGCCCTTGAACCAAGAGCTGATAGGGCCATATCCGGACACCAAAAGGCTAAGAATTAGTTTGCCGAAGCCTGTGTTGCTTTTCGAAGTGCCGGTAGCATGTCTTCTGGATCCGGGCGTCGGGTATAGTCAGGATTGACCTCGGCATAGAGGATTAGGCCGTCCTGCCCGATGACGAAACGGCCGGGCATCGGCAGCGTCCAGCTGTCATCACCATTGAAAGACGGAAGATCGTTTTTCAGGCTGGTATAGAGGTCCACGAGATAGTCCGGCAGTGCAAACCGCAGACCGAATGCTGCTGCAACGTCGTTATGGACATCCGACAGGATGCGGAAATCGAGATGGTTCTGACGAACCGACTTACGGCTATTCACGGGCGTCTGCGGCGAGATGGCAATCAGGCTTGCGCCGAGTTCGCGGAAAGACGGAAGCGCGGCCTCAAGAGCCTGAAGTTCCATGTTGCAGTAGGGGCACCATACGCCGCGATAGAAGCTGATGACCAGCGGACCTTCTGCCAGCAGATCGGCAGAGGACACCGGGTTGCCCTCCGGGTCGTTCAGGGTGAATGACGGCGCTTTGTCGCCCGCTTTGAGCGTGTTGTCCGCTGCCCCCGAGGCAACCAGTTCGGCCGTTGCACGGTGCATGATTTCGATGACCGAGGCGGGAACATGGTAAGGCGGCTTTCCGGCTTCGAAATCGGCTTTGAAAGCGTCGAGTTTTGCCTGAAGAGACATGGGTATTTCCTTTGAAGAAGAATGCGATGCCTGACGTTAGGCCGGCTGGATTTCTTGGGGATGACGGCAGGGAGGACTATTGGTCATTCCATGCCGGAATAGGCGTCAGGCCGTTATTCTGGCGCCTGGATAGTCGGTGTATCCGTGTGCGCCGCCGCCATAGAAGGTCGTGCGGTCATACGGCGTCAGCGGCAGGTTGTGTCGCAGACGTACCGGCAGGTCGGGATTGCTGATGAAAGACCGGCCAAACGCCACTGCATCGGCATTGCCTGTCTGAAGAAGGGCTTCGGCGCTCTCACCATTGAAACCGCCTGCGGCAATGATTGTGCCGAGGAAATGCTGGCGCAGATGCTTTGCCGCCACAGGCTCTGAGTTCGCGACCAGTTCCGTTCCCTTGATGCGGGGCTCGACGACATGGAGATAGGCAATGCCCAGATCGCCAAGCGCTTCCGCGACATATCCAAACGTCTCCTGCGGCGTGCTGTCTGACATGGAGCCATAAGTGCCGCTCGGGCTGATCCGGACACCGACACGGTCTGCTCCCCACACATCAATGGCAGCCTGCGTGATCTCCAGCAGGAACCGCGCGCGGTTTTCAATCGGACCGCCATACTCATCGGTGCGGTGATTGGTTCCGTCCTGCAGGAACTGGTCCGGGAGGTAACCATTCGCGCCATGAATTTCCACGCCATCGAAACCGGCGGCTTTAGCGCGGGCTGCACCTTGACGGTATTGGTCGATCACAGCCGGAATTTCATGGAGCTCCAGGGCATGGGGCATCGAAAACGGTCGGGCTCCATCGGCCGTATAGGCATCGCCCTCGGCCTGAATGGCTGACGGCGCGACAGGGGCCTTGCCTCCCGGCTGAAGGTCTGGGTGGGACTGCCGCCCGACATGCCAGAGCTGCATGATGATTTTTCCGCCTCTCGCATGAACGGCGTCCGTGACAGCGCGCCATCCTTCGATCTGCGCATCCTCATAAATGCCGGGCGCGCCAGCATAGCCATAGCCTTCCCGGGCCACCGGGGTCGCTTCGGAAATGATGAGACTGCCTTGTGACGTTCTCTGAGTGTAATACTCGCGGATCAGCGCGCCCGCTTTGTCGCCGAGTTCTGACCGCAGACGTGTCAGCGGGGCCATGACGATACGATGGTCGAGCGACAGCGCCCCTGCCTTGAAGGGAGTAAACAGTTTGGACATGGTCTTTTCCTTGAAAGGGTCTCTCTCAGTCTTGGGGGACCAGAACTTCGATACGGGCAATACCGCGTTGCACGGCAGGTCGGCTCTCGATATCCGCATACCAGCGGGCAACGTGAGGCGTGTCGTCGAGCGTGATGTTGGGAAAGCCGCGACGCCATAGCCAGCCGAATGGGCGATATCGGTGATGGTAAAATCGTCTCCAGCCACGAACCGGTTTTTCGCCAGGACAGTGTCGAGGACAAGGAGCGTACGGTTTGCCTCGGTGGAGAAACGCTCTAGCGCAATCGGCTCGGGCGTTGCGGCGAACCTTTGGAAAAAGCCGGATTGTCCGAAGGCTGGGCTGAGGGCAGAGGCATGAAAGAACAGGTGCTCAAAAAACACGGGCACGGGCTTCGCCCTGAGCGGGAAGAAGCCGGCCTGTTTTCTCTGCAAGGAAAACGAGAATGGCGGCTGATTCTGTTAGACAAAATGCCTGTTGCGTCTCCACAAGAACCGGCACCTTGCCATTAGGGTTCAGGGCTAGAAATTCAAGGGTCTTCTGCTCCCCTTTGCGGACGTTCACGCCATGAAGCGTGTAGGGAAGATCAAGCTCTTCCAAGGCGATTGTCACCTTGACGCTATTGGGTGTTGCGAATGCGTAGACGTCAAGCATCGGCGGTTTCTCCCTGTCTTGTAGAAGACAGGGCGGACATGATATGCCCCAGAAGGGCAAATGCCGTGTGCAGCAGGCTGCCTGTCAGATGGAAAGCCAGAAGACTGTCTGCGACCACCAGCGCAGACGTAGCGCGTATGAATGAACCGGACATCTCTGGGCTCCTTCGAAACCCGGCCTGTCCGGGTTGATACCTAAGAGATGCTTCTTCCGCACTCGACAGGGCAGAGCGCTTGAGGCGATAATGGTCATTCCCTGGAGGAATATCGTGGACCGTTATCAGGCAATGGCCACGTTCATATGCGTGGTGGACACGGGATCGTTCTCGGCCGCCGCACGACAACTTGGGTTGGGACAGAACTTCTACGAGCGGGCACGAAACGCAATTCAGGAGGCCGATGAAGCGGAGCTTGCCGCAAAGGGAGCTGGTGCAGGTCTGTCAGACCGATTGCGAGTTTCGGCGGCAACGACGTTTGCAAGGCTGCATATCATCCCGGAGTTACCGCAGTTTCTTGAGGACCATCCTCAACTAACCGTCGAAATCATTCTTGATAACCGGATGATCGATCTCGTGGCAGAAGGCGTCGATATTTCCCTGCGGATGGGAACACTCACGGATTCCACTGCAATCGCCCGGAAGATCGCAACAGGACGACGCTCGGTCCTCGCCACGCCTTCCTATCTCAAACGAGCTGCAGCCCCCAGTCTTCGGCGGATCTGGCGAACCATGAGGCGATCATTTACAGCCAGTTGCCAAGCGCCTGGTCGCTCCTGCGAGAAGGTGCCGCAGTGTCGGTCTCTGTCAGCGGGCGACTTAAGGTCAGTGCCGCAGAAGGGCTCGGTGCCGCCGTTCTGGCGGATATGGGCCTGACCATCGCGTCCGACTGGATGTTTGCACCCGAAATGGAGAGTGGAGCCGTCGTTCGTGTTCTTGACGCATGGTCCCTGCCAACAATTACCTCTTGGGCCGTCTTTCCTGCAGGACGGATGATGACCGCCAAAGCCCGTCAGTTCGCGGAAAGAATTATCTAGGTATCCAGCCGTCACCGCTGGAGAATTTCGTGTCTTACGTCAAGAGCAATCGGTAATGTCCGCTATCGGAAAAGGGTAATATTTCGTGGCAAAAAAGGAATAAAGGCGAAAGCTGCTTCCCTGCCTCGCGCGTGATGACCGGACAAGAGGTTTCAAAGGAAAACAAAATGTCTGCTCTTAGACTGTACCAGTCGCAAAGTAGACATCTCTATTTATCCTAAAGTGCGGTGCATGCTTTCAGAGCATCCTCTACATGCCTCCGGTCTTGCGATGTTAAAGGCAAAATTGGACGCGGAGGCTGCGCGGAAGACAGTTCCAGAAGATTGATTGCAGCATAAGCAACACGCAGGCTTCCAAATTCCCGAAACAGTGTCCACATCGGCTCTAGCGCCCGCTGATACTGGTTCACGGCACGGGCATCGCCCTCATGTGCAGCTGTCACTATCGCCTTGGCCAGCTTTGGCAGGAAACCGCCCAGCACACTGAACCAGCCATCACATCGGGCCAGAAGGGCTTCGGCTGCAATCCAGTCTCCACTGTAGCCTATAGCGAGTTTTCCAACCGGGCTGGACCGTAGTGCGGCCAGTTCCTGTAAAACCGCGCCTTCTGCCGGAGCGGGCATTTTTACGGCGGCGATGTTGGGTAAGTCCGCCAGCCGTTCAAGCAAATCACGACTGAAACTGAAATGGGTTGTACTGGGATTGTTGTAGATGCAAAGCGGTAGAGACGTAACTTCGGCGACTGCTTTGTAATGCTGATAGGCTTCTTCCTGCGTCAGGGGCGTGTAGGACACAGGAGCCATCAGCAGTCCGTCGGCACCTTCGGCCGCAGCATCGCGTGCAAGGTTCTGGGCATCGTCGGTGCGCAGCGTGCCGATCCCTACGATTAGCGGCGTTTTACCCGCGACTGTTTTGAAGGCTGCCCGGATGGCGCGGCAGCGCTCGGTACGGCTCAGATAGGCATAGGTTCCGGTACTGCCCAAAAGGCCGATGGAATCCACCCCATTGGCAGACAGATGCGCCGTCAGGCGCATGACACCCTCCGTATCCACCACGCCATGTTCGTTGGCTGGCGTAATGGGGAAAGCCGAAAGGCCGTGAAAGATCGACATGTCAGACCTCGTTACCGGATGGAACATTGACGCCCATCGATTTCAGATAGCGTTTGATGTTGCGGGCTGCCTGGCGGATGCGCTGTTCGTTTTCCACCAGAGCAATGCGCACATAGCCTTCACCATTTGCGCCATATCCAACGCCAGCGGCAACCGCCACTTTGGCGTGGGTCAGAAGCTGTTTTGAAAACTCCAGACTTCCCATATGCGCAAGAGCCGGAGGCAAAGGTGCCCAGGCAAACATGGAAGCATTAGGAGGGGGGATATCCCATCCGGCCCGGGCGAAGCTTTCGACCAGCACGTCCCGGCGACGATTGTAGAGTTGCCGGTTGCGCTCCACAATGTCCTGAGGACCATTGAGGGCAGCACAGGCCGCCGCCTGAATGGGTGTGAACGCGCCATAATCCAGATAGGATTTGACCCGGCTCATAGCTGAAACCAGCGTCCTGTTCCCCACGGCAAAACCGATGCGCCAGCCCGCCATGCTGTAGGTCTTGCTCAGGGACGTGAACTCGACCGCAACATCCTTGCCGCCTTTGACCTGAAGGATCGAGGGGGTCGGCTTTCCGTCATAATACAGTTCAGAATAGGCCAGATCGCTGACGATCCACAGGCCGTGTTCTTTCGCAAAAGCCACAGCCCTCTCATAGAACGGTAGTTCGACGCTTTCTGCCGTCGGATTGGACGGATAGTTCATGACCAGCAGCTTCGGGCGGGGACCGGGCGCTTTCATGGCCTGTTCCAGCGCCTCGAAATAATGCTCGTCAGGCGTCGTTGGCACGGCACGGATGGCTGCCCCGGCCATGACAAACCCGAACGTATGAATGGGGTAGGATGGATCCGGGGCCAGTACGACATCGCCGGGTGCGATCACGGCGGTTGCGAGGCTGGCGAGACCCTCCTTCGACCCCATGATCACGACCACCTCTGTCTCGGGATCAACCTCCACGCCAAAGCGTCGGCCGTAATAGCTGGCCTGTGCCCGTCTAAGCCCTGGAATTCCTCTGGACTGGGAATAGCCATGCGCGCCGGGTCGACGTGCGACCTCGACGAGCTTTTCAATGACGTGCTCGGGCGGTGGCAGGTCGGGATTGCCCATGCCGAGGTCGATGACGTCTTCACCGGCCGCGCGTGCTGCGGCCCGCATCGCATTGGTTTCAGCAATCACATAGGGCGGCAGCAGTTTGAGCCGGTAGAAGTCGTCGGACATGGTTGCCTCGGTTGAATAGTCAGAATTGTTATTCTTTGTGGATCAGGAAAAACGCTTGGCACCCGCCACGCACAGAACAACGATGAGTGTCGAAACAATCATCGTCCAGGCAACCGGTTCATGCAGGAAAAGTGCCGCAAGTAGCAGACCAACGAAGGGTTGCAGCAACTGCAGTTGCCCGACGCCAGCGATACCGCCCAGGGCCAGGCCGCGATACCAGAAAATGAAACCGATCAGCATGCTGAAGACCGAAACGTAACCAAGCCCGATCCATGAGGAGAGATGAATGTTTCCCCAACTGGTCGGCAGATAAGCGAGGGCGATAATCGCCATGAGTGGCAGGGACAGCAGCAGGGACCATGAAATGACCTGCCATCCCCCGAGACGACGGGAGAGGGTTGCTCCTTCCGCGTAACCCAGACCGCAGACGAGAATGGCCGCAACCATCAGCAGATCGCCTGTGACATTCCCCGCCTGACTGCCGTAGAGAGCAAACCCCGCCACAGCAGCCGCGCCGATCGTGGAAAACAGCCAGAAGGCAGGTTTGGGGTGTTCACCTCCCCGCAGCACACCAAAAATGGCCGTGGCCAGCGGCAACAGGCCGATGAACACAAGGGAGTGGGCTGACGTAATGTGTTGGAGTGCGAGTGCCGTTAGCAATGGGAAGCCGACGACACAGCCGATAGCTACGAAGACAAGAGGAACAGTGTCCTGCTTTACCGGGGGGGGCTGACGCAGTGCCAACAGAAAGAGGCTTCCCAGAAGGGCTGCTATGACGGCGCGGGCGCTGGTCAGGAAAATGGGCGAAAAATCAGCGACCGCAACACGTGTCGCGGGCAGAGAGCCACTGAAAATGATCACGCCCAGCAACCCGCTACCCCATCCTTCTGTCGTCCGTTTCACAAACGAAAATCCTTGATATCGTGATGAATTGAATGCGCTTGAATTTATGAGGATGGAATTGTCAGGGGGAGCTACACTTCAGTACAGTTATGAAAAACTGTATTGGTAACAAGACACATACAATTCCTGGGGTCGGTAGTGGAAGATCAACAGACGCGCACATCCGCCATCATGGAGGCGATCAGGCAGCGCATCGCGACACGTGCTCTTGTGTCTGGCGATCGCCTGCCGTCGATCCGGCAGTTTGCCAAAACCATGCAGGCCTCACCGTCTACGATCGTTCAGGCTTATGACCGTTTAGTAGCCGAGGGGGTCATCGCACCGCGGCAGGGCTCTGGTTTTTATGTTACGGGGCGTGCCTTTCCTCCATTATCGTTGGTGGGTGCCAACACCCCGGCAGCGCGGGCCGTTGATCCGTTCTGGGTGTCGCGTCAGTCTCTGGACTCAGATCCAACTGTCCTGAAGCCAGGATGCGGCTGGCTTCCAACGGACTGGATGCCTGATGAAGCATTGCGCAAGGCATTCAGAGCCGTGGCACGCGGAAAAAATACGATCCTGTTAGACTATGGCAGCACCAGAGGCGCACTGCGCCTGCGCCGCCTCCTGACCTCCCAGTTTTTCGAAGAGGGGCTTGATATCAGCCCCGATCAGGCTCTGCTGACGGGTTCAGGCACGCAAGCGGTCGATCTGATCTGCCGTCTTCTGGTACGCCGGGGTGATACGGTTCTGGTGGATGACCCGTGTTATTTCAATTTCCAGGCTTTGCTCAAGGCGCATGAAATCCGGATCGTCGGAGTTCCATACACCGCGACCGGTCCTGATATCGAAGCTTTCGAGCGGATCGTTCTGCAGGAGAAGCCGCGCCTCTACATCACCAACTCTGCTCTCCACAATCCCACCGGAGCCACTCTCTCTCCGCAGACAGCCTTTCGTCTTCTGAGTACAGCCGCCGCATCAGGTGTTCTGATTGTTGAAGACGATATCTTTGCAGATTTTGAGACCGCGCCATCACCCCGCCTGGCAATCATGGAGGGGTTGGAGCATGTCATCCGGATCGGAAGCTTTTCAAAGACCCTGTCTGCGTCGGTACGATGTGGTTACATCGCGGCCCGGAAAGATCTGATTGAAGGTTTGATTGACCTGCAGGTCGCGACCAGTTTTGGTGGTCCCAGTCCTGTAATCACAGAAGTGATCGCGGATGCGCTGGAAGGGGGCAGCTATCGAAAGCACATGCTGGAGATCAAGCGGCGGCTAGAAAAATCCAGAAAGACGGTTATTCGCAAACTGGAGACGCTAGGGATATCGCCGTGGACAGTCCCGAAAGCAGGCTTCTATTTGTGGTGCAGACTTCCGGATGGACAGGATTCAACGGACATCGCGCTCAGAAGCATGGCTGATAAAATCATTCATGCTCCGGGCAACGTCTTCAGTGTGAGCCAGTCTGCATCTTCCTTCATGCGGTTCAATGTCACGCAATGCGAGGATGAAAGAGTTTTTCGTTCTCTGGAAATGATGCTCACATAAGAAGTGTCCAACAATCCCCCGCAGGGTGCGGTTTAATTCAACTCGGGATGAGAAGTGTCCGCTTTTCGGTTGGCGCATCAATAAGGTCAGTGTCTCGAAGGAGGAGTTACCGTCTGTCTGCTAAGCGCTGGCAAATAACCAGCCCACCTACGCGGGATTTGCGCGTCAAGCCTGTATCGGCTCTCCCAGATGTTCTCGCATCCATTTGGCCTCCTCGCTTGGGGTGCGATGAAAATGGCGTTTGAAGTCCCGGCTGAACTGGGCAGGGCTGGCATAGCCGACTTCTGAGGCGACCGTTGCAAGTGTTCCCTGACGTCGTGCGATCATCAGCCTTGCTTCGTGCAGCCGCAGCGCTTTGAGATATTGGATCGGGGTGTTCCCGGTAAGGGACTTAAAGCCGGCGTGATATGACGGAACGCTCATACCGGCTGTTACAGCGAGTTCCGAAACCGATAGCCCTTCTTTGTAGCGTTCGCGGATCAGCGTCAGACTCTGCACGATCCTGTCTGTCGTGCCATTGCGACGCAAGGCTGCCATCAGCGATCCGCCCTGAGGCCCGACCAGGATGCGATAATGCAATTCACGCAATAGCCCCGGGCCGAGAATAGTGAGTTCCTGGAGATGATGGAGAGCATGAAGCAGGCGTTGAAGTACATTTGTCATGGCGGGTGCCATTCGACTTGAAATCAGACTTCGCGCCTGCATTCTTTCGTCATGACTGGCTTGTCCATTCAGTGTGGTCGCTATTTCAGCAGCAAGATGCAGGTCAAAATCGAAGTAAATGGCGAGCAGAGGCTGAGCAGGGCTGGCCTGTGAAGCCATCCGGAAAGGCACAGGGACCGAAACGGCAAGATAATGCTCGGCATCATATCGGTAGATCTCGCCATTGAGGAAACCCTGCTTGAATCCCTGCAGGACGAAAACCGCCCCAGGCCGATAAAGAACCGGCACATCTTCAAGGATGGTCTCGGAACGCAGGATACGGACACTCGGCAAAGACGTGGCGTTGTAGCCAGATCGCGGTGCGAGTTCCGCGGCCAATGCGAGGAGTGACGGGGTATCTGATTGATGATTCATAGGATCAGGCAAGGATATTAGAGAAATTACAGTATAGAGCAGGGTAATACCCTATTATTGGTCAAGGCATGAACGAAATTCAGTCGAGCAGAGCCATGCCACAGAAAACCTTCTTTATTACGGGTGCCAACTCGGGATTTGGGTTAGCCATTGCCCAGGCTGCCCTTGAGGCCGGTCATCGGGTGATTGGTACGGTCCGGTCGCAAACCGCAAGAGTGTCCTTACTGGAGCGACTGCCGGATGCTCGAGTGGTCCTGTGTGACGTCACCGAGTTCGACCGGATTCCCGCCATCGTTGCGCAGGCAGAAGAAGACCATGGTCCAGTCGACGTACTCATCAACAATGCCGGCTATGGACATGAAGGTATTCTGGAGGAATCTCCTCTCGAGGAAATGCGCCACCAGTTCGATGTGAATGTCTTCGGAGCTGTTGCGGTTGCCAAAGCCTTCCTGCCGCGTTTTCGCGAGCGCGGTCACGGATTTATTGTGAACGTGACATCAATGGGTGGTCTGATCACAATGCCGGGCCTGGCGTCTTACTGTGGTAGCAAATTCGCTTTGCAGGGCATTTCGGACGTCATGCGCGCGGAAATGGCGCCTTTTGGGGTTCATGTCACCGCGCTATGCCCTGGATCATTCCGCACGGACTGGGCCGGGCGTTCAATGGTCAGGACCGAGCGCTCAATTACAGACTATAATGCTCTGTTCGATCCGATCCGGGCTGCTCGCCACGAGAAGGACGGTAAGCAGTTGGGTGATCCGACGAAACTCGCCGCCGCCGTCCTTCAACTCGTTGCGTCGGACATGCCTCCACCGCAACTCCTCTTGGGTAGCGATGCTCTGCGTTTGGTTCGTGAACGTCTCGCTCAGCTCGAAAAAGAAATCATGGCCTGGGAGGAATTAACCCGATCAACAGACGGGTAATATTTCTGGGCCGAATGTCTCAGTTGAGGGAAAAACTAGTTTTTCACCGTGCTTTAAAGGGGAAACATCCTTTCGAATGCCTTCTGTCCCGTCTGAGTAAACTGGATCGTTCGGCTATGGGGAAGGTGGGTTGCCCACCCCTTTTGAAAAATGAAGTCCATAAGACTTCTGCCTAATGGACCTCCAAGGTGATAGCGGCGTTCACTCCAGTCCAGACAGTTCCGGCACTGCGGGGGACGCTTCTTCGATAAAGCTGCCAGTTCCACTCCCAGTGAAAGAAGAAAACTCTCTCCCTGCGGGGTGAGGCTTAACGCGTCTTCATCGAGAACCAAAAATGCCCGAGCCAGAAGGCTTTCGTACATCCGCACGCCCGCTTTACCTGCCAGATGCCTGTAGCAGATGCGCGCGGCTCGTAGGGCGGGATCTCTAGGTCCGGGGCGCGTTCTCAAATGCCCCTGAGACGCTGCAAATCCCATGATGACTTCCAGCAGGTTCGCAACATTGGAACCGGCCAGCTGGAAATAACGATGTCGTCCCTGGTTGCATCCAATAATCAGACCACCATCCATCAGCTTCCGGACGTGACCTGAGACTGTCGGCGCTGAAATGCCTGCTTCAGAGGCCAGTTCAGTCGCGGTCAGGGCTTTGCCAGACATGAGGGCTGTCAGAATGTTACTGCGTGCAGGATCGCCAATCAGAGCCGCAATTCGCGCGATGTCCGGACCGTCTTTCATGCTTTGATCTGCACCGAAACATCCGGACATCTCAAGCTCCTAAGATCATCCCGAAACAACCGGGAGACCCAGTATGATCGCTGTTCTGTTCGAAGCATGGCCTACATGGCAAGGAAAAAAGCAGTATGCGTCGTTAGCTGCGCATCTGAAGTCCGAACTTGAGACCGTCGAGGGGTTTGTCTCAGTCGAGCGCTTCCAGAGTCTGACTGACCCGGACAAGCTGCTGTCATTATCGTTTTTCCGGGACGAAAACGCCGTTGCAGCCTGGAGAAGTCTGTCAGCGCATCGCATGGCACAGGCGGCAGGGCGGGGCGGCATATTTTCGGATTATCGTTTGCGGGTTGCGCAGGTTGTCCGGAATTATGGGCTGAGCGACCGGGAAGAAGCACCGTCCGATAGCAGGGTAGTCCATGCTGCCGTGGAGAATGATCATGTTTGATGTGGAAATTCTTCTTGAAGACTGTCCTGGCTCCTTGGGGCGGATGGGGACTGCCCTCGGTCAGGCGGGGATCAGCGTTGAAGGGGGAGGTGCGTGGGTGACCAATGGCAGAGGCGTGGCGCACTTCCTGTTTAAAGACGGGGCAGCAGCCAGCAAGACTCTGGGCAACGCAGGAATAACGGTCGGGCGTGTCCGGGAGGTTGTTCTTCTGCGTCTCAAACAGGCGGTGCCGGGGCAGCTTGGCATTCTGACCGGGCGCATGGCTGACGCAGGTGTCAATATCGAAACGCTTTATAGCGATCATGACCACCAGCTTATTCTAGTTACGGACAGGCCTGAAGAAGCGCAACGAGTGGCCGATCTCTGGGCGTGTTCCTGAGAAAGGCTTTCAGCGGCCTGCACGAAAATTTCGACCTAAGGGGCGCGCATCGCCGAAGTATTCTCGAAAAATAAAGAAGAGGGGATGCCAGCGGCTTGTGTCGATATGATGCGTCCCGCCGACGACGATATCGCGATGAGCATGAACGCGCTTTACCGTCAGGTCGACGAGGACAAATCCTCGGGACTCATCACCATGAAGCGCCGAAAGGCGGCACTCCAGTTGCAGAGGACATCCGGCGACGCGTGGAGCCCTGACCGTCTCGGAAGGCACGGGTGTAAAGCCTCCCAAGGCGAACTTCCCGTCGTTCGAGCAATCGCTTCGACTTTAGGCCACAGATCAACCGATGGAAGATTGATTGTACACTCTTCTCTTTCACGAAGATTGGCGAGCGCGCATCCGGTTGTACCCAGCCCCAGCACAATGGTCTGTCCCAAAGCCCACAGTGAGGAAACGGGCGAAATATTCGCGTTAGCGTGGCTGTCTGCTGTGCCAACGAGTGCCACAGGCGTACCGAAATAGAGGACGGAGGGAGAAATGGTGAGCGTGTCAGGAAGTGACATGGGAATATCCTGAAAAATAAACAGATAGCCTTCCCGTCCTACATCAGCTTAAGGAGCTGACGTTTTGCTCTGCACCGAAATATCGAGCATGCCGTCGAGTATGGTTTGGACAACGCTTATATGCGCTTTGTTGAAAAGAACTAGCTTGCTTGAACATCTGTGAAGAGGGCAGTAGCTGCCTGTCGGATCCCACATCGTAGATCAGACAGGTAGTTCAGGTTACTCAACTGCTCATGCAGGGAATTATTGTGAGTTGTCCTGATAGTGGTCTGTTCCGTTGTTTGATAGGTCTTGCTTATCGGCCCATTCTCTCCGCGTTAGTTTGTACCAGGCCTCTCTATACTCGCCCCCTGGCAGCTCGCCAGCATCAATGGGGACCGTTTTGGTATGTCTCATGCCAATCTTCTTCAGGATCCGACGCGACCCGTAGTTGACGGTCATCGTGCATGCCACAATATTCTCATAACCAGCATGGTTGAAACCTCAGTCGAGAAGGCTGGTCGCGCCCTCTGAGGCTAAGCCCTAGCCTCAGGCTTTCCGTCTCAGACGATATTCTATGCCAGCTTTTCAGTTTCAGGGAAGAGGTAGAACCAGACAACAAACTCGCCAGTTCCCTTGCGACGTGCGGTCCATACGTAGGGGGCCGTTCCTTTCGGCATCAGGAAGGTGACTTTGTCTGGATCGGTGTTCTCATGATCGGCCGCGCCGCCGTTCAGGAATCGCATCACCTCCGGATCGCGCTCAAGATCGATAAAATCGGCGCGGTCGGCGGTAGTACACAGGCTAAGCGTCAAGTTTTTCGTTTCTTCTGGCCCTTCGCGATAACGCTAATGCCGTTCGCCGCGCTTCCCGTGGAAAATGACACGCGCGAGTTGGTGTCGGCCTTCGCCACAGTTGAGCTGGACGAGGATTCTCCGCCTGTAGTTTTCATCATCGATGAAGCGCAGGAGATATAGGGTTTTGATGAGCCGAGCGACTTTCTGCAGAGCACGGGCGAGACGGGTCGGTCGGTCATTGGTCTGAAGGGTGCGGGTGAGTCCAGCGGCTTGGACGCCGCCGAGCGGATATAATATTCTGAAGATCATATCGGTATATCCGGCGTGTCCGTCATAATCTCGGTCGAAGCAAGATTCTTGACCTGTGTCTACAACCAGTCAAATCTAACGCTCTCGATAACGAGAACGGAATTTGCTGCAATGCTACGACCTTTTGTCCCCTCCATGGACTATGATCGTTCCAAACTGTTCTATGAGGCCATCGGCTTCGAAACAAAGCACGCAGACAGACGTATTGCCGTGATGTCAAAAGGACCCGACAGCTTCATTCTACAGAATTTCTACGTACAGGAATTAGCAGAAAATCTCGTATTGCAACTAACCGTTCCAGACGCCGGCGCTTGGTGGGCGGAACATGATCCCGTGCAAATTGCCAAGCAGTTCAGCACCAAGCCGCCTGTATCTCCCGCTCTTCAACCGTGGGGTTTGGTTGTGGGCTTCATCCATGACCCATGTGGCGTTCTCTGGCACATCGTCGACGGGAAGAAGCAGCATTAGGTGTCAGCTCTACACCTGGAGGTTTCGCAAACCCCTCTGGTTTTGATGCTGCCTTTGTGATTTCCTTTCCCTTGCGTTGATTGGGGTATGGGTCATGAGGCAGTCCGGTTTTTTGATGTTGAAGAGCGCTTGGCCCGCTTGAGCGGGCTTGGTGATCAGCTTGAAGCGTTTTCCCGGACTGTGGATTTTGAAGTGTTCTGCCCTGATCTTGAGAAKGCTCTGGCGTWTTCTGACGGAAGCAAGTGCGGACGTCCTCGGTTTGATCTGGTGCTGATGTTCAAAATTCTGGTCATCCAGACGCTGAACAATTTGTCCGACGARCGGACGGAGTATCTGATCAACGRCCGTCTGTCGTTCTGCGCTTTCTGGGATCGGGGCTGTCGGACCGGGTGCTGGATGCCAAAACGGTCTGGCTGTTTCGCAAGCGTCTGACCCAAACGGGGGCCATTGAAAGACTGTTTGACCGATTTGACGCGACCCTGCGCAATGCCGGTTATCTTCTGATGTCCGGCCAGATCCTGAATGCAACACTGGTGGCTGCTCCAAAGCCGCGCAATACCAACACTGAGAAAGTGGTTCTCTGGGCAGGACGTATTCCGGAAGACTGGCAGGACAAGCCGGCAAAGCTATCGCACAAGGATCGTCATGCGCGCTGGACGCTGAAGGTCACAAAAGCAAAATAAAAAATGGCAGGATGACGGAACGATACCCTCCACAGATCTCGCTATCCCGTTCTTTGGATACAAATCCCACGTCTTCATCGACCGGAAGTTTCGGTTCATCCAGAAATCAAATGCTGGAAAGTCAGTGATACGCTCGCGTGTCGAGCATGTTTTTACCGACCAGCAGTCTCAGACGGGGCTGTTCATCCGAACAATCGGCATCACCCGGACCACAATGAGGATCGGACTGGCCAATATCGTCTATAATATGCGACGCTTCCTCTTCCTGGAGCGGATCGACGCGAGCGCGTAGCAATTTTGCGGATGAGAACTCCAGATCTGCGATAAACGCAGAGCGAAAATCAGCTCCAGAAACCAGAAATCAGGACACAACTTTATCAACAAACAGTGCTTCGATCCCTCCAGGTCATTAAAATCCCACTCACCATAATAGTCAAGAAAATGTCCGATGAGATCATTCTTAAGGTCGGGAGATTTTATTTCCCCGTAACGGGTGTTGATATTAGTACTTTGAAAAAAATCCTCTGTTTATATGAATTATTGATTTGACTGGGTGTTGTATATACATATTCGGTAGGGCCTGTCAGCTACCCCTCGCTCCTCCAACTCATACGATCGGATGCCAGTTGCCTCTCCTTACAGACATGTTTGATGCTTGCTGGTATCTGGAAGCCTATCCGGATGTTCGGAACGCCAGGATTGATCCCCTTGAACATTACATGACTGTCGGCTGGAGAGAGGGGCGGAATCCCTCGCCAGCTTTCGACACGCAGTTCTATCTGCGCGCCAATCCTGACGTTGTTAAGGCGGATTTGAATCCCCTCGAACATTTTCTGAAAACGGGGCAGGCTGAAGGTCGCAGACCCTTGGCTGACTTAGCTATTTCTGTTGTCTTACCCGGGACAGTATCTTTAGCCGACCTATCGGTAGCAAGTACTCTTTCTGCAGAGCAGGAAGAACAATTGAAAACATTCTTCGACGAAGAGTATTATCGCAGCCGTTATCCGGAAAGCGCGCTGTCCGACGGGGACACTTTTGCGCATTTCATGAATGTCGGTTGGCATTGCGGTTACAATCCTTCCGACTCCTTTGATACACGTTTCTATCTGGACAGTAATCCAGATGTTAGTTCGGCGCAGCTCAATCCGCTCGAGCATTATGTGCTGTCTGGACGTGCTGAAGGACGTCCTGCAAAGCCTTCTGAGGTCGTCAATAATATTCAAATTATTCAAGACAGCCCAGATGTGCATCACGATATGCTGCTGCGCAGTATGAAAGTTGTTGCAGACGACTTCGATGCCGGCTTCTATCGGAAGCGGAACCCAGATATCAGAGGGACGGATGAAGATCTGTTCCGCCATTTTATGACCACAGGCTGGAGAGAAGGGCGCGATCCCAGCGGACGTTTCGATGTTAAATACTATCTGTGGGCAAATCCCGATGTCGCGCTCGCCGGGATCAATCCCGTTGTGCATTACCACCTCCATTCGACTACAGAAATCCGCCGCAGTCTTCAGCCGCATGCGATGGAACGTGCTGTGCTTCGCCACTGTCAGGCCGTTCAAGACCGGAAACCGTTTTTGGAGCTTCCAGTCTCGGACAAAGCTGTCGACGAGTGGGATCTAGCATCCTTTTTGGCTAAGGACCGCGAGGATCATGGTCGCCAATCAGGACTTATTGTTTCCATTAGTCATGACGATTACCGTAAGATTCCAGGCGGGGTACAGAACTGTGTACGGGATGAAGCCTCCGTATTCTCGTCGCGTGGATGGGCCTATCTTCACCTGTTCCCCAACCGCGCGATTTCCACACTTGCCCCCCTGCAAAGCTATGAATTCGTCGTATCTCTGAATGGTCATCGTATTGGACGTGTGGCGATTGATACGCTTCTAAAGGTTCTGGCCGTCCAGAAAACCCATTATCCCCACCGAAACCTAGTCCTTCATCATCTGCTTGGGGTAATGCCGGAATGTGTACCTGTAATTGCGCAGGAAATGCAGGCGGAAAAGAGCGTTTTCTGGCTCCACAATTTCTTTACGATCTGTCCTTCCTATGCCTTGATGCGGAATGACATTGCTTTTTGCAACGCTCCTGTCCGGACATCGCCCGCATGTGGCATCTGTGCCTATGGCGAAGAACGACAGACGCATCTGCCCCGAATAAAAGCCATGTTTGAAGCTCTGCGTCCCGAGGTCATCGCGCCGTCGCGCTATACTCTGGCATTTTGGCAGAAAAAAACGGATCTGCCGGTTTCAAAGGCCTCGGTTCAGGAACACGCTTTTATTACCGATCGAGTGCGTATCGACAGGACTGTGTCCCAGCCTTTGAAAATCGGCTTCATCGGGACACCTGTCTTTTATAAAGGATGGGACATCTACCGCAAACTTGCGGCACATTTTCTAAACGACAGCCGTTATGAGTTTTTCTATCTTGGTTCCACTGCACAGGATGCGGTGAATATCACGTCCCTGCATGCCACAGTGACTGAGGATGACCGGGATGCAATGCTGAAATGCATTCGCGATAATGGGATCGAGGTCGTCGTGAACTGGTCCCTTTACCCGGAAACCTTCTGTTTCACTGCTTATGAGGCTCTGGCCGGGGGGGCGTTCCTGATTGCCCGCAAAGGTAGCGGAAATGTTGAGGATCTTCTGAAAACTTCGGAGGAGAAGATCGGTCATGTGGCTGCGGATGAGGCCGAACTGACGCTTCTGTTCGAGGAGGGCAGAATGAAGTCCCTGCTGGAAAAATCTAGAAGAACGACAGGAACCCTGGCGATCCGACCCTGTACCTTTACATATCTCGTGCCGGAGTATCCGTAATGACCGTCTACTGCTTTACGAGCGCCACATATTCCTATCTTGGACGCGTCCGAGTTCTGGCAAAAAGCGTCAGATATCATCACCCTGACTGGATTTTCTGTCTCTGCCTGTGCGACGTTCCGCCAGAAGGGTTTGATTCAGAGGCCGACCGAGATCTGTTTGACGAAGTCGTCTCGGTGACAGAGCTGGGAATTCCAGATCTGCCATCCTGGATGTTTAGGCACAATATCGTGGAGCTTGCCACTGCCGTGAAAGGCAAGATGCTGTGCCGCCTCCTAGACGAAAGAGACGCGGACAGCGTTGTCTATATTGATCCGGATATAGCTCTCTTCAATCCGCTGATCCACGTTCTAGATCTTCTGAAAGATCATCCGGTCGTTCTGACGCCTCATCAGCTCGAACTAGAAATTCATCCTCAGGGCATTCTCGACAATGAAATCGGCTCCCTCAAACACGGGATTTACAATCTTGGGTTCATAGCAATTGCCAACGTGCCCGAAGGCCGGCGCATTGCACGCTGGTGGCGCGACAGGCTTCTGGTTTATTGCCGGGACGATCCAGAAAACGGCCTCTTTACGGACCAGAAATGGTGCGATCTGATTCCGGCCTTTTTCGAAAACCCTGCTATTCTGCGGAATCCTGGATATAACGTGGCGAGCTGGAATCTGAGCCAGCGGCCGATCCGGATAGATGATGCAGGCCAAATCTATGCGGCTGATGCGCAACTGCGCTTTTTCCATTTTACTAAGGTGGATACTGCAGGCGAAGTCATGCTGGAACGGTATGGCTGTGAAAGCATCGCGCTTTTTGAGCTTCTTAGATGGTATCGCGAGGCCATCGTGAAAAACCAGCCCGCCGAGATTCCGCCTAGATACTGGTATTATGGCACTTATGAAGACGGCACCCAGATTAGCCCCTCGGAACGCCTGATTTATAGAGAGCGGAAGGATCTCCAGATGGCCTTCCCTGATCCTTACCGCTCAGGACCGAGTAGTTTTCAAAACTGGTGCATCATTCACAGTCATGAACTGTAAGGGCTAGAGACAGTCAATCTCCTACTTTATGCCCGAGGAGGAGCAGGATCGTTCAGATGCTCCAGCCGCTTCATGTCACGACGTCCAAGCACGACCGTATCTAGGATCAGGCTGCATGCGGCGGCTAAGGCTGGCAGCATCACTAAGGCCTGTGGCGAGAACGGCCGTTGGTAGGCGAGGAACCAGACCAGTATAAAGAAACTCTAGTACCACCGGGATGCCCAGTGCAGTGCCTGCCAGAAAAAAGACGAGGGGAAAGCAGGCTGAAGAACAAGAGAGGGCGCTCTTGTTTGACGAGGTTGACGATGGTTTTGAGAATTCGGAAACCATCGTGATAGATGCGTAGTCTGGAAAATGATCCGGGCGGACATTCGACATAGATCGTCGGGACTTCTGCAATCGGCATCGCTAGTTCAAGGGCCTGGAAGGTCAATTCTGTCTCGGTCTCGAAGCCTGCAGATAGAACAGGGAACGACTTTACGAAACGACGCGAAAACACCCGGTATCCGGATAACATCTCTGATACACGTCGTCCAAACACGGCTGTGACGAGACCGGTGAGAACGCGGTTACACAAAACATGTCCCCGACGATACGCTCCTGCCCGATCCGTGATCCGGACTCCGCTCACCATATCAAGTCCATCCTGATAGGCGCGTACTACAAGGCGGGGCGTTGCAGCAGCTTCGTATGTGGCGTCACCGTCCACCAGTATATAGAAATCTGCCTCGATATCCGCGAAGATGCGGCGGATAACGTGCCCCTTGCCCTGCATGGTTTTCGTTCGCACGATTGCGGCTGTAGCGCGTGCAACTTCCGCTGTTCCATCCGACGAATTGTTGTCGTAGACGTAGATGGAAGTGTCAGGAAGAGCCGTTTCAAACTCCCTGATAACCAGAGGTATGGCAGCTTCCTAATTATAGCAAGGAACAAGGACCACGACGCGCAGGGTATCGGGGAAATTCATCGTTTCAAATTTTCTGTAACACAAAGTAGAAGATCATGTCGCCTCTATCCGCGGTATTCCCGCAAAAGGCAAAGCGAGCCTCTGAACGGGTTTCCCCCATCAGAGGGGTTTCCATTCGAAATCATGAACAAACAGCCCGAGTTCCCTCGTATCTTTGGAACCTTGGAAAACGCTCGCTGGGGTGTGCGGAGTCCTGACAGCCAGGAAAAGGGTGACACTGCCGTTGCTGTCGATGTCCTTTGCAGGAATCTCGCAGTCCACATGATGCCGCTCCCCGTCATTCCATGTCCACTTGCAGAGTGTGCCTTCACGCCCGGTCAAGGAAAATGTCATCGGGCGCATACCGACGTTCCATAGCGCATTCGCATCCAGCATAAATGTTAGTTTGGATCGAACAGGAACATTAAAACGCAGCGTACCACTGCGGCCGTTGATCCACCGTCCTTCCGGTTCGATGCCAAACCATCCTGCCGTGCTGGTCTGCTGGCCCAGTGGGGAGACCATAGTGATTGTCTCGCCAGCAGGGACCGAAACGGGGGGCAGCATGGTCTGAGCCGAGCACTGCCAGGGGCCTAGGTTGCCCCAACAGGGGATACCTAGCTTCAGAATGATCCGGCCAGTCTGTGCCGGACCAGTGAAAGCGATACCGTCCACAGGTGTGATGGACAGTGTGCCAGCGACCCAGGCCCGCAGTGGCTGGATCATCATGCCGCCTGGGATGGGAAATGCCTTGAAATCAGCAATCGGTAGCACCTGATGCGTGCCGATCCAGAGGGAATGTGTACCGAAATATATTTGGTCGGATTCTCCCGTTGCAGGGAGGGTGATAGAATCCGTCACATGGAGAGCGGGCACATCTAGAACGGCGGTATGGCCATTAGTGACGTAACCGAATGATCCGTAGGATACGGGCACAGCGCGCCAGAATACGAGAAGCATCATAACTGGCAAAACGGCGAACAGAATGCGCGGATTAGACACCACAAGCCGTAGCAGGATGATGCTGTAAAGACCGAGGAAGCCGAGGCTCCACTTGAAGTAGTGGATGTTGTGAAACGCCCAAATTCCTGGTGCGTGAAGGTCGCGATATGCGAGATAAAGGACGCTTGAACTACTGACGGCCAAAAGCACCAGAAGATCGACGGGCCGTCGATAGATCGCGCCGGCAAAAAGAAGCCCTGTCAGTCCGGTCAGTACGAAAGGGAGGCTCTGGATGATGCCATGTCCCGACGGCAGAGCGGGTTCCGGGGCAATCATGATTTCGACCCAGTGCAGCGGCAGAAGGGCGAGATCGAAACCTACCGCCTGTGAACTGATGATATAGGGCGCTAGATGCGGACCCCAGACTGAGAAATAGAGGATCAGCGTCGGCAGTGCGCCCACGATGATTCCTGCTCCAAGGCTCAGGATAGCTAGAGTACATACAATAACGGACCTGCGCCGGTCCCGGTGGTATAGGATATGGAGCAGTACAACGCAGCCACAGGCGCCCAGAAGAAGTGCTCCGTCAACCGGACGTCCTCCTCCCACGATAGCCGTGGAAAGACCTGTCACGAATGCGAATGATGGCTTCGGATTCCGAATCCAGTTCAAGCAGAACAGGATTGCAAGAAGCATGAAGGGGACCGCAAGCGTACTGGTCCAGGGTGTGCTCCAGACTTGCCTGATGCTGGGCGGTCCCATTTCGCAGAGCAGGAAGACGGCCATCCCAATGAAAGAGGCGCTTGGAAATTCGGGAAGAACGAGTCGTGTCAGCAAACCGAAAATCCAGACTGAGGCCATCAGGCAGATCAGGTTGACTGGAAGAAACGGATCAGGGAGATGCAGCCATACGCCTGGCACAGCAAGCGCGGGATACAGAGGAAGATACCATTGTTCTGCGGACGAGAACTCGCCTTTTGCGAAAGAGAGAGCGGCATGTATGTAATGTGATTGGTCATAGTCGCCCCACCATCCGCTTCCCGGAAGGGCTGCCGTGGGGTGGTGTCCGTCCCGGCACCATCCTATCAGGCAGATGAATGCTGCTAGACCGGGCAGAAGCAGTTTCCAGCCGAGAAGCGTGAAAGAGGTCCGAAAGTGGGCACGCGAAGCGGATACAGACATCGATTTTTCTGGATTTAGTCGCGAAGACGGGATTTCAGGAGACGGATAACCACGCGGAAGGGACGTGTCATACGCCATGACGTGGAGCGGCGTACGGCGTCCAGCCACATACGCGCTTCGTCACGTTCCGTCACGAGCAGGCGAAGCTGGTCCGTAACGCTGTTGGGCAAAATTTCCGAATGGGTTCTCGGAATATCAAGTTCGAGGGACGTATCGAACTGTGGGCTTTGCCGATGAATCAGTTCTTCGCGTCGCCCATGCGACAAGGCAAGCCGCATGGCATAGTCCTCACATCGCTCCTGAAGGCGCGCGATGGAAGTATGGAGACGTTCGACCTCATTTCTCAGAAAAGCGGCTTCATGCTCAGCACGAGATCGCGCTTCTTGGGCAATCTCGACCGCATCCGCTTTCAGGGATGTCAGCGGCTGGGGGGCACTTTTTTTTTGCACGTCCTTCTGTATGGTGCGGCCGACAGCCTTCTGCGGGACGTGATTTCTCGTAGACATAGAAACTTCTTTTCTTCTTGAGAGCGCAAACTCAGGCCATTTCGATCAGTTCGGCAAAACGCCGTATCTGCTGTTTGAGAACAGTTTCAGCGTTGTAGTTCTTTTGGATGAACTGCTGTGCTG
This sequence comes from Gluconobacter sp. P5E10, assembly GCF_018812145.1. Lineage (NCBI taxonomy): Bacteria > Pseudomonadati > Pseudomonadota > Alphaproteobacteria > Acetobacterales > Acetobacteraceae > Gluconobacter > Gluconobacter sp. P5E10. The sequence continues at coordinate 488,297 of NZ_JACRVZ010000004.1, read as the reverse complement.
CCGCAGCCTTCTGCTGTGCTTCTTCTGGATTGTTCATGACGTGCCGCATCAGCCATGCTGCATGTCTGATATCTGGTTCGGCCCATCTCTGACCCTCTCCGAAGGGATATTCACCCTTTTTGACAGGAACAAGGCGATAACCCACAGGGTATCCTGTTGCAGGGGAAAGAAGGTCAGTTGTTGCCGCATAGTCTGTTGCGATTACAGGAAGTCCGAGTGCCATGGCCTCCGCAACAACCAGCCCTAGCCCCTCACAACGATGCAGGGATACGACGCAGTCACAGCATGTCATAAGGGAGAGGGTGTCCGGGCGGGAAAGAACGCCCTTGATAACGATGATATCGGGATCGTTGCCAATCAGTTCCAAGAAAGCGTCTTCGCGATCCTTGGCTAAATCCCCGTTCATGGTCTTAATGACAAGAGCTGAGTGGAGGGTGCTTTCATGTTGCTTCCGCATATGGCGGAATGCGGCAACGATACCTTCTGGGTTTTTACGTTCGATGAAGGACAGGAAATCGAAAGAGAAATAGAAAAGGAACTTGTCTTCCAATAGACCGAAATGCTCCCGTGGCTGAGCCACTGGCAGATCGAGGGTCAGTGCAACTGGCATGTATATGACTGGTTTGTCCAAGCGCCCGGCAAGCATGCGCTGGATCCAGCGGGTCTGGGCCCAGATTTCATCGACGCCGTCAAAAGCTGACAGCCATTCCGTCGGAAATTCTTCAAGTTCCCAAGCCGGCATACTAATTTTATAACCGGGATCGGTGATGGATTGGAGATGTTTGAGAACAGCGGGAAGCTGATCTGCATTAATGTTGGCATAAAGCTGAATACGGCCGCGCACGCGGCTGTTCAGTAGGTGTGCACAGCTTTTGTCTGAACGGTCCGAGACCACTCCGAATGCGACGTCTACGCCCTCGACAGCCAAAGTGGACTTGGCAAGGTTCTGAAGGGTATGACGTGCAACCGTGCCGACGCCGCTGGTCGTCTGCAGATAGCCTACGACAGAAATGTCGGCGCGGTCAGTGGACTTGCGAAATGCCTTTAAGGGCTGCGCAAGTCTCACCCGTCCGAAACGGCAGGCCACGGGTTCAATGAGGCGGTGGTCCAGTCCTTGCTCGGAGCCAGCATTTTGAATGTACCAGTGTGTCAGGCTCGTAAGGTGATCGGCTCGCTCTGGATCAAGGTTAAGACGCTGGTTATCGAAGAAATTCCAGAGATAATGTTGGAAATTCGTAAAAACGAGATTTTTCTTGTCCAAACTTCCTTTTGGCGCAGGCTGATGAAGATATGCTTCATAAGTTTCGAACGGATTGGATGGCCAGTCCGGCGTATATTCTCGGAACATGCGCCGAACATGTTCCGGAATCCGGGTTCCGCTTGTAAAGAATCCATAGGCATAAAGCGCTGCGGGAATTGTGCCGTAGCCCGCTGAAAAGAGAAGTTCGGAATAACGATTCAGAAGATTGCGCAGGGCAGGGGCGATATTGGTGCGGAAGTGACGAGAGTGCTTGCTCAGGCACTCGGGATGACGGGGATCAAATCCGCTGAAGTGGAAAAATACCAACGGGTCCTCATTGGCCGTCCAAGCGTTGTCGTGCTGCCTAAATGTAACCTGAGCCAGATTCCAGTAAGCAAGATTCATTCCAGGATTATGGATAATATGGGTATTAGGGGCAAAGCAGGGGACTAAATCCATGAATTTCTGGTCTACGAAAATGCCCTGCTCCTGCGCGTTGATGCAGGTGCGGTGAAGGCGCCGCATCCACCACCGGATTACGTCGAGAGTTTCCGTCGAACGCGATGCGCCAAGAAAGCCGAGATTGTAAACGCCAGCCCGCATGATTGTGATGTCGTTAGGATCTGAGTCGCCTTCAGCTGGCCGATGCAGATGTGGCGTTAGGAGAAATGACGCACCATCATCAAAATGAGTGAGTAGAAGATCAAGGCGGTTAAGCAAAAGAATATCGGGGTCGAAATAGAAAACACGGTCAAAACCCTGATCAGCCAAAAGATGCTCCATCAGGAACGGCTTGATGGCCGTATTGAATTCCATGATATCATACTGAAAGGCAAAAGTATTAAAGTCTGGTATATCAAGTGTATGAGCTTCAATAATGGAAGCCGGACCGTTGTAAAGACCATCCCAGTCGACAATTTTGTCCGCTAGCCCAATGAAAAGATCGAATTCTGGATGTAGTTTTGAAACCGAGTCCATGAGAACACGAGCAGCAGGCATGTAATTGTTGGAGCAGATTGTGAAAAGGGCAACCCGTCCAGGAAAATCATGGTTTCTATTTTTTTCGAGAAATTGTGTTGGAAGACGGGATTGGGTAATCATGATCAGTACTTTTGGCTCCAAGAATTTTCTTCGACGATTATACCGAACGACCAAATCAAAGGGATACAATAGCATATTTTTTTTTACAAAGTGAAGGAGGCGAATAATTTATGATTTTCAGATTCTTGACGGTAATTTTCACTCGATGTTTTGGAATAAGTGGGGAAAGTAGAAAATTTTTCTGTGAATTGGTGGCCGTGCTTTTGTTCCTTCATCTGTGCTTACGCCGCATTGACAAAAGGTCTACAAGTCTACTCGATTTTCCTGAGATTTGATTCACTTTGTGTCTTTAGGATCGCGGGCAGAGAGAGCAGTTCTCGCAAGAGGCAATCTGATGGGTCAGGAGTGGGCGATAGTTGGGCCTCTTCTCCCATTGGAGCTCGAACGTTGGGTCCGTCTTACCAAAGATAACTGCCTGCTTCTCAATGGCAGGTTGTATGTTCTGCGCGTCGGTTATGCGTGGCAGGACATGCATGAGCGCTATGGCAAATGGAACTCGGTTTATGTCCGGTTTCGGCGTTGGGCTGAACAGGACGTGTGGGATGCCCTGCTGGAAACCTTGGTAGATTGGGGACTGATAAATTTTTTAGTCCTGTGTTTTGATGGGTTCGATTGAGAATAAATTTTTCTCGCTCTTAAGTCCAGATTTTGCAGGCATATTCGTAAGGTTGGAGGCCACTCAGGGTCTTGAGCCTTCGCCCGCAGTTATAGGCTGTCATGAAGTCGTTGAGGTGTGTCTTCAACTGCTCATGGTTGTCGTAATGGAAGCGTCTGACGTTGGCTTCCTTGATTGTCCGGTTCATCCGCTCGACCTGACCAGTGGTCCGTGGATGATTGGGTTTTGTCAGACGGTGTTCGATCCCGCGAGCTTCGCAGGTCATGTTGAAGCGCATGGGACGCGACCTGACCGTATTGCGATTACGGGACTGTTTGGCGAACTGGATCCCGTTGTCGGTCAGAATGATATGGATGCGGTAAGGAATAGTGCTCAGAAGATGTTTGAGGAATTCCTAGGCCGTTTTCCGGTCGGCTTTCCCAACCAGTTGTGTGACAGTAAATTTGCTTGTCCGACCAAGGACAGCGCGACCCACCAGGTACGTGTTCCGTCGGTTGATGCGGCCGCCATCAGAACCCGGATGGGACTCTCTCGGGCACAGTTTTCCAGAAGTATCGGGGTCGCCAAGGGGAGCCTTCTAAACTGGGAGCATGGCCGTTGTCCGCCAACAGGACCAGCCAAGGTTTTGCTGGCGATGTTGGATAAGCGACCGTCGTTAGTGAGTGAGCTGCTTTCTGCCGCTCGCTGAGAAAACACAGGTCCCGATACGCTCATTCAAATGATCAATATGGCGGGATTGCTGCCTTTCCGCTTAGGAGCGTCCCGGTTGGTAAAGCAGACCTATGCCGTGGCTGAGACTGTGGCGTAAATCCCCCAACCTGTTCCGCCACAGGTTGGGGGATTTTCTCGGCACCCACATTCGGCTATGGCAAGTGAACAGGCTTGGCCCGCGCCTCCTCCCTCCCATCGGGGAAGTATCGTTCATACGGGGTATTGAGATCATCGAACCATCTGTTCGAGCACCGCATAAGGAGGGGTTGCGTTTACTGCTCGCAATGGAGGTTCCTTGATGAAGCTGTCTGCCCCAATCTATCAACTGAAGCGTCGAGCCAAACTGCTGGCTCGCAATGAACATGTTCCCCTTCATACGGCGTTAGACCGTGTGGCACGCGATGAAGGATTTGCAAGGTGGGGTCTGCTTTCTGCTCGAGTTGCAACGGCTGCGATGGCGAGTGAAATGCTGTCCCGACTTTCTGATGGCGATATGCTCTTGATGGGAGCCCGGCCCGGTCATGGCAAAACTTTGCTCGGGCTTCAGCTCTTGCTCGATGCCATCCGTGACGGTCGGCGAGGTGTCTTCTTCACCCTCGAATATACCGAGCAGGAAACCCATGCCCGCATCCGGTCGCTGGAAGGCGGATCATCAGGCCTCGGCACTGCTCTGGAAATCGTGACCTCTGACGAGATTTGCGCTGAATATATCATGAGCTACCTTGCCGATGCTTCCCCAGGCACAGTCGCCGTTATCGACTACCTACAAATTCTCGATCAACGGAGAAATAAGCCCGAGCTTTCGGAGCAAATAACTTCCCTTCAAAATTTCGCACGAAAGACCGGTAATATTCTAGCCTTCGTCTCCCAGATCGACCGTGGATACGATCCAGAGGTGAAACCCCTGCCGGATATGCAGGACATACGGTTGCCTAACACAGTAGATGTAGGACTTTTCTCAAAAGCCTGCTTCCTACATGACGGTAAGGCGCAGTTTCTAGCTATTGCCTGATGTGTTCGCCTACCGGGTGGCGTTCTCCGCGCCCCGGTAGGTTACCTTTGTCGGACATTCTTGCTGCTTGATACGACCTCTTGTGATATCAACCTGCGACGGTCAGCAATGACGGTTAGCGAGCGTTGTTAAGAGTGGGGCGTGTATCTGCGAAGAAGCGACTGCCCACTCTCCTCAAAGACTTGCAGAGCGGCATGATCTGAGCGCGCTCTGCTAATGATCTAGGACGCTAAATATATTCAGATACTGCAAACAGTGAATGATTTACGCTACATGACGTTACTGGTGTTTTAGCCATGTCATGGCATCAGTCACTTCAATGCCTTGTAAAGCGTTAAAAGTCCGATCCTTGTCCCAAGCCACGCCCGTATCGCGTGCGAAAGCAAGACGGTATTTCCGTATTCCATCGTGAGGATGTGCAGCGACTTCTGCGCGTAGCCAGTCCATTTCCCATAACTCCCGAGTGACAGGTCGGCCGAGATACTGCTCCATCTTTTCGGCGAGTTGAGCGTAGGAGAACGTATCCCCTGCAACGTAAACTACCTCGTTCTGGATGAGCGGTTTATGGGCGAGGATGCTCGCTGTAAGTCGCCCTATATCTTCGGAAGTTGTTACGGTCAGACGATTATCCCAACTGCCAAGTGCGCGAACCTTGGCGCTTTGAAGGTCCACCAAACCGAAGGCTCGTTCAAACAGAAAGCTGGTGAAGATTCCTGTCGAAACAATTATCCATTGGGTCGCGGATTGACTGCGCAGCATGTCCCTTACATCTGATTGCTCATCAAATACTGGCTGCCCGCTGCCACGCCCAACAACATCATAATCGACACCGAATTGCCACGGCACATAACGGCCTACCCCAGCCTTCAGGACGGCGCTGGTAATTTTACGCTGTGTACCGGGGCCACCAACAAAGCCGGTACAACATATAACCGTATCAAATTTGGCCAAGAGGGTGGAGAGGCCATCTACCGTTTCCGTCGCAATATCCGCATAAACGATCTGCAGGCCTTGTTGCTTTAATTGTCGCGCAATATCGGCGCTGGTGTTTCCGCTTGATGGTCTGAGAAGAACGCTGATTGATCGGGAGCATTCTGGTTTCTGTTCAAGAAGGCCGGTGATGACGGCCTGACCAAGCTCTCCGGCGCCAATGACAAGGGTTTCAATGACAGGGGTCTTTATCGCTAACATCAGGAATTCCTTATGGTTATAAAGTTAAAATAAGACGCGATGCGGGAAAGCGAAGAAGGTACACGAGTGATACCGTTCGATAATCTGGACTTCGATGCCGTGATGGCTCAGTCGCAGGCAGCCTGTGCTGCTCTCAGTGACGATGATGGCGGGTTGAAGCGAGAAGTGCTTGCGCATGCCGGCAACAGATGGTCACTCGGTATTGTCCATATTCTCGGTGTTGCTGGTACTCTGCGGCACGCAGAGCTGGCGCGGCGGCTTGATGGGGTTACGCAGCGTATGTTGACGCGCTCTCTTCGTCAGTTAGAACGCGACGGTCTTATTATTCGCCGTGATTATGGTGAGATCCCGCCAAGGGTTGATTATACTCTCACTCCGTTGGGAAAGGGGCTTCTCGTAGGAATGATGCCGCTGTGGCGGTGGATTATTGACAACGCTTCGGCATTCAGAATGGCACGCGATCGGTTCGACAATGAGAGGAATAGCACTTTCGTTGAGCCTCGTGACGGTCTGAATTAAGATCACTGTATTGGGGCCAGCTTCTCCGGCAAACGCGTCTTTTGTCGTTTAGTCACCCGTTTTCCTTGTGGCTCCTGTCACAGGGGCATCATTTGAAAACTGCTGATGTCGAGCATGAAGCTGCCATTGGCCTCGTTCTGAAATGGCGCCTTACTTCTTCCAGGGCGTCTTTTGTAGGGAACAGATAGCCACGACCCGTTCCGGGGGGTGTGTTCGTCCCTGCTATCCAGCTTAGGGAGTCCATGAGAAACCGATGGTTTCCGAAGGTTTGGAGAATAAAATCCGCTATCCCAGAAAGGCCTTTCATTCTGCTGCGGGATAATTCCCGATATGTGCAGCATCGTCAGGCACGTGATTGGAAATTAGCTGGCAGACAGGAATAACACGGGTAGGGACAGCATGCGTGAGCATGTCCGGTTTTGGAAATTCTTTATTGCGCCTTGTATCTCGAGAATGAAGGCGTAATCGGACCTACTGCTTACGCCTCATGGCAGATATCCAAGTAGTTGTAATGGTTGCCCGAAAGCCGACATGCGTATACGAGCAACGATAGATCGAGTTTGGGACGAAGCCGCCGGTTCGAACCGGCTCGCTAAACGGCAGCTTCTGACAACAGTTGACGTTCGCATATTAAACTATTAAAGCTCCGCTTCCGATTAGCATCGGCCCGCTCGCGCGCGGCGGAATGACGCAGAAGCGATCACCTGCGTCATCATTATGAACTCCCGACTCAAGACGCTCGTTCATCTCCGCTATTGTTAGATGCGCGTCGCTGACGAGACGATTAGCGCGTAGGGGCGATTATATCGGAGGATCAACTCGTCGCGTACGCGAAAATGTGCTCCGGGGTATAGGGCCTTGCCAGCAATCACCGGATCCATCACGATCACTTGGCCGCCCTGCCACAAGGTTGTAATACTTTGAACTGGCTCCTTCTCGACGATCTTGGCGCTAGCCTTCGCCAGCGGCGTCGCCTCGCTCTCTGACAGCGCCATCACCATTGCCACGCCCTTGATGACCACGCCCACTAGTATAGAGTTAGCGGCCATAGTCTTTACCGGATTCGCAGCAAATTCACCTCTGACCTTTCAGGCAGTCGCCTTCGTGACACGTGCCACGACATCGAGACTGCCTTCCTCGGTGGCAACGATGCGCAGATTGGCGCCGTTGTCTCGAGCGACTTTCGCGGCTCGTTGGAGAAAAACACCTAGTCGATGTTGTCACTTGGCTATGTGGTACCATCACGAGCAATCATCACTCCGCAGGCATCGAACGGCGTGGTCTGATCGGGGCCGGCTGTTGCCGTGAAGATCCAGTGCACGAAGCCGTTTCGCGGGACAAGTGTGCCAAAATCAAGAGGAGTTAACCGCATTTTCCCCGGCTTGATGCCAAGATAAGTGCTGTAGATCAAAAAATACCTGAAGTATTTTTCGTAGATTTTTATAAATTTAATGCTAAATTGCAGAGATTTTATGCGCATGCTGCGGAGGAAGAAGTTCTCACGCCCTTCGAGTAGAATAGTAATCAGATAGTTAGTATCGCTCGAAGGATAATAAGCGACACGGACGCCTTCCGCGAAAAAGTCAGCAAGCGCGGCTACACCGAGGACGAGCTAGTCACTGATGTCGTCGCCAAGGCGGACAGCGTCTGAGAAGGTGCCGCCAGCGCCATCACACAGTCCGACTGTACCGAGAGCGAAATATCCGCCGCGTAGGCCCAGTGGCAGGCAGCTTGGCCCGAAAAACCCGGGTCTGCCGATGTTCGCAATCGACTTGTCGAAACAGCAATCGGCGTACTGACGGCGATCATCGGGCTCTAATTTTTGTTCCTGTTCGGGTTTGCGATCTTCCAAATCTATGGCAACTGGGGTTCGAATTGGGTGACGCTGAGCAAGGGCGCGACCTGGAGGGATCGAAGGATCGTTTGTTGATACAGTTGTGTCCTGGTTTCTGGTTTCTGGAGCTGATTTTCGCTCTGCGTTTATCGCAGATCTGGAGTTTTCATCCGCAAAATTGCTACATCCGCTCCAGGAAGAGGAAGCGGCGCATATTATAGACGATATTGGCCAGTCCGATCCTCATTGTGGTCCGGGTGATGCCGATTGTTCGGATGAACAGCCCCGTCTGAGACTGCTGGTCGGCAAAAACATGCTCGACACGCGAGCGTATCACTGACTTTCCAGCATTTGATTTCTGGATGAACCGAAACTTCCGGTCGATGAAGACGTGGGATTTGTATCCAAAGAACGGGATAGCGAGATCTGTGGAGGGTATCGTTCCGTCATCCTGCCATTTTGCTTTCGTGACCTTCAGCGTCCAGCGCGCATGACGATCCTTGTGCGACAGCTTTGCCGGCTTGTCCTGCCAGTCTTCCGGAATACGTCTCTGCCCAGAGAACCACTTTCTCAGTGTTGGTATTGCGCGGCTTTGGAGCAGCCACCAGTGTTGCATCCAGGATCTGGCCGGACATCAGAAGATAACCGGCATTCCGCAGGGTCGCGGAATAGGGAGGGGGAAGGCGTTTTTTCCTCAAGGAAGGCCTCGGCTTCCGGAACGCACCAGGGTTTCGTACTAACGCCGCCCATGGCGATGCAGGCTCTGCGGATCGTGTTGTTTTCGATCTGCAGACCCGCTGCGACGGAGACGATTGCAAAGGCGAATGACAGGCAATCACGGATCTTGAGGTACGTGTGATGAGTGCCGAAAGTGAGCGCTGGAAGATCGATGGATGTGATGATTTTGCCTGCAAGCAGAATATTATCCCGCCATGACGTGTCCTCCGGCAGGCGGTGTCGAGCGTGTCGGGGCGGGAATAGGAGAACTGTCTTATGCGGCTTCTCCCCCCGGTCCTGCTGTTGCTGAGCGACGACCTGCTCGATGGCATCAATGATGCCGCTATAGGCGCCGCACCGGCACAGATTGCGGCTCATGAACTCCTGGATTTCCTCGCGGGTGCGGACATGGCCTTCTTCCAAAAGCGCCACTGCTGACATGATTTGACCCGGCGTGCAGTATCTGTACTGGAAAGCATCCCGGTCGATAAACGCCTGTTGCATCGAGTGCAGATGCCCGTCCGGTGTCAGACCTTCGATCGTTGTGACCTCGGCGCCCGGGATCGATACGGCCAGGATGAGGCAGCTTTTGATCCGCTTGCCATCGACGAGAATGCCGCATTGTTCGTGATCGTAATGCCCGTCAGATCCAGACGTTCTCGAAGAAGATCCAGTAACGTCATGTATGCAGGGCGAGAGATCAGTGATGTAGCTTTCCCCGTTTATTCTAAGACGGCGTGGGCTGACGACAGACACTTCAGTCATTGGAAATCGCTCCGTTCAGCGTCAGCTGTTTCAGTTGTTCAGATCGTAGGAGGGTAAGTCCCAGCAAGTTTCATAAGAAGTTCGAGACTGCATGGCGTAAAATTATTGTAGACCGACATCCTTAGGCAACATCGGAGGATAGACGCGGCTCTTGGGCCGCTGAAGAAATTCTTTCTCTGTTTTTTCGTAACGTATCCGTGACCCCGTCGTTCAGTGTGGAAGCGATGAACATCCAGCTTTTGTCGCTTTTTTGAAAACACGTTGACTGGAAATAGAGTGACGGAGAACAAAGCACAGACCCGACATCGGAAGGATGACCTTCCACTGGATGGGCTGAGTTTCCTACTTGCTGACGTACAGGACAATCTGGGTAATTTCCTGACAGCTTTTCTAACATTGCAGCATTGGCCCTCTAACCGGATTGGTGCTGCGATCGCAGCTGGTGGTCTGGGAGCTGTTCTGGCTAGATTTATTGGGGGATGGGCACTCGATATCATCGCGCATCGACGTCTGATGTTGGCGCTTTGTTGTGTGGTGACGTGTGTGTCAGTCACTGTGATGGCCGGGGTGCCTCTGTTTTATCCTATCCTTCTGGCTCATTTCATTGCTGGTGGAGCAGGTGCGCTTTTCACCCCTATCCTGGCGGCAATTAGCCATCATACTGCTGGGGCAAAAGGCTATATCGCGCGCATGGGGCGCAATGAGTCTTTCAACCATCTGGGAAATGCGTCTTCCGGTTTCCTGATGAGCATTCTCGGGAAAATCATGGGACCCGTGGCCCCCCTCTGGGGCGTGGGAGGGCTCGCAGTTGCCAGCCTGCTTTTAGTAAGCGGTTTCTCGGCAAAAGCTGATGAGCCGCCAGAGCGTTCTAAAGAAGCCGTCTCAGCCAGCGAAACCACGCGTGCGATTTTCACACTGCTATCCGAACCGCGTCTGGCTGTTTTTTTGGTGACTTATCTATTGTTCAATCTGGCAAATGGCGCGGTGGTACCACTCATGATCGAGCGGTATGCTTTTCTTCACCTTGGTAATCCAGCCACAGTCACCGCCATCTGTATCGTGGTTGCTCAGGTTATTATGGCACCAGTGGCATATCTGGTGGGTAAGAAAGCACCACAATGGCCTCGCAAGCCTCTGTTTGTCGTGGCTTTAGCCATTCAGCCCGTCCGGGACTGTTTTGTCGTGCTCAGCGCCGGATGGCCAACTCTTGTTCTCATACAGATCTTGGACGGCCTGTCTTCAGGTATCCTTCTTGTGCTGTTCTACGCCATTTTGGCAGATATCGCTGCTGGAAACGGGCATCGCAATCTGCTGATAGGATTGGGACTGGCCCTTGGAACGATCGGCGCACTTCTCTCCAATCTCGCTAGCGGAGTGCTAACATCTTCTTATGGATTTAATACCACCTTTGTGATCCTTGGACTTACGGGTGCCCTTGTCACTGGTCTGTTTGCGTGGAGAATGCCGGAAACTCACGCGAGCCCCTAATTCTTCGCTGACGTTCATCGTATTTACCCAAAAGCGTGACCAGAGACCGTATTTGGAAGGGGATCTACTAACCGATATTCGACGTTCCTGTACGAAAGCGTGAAGGAATGCTCAGGCATGTCGGTTGCAGATCAGAGCACTTGCGTTGAGGGGCTTGCTCTTTTTAGGGCCAGGGTGGAGCGCTTATTTGAGGAATGGAAAGCCAAACCATTTTCTGTTCCAGAAAATCAGTTCCCTGTTGAGCTTCTAAATGCACTACGCACAATGGGTGCGTTTGACGCTCTTTTTTCCGTGGAAGACAATGGGCTCGGGCTTTGCCAAACATCTGAAGGAGGCCAAGTTCTTCTGACTTTACTGAGGAGAATAGGCTATCTGAGTCTTTCTCTAGGGCGATGTTTGGAAGGGCACGTGAATGTAGTCCGTCTCGTAGAATTGTACGGCACGAGATTTCAACGTCATGCCCTGAAGCTCCAACTGGAAAACGGGAATTTGGCTGGCATCTGGGTTACGGACGGGAGCTCTGCTGTCAGCATACAGAGGGAAGGGCCGAGCTACAGGCTCTCAGGGATTAAAGGTTTTGCCAGTGGCATCAGGCAGGTTAGCGTTGCATTGATAACCGCCGTACCTGAGCACGGCGAAGCACTCATGGTTCTAGCTTCCACAACAGACCTTGAACGCCAGAGATCCGGTCCGGGGGCACTGACTGGCATGCAGGCCAGCGGAACGGGAGCCTACGATTTTACGGGCCTTCAGATCTCATCGGATGACATTATTGGCTCATCAGGTGACTATCTGCGGCAGCCTGAATTTTCTGCGGGAGCCTGGCGAGGGTCAGCAGTTGCCTTAGGCGGGATGGATCATTTGATTGATCTACTCAGGCAGGAGTTACTGGAACGCGAGCGTGCTGGTAGTCCACATCAACTCGCCCGGATAGGAGAAGCACTTATTCTTCAACAGACAGCAGCGATGTGGGTGACAGAGGCCGCTCAAGCTGCATATTCTGCGCACATGAAACCAGAAGACGTGACGTCGATCGTTAATCTGGCTCGGTTGGCTGTTGAACGGGCAGCTCTTGACCTGATCACGCTTGTTCAAAGAAGTCTTGGCCTATCGGCCTTCATCAGAGGAAAAGCGGTAGAGCAGGTCATGAGGGACCTTGCGACTTATCTCAGACAACCTGCGCCTGACGAAGCTCTGACGGAGGCCGCCGCATGGTTCGTCCGTCATGACTGGCCGGCGGCAGGCCTATGAATATTCGTGAAACTCTGGAAAAATTTGCTAGTTTTCCAGTTGCCTCATTCGAGGCCGTTGCTCCTGGCACATCACTGGTGCTGGCGCCCCATCCTGATGACGAAAGTCTTGGATGTGGGGGATTTATAGCCTCGGCAGTGGCACATGGGCGACCGCCCATTGTTGTGATCGTTTCGGACGGCTCTGCATCTCACCCGGGCTCTCGTTTATGGCCACCCGATCGGCTGGCGCGACAGAGACAGGAAGAATGCATCCGTGCTGCAGAAATTCTGGGTCTTTCTTCTGATAGACTGATATTTATGGGCCTTAAGGATACGAGAGTTCCGGTGGAAGGAAGCCATTTTGACTCTACTGTCCGCGATTTGCTTGATCTTCTCTCTCTTCATGACTGCGAAAATCTACTGGCTCCTTGGCGCTACGACCCTCACTGCGACCATGAAGCTGTCTGGCTGATGGGCGAAACGCTAAAAGCTCTGAAGCCAGAGCTTAGAGTTCTGGCGTACCCGGTCTGGGGTTTAACACTTCCTCCTGAAACGAAGATTCCAGAAAATGCCCTTGCAGGTTGGCGCCTGAATATTCAGTCTTTTTTGGAACAGAAACGACAGGCGATCCACGCCCATCAAAGTCAGAGAGGCTTGATCGTAAAAGACGATCCAAACGGTTTTATTTTACCGGAGCACTTACTGGAAAAAATGCTGCAACCCTATGAAATCTTTATCGCGTCATGAGGAAAGAGACATGGACAGCAGACGTTTTTGAAAACCTGTTTCAGCAGGATCCTGACCCATGGAATTTTGAAAGCAGCCCGTATGAACAAAAGAAGCTTCAAAGGGTTCTACAATGTCTGCCATGTTCGCCGATTGCATTCGCTGTAGAGCTCGGATGTGCCATAGGGGTAGGCACATTGGCTCTAACGCAGCGGTGTCAACGTATCCTGGCAGTAGATGCTTCGGAAACTGCGCTTACCAAGGCAAGACAGCGCTGCCAGGAATATGCACTAGTCAGCTTTATTAAAGCCTTTCTACCTAGTGCTTATCCAGTGGTTGATGCAGCAGGCTGTGATCTCGTTCTTATTTCGGAAATTCTTTATTTTTTGAGTGAGACAGACATTCAGGAACTGGCTTTTCAAACGACCACAAGTCTGAAAACAACTGGGCATATCCTAATCGTTAACTGGACTGGAGAGACAGATACGCCCTGTACAGGAGACGAGGCAGCAAATTGTTTTATCCAGGAATGTCTTGCGCACGGCTGGGTGCCTGATCTGGATGAGCGAGGTGAGGGCTATCGAATTGATCGATTGAGTCGCTTAGGTACTCATGATGAGAAAGATGTGCCTTCTTTCTAAGATAATCTAGCACCCGTTGGGCTCGTTTATGATGCTTTTCCAAGTCATCACGGCGCACGCGCATTTGAGGTAATGCCATGCAGGCGTCTTCAAAAGGAAAGAACGGATTTACGTGCTGACGCAGACGTCGAACACGAAGTAGCCTTCGGGAAACAGGCTCGAAAATATCATCGATATATTCGTCCTGTACGTGTAATCTGCGTGCCAGCGTTTCGGCCATCCCTCCTTGTGCCCGACCGACCAAACGAGCGGACACATAGACTTTAACGTCCGGCGCGTGACGAACACGAATTCCGTTTTTTCGAAGCACTTGATAAAATGCGCGGTCTTCCGACGTTGGTACGGCAGGCATTCCACCAACCTTACTCCAGGCCTGATAAGTGACCGCGATACTGGCGCCGGAATGCTCGGTATGCCGAGGCCAGGGATCATGGGGTTCCGGATAGAGCAGCAATGCGATTTGATCGAGAAGAGCCCCGTAAGCCTGTTCTGCTCTTTCATCGTCATGCAAATTGAATGGGATTTTCCTGGCTTCCTCGGGGAGGAGAAGAGCCCTACCAAACACGGCTTCAACAGGATAATGCGTAAAAGCGTTTAGAGTACGACTTAACCAATCCTCAGCGGCTTCGCTGTCAGCATCCGTGGTCACTAACAGGGCATCAGAAGATGCATACTGAGCCGCATGGGCCATTGCATCTCTTCTTGCCAAGCCTGCACTTGCCAGTCCTGGATCGTAGACAACTCTGACGATCTCCAGTTCGAACGGTAATGTGTTCGTTAAAGATGCTACTCGCTCATGTGTTTGATCAGTAGTATTATTGATCCAAAGTACAACTTTGTCAGGCTGTGTCTCTTGTCTGGCGAGAGCTAAAAGACACGGGACAATATGCTCTTCTTCATTGCGCACTGGAATAGAAACAAGTATCTGCTTTCTTATAAAGTCATGTCTGTTTTTATTGAGACCGGTATTTTCCCTGTTGTTTTTGTGTCCAATCGAAGAAAATGACTTGTCCTGTCCCATGGGTTTACTCGTCGTCCCGGCCTGAACATCCAGAGCTTAATTTGTTGGATTTTCAGGTGCATCAGGAAGGACTGGAGGCTGATCAAGCTTAGGATCTGGAGAGCCTTTTTCAGGCGCATACCTTTTACCGGGATTTTCCTCTTCCGGGGGCTCGTCCGTGATCGGGCTTTTGTCAGGATATGGGTCAAAAGGCTCACGTTCATCAGGCGAGCCAGGAGCTTTTGTCGGATTTTTTGGGAGCGTACTGCTAAGGAAAGACATGATAGCCTCCATTGATAAGACCATTAAATGGATAGCTAGGCAGGAAGTTCAGATCACTTAAAAAAGACTGAGAGAATTTAACCAAAAATACTACTTGATAGCCTTTTTTAAGTCCAATCAATCTTGCTATTTATTCTTACTGAATCACCCAGGAATAAAAAAATAAATTTAAATCCATAATTTGTTAATATGAGTGAGTAATTTAAGATATTCTGAAGATTAATATAATCCATCTCTTGGTATTACAATAATTCAGATGCAGACGTTCATGTTCCACCCGGACGAAATATTGGATTTTTTAAATAATTAAATACATCGTAAAATATCTACCGGAAATACATAAAATCGTAAAAATTAATGATGTTTGTATAATAAATTATTGCGTTATACTATGAAAGACTAAAGAACAGCATGTATCTTTAGTCCTACAGCATCGACAGTTGGCTTGTTCTTCTGAAGATTTGTCCGCCAGATACGCTGATAATCAGGTTGGATGGAGAGACCTCGGAATGCATGAATGTTGTAAGTGACCTCCAGAGTCGTAATATGGCTTTGAGGGTAGGTCGTGTTTCCGGGGAGAGACAGTCCTTGGCGATAGCGTATCCACTGCGAAGCAACCAGTTCCGGGCTTGCCATCGTTTCAGACCATTCAACGCCGAATGTATCCTGCGGACGGGTAGAAAATGGTCCCCGATCTACGAGCCCTGCATAGATCTGATAGGTGTAAGGGCTGTTTTTCCCATCGCTTTTGGCAAAACCGGCAAGCGCGTAAAGACCGTGTAACGGGCCGCTTCCGTTACGGATCAGCATCTGGTCTGCCTGAAGCCATATCTGTGTTTTCCCATTCGTCCAGCGATAAGGAAGGCCAGTGGCAGCAGCAGCATTGCCATTATTGTCGTAATAGACATCCCGGTATTGAGAAGAATCATAAGCGAAGCCAAATTTATAATGGCCAACAAGATTGTTTTTTCCAAAATGAGGAATGAGGCCGATTTCAACAGGAGTATAGACGCCTGTATAAAGGTCTGTACCCATTTCAAAACCAGTCCGATCATACTTGTTCGTATTCAGGTATGGATTGACGCCATAAAGACCCGCTTGGATATAGAGCCCATGGAGCGGCCAGTAACGAATTCTGGATCCCCATGTTGACCCTGGATATGTCGCATATCCCGCTGCACCGCGGGTCAGAGATTTTGGTATCCCACAGTTCGATTTGTTCATGAACGTGCAGAACAAGGGGGAATTGGCAAAATCAATATTCACGGGCATTTTGCCAACCGCAATCTGAATGCGTTTTTTATACAGATCCTGAGTTCCATACACATAGACCAGGTGAACGCCGACATTGCCGCCACCCCCGAAAATTTCCTGAAACCCGTTCAGGGAGTGATCGCCCAGATCTGCTGCGAGGTTATGGCCCGCGCGGTTAACGAAAACCGCATGGGTAATAAATCCTTTCCAGCCAATAATTTTTTCCCAATCCAGATCAAGTTCCACACCGATCTGATGGGCATAACCAGCGTCTCCGCTATGCCCTGCATTTAAGGCAATGGCGCTTTCACTGGTATAGTCCACGACAATGCCGATCCCTTTCTTGTTCAGCTTTTTGATCAGCCTGTCCCAGGGAAGGAGCATGTTCTCTACCGGAGGCGTAAAAGGGGTATTGTCGTAGCCGGCCGGCGTATCCAGGGCGAAGAGAGGAGCCGTGGCGGAGACCGGCCCCCGGTATTGTGCCTCTGCTTTGGAGGAAAGAAACACCACGCATGAGAAAACGCATGCCAGAAAGATTTTTGTAGTGGGTAATGAAGAGCGCGGCATCGAAGTGCTCCAGACTGAAGCAGTTTCAAATCACGGGGGTCAGGAGCGGAGCGCCGCAGAAATGTGCTGCAAGGTTGGCCGTGACCAACTGGCCCATCTGTCGGCGTGTTTCCACGGTTGCGCTGGCACGATGTGGCTGAAGAACGACATTGTTCATACCGTAGAGGGCAGCCGGAACACTGGGCTCGTTCTCGAAAACATCAAGCGCGGCCTTACCGAGTTTGCCATCTTGCAACAGGCTTACCATGGTCTGTTCATCCACCACGCTTCCGCGGGAAATATTGACCAGCAGCCCGTCCGGCCCCAAGGCTTCCATGACGTCTCGGTTCACAAGATGCCGGGACTGAGGCCCTCCCGATGCCGCGACGACAAGGATATCGCTCTGTTTCGCCAGTGCGTTCAGGCTGGGAATGAACGGGATATCAGGAAGTTCAAGATTGGTACGGCTGAAATAGGAAACGGGCATGTTAAAGCCATGCGCCCGTCGGCTGATGGCCTGTCCGACTTTTCCCATCCCAAAAATTCCGAGTTTCTTGCCGGTGACCTTGTGGGCCAAGGGGAGGAAGCCGGTGCCCCACTGACCGTTGCGGACAAAACTGTCTCCTGGAAGCAGGTCACGCGTTGCCGCGAGGATGAAAGCCATGGCGAGATCTGCCACGTCATCTGTCAGGACGTTCTGCGTTGTCGTAACGCTAATACCACGGTGGCTGGCCTGAACGAGATCGACGGCATCAGTCCCAATTCCATTGATTGAAATGATCTCAAGGTTTGGAAGGGCCGACATGATGTGGGAGGGGACACCGGTTCCGCCGCCGGTGACGATAGCCCGAATACGCGGTGCGATGTCCGTCAATACCAGCGTTTTATTATAACGATGAACAACATACGCGGCGTCCAGTGCCTGCTCGACTTCAGGCATCATGGGCTCGATAAGAAGAATTTCCGGTTTCATGATTAGAGAACCTTACACAGCCTGTTTTATGGAAGAATGACGGAGACGGGGGCCAGAGACCCGATTTCGACTGTTGCGGTCGTGCCTGCGGGTACGAATTTCGTGCCTGTCATGGATCCGGTGGTGACGACAGTTCCTGCTTCTAGGGGAAGACCGCGCTTCGCAGCATGATTGGCCAGCCAGACAAGAAGATGGATTGGATCTCCAGCTGAGTTCCCTCCGGCATGTTCAATGGCAATCTGGTCATCGAGGACAAGCTTGACCTGTTCGGTTACAGGTGTGAGCTGCTGCCACGTTGAAATTCCGGGGCCGTAAATCAGGGCGCCGTGGTTGCCCTGATCGGCCAGATGCACCAGTCCGTCCTGGGAGCCTGCCTTGCAAAAGCGGGTGTCAAATATTTCGATAGCGGCATGAGCGCTGCCGATGGCGTCGCAAACTTCGGCCTGCGTCCAGGGTGTTCCCCGAAAGGGAAGGTCTTTCCGGAAAATATAGACAATCTCCGCTTCAACACCGTAAAGGCGGCAAAGACCTTCCGGGAGCTTGGTATCTCCGGAAAACAGGGTGGCCTGATGCAAGGGTGCGCAGAATGGCTCGCTTTCTGGCGTCGGAGCTCCGACTTTCCAACCCTTGATGGGGCCGAGGAAAGCCGTCAGAGCTTGTGCGACCTGATCCTGAACAGAATACGCTTCTTTGGCGTCATGGATCTTGATTGTATCGGGAAGCCTATCCAGGCAGGTTTTACTTTTTCTGGCACCAAGAAAGATCGCTGCACACTGAGTCAGTGCGGCGTCTGGAGAAAGAGATACTGTATCGTTCATGATAAACCTCGGGCATAGAGAGGCCGTCATGCGTCCGAAGCGCGGACGCATTTGGAATGAGCTGGAAGAAAGTGACGTGTGTTTAGGGGAGGCCCTTAGAAGACATCATCCTGTGACATGAGATCACGGCCTCTGGGTTCAGGAATGAAGAACGTGGCTATGATGGCCAGACAGGCAAGGAAGACCACGTAAGTTGCCAGCGGAATCCAGGCAAACTTACCACTGCTGACACCGCCAATATTGAACCGTGCAAACATGGTGATGAGAAACTGACCCACCATGGGGGAGACGCCTCCGGCAATGACGGAAGAGAATTCACGGGTAAAGGATACCGCTGTGTAGCGATGACGAACCCCGAACATCTCGGGAAGAAAGGCGCCCTGCGTTCCGAACATTCCCCACGTCGCAATACCTAGAGCGAAAGAAAGCGCGATCATGGAGAGAACTGGATTTCCCTGGCTAAAGACGTACCAGACGGGAATGGCGCTTACGGCCTGAAGAATAGCAAATCCACGGTAAACCTTTACCCGGCCATATTTGTCACTAAGCCATCCTGCGCCGGGAATGGTGATTGCACCCACCAGTGCCGCTCCGATCAAGGCCAGCGTGCCCCATTTGCTGCTCATGCCAACCGTATGAACCAGATAGCTGATAGACAGCACCTGATAGATGGAAGAGCCGCCGTTTTCCGCCATCCGAAGCCCCAGACCCGCAGTGATCGGACGCCATGAGCCGGTCAGTGTCTGGCGAAGTGGCATGACTTCTTCATGCTCTTCTTCCTCACGCAGCTTGGCAAAAGCGGGTGATTCCTTGAGGCGCAGCCGCATGTACAGTGCAATGACAAGGAGGACGGCACTGCCGAGGAAGGGTACGCGCCAGAGCCAGGTGTCGGCAATGTTCGCAACGCCTGTCATCATCCCGAAATAGATTAGACCTGCAGCTACTGTTCCCATCTGGATGCCCAGGAACGGGAGTGCGGCAAAGTATCCCCGGCGTTCACGCGGGGCGGACTCCGTCATCATGACTGCCGCACCGGCCTGTTCTGCGCCCGCACCGAAGCCTTGCAGCATGCGCATGAAAACAAGCAGGAGAGGGGCGGCAATACCGATGGTAGAGTAAGACGGAATAAGTCCTATGGCGGAGCTGGCCAGACCCATAAGGGTGACCGTCATCAGCAAGACCTTTTTGCGGCCATGCCGGTCACCGAGGCGGCCAAAGAAAATTCCGCCGATAGGTCGCACTGCAAAGCCTATGAAATAGGTCGCAAAGCTCGCAATCAGGCCCATGCCCGGTATGGTGCTGGGAAAGAAAAGCGGACCAAACACGAGAGCCGACGCGAGGCTGTAGAGTGCGAAGTCGTAGTACTCCATCGCGCTTCCAACCGAGCATGTCCAGGCCGCGCGGCGAAGTTCTTCTGTGGTCATTTCGGGGCGCTCAGAGAGCACGTCGTTCGAAACCGTTGCGTGTTCCTGATCGAGGGAGGGAAAGCTTGTCATTGTTGTTGCAATCATGACTGCGACACCTTGACCTGATGACCAGACTGGACTGATTCTTTCAGGGCCAGAGCGATCTTGAGTGAAGCCACACCGTCTTCGCCGGTTGCTGCCGGAGAACCATGCCCGGCAATGCTGTCACAGAAGCGTCGGACACTGTAGCGGTAAAGATTATGATGTTCGATGGCGAAGGGGTGCTCTCCGTCACCATCTCGCAAGGACAGACTGCCGATCGGCTTCTGGCTCATGCAATCCCGAGCGATCAACGCCGCGTTTTCACCATAGAGTTCGACGCCTCCGGGCGCATATGGCACGGCATATGATCCGTGGATCTGTACGAGGACATCTCCGGGAAAGCGCATGACAGCCATCAGGCCATCTTCAATTCCCCCGACACTCCGTCGACCGCTTTGCGTCATGGCAAACACATCAATCGGGTCTGCTCCTAACAGGAAGCGCAGGGTATCGATGTCATGGATTGTACTATCCAGAATGAGGCCACCCGCTGCGTCATTCAGGCGCCAGCCTTCAACCGCTTTCGCCAGGAAATTAGCGTGGAAGACGCGGACGGTATTCAGTTCGCCGATAGCGTTGGTCTTCAGGTGATGTCGGAGCGCAATATGGACGGCCGAGCATCTCAGATGATGGTTTGTGCCCAGAATGACACCGGATTCATGGCAGACCCGGACCATTTCCTCTGCGTCTGTTAGGGAGAGAGCCAGTGGCTTCTCGCAGAGAACATGTTTGCCTGCTCGGGCTGCGGCCAGAACCTGATCTTTATGAAGCTCATTGCGGCTACTGACATACACAACGTGTACGGAAGGGTCCTGAAGAATGTCCTCAAGCTCCGACGTACTGTTGGGAATATCGTGAGCTGTGGCAAATTCTTGCCTACGTTTTGCGTCCCGACTGAACACAGTCCGGAGTGTCGCATCCGGCTGTGAACGGATTGCATCGATCATCCACTCTCGGGCGACGTTACTGGCCCCGATCAGAGCCCAACCGATAGGCGTTTTCATTCTTCCTCCTTTGACCCTGCGACCACAGAGGCGAGTTAAAGGCAAAAATTAGATCGATCTAAAAGATCGCAGTTGCATATCTCAACGTTATTTTCGCGAGAAAGTCACGCAAGTTTAGTGATAGAAATATAAAAGATATGTGATTTATTGGCAGTATATCACGAAATACGTGATAATCATGTCAGGGAAGGGAAAGCGCTAGCCTATCCGAGGGGTATTATGAGGTGCGGGTTTCAGAGCTGGCCCGTATAACCAAATTTGCGGGAAGAATGATCCGTTCTGTAGGTCGGTCTGGTGCTTCCAGCCGCTTTTGCAGCAGGGTAGCCGCAGCCTGCCCAATCATGCGCGGGTTCGTCGCAATCGTCGTCAAAGGAGGATAGGCTGCCGCAGCCTGCGGTAAATCATCCATCCCTATAACGGCAAAATTATCACCAAGCGTATAGCCGCGGCGTTGAAGATGGCTCATGAGTGCCAGAGCCATAATATCATTATAACAGATTGCAGAATCCGGCAGATTGGATCCTAGAAGAAGCCGGTCGAGTTCAACTTCATCATAAGTGTTACCCCATTTGCCAGCGACCACCATATCATCAGGCAATTGATGAAGCGCCATAGCTCTATGGAAGCCATCCAGTCGGGCCACGGCAGCGGAATGGACGGACATTCCTCCCACGAACATGATTTTCTGCCGACCGGTTTCGACGAGATGTTTTACGGCTTTTTCGATACCTAAAGCGTAGTCAGCCGCAACATAGTCGCCTGATCCGTAAGGGACATGGCGCAGAACCTGAACATACGGCAGGCTTAGACGTTGAAGATCTTCCAATAACGTGTCGTTACTGCCGATTGCAGGGCAGATAATCACGCCATCAACGTTATGCTCTCTCAGTCGCTGGATCTGACGCGCCTGGCGTTCGGGCGACTCAACACTGTTCGCAATGAAGCAGACAACATCATTGGCATCGTTAACGTCATCGACCCCCGCTGTCAGTTCACTGAAGAAGGGGTTGGCAATGTTGGAAAGAACAAGACCAATCGTATGCGTTCGGCTCTGACGCAGATTGGCTGCACCACGATTGTAGATATAACCGAGTTGTTTCATTGCTTCCAGAACGCGTTCACGCGTTGGGGGGGCAATAAGTGGGCTACCTCGCACCACAAGTGATGCCGTCGCCCTGGAAACACCAGCAGCTCGGGCGACGTCCAGAAGATTGACAGGCTGTGGTGCTGGACTTTTTTTCATATCGCGAAATTACAATACACAAACAGGTCTCAATAAGATCCATATTTTTATGAACTGGGCCTGTTTGATCAGAATTTGTCTCTTTCAGACACCCACCATAAATTGGCGGCTGAAAATCAAGATTTTCTCGATCCCCTACATGCCTCAGAACAGTATCGCACTTGGTCCCAGGTCTTCTCCCACTTTTTGCGCCAACTGAATGGACGATCACAGACTGGACAGACTTTCACGGGAAGGTTCTGCTTGGCAGGTCCGCGTTCGATTTTTCCTTTACCGCGCGACATCACAACCGATGCCTGGTCTTCTTCATCCTGACGATGACTGCTGTAAAAATCGGTATCCCGAAGATTAAGACTTTCCCCGCAAATCCGTGAGGACCACTCGCAGCCAAGATACCGAACATCGCAAGGAAAACTGCAAAACCAATCGCGACAGTGTATTTATTCATGATTAATTTCCGTTGCACATTAAGAAAATACCCCGCCCTGGACCCGCTATTTTCTCAAATCCTCAGTCCCATTTCTACAGTTCTCGATATGCTCGCGCTCACACTTTTCTTCGTCAGGGGTGTCTACGCTGTGTGTCGCATACCAACTTTCTGGAAGCAGCTCCGAGGCATCACTTTGCTCTGGTTTAGAGTGCCCAAGGCTGCCCGAATGGCCTCCGTGATAAAAATGTCCGCCAGAACCATGAGATGGCTCGTGAGCCTCCGAATGACCACTTGAGTGGTGGCCACCGCCATGACCACACCATGAATACGGAGCTTCACGCGGTTACGTATAAAAACGGATGTGCGCTTACTTTCTCCATGACGGCACGGCCTGTGAGCGATTATAAGGGGGCGTCAGCGCTTCTTGATAGCCTTCCCATCGCGCAGTGAATGCTGGCCGATCGCGGGTATGATGCCGACTGATTTCGGGATGCACTGAAAGAGAAAGGAATAAAGCTCTGCATTCCGGCCAGGAAATCCCGCAGCAAACCCGTCCGATATGACAAGAGAAAATACAAACGCCAAAACCGGATCGAGATCATGTTTGGACGTTTCAAAAGCTGGCGGCTTGCCGCAACACGCTAAGACCGATGCCCAACCGTCTTCTTTTTTCGCCATTTTTTTCGCGGTAACCATCATGTTCTGGCTATTTAGGTAAGGCAGGTAACCGACGCAAAGATTGTTGGATATCTGCCGTCTAACAAGGCGGCGTATCGGCAGGATAAAGACGACGTTGTCAAACTGATTGCGTGGTTTGTATTAACTCTTGTCGTGTCTGACAGGCGCTCTTGGGTTTCTCGTTCTGGAATCCTGTTCCTTCTGGAATATCCTTGTGGCAGTCGCCCTCATAACTTTCGGCAGGCCTTGGCACTTCGGTAATGGTGGCGTTCTGTTGGTCATTCCTTCACGAAATTTACAACGACTGTTCTCTTCGAAGTAATTGACCCCACCCTTATATAAGGTTTTGGGACCGATAATTTCCTATCGCGGTTGCTAACGTCATAACCATAACGACAGAAGCAGCATTGGAGCGAAAGCCGTGAAAGTCAGCTTCGGCGACTTGTAGCCACATCCCGGATTTTGGGATCACTGGGCTGTTTTTGTTATCGGTCAGGGAGACAATAGGAACGCCGCGTTCTTCCAGTTTCTGGAACAGTTCGACGGTTTTGGGGGCGTAGGAGGCGTAACTGATGATGAGGGCTGCATCAGTCGGGTTTGCGGTGAGAAGGGCTTCTTCTTCCATGCCGCTTTCCATTCCGATGATCTGATGGGGGATAGCCATTTTTGCCAGTAGATAGGCGAAGTAACGCGCTACGGGCATGGAGCGGCGTAATCCAAGAATGTGAATGCAGCGTCCGTTTGCCAGGATATCGACAGCTTGGTCCAGCAGCAGAGGGTTTGTCTTTTCCTGAAGGCTGTGCAGGGATGTGATGGCAGCTCGATGAAAGCCTGTGAGCAGGTTGATTGTAGAATGCGCAGCATCGTCCGGTTTTTTTAATGTCTGCAGACGCTCGGGGTACGATGAAGCCAGTCCACGGAGCCTTTCTCTGAAAATGGCCTGAAAATCCGAATATCCCTGGAAGCCGAACGTTCGTGCGAAGCGAATGACCGTCGATGGTTGAACATTGGCATGAAGCGCAAGAATACTGACCGTCCAGTGTGCGACGTCGTCAGGATTGCTGGAGACCAGATCGGCGAGTTGCTTCAGGCGTGGGGGGAGGGATGCGTATCGCTCTCCAAGCTCTGCTGAGAAAATTTGATACCGATCAGTCATGGTCGTTCAGCTGCGCCTTTCCTGTCATCATCATGCGCAATGTCTTGGTGATGATCGCATTTTTTGGCGGGGCTTGGAAGAAAGCTTGAAAAATGCCCTCACTTCAAATGGAAAATATATTCCATTAAGCTCTCCTAATCGAACCGTCGGTGTGTTTTCAGTTGAAGATCACGAGTTATGTAACGTAAAAAAAGGGAATATATCATTTAAAAGTGATATAAATAACGAAGAATCGGATTGCAGGTGCGTTGAAGGTGTGGAAAGAGAATAAACATTCCATTTCTCAGGGAATGTTCAGACACGATGAAGGTGTATCCTGCGATGTCTCCAGATCTTGATGTTATCACCATTGGCCGTGCTTCCGTGGATCTCTACGGGCAGCAGATTGGCAGCCGGCTTGAAGATATGGCCAGTTTCAGTAAGGCGGTCGGCGGCTGTCCGGCTAATATTGCGATTGGAACGGCTCGTCTTGGGCTGAAGTCCGGAATCATTACCCGTGTCGGGAATGAGCATTTCGGACGTTTCATCCGGGAGCAGATGGTCCGCGAGGGCGTTGCGATTGACGGAGTTCGTACGGACCCGGACCGCTTCACGGCTCTGGCGATCCTGGGCGTCAAAAACCGGGATAGTTTCCCACTACTGTTTTATCGGACCGATTGCGCCGATGCCGCGTTGAATGAAGATGACATCGATCCAGCGTTTATTCAGCGTGCAAAAGCAATTGTCGTAACCGGAACCCATTTCGCACGACCGGAAGCTGCCGCCGCACAGCGTAAGGCGATGAAATTAATCCGGGAGGCGGGCGGCCGCATTGCTTTTGATGTGGATTATCGGCCCAACCTTTGGGGACTGGCTGGGATCGGAGACGGCGAGGCGCGTTACGTTCGTTCTAAGAATGTGACAGCGCATCTCCAGGATATTCTCCCGGATTGTGATCTGATCGTTGGTACGGAAGAAGAGCTGCATATTGCAGGTGGCAGTGAAGATACGCTGGAAGCCATCCGGAATATTCGAGCTGTTTCCGACGGTATGATTGTCTGCAAGCGCGGACCGATGGGCTGTGTCGTTTTTGACGGCGTCATACCTGACAGCCTTGAAAAAGGAATTAGTGGTCCAGGCTTCCCCATAGAAGTTTACAATACACTTGGAGCCGGGGACGCATTTATGTCTGGCTTCCTGCGTGGCTGGCTTAAAGATGAGGCACTTTCTGAGTGCTGCCGGTATGCGAATGCGTGTGGTGCATTCGCTGTTTCCCGCCTTCTATGTTCGTCTGAGATCCCGACCTGGAAAGAACTGCAATATTTTCTGTCTCACGGATCGACGTCCAAGGTGCTGAGATATGATGATGCTCTAAATCATCTGCACTGGGTTACGACACGACGGGAGCAGGCTTTTCCAATTATGGCACTTGCCTGTGATCACAGGTTGCAACTGGAAGATATGGCCCTGGCAACAGGGGCGCCCTTTAGCAAGATCTCCCACTTTAAAATTCTCGCTATTGAAGCCGCGGCGCGCGTCGCGAAAGGGCGAGAGGGTTTTGGGGTTTTCATGGACGGCCGATACGGACAGGACGCTCTGTTCCGCGCCGCCGAGGAAGGTCTGTGGACGGCTCGTCCTGTTGAGAAAACTGGGTCACGTCCACTGGATTTTGAAGGGCAGGGGAGCTTGGGCACCTCGCTTATCGAATGGCCGAAAGATCAGGTTATCAAATGCCTGTGCTTCTATCATCCGGACGATAGCGACGATCTGAAACTGCGGCAGGAACGTGAACTTCGTCGGGTGTACGAGGCATGTCGGTTGCAAGGACGGGAGCTGTTGCTGGAAATCATTGCCGGGAAACATGGTGAACTCAAGGTCGATACCGTTTCTCGCGCACTTGAGCGGCTCTATGACATCGGCATTCAGCCGGATTGGTGGAAGCTTGAGTCCCAGCCGTCGGAAGCCGCGTGGAAAAATATTGGCGATGTCATTGAAAAGCGTGACCCGTTCTGTCGGGGTATTCTGCTCCTTGGACTGGATGCACCTGTAGCGGATCTGGAAGAGGCATTCCGTAAAACCACGGCAACGCCCTGGGTCAAAGGCTTTGCGATCGGGCGTACCATTTTCGGCGATCCGGCACGTGCATGGCTTGCGGGGAAGCTGTCGGACAGCGAGGCCAGAGACGAACTGGCGCGTCGTTTCGAGCATTTTGTGGCGGCCTGGCAGAGCAGGGGACGTCCTCTGCCCCACCAGAACGCGGCCTGAGCGAATGCCCGGAGGGATATCATAATGAAAACGATACGCTTGACGATGGCTCAGGCTCTGGTGCGCGCTATGATCGCACAGAAGACCGAAATAGACGGCCGGATTGAGCCATTTTTTGCAGGCGTCTGGGCAATTTTCGGGCACGGAAATGTTGCCGGTCTTGGAGAGGCGCTCCATGCGTCCCGTGATGAGCTGGTTACCTGGCGTGCTCATAATGAGCAGGGCATGACGCACATTGCGACGGCTTTTGCCAAGTCATCCCGTCGTCGTCGTGCCATGGCCTGCACAAGTTCGATTGGCCCGGGGGCGTTGAACATGGTGACGGGCGCGGCCGTAGCGCACGTCAACCGCCTACCTTTGCTGCTTCTGCCGGGGGACGTGTTCGCCAATCGTATTCCGGATCCTGTGCTTCAGCAGATCGAGGATTTTGGAGATGGCACCGTTAGCGCGAATGATGCGTTCCGGTCTGTGTCGCGATACTTTGACCGCATCACGCGACCGGAGCAGATTATTCCGGCGTTTAATCGCGCTATGACGGTTTTAACCGATCCGGCCGAGTGTGGGCCGGTCACGCTGTCTCTATGCCAGGATGTTCAGGCGGAAGCGTTTGATTATCCGGAAAGCTTCTTTGCGGACCGTATCCACCGTATCCGCCGGGCTGAACCTGATGAACGTGAACTGGTGGACGCTGCGGCGCTGATCCGTACGTCCAGCAAGCCATTGGTCATCGCAGGGGGCGGTGTTCTCTATTCTGGCGCAGAGCGGGCGTTAGCGGAGTTCTGTAACCGCCACGGCGTGCCATCTGGTGAGACGCAGGCCGGGAAATCCTCCCTACTGCCGGATCATCCTTTGAATATGGGTGGCCTCGGGGTGGCTGGGACTTCAGCTGCCAATGAACTTGCGGAAGAGGCGGATCTCATTATCGCCGTGGGAACCCGTCTTCAGGATTTCACCACGGGCTCCTGGGGGATTTTCCATAATCCGTCCGTGAAGATTGTCACCCTGAATGTGCAGGTTGCAGACGCGACAAAGCATCTTGCGACCCCGCTCGTGGCGGATGCACGCGTGGGGCTGAGAGCGCTGGAAAGTCATCTTGCGGGCTGGAAAGCTGATCCAGACTGGACGCAGAAAGCCAAAAACGGTTTGGAGGCGTGGTCGGAAAGTTCTCTGCGCTATCAGGCTGAGCCCTCTGCGTCGCAGGAAGCCCTACCGAGCGATGCGCAGGTGGTTGGGGCTGTTCAGCGTGTGGCTCAGGCGAGTGATATTGTTGTTAGTGCTGCCGGAGGGCTGCCGGCGGAACTTCAGAAACACTGGCGCCCTGGGATGCCGGGTGGATATTACATGGAATACGGTTTTTCCTGCATGGGATATGAGCTGGCAGGCGCGCTGGGCGTTAAAATGGCGGACCCCAGCAGGGATGTGATCGTCATGCTTGGGGATGGCTCGTACCTCATGCTGAATTCTGAGATCGCAACATCCGTGATGCTGGGTCAGAAGCTGACAGTCGTTCTCCTGAATAACCGGGGCTATGGCTGTATCAACCGGCTTCAGCAGGCGGTTGGCGGTGCGCCGTTTAATAACCTGCTCGAAAACTGCACGCAGGTGGTGACGCCGGAAATCGATTTCATCCAACTGGCGCAAGGTCTGGGGGCCCGGACAGAAAAAGTCTCGGGAACCGCAGAACTTTCGGAAGCTGTGGAACGGGCCAGAACGGCAGATCGTACGACGGTGATCGTTATCGATACTGATCCCAAAGCGATCACGGATGACGGCGGCACATGGTGGGATGTGGCAGTTCCGGAAGTGTCATCGCGCGAAGCGGTCCGTGAGGCGCGCACAACTTACGAACGGTTGCGTGCTGGTCAGCGCATCGGGAATTGAAACTGAACACAGGAAGTGAGGCCTTCAGGGAAGGCCGGGAGTCTTCAATGGCTATTAGAATTGGTGCCAATCCCATCATCTGGAGCAACGACGATATGCCGTCTCTGGGGGGAGATATTTCTCTGGAAACCTGTCTGTCCGAAGCACGGGAGGCAGGGATTGAAGGCATGGAACTGGGGAACAAGTTTCCAACAACGGCCTCTGAGCTGGAATCTGTGCTTGCGTCATATGGACTGGAACTGATTTCCGGCTGGTATTCGACGGAGCTTCTGGTTCGAAGTGCGGAAGAAGAGATCGAGCGAATGCAGCCGCATCTGCAGCTCCTCAAAGCTCTGGGGGCCCCGGTCTTCATCGCTGCGGAAACGTCGAATGCCATTCATTCAGATGTCAGTATTCCGCTTTCCCGACGCCCTGTTCTGGCAGAAAAGGAGTGGCCGGAATTTGCACGTCGCATGACGCTGATGGCTGATGCCGTGGCCGCCGCAGGACTGGACTTTGTGTACCATCATCACATGGGTACCGTTGTTCAGTCTCGCCAGGACATTGATGCCATCATGACGCTGACCGGGCCTTCCGTGAAGCTGCTGCTTGATACGGGTCATGCTTTTTGGGGTGGTTCGGATCCGGCAGAACTGGCGAAGGTCTATCGTGATCGTATTCGCCATGTGCATGTGACGGATCTGCGGCCCGCCAATCGGGCGATGGCGGATGCGGAAGACTGGAGCTTCCTGCAGGCGATCATGGGAGATGTCTTTACTGTCCCGGGTGATGGCTGCATCGACTACGGCAAGGTATTTGCGGAGATTCCAGACTATTCCGGATGGGTTGTTCTTGAGGCGGAACAGTATTCGAAAGAAGTCAGTCCGCTGACCTATGCCCGGATGGGACGGAACTATCTGATCAATCTTCTCTCACAGACGGGGCATCTGTCATGTCTTCGCGCCTCCTGATTCACGCTCACCCACGCGATGAAAATCGTCGGATTATCAATCTGACGCCAGAACAGGCTGGGTGGGATTACATCGGCTTTGAAGTGATGTCACTCAAGGCCGGTGAAACGGTTTCAGAAGCCACGGACCGGACAGAGGTTTGCCTCGTTCTGGTGAGTGGTCGTGCCCGTATCGAAGGTGCGGAGCAGGATTTTGGTGTGCTGGGAGAGCGGATGAGTCCATTTGATGGGCTGCCGTGGTCAGTCTACCTTCCTCCCGGAACGGTGTGGCGTGCTGAAGCCGAGACGGATGTGGAGCTGGCAGTGTGTCGTTCCCCTGCGTCCGGAAAATATCCGGCACGACTTATCCCTCCGGAGGAAGCGGGCGAGATTGCACGGGGCACAGGAACAAACGAGCGGCTGATCCGGAATATCCTTCCCGATACGGCACCGGCGGAAACGCTGCTCGTTGTCGAAGTCATTACCCCTGGCGGTCACTGGTCAAGCTATCCGCCACACAAGCATGATACCGATGATTTTCCCAATGAGACCTATCTCGAGGAAACATATTATCATCGCTTGAAACGGGGCAGCGGTTTTGCTCTGCAGCGCGTCTATACGAAGGACGGTTCTCTCGATGAAACCATGGCTGTTTCCAATCGGGATACCGTTATGGTTCCGAAAGGGTATCACCCGGTCGGCGCGCCGCATGGGTTCGACCTTTATTATCTCAATGTGATGGCCGGCCCGCGTCGGGCATGGAAATTCTCCATGGATCCCGATCAGGCGCATCTTCCATATTGAGCGATAAAGAAAGCCTGCACGGCAGGGTTCTTCAACAGGAAACGATAAGGCCAACCAGTCACCAAGAGAGAAATGCTTCTTAGTGATGGAGTAGAAATCATGGCGAGTATCAAGGATGTCGTGTTTGTTCAGTCAGAGCGGCATGACGTAAAATATGTTCTTCGTATCTGCGCCGTCGCAGCGCTCGGGGGTATCCTCTTCGGATATGATACGTCCGTCATTTCGGGCGCAATTGATTCACTGCGCGACTACTTCCAGCTCTCTCCGGCAGAGACGGGATGGGCAGTTTCGAACGTGGTGGTTGGCTGCATCATCGGTGCTGCACTGTCCGGCTGGATGGCGCACAGACTGGGGCGGCGTGTCACGCTGTTTATATGTGCCATCCTGTTCACGATCTCGGCTCTCGGCGCAGCGCTCGTTCACAGCTTTCTGTGGTTTGTGATTTACCGCATGATTGGTGGCGTTGCGGTGGGCGTCGCTTCGGCAGTCTCCCCGATGTACATGTCGGAAGTCTCACCGAAGGACATGCGTGGCCGTGCTCTGACAATGGAGCAGTTTGCCATTGTTCTTGGCCAGGTTGTCGTCTTCATCGTGAATTATCTGATCGCGAGAAGTGCCTCCACCGAATGGCTGAGGGATGTTGGCTGGCGCTGGATGATTGCATCGGAAATTGTACCGTGCGTCATTTTCTGCGCCACGATCTTCCTGATCCCGGAATCACCCCGCTGGCATGTTCTGCGTGGGCGTGACGAAGAGGCACTCACGACGCTGAAGCGGATTTCCAATGAACAGCATGCTCATTCGCTGCTGGGTGAAATTCGTGAGTCCGTCTCCAGCATGGAACTTGATGCACGCAACAGCGTGTCCGTTCTGAAGCGGGACGGCGCAAAGTGGATTATCTTTGTAGGGGCGATGATTGCACTGCTTCAGCAGCTCACGGGTGTCAACGTCATCATGTACTACGCTCCTATGGTTCTGAAGAGCACCAGCGGCGGCATTCAGGCGGCTTTGTTCCAGACGATCTGGATTGGCGTGGTGTCTGTTGCCGGGGCTATTCTGGGGGCATGGATCATTGATCGCAAAGGCCGGTTGCCATTGATCCGTGTGGGATCAGTTGCGATGTGCATCGGGCTTTTGATCGTATCATGGGCACTTTACACGCAGACAACCGGTCTTCTGGCACTTACCGGAATGCTCCTGTTCATGTTTGCCTACGGCATGTCCTGGGGCCCTGTCACGTGGACGCTGGTTGCTGAAGTCTTTCCAAATGCCATCCGTTCCATCGGCATGAGCATTGCAGTTTCCTGCCAGTGGATCATGAATTTCGGCGTCAGCCAGACCTTTCCCATGCTGAGCGACAATAAGTTTCTGAATGATCATTTCCACGGTGCATTTTCCATGTGGCTTTTTGCCGGACTGTGCCTTGTGTGCATGTGGTTTGTTCTCAAGTTCGTGCCTGAAACAAAAGGCGTATCGCTTGAGAAAATTGAAGCCGTCATGCTCAGCCGTCGCCCAGGAGGAGCGCCGTCTCAGGTCTCTCCTGTCAATACCCCTGTTGTTCCAGCCGTCTCAGGCCAGGAGTGAAGTTTGTGAATACATTGAAGATTGGTCTGATTGGCACGGGTTTCATGGGGAAGGCCCATGCTCTGGCCTATCAGGCCGCAGGAAACGTTTTCGACGACATTTCCCGGCCAGTCCTGCACAGGATCGCAGATATTGATGAGGAGCGCGCGCGTCTTTTCCAGCGGCAGTTTGGTTTTGCATCCAGCACGCAGGATTGGCGGGAACTCGTCAATGATCCGGAGATCGATATCATCTCCATCACGACGCCTACACTTTTGCATCGTGAAATGGCATTGGCCGCTATTGCCGCAGGCAAGCATGTTCATTGCGAAAAGCCGCTGTCCCCGACAGCATCCGAGGCCTGGGAGATTGTTCAGGCGGCTGAAAAGGCTGGCGTCAGGACGCAGAGTGGCTTCAATTATCTGAAGAATCCTCTCCTGAAATATGCTCGTGAATTTATAGCATCGGGAGAACTCGGAGAGATTTACGCCTTTAACGGGATCCATGCGGAAGATTTCATGTCTGATCCTCTGTCTCCTTATAGCTGGCGCTGTGATCCGGCTGGCGGAACAGGGGCGCTGGCAGATGTCGGAAGTCACATCATTTCGATTGCCCGTTTCTTGCTTGGTCCTGTGACGTCGATTTTTGCCCAGCTTGATACGGTGGTGAAGAAACGTCCTGCTTATTCGGGAGCTTCCGAACTTAAAGATATCAACGTGGATGATGTCGCTCGAATGATCGTCAATTTTGAACGTGGATGTTCGGGAACCATCCAGGCTAACTGGTTGGCAACAGGGCGTAAAATGCAGCTGGAGTTTGAAATTTCCGGAAGCAAGGGCGCGCTGTCGTTCACGCAGGAGCGTATGAACGAACTGCTTTACTACAAGGCTGGTGACGATAGCCGATCAAACGGGTTCCGACTGATCGAGACTGGCCCGCAACATTCGCCTTATGGCGCGTTCTGTGTTGCGCAGGGTCATCACCTTGGCTTCAACGATATCAAGACGATCGAAATGGCAGAGTTCATTCGTGCCATTGATCGTGGCGAGCCCAGCACTCCTGACTTCCGGGAAGCATGGGAAATTCAGAAAATCATCGATACGGCTATTCGTTCCCACCGGGAGCAGAAATGGCAGACGATTTCCTGAGCTGTTTCAATTAAATCTGGAGAAAATATCATGCCATTACTTCATTTCCACATGCTTGAAGGCCGCACGGATACGGAAATCAAGACGCTTCTGGACGCCGCCCATGAAGCCATGCTGGAAGCCTTCGAAGTTCCACGCGGCGACCGTTATCAACTTGTGTCTGAGTACAAGCCTTCCCGCATGATCGTGGAAGACACCGGTCTGGGAATTCCCCGCACTGAAAAGGTTGTGGTGGTTCAGATGTTCAGTCGTCCTCGTGGCGAAGAGAAGACAGCTCTGTTCTACAAATTGCTTACCGAATATCTGGAAAAAGAATGTGGTATTTCTTCCTCAGATGTCATGGTGTCTGTGGTCGAGAATGAAGACGCTCACTGGTCCTTCGGGCTGGGAAGGGCTCAATTCCTGACAGGGGAGCTTGGCGGAAAATAATTTTTTAGATTTTCCAGATGAGTAAATACGGACCGCAGATGTATTGAAAAATACAATGCGTTCCGTATTTTTTAATAAATGATTCAATTTCATATTTATTTTTTACCAAAAGAACTTTCTATTTTATTCTTGCACCGATCAAGTGCCTCTCGGAATAGGGGAAGATTTTGCTCGAAACGAAAAAAGGGAACAGTAATTGAGATCGCGTAGGGCCTGTGGCCAGGAAGAACGATAGGCGTGGCGATACAGCAAATTCCTTCGCTATGCTCCTCGAAATCATAAGCGTATCCCGTCGCCTTTACGGTCTCAATTTCGTTAAGAATATCTTTCACGTTAGTTTTTGTATGTGAGGTCATTTTGAGTGGTTGTGAACCAATAAGAGCCTGTATTTCAGATTTCGACATAATGGACAGCATGGCTTTGCCGTTTGACATCGCATGTAAAGGCATTGGGCGCCCGGCTTTGGGGACAACGCGAATTTCCTGATCGGAATGAATTTTTTCAATATACGTTACTTCTTTTCCATAGACCGTACTGAAATCAACAGTCTCGTGCGTTTCCTGAAACATGGTCTCGATCGCGCTTCGGAACTTGTCGAGCAGGCTGGACTGCGCTGCCTCCGCTAGTCGCATGATCCCCCAAGACAGCGAGATACCGTCATTGGTGACTTCTACCAATTCCTCAACGGCTAGCGCGTTGACAAGCCGTTGAACAGTCGACCGGGGAAGCCCTGTTGCTTTTGCAATATACCCCAGACTTACGTGAGCGCTTGAAAGCACTCTAAGGATTGCTGCGGCACGGCTCACGCCCTGCATGCTGTTTTCATCGCTTTTCAAGGACTGCTCTCCACACTGTGATTTAACGGCCCCTGTTTTGGGGCAGGAATTGATTGATATTCACCCGCTGGGTGATACAGATAATGACCACTGACTGGTTAAAAATCATACCCATCGCACCCTCCTTTTTTGGGGTAACTCGCGAAAATGTTTGTTGTCCATGGCCGTTTCCGCGCCCTGAAGACCGAACACGTCCAATGGGATGTTTCTAGACCAGACCGTAAGAAAATTTACTGTCGTTGATCCCGTGCATAACGGGCTGGGAGAAGTTCCTGATGCGCACCTTGGAAATAGCAGCCTTTTTGGTTGTTGAATTTTTAGGCGTAGTTCTAGGTTTGACATTGGTTTTTGGCGGCCTTTGGTTGCTCTTCCTCGGAGGATCACCATTCTATTTATTAGCAGGCGCGGCCATTATTGCCATTAGTTTTGGTCTTTATAAACGTGCTGCATTCGCTCTTTATACAGCGCTTGCATTGCTCGCCGTCAGTGTGCTCTGGGCACTATGGGAGGTCGGGTTTGATTTCTGGCAACTCGTACCCCGTCTTCTGGCGTTCATTATTATTGCGTTGATTGTCACAGCCCTTGCACGTCGACTATCGCGGCAAGACGGCCGTCCGGCACTTCCGCGCGTAGTTGCAAACAGTCTTGGTATTGCTCTGCTTGGCTCACTCGGTGCGTTTATTGTCGGAATGTTTTTCCCGCATCCGACCATTGTGGCTGAGTCTTCCGGGCCTGCTCCTGTCATTCAGGCACAGGCAGGGCAAGACAGCGGGAATGACTGGCCTGCCTATGGACGTAGCACTGCGGGTAACCGTTTCGCTCAATTCGATCAGATCAATAAATCCAACGTCAAAGATCTGAAGCTGGCCTGGACCTACCACACGGGTGATCTTGCTATTGATGGATCAGAATATCAGGTTACGCCGCTCAAGGTCGATAACACGATGTATCTTTGCACACCGCTCAATAAGGTGATTGCAATTGATCCTGTCACCGGCAAAGAGCGGTGGCGCTTTGATCCCAAGCTGCGGATCACTGACAGTAATCGAGGGTGGAAGCGTTGCCGTGGCGTTGGATATGCGGATATTTCCACGCTTCCGCCTGAAGATGTTCAACCTGCTGTGGATCAGACAGGAACGGATCAGGCAGTTCCTCCGCAGGACGCTGCAGCTCTACCCGCTGCATGCCGTAAGCGAATTGTCTCCAACACCAATGATGCTCGCCTTTTCGAAGTAGATGCAGAAACAGGCAAACCATGCGAAGATTTTGGCGATCATGGTTTTGTTAACCTTCTTGAAGGTCTGACGGACGCTCCGGAAAATGGATCATATTATTTGACCTCCGCACCGTTGGTCGCGGATGGCGTCATTATGGTTGGCGGCAAGATCAACGATAACATTTCTGTTGGCGAACCCGCTGGCGTCGTCCGCGGCTATGACGTTCGCACAGGCAAGATTCTGTGGGCCTGGGATGCTTCCCGCGGCGCCAAGGACAGCACACCGCTGCCTCCCGGCGAGCATTATGCTCCGCAAACTCCGAACTTCTGGGGCACGGCAGCTTACGATCCCAAGCTGGGCCTGGCTTATTTCCCAACGGGCAATCAGACGCCAGATTTCTGGAACGGTGATCGTTTCCCATATTCGGATGAATACACGGACGCCATCGTCGCGGTTGAGATCAAGACCGGCAAAGAGCACTGGCACTTCCGGACGGCTAATAACGACCAGTTCGACTATGACGTTACGTCCCAGCCTATCCTCTACGACCTCCCGGGCAAGGATGGCACTACGACGCCGGTCATTATTCAGCTGACCAAGCGTGGTGAAGTCTTCGTGCTGGACCGTCGTGATGGTAAGCCAGTTGTCCCGGTGGAATATCGTAAGGTTCCAACGGACGGTATGCCCGGCATGCGTATCTCTCCCACACAGCCTTTCTCCGCGATTTCGATCGGCACAACGCCGTTCAAAGAATCCGATATGTGGGGCGGGACGATCCTTGACCAGCTGTATTGCCGGATCCAGTTCAAACAGATGCGCTGGAAGGGCGAGTTCACGCCTCTCTCTGACAAGCAGCGTACTCTGATCTATCCGAGCTATTACGGTGGTTCCAACTGGGGCGGTGGCGCAATTGACGCTTCGACCGGAACGCTGATTGTCAACGATATTCGTATGGCGCAGTGGGGCCGTTTCATCAAGCAGGATGAAGCCAAGCGCATTGGTTTGAAGCCGAGCGCTGAGGGTGAATACTCAGAGCAGATCGGTACGCCGTGGGGTGTTGAGCGCTCAATGTTTGTCTCGCCTCTGGGCGTTCCATGCTTCAAGCCGCCTTTCGGCAGCATGACAGCGATTGACCTGACGACAGGAAAGACCAAATGGCAGGTTCCGATGGGCAGCATCCAGGATGCTCCTGTCCACGGTATTGTCCCGGGTGTGCGCATTCCACTAGGCATGCCAACAATGGGCGGACCGCTTGTTACCAAGGGTGGCCTGACCTTCTTCCATGGCACTCTGGACTATTATGTCCGTGCTTTGGACAACGACACAGGCAAGGAACTGTGGCGTGACCGGCTTCCGGTTGGCGGGCAGGGAGCTCCGATGTCCTACATTGGTCAGGACGGTAAGCAGTATGTTGTGGTTGTCGTTGGCGGTGCTACGCGTACCGGCACCAATGCAAACCGCGGTGACTACGTGATGGCTTACACTCTCCCATAATATTGGCGGAACAAATACTCTTTAATAGGATCCGGGAAGTTCTCTTCCCGGATCTGAATAGGTATTCAAGCCAATATTATCTTGAATATATAAGCTCTAAGTAACAACGCAATTTTGTGCGTTTACCGAAAATGTAGAGGTAATCTCATGGACCGCTTCAGCGTTTCCCGAGCGTTGTCGTGCTGTGTTGCTTTGTCTGTCGGCATATTTGGTGAAGCCATGGCCGCAGAGCCAACAAATGGCAACGAAAGCGACGATGCAAGCTATTCACTGTTTGATAATGGTCCAAACTCCCTTCCCACAATGACAGGAGAATGGGGTGGTGCAAGGACATATCTGCGTAATAAAGGGGTGGAACTGGGAGCAAGTTGGACGAACGAGACTGCAGGCAATGTCAGCGGTGGGGACCGGCGAACTGCCGCACAGACAAATCAGATCACTGCTGGGCTTGATGTGAATGCCGAAAAGCTCCTTCATTGGAAAGGGGCATCTTTTAACTTCACCTTTACCTGGCGTTCTGGTCGTAACCTGATCACCGATGCCGGTCTGTATACGTTACAGCAGCCTCAGGAAGTGTGGGGAAGAGGACAGACGACCAGACTAACCCAGCTCTGGTATAACCAGAACCTGGGAGGTGGCTTCAGTTTCAAGGTGGGGCGACTGCCTACCGGTGCTGATTTTGATAATATCCCCTGCTTGACGATGATTAACTACTTCTGTGGCGCAACCACGGGGAATATGGATGGAAGTCGCTGGTATAACTGGCCAGTCAGTGTGTGGGGCGGACTTGTAAAGTATAATAATCCGCATTGGTATTTTCAGGTGGGTGCGTATGAACAGAATGATCGAAACCTCGATAATTACCTGTTCATAGGTTATCTGCATGGCGCAACTGGCGTTCTGCTCCCATTTGAAACAGGTGTACGCGTTCATCTTGGCTCGCACGGCTATCCAGGCGCTTATCGCATTGGGGGATGGATCAACACTGCTGCGGCACCGGACGTTCTTTTGGCAAATGATGGAAGGCCTGCAACTCTGGCGGGGATGTCAATGCTTCAGAGGAGTGGAAGCCATGGTGGATATCTGTGGTTCCAGCAGCAGTTGACGGGCACATTTACAGAGAAACCAGGGGAAGATGCTGTTGTTACACAAGGCCTCACAGCTTACGTCACATTGACAATGGTGGATAAGGAAACAGGGCCTGTGTCGTCTCAGGTGACAGCAAGCCTCCGTTATCTTGGTCTTCCCGGCCGAAAGAATGATGCTGTCACACTCGCGTTCGGAACCAACCACGTTAATTCCCGACTGGCGACTTTATATTGGTATCAGGACGGCAAAAAAGGGCCGAGACGTAATTCGGAATTTGCGATTGAAACGGATTATACGTTTCAGGCAACAAAATGGCTTTATCTCGAGCCCAATGTTCAGTTTTGGGTAGACCCCGGCGGGTACACTCAGAAAAATATGATTACTGTGTTTGGAGTGAAAACTGGAGTGACATTCTGACAAGTACACAATAGCGCAAAAACATCCCGAAGAACCCGTTTTCAGTATTCTGTAGTCCTGGAAATCAGTTCACCGAAACATCAAGCACAGGTTTTCAAAAATGACCAGAATTGCCAATGGTGTGCCTGAATAAAAAAGAAAGTTACCGAGGCGATAAGTCTGGTCTGATGATAAATGTCTGCCTAAAAATCTGATACTTTACCCCAGGAAGATTTTTTAAAGCGAGCAAGTTTGTACTGCTCGACTGCGGTAATCGGTTCCCGACCCAACAAGAGATCGGCGATAAGATGTCCAGCACCGGGCCCAATGCCAAAGCCATGTCCAGAAAAACCGGCCGCAATGAAGAGGCCGGGAACGCCACTTTCCGGGTCAATAACAGGAACCCCGTCTGGCGTACTATCAATGTATCCTGCCCATTCGGCCTGAACAGACACATTTTTCAGGGCAGGCAAGAGTGCATGGGCGTTTTTTAGGGTCTTACGAATGGTTCTAGCATCTGGTTTAGGATCGAGGATGCGTGTTTTTTCCATAGGGGTCGGCCGATCGAGTTTCCATTTGGCGATGGTGTCGAAACCATAACGCCAACCCTGAAAATCGCCAGGTGCAAGGTGACGCCACCGTCGGGCGAACATGGGAAGAAATTCTGTGGCACTTTTCAATATCCCGGGAGTGGGATCCACACGACCGTTGCCGGAAATAGCGAGGGTGTAGCCACCATCACCGCGCCTTGTGACAGATGCATCCTGAGTATGAAGAGCGTCTGGAAGGCCCAATGCACCTGGTTTGACGGAAAGAATTGACGACCGGACAGACGCTTGCGGAAGGTTAACCCCAACCTGATTCAGGAAAGACCGCGCCCAAACACCTCCAGCCATGACAACCTGCGATGTGCGAATGGTTCCACGTTCCGTTACAACGCCGCAGATAGCTCCGCCTGATAGTTCAACGCCGCGAGCTGCACAGTTCTGAACGACGTGGCCACCGTGTTTGAGGACCCCTTTGGCAATCATGGGGGCGGCGAGTGACGGGTCCGCGATGCCATCAGTCGGCGACCATACGCCCCCAAGCCATTTCCGGTGTGTAGCGTTCCCTCGTTGTGCGGCCTCAGTCACGTTCAGCATTCTGGTGTCCACGCCTTCGCCTCTGGCAAATTCGCCCCAGCGTGCCCATCCGTCCAGTTCAGCCTGACTGTTCGTCAGATACAGTAATCCACAGCGACGGAAGCCAAGATTTTCACCGATGTCTGCTGTCATGTCTTCCCAAAGAGAAAGACTTCGGGTGGACAGGGGGAGTTCGCGTGCATCGCGATTTTGCTGGCGACACCATCCCCAGTTCCTGCTGGACTGTTCAGCCCCAACCGTGCCTTTCTCGAGGAGAACGACCTTCATTCCCGCCCTGGCCAGCCAGTAGGCTGCTGAAACTCCCACAATTCCAGCGCCGACAACAACAACGTCCGCTTCTGCTGGAACGCTGGAACTGGTCTGAATCAGATGCAGTGGGGCAGGCATGAAAGTCTCCGTGCTGTATGCGGACGAGTGTAGGGGCATTCAGGCAGTTTTTGACACCGCAAACCCTGTGCTGAATGGCAGAGTATTGCAAAGTTCAGCTCTGGTTCAGTAGGGACACGGCATATGGTCATTCCACGAAGACATAGATCTTTTTGACTGTTTCGATCGTTTCCCACGTTCCCACGAAACCGGGCTTCATAATGAAGCTGTCTCCAGCTTTGAAGAGATGGGACTCTCCTTCGTTTTCCGTGATTCTGACAAGGCCTTCAAGGATATGGCAGAACTCGAAAGCCTCACCCTTAATGGATTTGGTTGTGCCGGGAGTGGCTTCCCATACACCTGTGCGAACATTTCCATTGCGTGACGTATCCAGCGCCCATGTCTTGAAAGCTGGAGAGCCTGAAATAAGACGTTCTGGAGTCGATACGGATTCACGTGGGGTAAAGTCCGGGCTTGTCTGAATAGGAAGAAGCAGGCTCATGGAAGATCTCACACAGTGGGGATTCGCAGATCTAATGTGCTGCGTTCTGCGCCGGTTCTGATCCTGATTTTCAAACCTGGGCAGCAGAGCGTGCTGCATCCTCATTTGAATATGAAATTTCCTGCGTCAAACAATAAAAACCTGATAACGACTATCGGCCTGAAGGCGGCATCATAACGATTATGCCAGACAGTAATGGCCTCACAAGGAATCGTATATGACCTTCCGTCCCAAGTTCATCACCTTTGACTGCTACGGCACTTTGACATTTTTCGATATGGCCGGTGCGGCCCGTAGGATCTACGGTGAAGTACTGAGTGAGCAGGCGATGCAGCTCTTCATTAAGAATTTTGCAGCTTACCGGCTCGACGAGGTGCTGGGCGCATGGAAACCCTATGCGGAGATTGTGCACAATGCTCTGGAACGGACCTGCAAGAAAAATGGCGTGACGTTCCGTGAGGAAGATGCCTTGCAGATTTACAATGAGGTGCCAACCTGGGGGCCTCACCCTGATGTGCCCGCGGGTCTTGCCAAAGTTGCCAAGGAAATCCCCCTGGTCATTTTATCTAACGCCATGAACAGCCAAATCATGTCGAATGTCGAGAAGTTGGGTGCACCGTTTTACAAGGTCATCACGGCGGAGGAGACGGGGACTTACAAGCCTCAGATGAACGGTTTTGAATATATGCTTGATGTTCTCGGCTGTGGGCCAGAAGACATCACTCACGTATCATCGTCTTTCCGTTATGATCTTATGACCGCTTACGATCTGGGGATCCGGTCAAAAGTCTGGGTTAACCGGGGCCATGAACCAGCTAATCCCTTTTATGAATATGAAGAAATCAAAGACATCAGCGGGCTGCCCGGCGTCTTCGGCCTATAAAGATAGCAAGCCTGCGGGAGGATTACTCTCCCGCAGGTTTATCTGAAAACATTAGAGATATCTGTCCTTGGCACGATAATAGGCACCCACGACAGGCATGAAATGCGTGGCAAGTCCGTAAGCTGGGATGGGTTGCCATGGACGGTTCCACACAGGAATATTAACCTGTTCCCCAGCAAGCCTTCTGCCTAGAAGCTGGCCAAGATGAACGGACATCTGAACGCCATGTCCGCTCAGGCCCATCGCATAGGTGACGCCATTCCATTCACCAGCATGTGGTAGGCGATCCACGCTCATGTCGACGTTGCCCCCCCAGCAATAGTCGATCTCAGTGCTTTCCAGTTCAGGGTAGATCTCCGTCAGCGCTGCATGAAGGATCTGCCCTGACTGAATGTCCGACTTTTCGCTGGACTGGGAGAAATTGGCCCGGCCGCCGAAGATCAAGCGTCGGTCTGCGGTTGTTCGAAAGTAGTTATGGATATTTCGCGTCGTGACGACATTGCGGCGTCCGGGGAGAATGCGGGAAAACAAATCTTCCGGCATGGGCGCCGTGGCAACAATGAAGCTGCCAACCGGCATGATGCGTCGCCGGAACCAGTTTGGTGCTTTCCGGCTTGTGCCCGTTGCCAGTAGCACATTCTGTGCCTGAATAACGCCTGCGGAAGAGGAAACTTCAAACACATTGCCCGCACGGCGAAGGGCGGTCATAGGCGTATTTTCGAAGATTTTCGCACCCGCTGACATGGCGTTGGCTGCAAGCGCACTCCCAAATTTTCCGACATGCATCTGTGCGCTTTTGCGATATAGCATTCCGCCTTCGAATGTTGTCGAGCCACCGATTTCTGCTGCAACAGCATCGCGGTCGAGAAGATCAGTTTCCGGGTCAACATGCTGTTTTACAGCGTCCTGATCCGCGCGCAGACCTGCCAAATGCTTTTCTGTCCAGGCGACTTTCAGCTTTCCGCATCGACGGAAGTCACAGTCGATGTTTTCGGACGTGACGATCTGCTCGACCGTATCCACAGCATCATCAAAGAACCGATACAATGCAACGGCCTGTTCCAGGCCATATTTTCCGACCATGCTCTGAAAATTTCCAGCCGTCCCGTTGTTGACGTGTCCGCCATTTCGGCCGGAGGCGTGGCAGGCAATTTGGTCTGCTTCGAGGACGACAACAGTCTTGCCGGCCTTGGCCAGGGTTCGAGCTGCTGAGAGGCCGGTAAAGCCGCCGCCTACAACCACAACATCTGCGCGGGTAGGAAACTCAGACAGAGCAGTACCTGATACAGGTGAAATACTATCCAGCCAGTAGGGAACAAGTTTCATGGAATGATCTCCGTCAGGAGGCACAGATGGAAGGAGAGGGCAGTTGAGTCTGGGAGGGAGGTTCTCCCAAGGACGCATTCTTTGTTTCTGGAGCCCAGATCCAGCTGATGAGCAGTCCTGCCAGCATGAAGCTGGCTGCTATGAGCATCATGGGTTGCATCCCAAATTGCGTATATCCCAGAGGAAGCAGAAACGTTCCGAGTGCTGCGCCCAGTCTGCTGAAGGAACAGGCCATACCGACCGCACTGGCCCGGATGGCTGTTGGAAACAGCTCATTAGGATAGACAAACTGCAGGCCGCTTCCTGCTGCCTCGGACACCGAATACAGAATAAACCCGGAAAAGATCATCCAGCTGGCAGGGGTGGCTGAAATTCCGAGGAGCAAAAGGCCCAGCATGCTGATTGCAAAAGTGCCGATCAGTAACAGGCGCCGCCCCATCAGATTGATCAGCCCCAGAGTGACGGGCAGGATCCCCAGGATGGTCAGTCCGGTAATGCAGAGAGATCCGAGAAGTGCGTTCTGGACGTGATACTGATGCAGGAGCTGCGCCTGAAGGGTGTGGATGGCAAATCCCGGAGCGCTTTGCAGGATCCAGAATGCACTGACGAACACGAGTGCTCCGCGATAGGGAGATCGAATGATCTGAAGCAGGGAGAGCTGCCCCTGATGTTCTACAGTGGGGAGAATATCAGCCCTCAGGTGCTCGCGTATAATGTTTCTTGCGTCTTCGGTCCGTCCCTGCTGAACCAGCCAGCGGGGAGACTCAGGCAATCCCATACGCAGGCAGAAGAGCACAATTGACGGAACAGCGCTGGAGACCAGCATGATCCGCCAAGAGATGTCGGGGAAGAAGGAAAGCCCATAGCCCACGGCGTAGCTCGCGGTATATCCAACCCACCAGGCGAGAATTAACCCGGAAAGAACTGGGCCGCGGAGTTTGCGTGGCATGAATTCTGCGACGTAAGACGTCGCAATTGGATAATCCGCACCAACTGCTACACCGAGCAGAAAGCGAAGGGTTACAAGTAGCACAAGGCCGGAGCACGCTCCCTGCAACAGGGAGAAGACTACGAACGCTGCAATATTTAACGTAAAAAGAGGCCGTCGCCCAAGGCGATCCGAGACCGCGCCCCCCAGCATTCCGCCTGCCAGAACGCCCAGAAGGGCCGCTGCCCCGACGAGGCCTGTCTCCGCGCCTGTGAGATGAAGTTCTCGCACGATGGATGGGAGCGCAATACCGATGATCCCGAGGATGTAGCCGTCACAGAACGGTCCCCCGGCAGAGATCAGGGCCAGTTTTGAATGAAAGCCGTTCGGCGGCAGATCATCCAGCGTTGCCGTTTCAGTGGAGGAAACTTCAGGTGTCATGATGGGGCAACCTTTTGTTTCCTCATCTGGCGTGGTCAGGCTTTGAGAGCGCTGGCGACGGCTGGATCTTCCATCACGCGGTCCAGTACCGAGACAATGCCGTCACAGAGCTGATCCATTTCGGCAATCGTGCTGCACAGCGGGGGGGCAAGTCCGATGACATCGTCGCCAAAGGCCCGGAAAAGAATACCTTGCTCATAGCCATAGCGGCTGAGTTTTCCGGAAATTCCAAGCTGGGCATCCGGCTTGGTTTTGGTTGTCTTGTCGGTCACGAGTTCGATGCCGGCAAGCATTCCAATAGA
This sequence comes from Gluconobacter sp. P5E10, assembly GCF_018812145.1. Classification (NCBI taxonomy): domain Bacteria; kingdom Pseudomonadati; phylum Pseudomonadota; class Alphaproteobacteria; order Acetobacterales; family Acetobacteraceae; genus Gluconobacter; species Gluconobacter sp. P5E10. Next base: position 443,693 of record NZ_JACRVZ010000004.1, on the reverse strand, counting down.
CCGGGTGGTGCCGACGAGTGGATGATTGCCTAGACCGCGCAAGCGCGTCGCAAGATGCTCACCAACACGGGTTCCGTTTTCAAGCAGGCCACCTTCATAGAGGTCCAGGACTGCGAGGCCGATGGCCGCACTGACGGGATGGGCGCTATAGGTCTGCCCATGTCCGACGGAGACACCTGGCGGCGTCTTGTCACGGATCGTTTCGTAGATCGTATCAGACATGAAGACGCCTCCCATCGGGGCGTAGCCAGCCGTCAGACCCTTTGCGACGGTCATCATGTCCGGTTCGATGTTCTCATGCGCACAGGCAAAGAGAGGGCCAGTCCGTCCGAAACCTGTGATAACTTCATCAACGACGAACAGAATATCCAGCTTGCGGCAGGCTGCCTGCATTGCCGTTGCCCAGCCCTTTGGCGGGATAATGACGCCGCCCGACCCTTGAACAAGTTCGCAGTAGAAGGCTGCAACATGCTGTGGACCGCCAATCTTTGCGATTTCATCATGGAACGCCTGTACCGAAGCTTGGATGATGGCTTCAGCGTCCGGTCCAGCAGGGTGGCGGTAGGGATCGGGGCTTGGAATATGATGCTGCCACGGGAGTGGGACATCTGCATCACGATGGAAGACCGGAAGCGCGGTCAGGCCTGCGCCGACGAAGGACGAACCATGATAGCCCTTCTGTAGCCCAATGACATGCCGCTTTTCGGGTGTGCCCCGTGCGTGCTGATAGTAACGAATGAAGCGGAGCGTACTGTCCACCGCATCAGAACCACCAAGAGCGAAATAGATGTGATTGAGGTGCCCCGGAGCATGCTGTGTCAGCCGCGCTGCCAGTTCGATAGCGGGCTCATTTGAAAAGCCGAAATATCCCGTCGCATAGGGAAGCTTTTCAAGCTGACGTCGACCTGCCTCGATAACGCTCTCGCAGCCGTAACCGGTATTGACGCACCAAAGCCCGGAAAAACCATCCAGAAGACGGTGGCCTTTGCTGTCCGTCAGCCAGACACCCTTGCCAGATTCGAGTATGGTCGCCCCACTGGCTTCGTGCCCCTGCCATGACGAGACGGGATGGATGAGGTGTTCGCGGTCAAGCGAGACGAGACGTGGCGTATCCATGATGATTCCTGTCCTGATCCTGAATGTGATCATCGCGCAAAGCCTGCGATATGTAATGCAAGAAAAGCTAATATTCGGAGCATAAAATGCTGTTGGTGCGGCCGGAATAGCAGGGATATTCAAATGTGCCGCGTGAGTATTTTGCCGTTTGCTCCACATGTCCGGCTGCGCACATTGTATCCCTCCCGCAATGGTCTTTCGCAGGCATGAATGATGACAGGCATTACCTTTGACCCCGCCCTGGTGGCGCTGCCAAACGCGCATTTTGTGGGTGGAAAGCTTCTGAAAGGTGAGGGCGCCATTCCTGTTCATGCGCCCTCGGATGGTCGGTTGCTCTGTCATCTGCCTGAAGCCGGGGCAGATCTGGTGGATTATGCTGTCTGCCTGGCGAGAGATGTACAAATGCGTTCTGGTTGGGCGACCTGTGCCCCGCGGGAGCGGGGGCGTGTGCTGAGGCGCTGGGCCGAGCTTGTAGAAGATAATGCTGTGGAACTGGCGCGTCTGGAGACAGTCTGTTCGACGCGACCTATTGCAGAGACAACAGGCTGGGACGTGCCTTTTACGGCAGAGGGCATCCGCTTTTTTGCTGAATATGCCGATAAGTTGGGCGGGGAAGTCGCTGCGACCCAGAGTGACTTGTTAGGCTTGGTACTGGCTGAGCCTTATGGCGTCATCGGAGCTATTGCTCCCTGGAATTTCCCTCTGGTCATGGGGAGCTGGAAAGTGATTCCTGCGCTGGCGGCCGGAAATGGTGTCGTCCTCAAGCCGTCAGAAATGACTCCTTTTTCGATTGTTCGTCTAGCGGAACTGGCTGTCGAAGCTGGTGTTCCGGCCGGCCTGTTCAACGTTGTGCAGGGAACGGGTCGGATCACGGGAGATGCTCTGGCACGACATCCGGTCTGCGGAAAGCTGACATTCACTGGTTCCACAAGAACTGGCATCGAAATCATGAAGGCGGCAGCGGAGAGCGGCCCCAAGCCTGTCACGCTTGAGCTAGGCGGGAAAAGTCCGCAGATCGTTTTCGATGATATCCGTAATGTAGATGGTGTTGCAGACCGTATCCTAAGAGCTTTCACGGGAAATGCGGGACAGGTCTGTGTTTCTGGATCGCGTCTTATTGTTCAGAGAGCGGTTCATGATATCCTTGTGGAGAAGATCGTTGAGCGCGCGCAGGGCCTCGTTGCTGGTGCGCTTGAAAAGGCCGAAACACGGTACTCCCCGATTATCTCCGAACGACAGGCGACATCCATTGAGCTTGCCGTTCAGGATAGTGTGCAGGGGGGAGCCTCAGCGCTTCTTCCTCTCAGCCGCCTGAAGGGCTCAGAAGGGGCATTTCTCTCACCGTGCATTCTGACCAACGTTACCCCGCAGACGCGGGCCGTAAAGGACGAGCTCTTTGGTCCGGTTTTGACGGTCCAGACATTTGATGACGAGGCTGAGGCACTCTCTCTGGCGTCTCATGCGACTTACGGTCTCGCTGCCGGCGTTCATACGTCTGATCTCGGGCGTGCGATGCGGGCTGTGCGCAACCTGAAAGCTGGCACCGTCTGGGTTAATCGGTATGGCCGCTCATCAGACTTCGTGATCCCTACTGGCGGGTATGGCGGTTCAGGGATTGGCAAGGATCTGGGGCGTCAGGCTGTTGAAGCCAATCTGCGCTATAAAAGTGTTCTCATGGCGTTTGAGGGCTAACGCCATGGATCTTGCTTACCTCGTCGCCCTGCGAAAAGATCTTCATGCTCATCCTGAGCTGAGGTTCGAGGAGTTTCGAACATCCGATATCGTGGCGGATGTTCTCACGTCTTTGGGGTACTGCCCCTCCAGAGGACTGGCACAAACCGGAGTGGTGGCTTCTCTTCAGGGAAAGAAACCCGGCCCATCCATCATTTTACGCGCAGATATGGATGCTCTGCCGATCAATGAGCGGGGAGATCATCCGCATATCTCTCGCCATCCGGGGCGCATGCACGCGTGTGGGCATGACGGGCATACGACCATGCTTCTGGGGGCTGCTGCCGCGTTGGCTCTTAACCCGCCGGAATGCGGGACAGTGCATTTCGTTTTTCAGCCCGGGGAAGAAGGGGGCGCAGGAGCCAAAGTCATGCTGGAAGAGGGGTTATTGGAGAAATTCCCCGCCGGGCGTGTTTTTGGAATGCATAACTGGCCTGGCCTTCCAATAGGTTCCATGGCGACCCGTACAGGACCGATCATGGCTGGTGGTTGGCGGTTTCTGGTCGATATAAAAGGGAAAGGATCACATGCGGCCCAACCCCAATTGGGGCGGGATGCACTGACTGTTGGTGCGGCATTCGTTCAGGAGGCCCAATTACTGGTGGCGCGCCGTTCAGACCCTTTGGTGCCATCGGTTCTTTCCATCTGTACGTTTCATGCGGGAACAACGGACAACATTCTTCCTGAGACTGCCACGCTTCGCGGCACGATCCGCGCTCTGGATGTTCAGGTGCTGAATGACCTGAAAGACGGGATGACACGTCTGGCCGCAGGGATTTCCATCGCGCATGACGTGACCATCACAGTACAGTTTCACCAGCCGTATCCTGTGACGGTGAATACTGCGAACGAGACGACATTGGCGCGTGCTGCTATGGCGCGGGCTGTTGGCGCGCAGGGCACGGTTATTCCTGACATGACACCCAGCATGGCTTCCGAGGATTTCGGCTTCATGCTGGAAGAAAGGCCGGGTGCGCTTGTCATGCTGGGAAACGGTGCTTCAGCGCCTTTGCATGCCCCAGATTACGATTTTGACGACACAATCATTCCGCAGGGCATCGCCTATTGGGTGGCACTCGCCCACATGTGCCTGCGCATCAATCAGGACGTTTGACCATGCCAACTTACAAGATTGCTGTTCTGCCAGGAGATGGAATTGGCAAAGAGGTTATGCCGGAAGCCATCAAAGTGCTCGACACGGTCGGGCGGCTTTGTGGGGTCGGGTTTGATTATACCCACTTTGACTGGAGCTGCGAGACCTGGCTGAAGACCGGGCAGATGATGCCCGAAGATGGCATGAGCCAGTTGGCGCAGAATGACGCCATCCTGCTGGGCGCTGTGGGTTATCCAGGTGTTCCGGATCACCTGTCCCTATGGGGGCTTCTTCTCAAGATCCGCAGAGAGTTTGATCAGTATGTAAACCTGCGTCCTGTGCGGCTTTTACCGGGGATTCCGTGTCCCTTGGCTAACAAGCAGCCGGGAGACGTGGATTTTTGGATCGTTCGGGAGAATGTTGAGGGCGAATACTCCCAGGTCGGAGGCCGGTTTGCAGAAGGAACGGAGGCAGAGGGCGTCGTTCAGAGTGCTGTCTTTACGAAGTTCGGTACCGACCGGATCCTGCGATATGCCTTTGAACTGGCGCGGAAGCTGGGCCGTCCGCATGTGACATCCGCCACCAAATCGAATGGCCTGTATCATTCCATGCCATATTGGGATGAGCGCTTTGCCGCAATTGGTTCGGAATACCGGGATGTTCGTATAGATCAATATCATATCGATATTCTTGCCGCGCGTTTTGTGATGTCTCCAGAGCGATTTGATGTTGTTGTAGGAAGCAATCTGTTCGGGGACATTCTTTCTGATTTGGGACCCGGAATGACAGGAACCATTGCTGTTGCTCCATCTGCCAATATCAATCCCGAGAAAAAATATCCGTCCATGTTCGAGCCTGTTCATGGGTCTGCTCCGGACATCTTCGGGCAGAATATTGCTAACCCGATAGGTCAGATCTGGGCAGCCTCCATGATGTTGGATCATCTCGGAGAGGCCGAGGCAGCCGCTCTGATTTTGAAAGCCATGACAGACGTTCTTTCAGCCCAGAGTGCTCCCCGTACGCCCGATATGGGAGGTCTCGCCAGGACGTCAGATGTAGGGAGTGCCATCGCAAAAGCGCTGACTTCAGGCATTTGATAAGCACTGAAGATTAACATGGGGAAACCGTTCCAATAACGGAATCATATGCCGCTCAAAGAGGGGAAACGGGAGAATGAACTGAACCGAATATGCAACGAATTGTCTGACAGAAAGAATGCGAATACGGTTCTCTGAGAATTCGAGGAGAGCCCGCTACCGATGGGAACAGACATGTCAGATTCAGCGCAAATGTTCGTTCTTCAATGTTTCGGTTCCAAGGCTCTCTCAAAAGCGGCAAAGAAGCCGGGACGCCTGGTTCTCCTCACGCTCTCAACCTGGCTGTCCATGCAAGGGGCAGTCGCTGCAGACGTTGCTTATCACCGGCATGCCCGCCCTTCCAGCAAGGCCGTGCACCATGGTGTAAGCTCCCTTAAGGAAAATAATACTCCTGCAGCGGCTCCTGTGCATCATGATGTTGAGTCTCACGCAACGGAAAGCGTCGTAGTCCACAGGGGCGTAGCCTCAGCTACAGGTGTGACGAACACAACGCCGGGAGGTGGTCTGATGCCTCCGCAGACCGTGGCGAAGTCGCGTAGTGGTATCACGCGGGACTTCATCGCAAAGCAGAGCCCGACAGCAAACCCGGTGTCTATGGTCGCCAGTCTTCCCGGGGTTGTTTACTCCGGCAATGACCCTCTGGGCACGAATGATGATCAGCAGGGATTAAGTGTTCGGGGTTTGGATCAGACGGAAATCGGATATCTTTACGAAGGCATTCCAACCGCTGCTCCTGTCTATCTCCTGCCATATACGTCTTCCACAGCGGATAACGAAAACATCCAGAGCATTACTCTGACGCAGGGATCGCCTGACATCACGTCGCCTCTGTACAACGCAGTCGGTGGAGAATTGACGGAAAGCCTTCGTGATCCGTCACACAAGTTTGGCGGCCTTGCCAACTTCTCTTACGGCTCTTTCAGCCTGAAGCGTGAATTTATCCGTATGGATACCGGAGATATCGGCCATACAGGAATTCGTGGGTTTCTATCCTTTTCGGCTAGAACGGCTGATGAATGGCGCGGTGTTGGTCAGACGCGGCGTTATCATGTGGATGGGAAATTCGTGAAGGAATGGGGAGAGGGGAACAAGGCGTCCTTCGTCCTGTCCTATAATGATCCTCTTCAGTACTATCTGCGTGCCCCTACAAAGTCGCTATGGCGCCAGCAAGGCGTAAACTACAATTACGCAGATAAGTATACAAAAGGAAGTTCAGATTACTATAAGCTTCAGGAAAACGTGCACCGCACGCTTATCCTCGGCGCGCCGGTTAATCTGAATCTCGGTCATGGGCTGAGTTTCAATACAACGCCATATTTTACCTACGCCACCGGATACGATAACGGTGGTACGACACTGTCGAGAAATGGTAGCTATTACGGCAAACAGCCTGCTGGAGCTCTGCAGAACACAGGAACTAGTAGCGGGAGTTCTTTTTCGGCGGTTTCGATCGATAAGTATGACCTGTATTACAGTGGAATAAATACAACTCTCTCCTGGACCAAAGGGAATAACACGCTAGCTGTTGGGTATTGGTATTCGTACTTTGATCAGTCCGAGCCGTCTCTGTACGAAGCGCTCGGTCCGGATGGGCAGGTGTCCAGTATGTATGGCCAATGGGCAGTTAAAACGCAGGATGGGTCACTTCTATCTCAGTATAATATTCATCTGATCCAGCAGACAAACTCTCTGTTCATCAACGATACTTACAAGGCTCTGAATGATCGTCTGACTCTGACGGCCGGTTTCAAAGAAACAATGGTGACCCGTAAGGTGACCCAGAATATTCCGGGTACGAATTATCAGAATGGGCAGAGTGATGCTGCACCGCTACCTCAGGTCTCCATCAGCTACAAAATTACGCCCCATGACCAGATTTACGTTAACGGGACAACATCCTTTCGTCTGCCAGCTTCCATTATGTCATATGTCGATCGTTATAGTGTCTCTACCGGAGTGCAGACGCGGTCTCACGCTGTTAACCCCAAAGCTGAATATGCGATTGGAGAGGAAATTGGGTATCGTCACACTGGTCTCGTCAGTGTCGCGCTAGCACTCTTCAACTATAATTTCACGAACCGACAGATCAATACGACGACGTATGCCAGCGGTACGCCCGTGACAGAGTCTATCAATGGTGGTGGTCAGACAGCTCGTGGTGCACAAATCGAGGTGGGACTACGTCCTTGGCATCATTTCAGCCCGTATGTTTCAGCACAGTATTTGCATGCGACGACGGACAACAACCTGCAGGTTGGGAATGATTACGTCCGATCTGCTGGAAAGATTGCTGTCAAAAGCCCGAAGGTCACGGTTGCGGTTGGTTTGTCTTATGACGACGGAAGCCTCTTCGGGGCCTTCAATATGAACTATGTCAGCAAACAGTATTCAACGTTTATGGATGATGAAAGTATTCCATCCTTTGAGACGTTCAATCTTAACTTCGGATATCGCTTTCATAGTTATATGTATCTCAAGCATCCACAAGTTCAGCTTAACCTTATGAATATTGGTAATAACGGATTCCTTTCCGGGGTAAGTGGCCTCAGCACGAACGCCAAATCTACAAAGGGTGTGTACGGAACCACCATAGCCGGAAGTTCACCGACCTATTTTGTCGGCGGTGGCTTTGCTGGAGTTCTTTCGTTCACGACCGGGTTCTAATCAGCTTTTCCAGGAAAATTCAGATCATGACACGCAAACCTAAAGTTCTGACATTCGACGTGGTTGGAACGCTGATCGATTTTGAAAATGGGATGAAAAATGCCCTGCTGCAAATTTTGGGAAAGGAGAGTGCAACACTGGATTTTGAAGTATTTCTAACGGAATACCGGGCTTTGCGGAACCGTCCAGACAAGATGCTGTTTCCAGAAGATTTGGCACCTATCTATCTGATCTTGGCGGAAAAATTCTCCCTTCCAACGGGGCAGGGAGAAGAGAAGGCGTTTGTCAAAAGTGCTACGTCATGGCCGGCCTTTAACGACAGTGTGGAGGCTTTGAAGAGATTGCAAAAACATTTCCATCTTGTCGCCATGACGAATGCACGGAGATGGGCATTTGATGGTATGGACAAGACGCTCGAATACCCTTTTTTCAAGGGGTTTACGGTAGACGAAAGTGGCTGTGAAAAGCCTGACCCGCACTATTTCAGCTATGTGCTGGAACAGCTTGCGCCAGATGGCTACACCAAGGAAGATGTACTGCATGTTGCCCAGAGCCAGTTCCATGACATCGGAATTGCACGGGAGCTAGGTTATACCGTGTGCTGGATTGAGCGGCGGAAGGCTGTTGGTGGCGGTTTCGGGGGGACTGTGGCGGTGCAGGAACTGACGACACCTGATTATCATTATCATACCCTTGCTGAACTGGCTGATGCTGCAGACCGTGGTGAACTTGTCATGGTTGCCTGAGGGCGCCGTTGAATCTGCTGCATGGTCAAAGCCATTCAGCAGATTTCTCTGCAATGAAAAGCAATTTGAGTAAAATAATTAGCCAATCCGTGTTTCTATCGAAATGAAAGCAGCCCTCCGACGAGGCTTGCATGATGGCAACGGAGACTTGAATGACTTCTTTGAATCAGATGTTTGGCTCTGTTGTTTTTCATGCCTCGCCGCTCACGCGCTTCGCTTTCTGAGGAACGGAGATGCAGGTAGCCTCTGTCCTTCATCGGCGGTCCGTTCTGAAAGGGGCAGGGCTTCTGGTTGCTGGAATGACGTCTCAGTCCGTGAAGGCAGCTCCTGCTTCTGGTGGGCATCTGAAAGTAGCTGGGGCGGTTGGATCGGCTTCAGAGACCCTTGATCCGGCACGTCAATCCATGGCTACGGACTATATCCGAGGTCATTTGTTCTACGATGGCCTGATCTCGCTGGATGATAGGCTTAACCCCCGCTTTGCCCTCGCGGAAGCGCTGGACAGCAACGATTTTCTAACCTGGCAAATCCGTTTGCGCCGAAATGTTCAGTTTCACGATGGAACTGCCCTGACAGCAGATGATGTCGTTTTTTCTCTACGGAGACATCAGGACCCCGGGGTGGGCTCGCAACAATACGCCCTTGCTCGCACCATGCAGTCTGTGCGCGCGGTATCGCCGCTTTTGGTAGAAATTGTTCTTGATGCACCCAATTCGGATTTTCCAGCCATTCTGGGGATCAGTAATTTTGCTATTTTGAGAGCAGGCACAACAGATTTTAAAGTTCCAAATGGTACAGGTCCTTTTCGGTGTCAGGAATTTACGCCAGGTATCAGGACGGTAGCCGTCAGAAACCCGGAATTCTGGGGTGAGAGACCGTATCTGGAGAGTGTTGAACTGATTGCTATCCCTGATGAGATGGCACGGCATAATGCCCTGATGTCCGGGGATGTGGACCTGATCGCAACTGCCAACCCGCGGCTTGTTCAAATGCTGAAACAGGGTGGTTTCGGCATTGTGGAAAGCCCCGTGGGGACTTACACAGACTTATCTATTCGGTTGGATCAGAGGTATGGACGCTCGCCGGAGTTTGTCGAGGGTCTCAAATTCCTTCTTAATCGCGAGCAGATCCGGCAATCCGTCTTTCTGGGCTTTTCTCGGGTTGGGAATGACCAGCCCATTCCACCGGAAAGTCCATACTTCAATCATCAATTGCCCCAGCGCACTTACGACCCGGACAAAGCACGGTTTCTACTTAAGCGAAGCGGGTTTCTGGATGAAACTATTCCGCTGGTCTGTTCTCCTGCTGCATTGGCATCCGTCGATATTGCTGTTGTCCTGCAATATGCAGCATCTCAAATCGGGCAGAAAATGGCGGTGCATCGTGTTCCCGCAGATGGTTATTGGACGCAGTACTGGATGAAAGCCCCTCTGGGCTTTGGCAATATCAACCCGAGGCCAGCGCCTAGCCTGACATTTGAGCTTGGTTTTGCCAGTACATCTCCGTGGAATGAATCCCGCTGGCGTAATCCGCATTTCGACGGACTCCTGAAGGATGCCAAATCGACGCGGGATGAGAGCAGAAAACGTCAGCTTTACTGGGACATGCAGGAGCTTGTGTCGTCTGGATCGGGGGTATGTATCCCGAATTTCACGAATAGTCTTGATGCTTATGCTCCGCATGTCTGTGGGCTTCGTCCCAGTCAGGCTGGTCAGTTGATGGGCTATGATTTTGCGCGCTCGGTCTGGCTCAATGAAAATCGGGGGAAGAAGGTTTGAACAGCCAGACCCTGAAGTTGATAGGTCGGCGTTTCTTTGCCGCTGCAATGTCGCTTGTCTTCGTGATCGTGACTGTTTTTGCGATCACAAACGTCCTTCCTGGCGATGCGACGGATGCGGTCTTAGGCCAGGGCGCGACGCCGCAGGCGGTAGCGGTCATGCGGCATGATCTGGGTCTTGACCGGCCTGTATTTTTTCGTTTCTGGTTCTGGCTCTGGGGCGTTCTGCACGGCGATTTTGGGCACTCCCTTCTGAATGGTCTATCCGTCGCGGATGCAATTGGCCCACGTCTGCACAACTCGCTACTGCTTGCGGGCGCCTCTGCTGCGGTCTCCGTCCCTGTCTCGCTCTTTTTGGGCATCACGTCTGCCATCTGGAAAGACACGGTTTATGATCGTGTCGTGTCGATCATGACGCTGGGGATGGTATCCGTCCCCGAGTTCGTGATCGCCACGATGGCGGTGTATGTTTTTGCTGTGCGGTTACACCTGTTACCTGCACTGGCAGACGTCGGAAGCGTTCATTCGCTCAGGCAGTTTCTCTCTGCCTTTTTTATGCCTGTCGCCAGCCTTGCGCTCGTGACCCTCGCGCAGATGGTTCGCATGACGCGTGCTGCGATGGCCGATACGTTGTCCGCGCCCTATATCGAAATGGCGCTCCTCAAAGGCGTTGGGCCGATACGACTGATCCTTGTGCATGCCATTCCCAATGCGATCGGACCGATTGTCAATGCTGTAGCTCTTAGTCTTTCTTCCCTGCTTGGCGGGGTGGTCGTGATTGAAGTTGTGTTCACATATCCTGGAATTTCTGGCCTGATGGTGGATGCTGTCAGTTCACGCGATGTTCCGACGGTACAGGCCTGTGCGCTTGTTTTCTGTGTGACCTATCTTTTTCTCACAACGTTTGCCGACGTTGTTACGATCCTGTCTCTGCCGAGAGGGAGAAAAGCATGATCGCCATGATCGGGAAGTTACGCAGCAGTCACGACCGGGCGCTTCTATTAATTGTATTCTGGCTTCTTCTGGCACTTCTCGGGCCGTTGTGCTCGTCTCACGATCCGGGCGCGATTGATAGCCAGCCTGTCTTTTCGGCTCCTTCAGTCGCTCATCTCTTGGGAACAGACTATCTTGGACGGGACACACTGGCGCGGTTGCTGAACGGTATTCGGCACACAGTGCTCCTGTGCTTCGCATCTACGCTAGTGTCTTGCTCTGTCGGCACATTCCTAGGGATTGCAGCGGTTACGGCCAGACCGTGGGTGGAGGCCCTGACAGGCAGGCTGGTAGACGGATTTTTGTCCATTCCCAGTCTGCTCTTCGCTCTGCTGGTCATTGCCGTGTTTGGAACATCGACGACGGCTCTGATTGTGACGATGGGAGTCATTTATACGCCCGGGGCATATCGCACGAGCCGTGCGCTGGCTCAACGGATCGCACGGCTCGATTTCGTGACCGTGGCGCGCGCCAGAGGCGAAAGCACGCCCTATATCATCCTTCAGGAAATTCTTCCCAACATGACAGGCCCGATGATCACAGACGTGGGGCTGAGATTTATCTACTCGGTGCTGCTGCTCAGTAATCTAAGCTTCCTCGGGATTGGTGTTCAGCCGCCGGAGGTTGATCTGGGTTCCATGGTCCGAGAGAACATGCTGGGTATGGCATATGGTTCGCCTGCGATGATCGTACCGGTCGTCGTGATAGGAATACTCACGGTCGGCATTAACCTTGCGCTGGATTCCAGCGGTGGAAGGCGCTGAACATGGCTGCCACCATTCAGGTCAAAAATCTTGAGATCGTTGGGCGCCGAGGGAAGGGCGCGGAACTTCCGATCGTCCGTGATGTCAGTTTTTCGGTCCAGCGTGGAGAAATGCTGGCGCTGATTGGGGAGTCCGGGTCCGGAAAAACGACGGTGGCACTTTCACTGCTCGGCCACATCCGGAAAGGATGCCGGATTTCCGGCGGGACGATCCGGGTTGCGGGATATGACGTGACGGCTCTGACCCCGCATGAATGCCGCTCCATCCGGGGGCGAGTGATCAGCTATGTTGCGCAGAATGCCGGAAGCGCCTTCAATCCGGCATTGTCGATCATGCGGCAAGTCGTAGAGCCAGCATTGGTCCATCGCACTTTGCCCAGGCGGGATCTGGAAGCCCGGGCAGTTTCCCTGTTCCGGGCGCTAGCGCTTCCTGACCCCGAAACAATCGGTGAAAGGTATCCGGGAGAGCTGTCGGGTGGCCAGTTGCAGCGGTTAATGGCCGCCATGGCTCTGATGACAGACCCCGAAGTCGTCGTTTTCGATGAGCCGACGACAGCTCTGGACGTCACGACCCAGATTGAAGTGCTTTCTGCCTTCAAAGCTGTTTTCGCAGAGCGCGGCATAACGGGCGTGTATGTGACGCATGATCTGTCAGTTGTAGCACAGGTTGCCGATCATGCCGTCGTCCTCAAAGATGGAGCCATTCGGGAGGCCGGAACGGTGTCGAAGATCCTGTTTCAGCCCGAGGATCCTTATAGTCAGGCCCTTCTTGCCGCTGCGGAACCCCGTTCACGACAAGCGGACCTTGCCGTCCAGCCTGAGCAGCGTAGCCTGCTGGACGTGCGTAATCTGGTGGTGGGGTACGGGCAACGCGCCGCCGCTGGATTGCCAGAGAAAGTGATCGTCAATCATGTCAGCTTCAGTGTTCCGAAAGGGCGTATGCTGGGCGTGATCGGGGAATCCGGTTGTGGAAAGAGCACCTTGGCGCGCGCGATTTCCGGCCTTCAGCCCTGGGCAGCCGGAGACCTTCTGCTGAATGGAGAACCGCTGGCTGGGAACGTGAGAGAGCGTACGCCTGATCAGCGGCGCCATCTGCAGCTTGTGGCTCAAAACGCAGATAGCGTGCTGAATCCTTCGAAGCCCATAGGACAAACCCTTGCGCGGGTCGTTCGTTTTTATGGTGGTCTGCGGGGCGGCGCCGCTACTCGGCGTGTGAATGAGTTGCTGGATATGGTTCGCCTTTCGCCCTCACTCGCTTCCCGTCTGCCTTCGGAGCTTTCTGGCGGCCAGAAGCAGAGGATCAACTTTGCACGGGCGCTGGCAGCCGATCCGCAGATCGTACTGTGCGATGAAATCACAGCGGCCCTAGATACGGTTGTGGCGGCTGCCATCCTGGATCTGATGAAGGAATTGCAGCGTGATCTGGGGCTTTCGTTCATCTTCATTACCCATGATCTGCATGCTCTTCAGTCCATCTGTGATCGTGTTGCCGTGCTGTATGCGGGGCAGGCCGTGGAGGTTGGTCCAGCCATGGCATTGGGGAAGGGCGTGCATCATCCTTACACCCGGCTGTTGCATGACTCCGTTCCTCTCATGGAGCCAGGGTGGCTGGAGAGCACACGAATAAGGCGCGCGGATGAGGCCATGCCTGCGCCCCTATTAAATTCACTCTCTCTTGATCCGGAACTATGCTGTTTTCTTGCGCGGTGCCCTGATCGTGTGAGCGGCCTCTGCGACAGGGTTCCGCCTCCTGTTCGCTCTGTTCCAGAAGGCCCCAGAGTTCTTTGTCATTTGCCTGCGTCAATCTGTTCGGAGTTTTCGACATGACATTTCCCCTGAATGATCCAGATCTTTTCCGTCAGGCCGCCTTTCTCGGAGGAGACTGGAAAGCATCCACGAGTGGCAAGACCCTGACCGTCGATAACCCTTCAACGGGTGAGATCATCGGCAGTATCCCGGCCTGCACGGCTGAAGAAACCCGCGCTGCCATTGAAAGCGCGCGGATTGCGCAGGGCAAATGGCGTCGAAGCTCAGCGGCAGATCGTGCGGGTCTGCTGATGGCGTGGTACCAACTGATGCTGGACCATGCTGATGACCTGGCCAAGATCATGACACTTGAGCAAGGCAAGCCTCTGGCAGAAGCCAAGGGAGAGGTTGCTTATGCTGCGTCTTTCCTCAAATGGTTCGCGGCTGAAGCCGAGCACGTACAGGGCAGTGCACTGGTGCCGACAGCCGATCGCCGGGTCATCATCCTGAAAGAGCCAGTGGGAGTGACAGCGGCCATTACGCCTTGGAATTTCCCTCTTGCCATGATTACCCGCAAATGTGCCCCGGCTCTTGCCGCAGGGTGCAGCATGGTGATCAAACCTTCAGAGCTCACACCGTATTCTGCATTGGCTCTAGCCGTCTTGGCAGAACGCGCAGGCCTTCCAAAAGGGCTCCTGTCTGTGGTGACGGGATATGCGCAAGAGATCGGCCCGGAACTGACCGCAAGTCCCGTTGTGCGCAAACTGTCTTTCACGGGCTCTACGAAAGTCGGGTCGTTGCTGATGCGTCAGTCCGCAGACACGATTAAAAAGCTCAGTCTTGAACTGGGCGGAAACGCTCCTCTCATTGTCTTCGATGACGCCGATCTTTCTGTTGCTGTGTCCGGAACAATGCTGAGCAAATTCCGGAATGCCGGGCAGACCTGTGTCTGCGCGAACCGCGTTTACGTTCAATCCGGAATTCATGATGCGTTTCTGGAAAAACTCGCAGCAGAGGTGATGACCCTGAAGACGGGAGACGGATTTGATCCGCAAACGCAGATTGGACCGCTGATTAACGAAGCTGCCGTCGCCAAGGTAAAGGAACATGTAGAAGACGCTTTGGCTAAGGGCGCTCGCATTGTGGGTAAACCACTGGATATTAACGGTCGGTTTGCCTCTCCCGTGCTGCTGGCGGATGTGACGTCCGAGATGCGGATTGCACAGGAAGAAACGTTTGGTCCGATCCTTCCCGTGTTCCGCTTCGATAACGAGCAGGATGCAGTTCAGCAGGCCAATGCTACTCCCTTCGGTTTGGCGAGCTATTTCTTCACAAATGACATCGCGAGAGGTTGGCGGGTTGGCGAGGCTCTCGATTTTGGCATGGTAGGACTGAACACTGGCTCCATCTCCCTTGTGTCAGCACCTTTCGGGGGCGTGAAGCAGTCTGGGCTCGGCCGGGAAGGGGGCGCGCTGGGCCTCGAAGAATTTCTGGAAGTGAAGAGCTTTCACATTGGACTGCCGACTGCACAATGACCGTCGTTGAAGAGAGAATGGCCTGACTTATGGCAATCGCGCCCAAGCTTGATCGTATTGATCTTAAAATCCTTGCTCAACTGCAGAAGAATGGCCGGCTGACCAATGTGGAACTGGCAAACCGCGTTGGTCTGTCTGCCAGTCCATGTCTCATTCGCGTCAAGCGGCTGGAAGCAGCCGGCTACATTGTGGGGTATGGGGCGCAGATTGCCCTGCAAAAAATCTCAAGCGTCATGACTGTCTTTACAGAAGTCACACTCTCAGATCACAGACGGGATGACTTTTTTCGCTTTGAGACTGCAATGCAGAAAGTGGAATCTCTGGTGGAGGCGCATCTTATCAGTGGTGGGTACGATTACCTTCTGAAATTCATGGTCAGAAACATTGATCATTATCAGGAAACAATCGAAGCTCTTCTGGATCAGAATATCGGTATCGAGAAGTACTTTAGTTATATTGTTATAAAATCTCCGATTCTGAAGCCTGCATTTCTGATCGAAAGTCTTACCAGAAACACGGAGCGTTCGTTATGAGCCTGGAAAATGCGAATGTACGTGAACAGACGGCCATTAACCTCCGGAGTATGACCGAGGAAGATCTGGGGGCGGCATCGGGTCTTTCAAAGGTATTGGGGTGGCCGCACCGTCTCGAAGACTGGGATTTCATGCTGCGTCTTGGTCGTGGGCTAGTCGCCACATTGGAAAGTGGAGAAATCATTGGCACCATTATGTGGTGGTCTTTTGGGGAGCGTCACGCCACAGTCGGACTGATTATTGTCAATGGGGCGTGGCAAGGGCACGGGATCGGTACAAACATGCTGACCACGGTGCGCAGGCTTCTGCCTGGCCGCTCAATATCCCTTAATGCGACACCGGCTGGCCAGCCGCTCTATGAAAAACTGGGCTTTGTTCCGACGGGAATTGTGGAGCAGCATCAGGGTAATGGTGTGTCCTCTCCCATCATCGCTCTGGATGCGGGCCAGCGGCTGCGGCCAGTTGTTCAGTATGATCTTCAGGATCTCATAGCGTTCGACAGGGCTGCTACTGGGATGGCTCGATCTGCACTTGTTGAAGATCTGGTGCAGAACGCCAAAGGCGTTGTGATCGATACGGAAGAGGGGATCCGGGGATACTCGTTCTGCCGTCGGTTCGGGTGGGGATGGCTGATTGGTCCTGTCGCAGCGGAAACGACAGAGCAGGCAAAGGCGCTCATTTCGCATTGGATTGGTACATATGGTGGAGAATTTATCAGAATTGATACGCCGACTTCATCTGGTCTCTCAGGCTGGCTGGATGAAATGGGGCTGATCCGCGTGGACGTCGTTAACACAATGTCGACCGAGCCTGTGGTGATCTCTGAAAATACTCCGCAATATTTTGCTCTTACCAGTCAGGCTCTCGGTTAAGGATTATTGAAATGTCTTTTGTGCTGAAATCTACTGAAGAGCGTGCGCGTCTGTGGAAGCCAATGTTCGCTAGCGAACTGCCTGAACTTGCGTTTCATGTCTGGCCTGAGACCGGCGATCCGCAGAAGGTTCGCTATCTGGCGGCGTGGCAGCCACCGGAAAATCTGGCAGAAAACTTTCCTAATCTTGAAGTGCTCTTTTCTGTCGGTGCAGGTGTGGATCAACTGAACCTTGCCTCAATTCCCGAAAATGTCCGGGTCGTCCGTATGATGGAGCCAGGCTTGGCGGAGGGAATGATAGAATACGTCCTCTGGGCTGTTCTTTCTTACCATCGGAATATGTTCCAGTACGCGCGTCAGCAAGCGGCGCATGTCTGGAAAGGTACACCAAACGTGTCTTCAAGCCTGTTTCGGGTTGGGGTGATGGGCATGGGAGCGCTTGGCACGCCTGTCCTGAAAAAGCTGTCGCAGTTCGGATACGTCTGTCATGGCTGGAGCAGAAGCCGACATGACATTCCCGGAATCAAAAGCTATGCAGGGCCCGAAGAACTGGATGCTTTTCTGGCGGCCACAGATGTCCTTGTCTGCTTGATGCCCCTGACTGAAGCCACAAAAGGGATTTTGAACAAAGAATTATTCGCCAAGCTTCCCAAAGGGGCCTGTCTTATCAACTGCGGGAGGGGCGGACATCTTGCACAGGATGATCTGCTTTTAGCGTTGGATGAGGGACTACTGAGCCAAGCGGTTCTTGATGTAACCGATCCGGAACCCCTTCCTGAGGACCACCCGTTCTGGAAGCATCCCTTGATTACCCTTACGCCGCATATTGCAAGTTCTTCGCATGCTGAGACAGGTGGAGAAATGATTTTGAAAAATATCATACAGTTTGAGAAGGGGGCGGAAATGGTTGGAGAAATTAACAGGTCTTCTGGATATTAATTTCTCCCTAGCGCTGGAATGAGGCAGAGGTCAATTCCCTGTCTCATTCTGCACAATTAAACTATTTTGTTAAAATTAAATACAGGTGTTGCGGCAAGTAATATTGGTCGTTCCAGTTCTTATTAGGCCTTGGTGACGATAATTATTTTGGTTAATGTCGCCAATATATGATTTTTTTTGATTGAGAAAGGCGCTCTCGACACGAGAGTAAATCACAAAATTTTCAGTATTTGATCTGAGTATCGGGAATGGGATGCGGCTTTTTCCTATGAACCTTTAAGGCTGAAGTCTCCTTTTCCAGATAGACTGGCTCGACCACTGTCGTTTCCAACTTTTGGGATGCCTAAAATTTCCGATCGTTGAAAATGCACATTTATAGAAAAAAATGAGATAACGACATTTGTCGATGGGACTGTCTTAGCTTGGCGTTGCAAAATTTTTGCATCCATTCCCCAGAAAGACACTCAATTGCGGGCTGCCTTTTTCAGTGCCTTTGCGCTGTTTTGCGCGGATTTTTATTTTCATGCGGTGCCTCGCTAATCCAGGACGGCCAACCTTACTCCTGTCAGCTTTCTTGGGAAAATCAAGACGAAGAGTTTTATTTCTTATTTCCCATAAACAACGTTTTCACTTTTTCCCGCTGCGTGAAGTAGAGGGGCCAACTCAAATCAATAGAACCTGAACCTAATTTGGTTTTTGTGATTTCCCAGAAGTCGCTCAGTTACTGAATGCTGCACCCATCCGGTTGAAACGGGCTGTCAGACAGTGAAAACATTCCCATGATTCTCACCATCAATGTGGCTTTATAATCGATAGATGCCTTGGGCAGATTATAGAAAATTTTCCTAGGAAACTTTATAATTAATAAAACCAATAAACTTTATTATCAAAAATACGATTTTATATCTTGTGGCTCTGTCCGCTTGTCGGGCTTGCGGGCTCCAAAAATCCTCACATTCCCCAAATTTTTCCTTTTCAAAAGGCGGTGCGGCTACAAAAAATACGAATTGACTTTATGACTTAATTAAATTTATAACATTCAAACTTAATATAATTAAGAAAACAAATGTGAGGTCGGCACCAATGTCTGGGGGTAGGGTTTCGGGCATTTCAGAAGTCACACGCAAGGCATCACCGACGTTGGCTATCGCGGTCGCATTGGCGGCAGTGGCGGCTGTCCTGCTGGTCTTGCAAATGGGGCTTCTGGCGCAACTCGTGGATGATCTTGCCTTCAAAGGTCTGTCGATTAAGGCAGATGCTAGGCCGCTCGTTGGTTTTCTTTGTGTCGCACTCATGCGCGGTTGTGTGCAGTGGGTTTCGGATATGTCAGGAGAAATGGCTGGTCAGAGAGCGGTTACTCTCTTTCGCCAAGAGATGATCCGGCATGTGTTTCGAGTGGGGCCAGTCGGGTTGCAATGCATGGAGACCGGGCGCCTTGCAACATCTCTGACGGATGGCGTAGCAGCCTTTCAGCCCTACATTGCGCAGTATATTCCACGCGCCGCGGCAATGGTTGTTCTGCCTCTCCTCATCCTGGCAGTCGTGGCAGGGCTGGATGGGTGGAGTTTTCTGATCCTGGCTGTGACGGGGCCATTAATACCGGTTTTTATGGCTCTGGTTGGTTATAGCGCTCAAAGCCTGATGGATCGGCAGTGGACGCGGCTTCTGCTGCTTGGCGCGTCTTTTCTAGACGCAGTGCAGGGACTGACAACGCTTCGTCTGTTTGGACGTGCGCAGGAAAGCGTGAAAATGGTGCAGTCCATGGCAGAGGCGCACCGGCTGGCGACGATGCGTGTCATGGGCGTTGCGTTTCTGACATCTGCTGTTCTGGAGTTCTTTTCCAGCCTCGCGGTCGCGCTTGTAGCGATAGTTCTCGGCTCCCGTCTGCTCTCAGGGCATGTCGATTTTTACACAGCCTTCTTTGTTCTGCTGCTGGCTCCAGAGTATTTTGCACCACTCCGTAATTTTTCTGCCAGCTATCATGCTCGCCAGAACGCGCTTTCGGCCATGGATGGGCTTATGGCATTCATGCGCCTTCCGGAACTCTGTGTCGACCGGGGCAAGAACCCTCATCAGGCCACGACAGGGGCACCTGAAAAGCTCATTTTCAATGATGTTTCCGCTGGCTACGGACAGGGTCCAGACGTTCTGTGTGGTATTTCCTTTACTGCTCATCGCGGCACCATTACGGCGGTAACGGGTGCCAGTGGTAGCGGGAAGACCACGCTTTTGCGGGTTCTGCTGGGGATGATTCCGGTCCGAGCTGGAGATATTGTCGCCGTTGATAATACGGGCACCTACATTGCCGCGCAGAACTGGCGTATTGGTTGGGTCCCCCAGTCTCCCTGTCTCGTCAACGGGACAATTCGGGACAATCTGCATCTGGCAAATCCGGATATTGATGATGCTGGGCTGCGGTCTGTTGCGGCCTTGGCGGGAGTCTTCTCCTTTATCGACGCATTACCAGACGGATTAGATACCGTAGTGGGCGATCGTGGCACGGCGCTGTCTGGTGGCGAGATCCGGCGGCTGGCGTTAGCGCGCGCCCTAATAAATGCGCCAGATATTCTGGTTTTTGACGAGCCAACCGCTGATCTGGACGTGACGAATGCAACCATGATTGCAGCCGCCATCAAACACCTGGCAGCCGGTCGCATTGTGATCGCGGTCTCTCATCGCCCAGACATTATCAATCAGGCCGACCAGGTTCTTCACCTTCCAAAAGGTGTCATCCAGTCCCATCAAATTCAGCGAGCTGTAGCATGACGGAGCTTCAGTATGCCTTTCGCCTGATTGCAGTTGCGCGGGGGAAGATGATCTTTGGTTTTTTCCTTGCCTGTCTGGCAGCTCTCTTCGGGTTCGGGCTGTTGTTTCTGTCGGGTTGGCTGATTGCCGCTGCGGCTGCGGCGGGTCTGGGTGGCATAGTAACGCGCAATCTTTTCAACCTGTTTTTGCCTGCGGCGGGCGTACGGTTTTTTGCGACCGCCCGCATCCTGACACGCTACGGGGAACGACTGGTAACGCATGACGCGGCACTGAAAGGTGTCAGTGTTCTGCGGGCTCGGGTGTTTGAACGCATGATCCCGCGTTCGACTCTCCTGACAGACCACCGCAGCGGGGATGTTCTGGGGAGACTGGTATCTGATACCGAGATTGTCGGTCAGTTCCCGATTAATGCGCTTATGCCATTTGGCGTGGCCGCAATCTGCGGGACGGTCAGCGTTGTCATAATATCCGTGTTCTCCCTGCAAGCCGGACTGCTTCTGGCTCTGGCGCTGCTGCTCAGTGGAATGGCTGTACCAGTTCTTGTTGGCCGAAAGGTTGATAATGACATGGAGCGCCTGGCAGGGCTGGGCGACGACTTTCGTGCGGATCTCGTGGAAGCTGTGCAGTGTGCTGGCGATATCACTCTGTGTGGCGCAACTGCGCGGACGGCAGAGGCGCTGAATGCCACGCAGACTCTCTTCGGCAAGAAGCAGTTGCGTTCTCTCGCATGGTCGCATGCATCGCGGCAGGCAGGGGCTTTTATAGCGGCCCTCGCAGTTGCTGGGGTGCTGATGATCGGTGCGCGCGCTTTGCAATCCGGAGCCCTGAGCGCTCCCGAACTGCCTATGCTCATCCTGGGGATCTTGGCGGCAATGGAGTTTGTTTCGGGCGTCGTTCCGGCCCGGCAGGCTCTGGCTCGGGCGCGGGTGTCCATACGGCGCCTCATGACACTGTGCGAAGCGCGGCCGCCTGTGGCTGAAGTAGAGAACGTTTGGGAAGGCGCCGATTTCACCCGGCTTGTGATGCAGGACGTCGGCTTTTGCTATGCCGGTAGCCGGAAGACGGTACTGGAGGATTGCTCCCTAAGCATTCATCCCGGAGAGCGTGTTGGGATTGTCGGGCCTTCAGGGGCAGGAAAGAGTTCTCTTATTCGTCTGCTGCTTCGGCTGGAAGACTATCAGTCGGGTTCCATCCATTGGGGTGGGGCTAATCTGAAACAGCTCGATACGCAGGCGCTTTCAACGCAGATCAGCGTTCTGGCGCAGGACTTTCATCTGTTTCAGGGCAGTATCCGCCGCAATTTATTGCTCGCCCGCCCAGACGCAACTGACGAGGAGATGTGGGCGGCATTGTCCAGCGCCTGCCTCGTTGATGAAGTCCGGCTTATGGAAAACGGACTGGATACCCTCGTCGGGGAGCATGGTATGCGGCTGTCTGGTGGGCAGGCGCGGCGTCTGGCCGTTGCGCAGATTATCCTGCGTCGTCCGCGCTGGGTCATTCTGGATGAACCGACCGAAGGACTGCCCCCTGAAAAAGGCAGAGACCTGATCGCATCCCTACTGGCAGCGCTGCCTTTGGCAACAGTGCTCTGTATTACCCATCGCCCTGAGCCGCTGGAGTTCATGCAGCGTGTTCTGCGACTGGAAGACGGCCGACTTCATGAACGGGAGGGACTGCCGTGATCCGACGATGATGCACGCCGGATACCGGCCGTTCGTTCCTTTTTCTGTCCTGTTCACAGGAGGATCCCATCGTGGATTTCATTAACCCGCAGGTCGTCGATCTTTCGCGTCTCCAGTTCGCGCTGACGGCCCTCTATCACTTCATGTTTGTGCCTCTGACGCTTGGGCTGACATTCATGCTGGCTGCAATGGAGACAGTGTATGTTGTCACCGGCCGAAAGATTTATCGGGACATGGCCCAGTTCTGGGGCAAGCTGTTTGGTATTAACTTTGCCATAGGTGTTGCAACCGGTCTGACCATGGAATTCGAGTTTGGGACTAACTGGTCCATGTACTCGCATTTCTTTGGGGACATGTTCGGTACGCCGCTCGCCATCGAAGGTTTGATGGCCTTTTTCATGGAATCCACTTTTGTGGGTCTTATGTTCTTTGGCTGGGATCGCCTCAGTAAACCTGGACATCTGGCCATCACTTATCTTGTGGCGCTTGGGTCCAACCTTTCCGCGCTCTGGATCCTGATTGCCAATGCCGGAATGAACGTGCCTGAAGGCGCGCATTTCGATGCAGATACGATGCGCATGCAGTTTGATAGCTTCGTGCATGTTGTCTTCAGTCAGGATGCGCAGGCCAAGTTTGTGCATACTTCAGTTGCTGGCTATGTGGCCGCGTCCATGTTCGTCATGGGGATCAGCGCATTCTACCTGCTTCGTGGACAGCATCGTGAACTGGCCGCCCGGTCTTTCCGTATGGCCGCCCTGTTTGGCATCATTTCATCGGTCGCCGTCATTACGCTGGGCGATGTGCTGGGCCGGATGGACTACGAAAAGCAGCCAACGAAAATCGCCGCCATCGAAGGTCTGTGGCACACGACGAAGCCACCTTACGAACCGTGGATCCTTGCGGCTCTTCCGGATGATGAAAAGCAGGTCAACCACTTCGAAATCAATATTCCCTATGTTTTAACGCCCCTGATCACGCACAGCTTTAATCAGCCCGTTACGGGCATGTATGAACTGGAAGAGCAGGCAGGCCCGCGCATTCGCTCCGGTATCATCGCTTTGACAGCACTCCGCCATTATGGCGAGACGCATGACAAGGCCGATCTGGACCTCTTCAATGCCCATCAGGCCGATATGGGTTTCGGCTTCCTCGCGACGCGGCATGCTCCTAATCAGGATGTGACGAATATCCCTGCGGATCAGCTTGATGCGGTCGTAAAGCAGACGCAGCCTGACATTCTGCCGAACGTGTTTGTGACGTTCTGGTCTTTCCGGTTCATGGTATTCCTCGGCGGCTATTTCTTTGCGATTTTTGCCGTGGCAGCGCTCTTGAGTCTGAAAAACCGACTTGAAGCCAATCCATGGCTGCTGAGAGCGACCATGTGGTCCATTCCGCTGCCGATCTTGGCAACGGAATTTGGCTGGATCACTGCCGAAGCCGGTCGTCAGCCCTGGACCGTCTTCAATAAGCTGCCGACCTTCCTGTCTGCTTCAGGGCACAGCACGGGATACATGGTCTTTTCTCTGGCCGGTTTTGCGCTGCTTTACAGCGTGTTTATCGCTGCTGAACTCTACCTGATGTTTCGTTTTGCCCGGCTCGGTCCGGAAGAGCATGGAATGCATCACGACGAAACGGATGCTCTGCTGTCCCACTTCCACGGGAGCCACGCCTGAAATGAACGTCCTTTTTCTTTCTTTAAAAAACCGGAGGGTCTGACATGGAGACCTATGCACTTCTCAAACTGATCTGGACGGGAATTCTCGGTGTCCTGTTCATCGGGCTTGGCACCATGGTCGGTATGGATATGGGCGTTGGTACGTTGCTGCGGTTCGTGGGGCGTAATGACGGGGAGCGCCGGACGGCGCTCAACATCATCGGCCCGCACTGGGACGGCAATCAGGTGTGGTTCATTCTCGGTGGTGGGGCGATTTTTGCGGCATTTCCCACACTGTATGGCACGTCGTTTTCTGTCTTCTATGTTGTCATGATCCTGCTGCTGTTCAGCATGATCCTGCGCCCTGTGGCATTTGAATATCGTTCAAAAGCCGACAGCAGACACTGGCGTGCAAGCTGGGACGTGACCTTCCTGACTTCCGGTTTTGTGCCCATGTTCGTTTATGGCGCGGCATTCGGAAATATTCTGGAAGGGGTGGGTTATCACTTCACCTGGACGGGCCAATATGTTCAGGATGAGTCTTTCCTGAGCTACCTGATCAATCCGTTTGCCATCCTGTGCGGCTTGATGTCCGTTGCCCTGAGTGTGCAGCAGGGCGGTGCAATGCTGATGCTGCGCTCGGAAAACCCGATTTATGGCCGCGCACGGGCTTATGGTTCGGTCGGTGGATTTGTTGCGGCTGCCTTGTTTGTCATTGGCGGTTTCTGGATCGCTCAAATGCCCGGTTTTGTTCTGACATCCCTGTCTGATCCGGCAATGCCTGCCAACCCGCTCCATGGTCAAACCGCGGCAATTCGCCCCGGTGCATGGCTTGGCAATTACCATGCTCATCCGGTTCTCTGGCTGTTACCGGTTCTTGGTACGGTCTGCATGGTCGGTGAAGCGCTTCTTTTACGCGCCAATCGTCCCGCCTTGGGCTGGTGGTTGGGCGTAGGGGCCTGGGCTGGAACGATCACGACGGTTGGGGCTGCGATGTTCCCCTTCCTGATGCCATCCACGACCGCACCCGATCAAAGCGTTACGGTCTGGAACGGTACCGGAAGCCTTTATGGTTTGAGTTGCATGCTTGTTGTGGCGGTTATCTTTGTCCCGATCATCCTGAGCTACACGTCGTGGTGCTACCATGTGATGCGTGGCCGTGTGCGGGTTCAGGACGTCATGAATGACTCTCATAGCTACTGAGGAATTACGCTCCATGAAAATCTTCAGATTGGCCGGCCTTGCTCTGGCCCTTGTCGTCGCGCTGCTGTTCGCCGTTTTTGTTGGCGATCAGGGGCCTTGGTATTTCGCATGGGTCATTGGAACGGTCATGATCGTTCTGATTTCCGGGGCTGGCGCCGTGCTTCTTGATGCTCAGGAAGAAGGCATTGCAAACACGGAGAAACTGTCATGATGGGTGATCTGGAAGGTGCTATCTTCTTCATCCCGTTCTTTTATATGGCTATTTATCTGGTGGCTTACGTTTGTATGAAAAGGCGTTTGCCATAGGCCCACGGTTCATAACGGGACCATGATCGTTGCTACGCAGCAGATGGCTGAGAAATAGAGTGTCGGGCGTCTGTGGTGACGGAGTATGGTATGCAGCCAGCTGCTGATCTGAGAGAGAGTTTCCAGGCAGAGAGGGGCTAAGGCCGTGAAAAACAGGCGATAAGCTTTTTCAATCTGGTAGCCGTTCATCTCGCGATCTGCGACGCCATATCGAAGAAAGCTGCGGACGAGTTATTTACTCGTCCGCAGGCAGTCTATTAAATTTTCCTAAATCAGCGATAATTTAAAAATCACAATAAATGAGCATCAAGAATTACAGCGTAACGTTTACACCGAACTGGAATGAACGCATGACAACGCCATTTTGAGCCCAGGAAGAGTTGTAAAGATAGCCGCCATATGTACCGAAGTCATACGGTGCTCGGAAGCCAAGAAGATTGTAGACGTTCGCGTAAATATTCCAGCGACGGTTCACCTGATAGTTGACCGTCAGATCAACATCCCAGAAACCTTTTACATGGCACTGGGAGGGATAATACGCACTGTTGGAGATTACGTTAGCGCAACCGCCGCTTGTGCCAGCTCCGGAATAGTCGTCCGCAGTCAGGCGATAACCACTTGTGTAATATACGGTCGGTGTGACGGAGAGCCCCTTCCACATGAAAGTGTTGGCCCAATTCGCGCGCCAGCGTGGTGTTCCTGAGGAAGAAACTGCACTGTAAGGGCCAAGTGTTCCTGCAAAGCGCTCTACACCGCCGCCGGATGAGGCAGGTAGATAGATATTGTAACGATGGACAAAAGTCGCTTCGCCCTTACTCACCCAGAGAACATCATGTAGCGGACCGGGCAGGTGCTTCTGTGCCTGAATTTTCAGATCAAAACCGTCTGTGATCAGCTTCTTCGTGTTAACGTAGCCAAGGTTGATCAAGCCAGGGCGTAGCTGTCCACTTGGGTTCTGCGTGTCAGCAACGTCAGGGGTGACGGTTACGCCGCTTGGGAGAGCATTCCCCTCTAGATAGTCGGTCGCCATAGCAGCGACACCATAGGGATTAGGCGCAATATAGTGGTTTTTGCGAATATAGTAGTAATCTGCGCTGATTGTCAGCCAGTCGGTTGGTTTGAATACTGGTCCCCCTGAGAACCCAGTCGATGTTTCTGGACGAAGATTTGGATTGCCAGACGTATTTTCACCGATTGAATAAGGCTGGGCGTAGGTATTGGCTGAGCCGTCAGCACTCCGATGCTGATTGACGAAAGATGTGACAGCAGACGGATCATAGGTCACGTAACCGACGTTCGAGCCACCGGTTTCAGAGAAACTTGGAACTCGGAAACCTTGGTTGAATGTTCCCTTAAGGGTCAGCATTTTCGTCGGTTTGAACTGCAGGCCCACTTTAGGTGAAAAGTGGTGGAAGCTGTTGCCCGTGCTTTCGTTGTAATTGTCGTAACGGCCCGAGACGTCCACATTGACCATTTTATGGAACGGTAAGCCGACTTCAAAGAAGCCAGATTCAACCCAACGACTTCCTTTTGCATTCACGGGATTGATCGTGCCAACGTACTGTGCTCCAGGATCCGCAATATTTA
Organism: Gluconobacter sp. P5E10; assembly: GCF_018812145.1. Classification (NCBI taxonomy): domain Bacteria; kingdom Pseudomonadati; phylum Pseudomonadota; class Alphaproteobacteria; order Acetobacterales; family Acetobacteraceae; genus Gluconobacter; species Gluconobacter sp. P5E10. Next base: position 416,891 of record NZ_JACRVZ010000004.1, on the reverse strand, counting down.
GCGGATTGGCTGACGGATCGTTCAATGCTTCATGGCGGAAATTGGCACCAATTGCGAGATTGGCTGTGCCACCCGGAAGCTTGAAAAGGCCTTTGTTGGCTGTCAGATTCCCAGAATATTCAGATGTTGTTGCTGTAATAACGCTCCGAGGAGCCAGCGCGTTTAGAACGGCCTGTGAGTTTTGCGAAGGGTCGACGAAGTTATAGTCGCCGCTTGTAATCGCGTTCTCAAGACTGTTGATCGTGGGGACGCCCGTGATGGTCTGGGTCAGACGCGTCGCCATGCCTACGAAATCGGCATTATAATGCCAGTCTGAACCCCAGTCAGAGGGCTCCCAGCCTGCGTAGCGGACGGACCCGCGGAAGTTCTGATTAAATTCAGTCGTTGTTGGAAGAAGGTCTGCAAAACGGTAATCGACCTCCGCGGCCTTGCCTTCGGCAGCGAACGGATCGTTAGGGTTGGGCTGCCCGTTTGGAAGAGAAGCAGGAATTGGCGTGCTAAGCGTGTTTGCCAGCTCAGCCTGACTGTAAGTTCTTGTAGTTGTTGGTGTCCCTGTAACAGTCGTCATGGCCTGTGAGTAATTGAACATGGCCACGAGCTGGGAACGCGGTGTCACGTTCACCGTAAGATGCGCGGTGGCATTGATACGGCGAATGTCTGGCGCGACCTGAGCATAACGCTGCGAATTCATAGTGCAGGTCTGGCTTTTACCATTATCGCCACTCACGACACTACCAGTAACAACCGATCCAAAAGAGCCGCATCCAGCAGAAGGATTCAGAAGCTGCCACGCCCCTGTTCCGCTGTTTGCTCCATCGCTACGTCGGACGATAGCCGCAGGCGTTACACCGAAAGGACTGATCGTTCCATCCGGGAGCAGGGTGTTATAGTTGGCGTTTCCACCTCCAATACCTGTCAGGTCGCCACTATTGTATGGAGACTGAAGCTGACGGTAGTAGAGTGGGTCATCCTGCTGATATTCTGAGTTGATATAGAAATTGTATCCATCACGGTGCAGGTCGCCGTGGCCATATGTTGCCCACAGACGCTGATGACCGGCATCGCCACGCTGGGACAGGCCGCCCTCAGCATTTCCCTCAACGCCTTGAATTTCCTTGCGTGTCACCATGTTGACGACGCCTGCGACAGCGTCGGCGCCGTAGGTGGCGGAGCCACCATCTTCAAGAACATCGACCGTTTGCATGATCGACATCGGGATCCAGTTGGTATCGACGAAATTGCGCTCGCCATCGTCAGCGAGGCCGTAATAGGCGAGGCGCTGACCGTCGATGAGCGTCAAAGTTGAGTCGGTAGAGAGGCCACGAAGCGACGGAGCAGACCCACCAGTTGCGAAACCACCACCAGCAGACCAGCCGTTTGTCAGATTGCCTGCGCCATTCGTTGACAGGGACTGGAGCACGTCGGTCACTGTCTTGAGACCGCGCCGCTGCATGTCCATTCGGGTGATGTGTTCAATCGGCGACGCATTGGTCGCGTTTGGATCACTGAAGAGCGTTCCTGTTACAACAACGTTCTCTTCTCTGGACCGAGGGGCGGCTCCTTGCGCCTTCGCATCAGCAATTACGCGCCTGTTGGCAGCGTTGTCAGTCGTTATTGCGGAGCCTGCCGGGGCTTCGGCACCAGAGGGTTTGATTGTTTGTGTGGGTGTTTTTTTCTTGCTGGCACTCTTGCCGCGATGATGAGGGGCAACCACGGCTGGATTTTGGTTTCCAGCAGTGCCTGCGCCCTGGCTGACAGTCTGTGCTTTTGACGCACCCGCGTACATAGAGGTTGATGCCAGCGCAGTAGCACCAAAAAGCATGATTGTACGACGTCGCTTTCTGCTTCGATACACCATGGGTTTCTTTCGATGACGGTTGGGATCACGGATCAGCCGTCCGGAACACTACATTTTGTTGCTGATTCAATATTAATTGCAACCAAGCAAGCGGTTCTGATGCAGAAACGAATGATTTATGAAATCGTGTGTATTTTTTTTGCAACAGTTTGATGTGGTAACGATTTTTTGAGCATGACGAAATAGGGAGGGAAAAATATATGAGAGTGATAAACAAATAGAATAAAAATATTTTTATAGTTCTGTATCTTATGGTTATTTATGGCGGCTATGATTATCTTAGTTCGAAAATGATATACGTTTTTTTGTATGGTAATGATATTTAGAATAATTTTTCTCCATTCAAAGAGGGTGAGATGTATTTTAATTTTGTAAAAACTAGATATGTATTGTGGAAGTATTGGAATTTCGCAGGAGAAAATGTACGCGCGTTGTTAGCGATTGGTAAAAATCGTAACAACGCGCAATGAGAATTTTAAAGCGCCACTACTTTTTAGGTTAAACTCGACAGTCCTTCCAACAGGCGAGCAATGGCTTCTGCCCCTGGGTCAGGGATATTCTTGAGTTGTTCTTTCGGAACGTAAGCTGCGCGGCCAGCTCGTGCTGGCATCTTCCGGGTGGCATCAGCACCTTCACGAGCAGCCTTGGCGGCCTGTTGAAGATTTCCAGTTTGAAGTGCCGTTATTGCTGGAAACAACGCATCGAGCATTGTTCTATCTCCTTGAGACGCTCCACCGTATCTGTGCATACGGTCCAGACCTGCCTCAAGCCCGGTGCGCCAATCCTGCTGTTGTCCAGCTGTGGCGAACATGATGGACAACAAAACTCCGCTGGAGCCACCAGCATTGCGCGCGAGAAGCCTGCCTATCGTTTCACAGAGATGTTGGGGAGAAGCGAGGGGAAGGCGGTTGATTTCTTTGAGAATAACGCGGCTCGCCTCAGCGAAAGTTGAGCCTGCATCGCCATCGCCAATCAGGGCGTCAAGCGCATTGAGATCTTTTTCATTATCTATGAGAACCTTTGCGCCGTGAGTTATAAGGCTCTCTACATAAGTGTCGGATGAGGGCTCATAGGAGAAAGTTTCAGGCAAGGCTGGAGTTTGCTTTGTCTGTATCCCCTTAAAAGGGGCTAAGCCCGGCCAAGCCCAAGGCTCAACAGTAGATTTCAAGGCCTCGACGAAGTCTTCTCTTGCAGGTATGGCGGATAAAGAAAATCCGTACATATCCAAAGAAGTCATCATCGGGGCAGGCCCAATAATAAATTCTATGCGGTCTGCAAGTGCGGTTCTGGAAAGAGCATCAACTATGGCCTGAGCCTCCAGCACTGGAACTGCGCCCAGCATGTTGACCATAATGACTTGCTTATCATCTGTTAGAATTTTTTCGAGTGTATCTACGGCTTTATTAACTAAAACATCGATTTTATCTACAGAGATCCGCTCAGCGCCAGGTTCGCCGTGAATGCCAAGGCCTAGTTCCGCCTCTGAGTCATTTAGCCGCGTTTTATGCTCCACATCGTAAACATTGACGTCTGATAGAGCGAGGCCGATCGACGCTGTTGATTGGATGGCATCAGTGGCAGCCTGTTTTACCTCTGCCAGGCTAGATCCTGTTTCTGCCAGATGGCCCGCGATTTTCTGAACAAGGACTGTCCCAGCAATACCTCGGGCATGAGGTCCGCGGCCAAGTGCGATGTCATCGGCCACAATGACGAGTTCAACGTTCTTTCCAAGAGTGCGGGCCTGTTCTGCGGCAAGGCCGAAATTCAACCTGTCTCCGGTATAATTCTTAACAATCAGGAGGCATCCTGCCTCGCCAGTCACTTCAAGGATGGCGGCGAGAATGGCATCCACATTGGGGGAGGCGAAGAGCGCACCGCAGACTGCTGCCGTCAGCATGCCTTTGCCAACAAAACCAGCATGGGCTGGCTCATGGCCTGAGCCTCCGCCGGAGATGATAGCCACTTTCGACTTATCCCAGTCCCTTCTGAGAACGACATGGATATTCTCGTGTCCTTCAAGTCGGCAGAGATGATGCCCGACGGATGACCTGAGAAGACCGTCAAGACCTTCTGCAACAAGAGTATCGCGGTGATTGTAGAAGCGCTTCATCGTATCTTTCGTCCTCAGAGGATCACTGAGGAAAAGAACGCATCAGCACGCTTTTTAGGTCGATCACCTTCGAGCGAGCCCGCTTGAAGCGTTCTGCTATCAATGTTGAATCTGCGGTGTTTGATGACGGATGAGGTTAGAAAAACCTCTATTTTCCTATGAAGACTTGCTGCCTCTGAAATTATAGAGAGACGGAAGAAATGGAATAGAAGATTGAAAGTATTTTTTTGTGTGTACTTGCGGGTAATAATTGTAGTTGGTTCCGGGTGCGAGTTTGTGAATTCGCACCCTCTGAAATTTCAAGAAATATTGAGAAGGTGTGTAGAATTAGGGTCTACAACTATATCGAAATTTTATTCTTCGGGAATTCCGAACTGATCAGGATAGGGCATAGCATTTCGGCTGAGCTTCTTCTTTTTCCATTCCGCTAGTGCTCTGTTGTACTCGACATGGCGAAGCACGAATTGCAGCGCCTCTACGTGTTGTTCATTGCTTGCGTCCATCATATTACGACGCCAGCCGGCCGCAATTAGCCAATATTCACCGGCAAGTCGCCAAGATCCGGCCTGATGAAGCGCTACGGCCTGTCGTTCAAGCTCATGATACTTGCTATTCGGGTTCGCAAGGGCTTTTGCCGTGATGACGAAGTCGTCGTTTTTCCAAAGATACGTCGACTTCATGTAGGGGAACTGCCGTGTAAGAACACCCGGGTCTCCGAAATGTTCTTTGATCAGCATTGGAACCAGCCTGTCGTAAGATCTACGCCACTCGCACTGCACAAACTAACCCTTGAAGACCCGGTTGAAGAATGTTGCCTCTATAGCGAACAGGTATATTAAAGTCGATTTTTTCTAGACGTGCTCACAGTTTGCGTGAAAATATCCAGATAATATCTGTTGTGGGGTAAGCCGCTCTACGGCACCTCAGCGTTTTCGAGATAGTGATCAAAAAATCGAATGGTCCAGCTGTATGCTGTCAGCCAGTCTTGCTGCCGAAGAAATTCGTGTCGTTCACCTGGGAATATATGATCCTCGTGCGTTACACTTGCCGCAGTTAATGCCTTGGACAGCAACACTGATTGCTCAAATTCCACGTCATGATCGTCATCTCCGTGGACAAGCAGGACCGGCGCGCGCCAGTGCGCGATATCTGCCAGAGGGGAGGACCGCCATTCCGTTTCATGTTGTTTGCGGTTTTCTTCAGGGGACAGACCGGGATGATCTGGCTCTGTCATGTCATGGACGCCATGGAAGTCTGCACCGGCAGCGAACAAACCACTATCGCGGGCCAGTGCTAATCCGACAAGATAGCCACCCCAGCTTCCGCCCCAGATCCCGATATGCTTCGGCGCTACGTCTGGTCTTGCTCGCAGATACTGCGCGGCGGCACGGACATCCTGGTATTCGCTGGCTCCCGCGCTCCCTATTTTGTCGGCCTCACGAAACGCCTGTCCATAGCCCGTACCGCTGCGATAGTTCACGGACAACACGACGTAACCGTGTGATGCGAGTGTCTGGTTCATCATGTAGGCGTTGGAATAGTATCCCATGGCATTGAAAGCCGGAATCATCTGCCGATTGGGTCCGCCGTGGACGAACACTAGCGCCGAATGGGGGCCATGCATTTCAGTCGGCGGAAGGAAAAGCTGACCGTGGATGTTGGTTCCATCTTCGCTCCGAAACAGCACACTTTGCGGGGCAACGAAGTTGGTATCTTTAGGGAGTGTCGGCGTTACCGGCGCTCTCCATTGTCCCTCGTGGCGAAGGATAGGGTGAGCCGTCTGGGTGGCGCTTGTGACCATCACTGCCAGGTCCTCGCCAGCCATAGCAAGCGAGCCTGCTTCTTCTGTTGCATCCGTCATAGCTGCTGCATTCCCGTCCAACGGCTTGGACCATACGCGCCAGTGATCGAGCTCCCCGACATTTGAGGTGTAGAAAAGCGATTTACCGTCAGGTGACAGGAGGTAGGACGAAACCTCGGCTTGTTCAGGGGTTAAACATTGTGGCGTTGTGGCGCCAGCAGCAGAAATGGCGCAGATCCGAAGCCAACCGCTTCCCTCCCAAGGAAACAGGATGCGCCCGTCTGGCGTCCATGTCAGATCAAGGTCGTCTGCTGCCCAAAACCTGCTTCCAGGCCCTTTTGGTGGTGTCCAGAGCAGTTGTTCTGCACCGCTTGTCAGGTCGTAGCTATGGAGGGACCAGAACTGGCCGTTTTCTGGACGCGTCAGTAATGGAGGTTGCTGTACACGGACGAAAGCAAGATGCTTGCCGTCAGGCGAGAATGTGGGTAGCCGGTCGAACCCTAAACCTGGCGGAATAAAGCTGAGAACGCTGTGCTTCGTGTCCCATAATCCAATCATGCCGTGTGAACCACGATTGATCTCCAATGCGACAAACGTGCCATCCGCGGACCAATGAAGGGCCGTGATCGTTCCGTCCGTAGTCATGACCGTCCGGGCAGAAGAACCGGTCGCCCCCAGCAGCAGAGTGCCTCCTTGTGCAAAAGCGATTTGCTGCCCGTTGGGAGAGAACTCTGGAAGATAGCCTTGGCCTGAAATGGTGTTTTGTTTGCCATCGCGAACGACATGGACTGTGGCCGTAGGGCGATAGGCGGCATTATCCGGGTTGGGAGCAGGGGCTGTGAGGGCTTCTGGATCGCCGCCTTCTACATAAGCCAAGGCCTTGCCATCCGGTGTGAGAGCTAGGCCCCAAAGGGGGGTTCCGTCATCCTTTACGTAGGTTGTNTTGTGCAAAAGCGATTTGCTGCCCGTTGGGAGAGAACTCTGGAAGATAGCCTTGGCCTGAAATGGTGTTTTGTTTGCCATCGCGAACGACATGGACTGTGGCCGTAGGGCGATAGGCGGCATTATCCGGGTTGGGAGCAGGGGCTGTGAGGGCTTCTGGATCGCCGCCTTCTACATAAGCCAAGGCCTTGCCATCCGGTGTGAGAGCTAGGCCCCAAAGGGGGGTTCCGTCATCCTTTACGTAGGTTGTGGCCTGATGGGGAGCGTTCCCGGCATCCGAGATCATGACGTTACGCACGCCCTTGCGTTGTTCTACCCATGCCAGACGTTGCGCGTGCTTTGCTCCCACCATATTCGTCGCAAATGGCATCGCCATTAGGTTGGAAAGGCGTGACTGCGTCGATGCGTCGTCCTGAGCGTGGGCTGTCCAGGATGTGCATGAGAGAAGTGACAAGACCAACGCGCATGTACGGCTATGGGGCATGGTAATCTTCATTGAACCGTTCCTGAAACAGTGCCTGCGTTTGAAAGCGCGCTAAAAATCTCTTCTTCGACATTGGTAAAAGACGTTATTTTTCCTGGCTTTTCTTTGCCGTCCTCAGGAAAACCATCGGCAATGAACAGATAGCCATCGCGCGTCGCTGGATTGAGCCAGAACCCGGACCTCAGGCCGTAAGCATCCCCAAGGTGCCCAACCATGCCACCTTGGTAGCCACGCCATGGGGTTGTCGGGTGCCCTGATGGGTCGCGCGCGCCGGTCAACTGGATGATCGCCAAACCGTAGCTTGCGATGGGATAAGGTCCTTCGCCATTATGACCATCGTAATGCCAGCCTGAATGCAGCATCGTCTGAAGCGATTGGGAGGAAAGGACTTTCACTCCCTGAAGCGTTCCGTTTCCGAACACGAACTGCGACAGACGATAGAGACCATCAAGGGAAATACGGAGGCCACCTTGCGGCGAAAAGATCGTGGCGTTCGTGCCGATCTGGTACTGGGCGGAGGCTTCTGGGGCGAAATGCGTGTCACTATCTTTGGCGGCTTCGTAGCCGGTGGCCGTATGATGATAGAGCGTTGCGAGACGTTCAGGATGGGAAAGAAGCGCCGGGTCATAGCCGCCATCAATACCAAGTGGCGTTAGCACGTGCTTTTGCTGGTAAAGATCGAAGCGCTCTCCGCTCACCCGCTCAATCATAGTGCCGATCAAGCCGTAACACAGATTACAATAGCTGAACCATGACCCCGGCTTCCGTCCGGGCAGGAAGTGGTAGTTTGCGGCTCCCGGGCGGCGGGACGCATCGAAAAATTCTGAAACGGTGCGATCTGCGGGTATTACATAGTCGTCTGCGTCTGCGATGCTTGCCGTATGGCTGAGCAACATGCGTGTTGTAATCGGTGTATCTGGAAAATCAGGGTTCCGAAGCTGGAAGCCAAGGTACTTGGAGGCATCGGCGTCCAAATCGATCCGCCCTTGATCCACCAGTTGCATCAGACCGATCGTCGTAACGAATTTCGAGACAGACGCGATCCGAAACAGCGTGTCTGAATGGACGGGGGTGACGTCAGCGCCATTTTTGCGCGCAAAACCGCCCACATATCGGTAGGACACGGCACCATTATGGATGCGCAGTGCGGCGAGTGCTGCCAGCGGGCGGGCCTCTCCATTTGTTAACGTGTGCGTCAGCAGTGCGTCTGTGGCAGCAGGGGGAACGGCATATGCTGTGCCAGCGCTTGCCATAAGCAGGAATGCAGAAAGTCGACGACGTGGGTGTGCATTCATTTCTGAACTCCATCGGTATGAACGGCGGCGACTAATTGCGCGATCCGCGCTGCTGAACCGGCAGCAAGTGTGAAGCCGAGCGCGCCATGACCTACATTGAGCAGAAGGTTGTCACATTTGCTCCGGCCGATAATGGGGACACCCGTGGGAGTGGCAGGTCGTAGACCGGCCCATGGAGAGTCAGGGCTATGATCTGTGTTTGCCTGCGGGAGCGTTTGCCGAACAAGCGCGCGCAGCGATGCGAGACGCTTTGGGTTAAGAGACGTATCTTCCGCCCCGATATCGACCATCGCGGCAACACGCAGTGCGTCGCCAAGTCGTGCATAGACTACTCGGTTGTCGTAGTCGGTAACGCTAACAGACGGTAGCGTCTCGGGTGAGGGGCTGAGTGTAAGGCTGTAACCCTTCAGGCCATAGAGTGGCAGATGGATGCCCAGCGAGGCAGCGAGTTTGCGTGAGTTCAGGCCCGCAGCAAGGACAATCTGATCTGCTTCAAGATGTCGGCCGCCGACAATCAGCATGCATGTGTTGTTCTTATCACGTCCGAGCGTGGCTTTTTCCTGAAGGTATTGAAATCCAGGTGCGTCCAGAAGCGCTGTCTTTAAGGCCTTGCAGAAGAGGTGGCTGTCCGCGACCTCATCTTCGGGGGAAAAAATGCCTCCTGCAAGATCTGGTGTCAGGTGAGCGAAAGCTGGCTCTATCTCAGCACATTCTGCAGGAGAAAGGGCCCGTTCCAAGGTTGTGTTCTGTATTCCTGATACGGCTTTCCTGAAAACGGCTTCATTCCGATAGAGGACAAGCTTTCCTGGTTGACGCCAAAGGAAACCTTTCAATCCCTCTTCGCGCCATATTTCCATCTCGGCCTGTCCTTCCAAGCCCAGTTGTAAAAGCACTTTTGCATTTCGACGGTTTGTTGTGCGAGTGCAGGCGGAGAGAAAGGACAGCATCCAGCGCCACTGTTTCGGATCGGCCCTAAGACGAAGGGAGACCGGAGACCCGGATTTCAGCATCCAGCGCAGCGCCTGACGCAGAATACCAGCATCAGCTAGAGGGGTGACGTAGCGGTAGCTGAGCTGGCCGCCATTGGCATAGCTTGCTCCTAGGCCGACATCTGCGTTCTGTTCGATCAGAGTTACGCGATGGCCCGCTCGGATGAGGGCATACGCCGTCGAAAGCCCGATGACGCCACCGCCGATAACCGCAATATGCTGTTTCACGGGTGTGCCTCTCCGTGCGCTGTCTCTACTTTACGGGGGTGGAGGTCCTGTGCATCAAAACTGAAATCAGACCCTAAAAGCTGCATCTTCATACCCGTCACTTTGCCCGTGACATCGCGTTCAAACTGGACATACGCGTCATCTTCGCTGTCTTCCTCGCGGTTATCCCAGCGTACGACGAACAGGTCATGCGGAAGAGCCTTTAAGGTCCCCGCCAGGCCATCGGCCTTGGAAAATATTAGCCGTAGGTCTTGACCGCGCTCAGTGACGGAGATTGGTCCGCGCCAGTTATCCAGATAGTCGCCCATATAGTCCTGTCGCTGTGGCGTCTGGAGTGTCACGAAAGGACGAGCAGGCGATCCGGGGCCAGTTGAGGTTGCAACTGCGCTCTCGTGCGCTTTTGCTTCGTCTTCCTCGTGTTTCCAGTAACTGATCCAGTCAGCACTGTGACCGGTTGCGATGCGCGCGCTCAATGTGGTCGCCAGGGCGTAGGTTGCATTGTGGTCATCATGATTGGTTAGGATCACAACGGCACTTTTCAGTTCCGGCAGGAACGTGACGTAACTGACCATCCCTCCGATCGTGCCGGTATGCCAGACGCGCTTGTGCCCGAAGAAGTCCTCCATGAACCACCCGTAGCCATAGGCGCGAAAATGCGTTCCGGTTAAAGCCGCCATGTCTGGCAAGGGAAGGAGAGCATGGGGCGCCCAAAGCTTGTCGCGGCTCTCGCTGCTGAAAATGCGCTTTCCCTCTGGCGTTTGTCCTCCTCCAAGATAGATCTGAGCCCAACGCGCCATTCCTTCTGCGCTACACCATATGCTGCCCGCCGGACCGACAGCAGGAAAACGGCGAGCTGCTTTTTCGGGGAGGGGGCCGTGATCTCCTTGGCCGGTCGCAACGTCTGTCTCGCCCTTATATGGTGGTGTTGACTGACATGCTGCCAGCCCGGATGCGTCGATGAGGCGGGTCTGGACGACATCTTCCCAGGTATGGCCTGTTACCCGTTCCACAAGCGCCCCAGCCACGACATAGAGCAGATTGTTGTAGGCGTACTCCTTCCGGAAAGGAGCCGTAAAAGGCATATATACAAGCCCGGCCAAAACGTCTTTGCGGGTGAATGTGCTGTGGGAGAAGAGCATCAGGTCTCCCGCGCCAAGACCCATGCCGCTGTGGTGAGTCAGCAGGTCTGAGACACGGAAATCGCGTGTAATCCATGGGTCCGAAACACGAAATTCCGGCAGGTGATCAATCACACGATCATCCCACTTCAGCTTTCCGGCATCCACAAGCTGGGCCAGAGCAGTGGCCGTGAATTCCTTTGTATTCGACCCAATGGCAAACAGGGTGCTGCTATCTACAGGCGCGCTATGGACATCCTCCGCGCGGCGTCCGTAACCGCGGTTGAAAACGATTTTTCCATCCTGCACGACAGCGACAGCAATACCAGGCACGTCAAAAGCCTTACGTGCCTGCTCTACAGTTGCATCGATATATGGAGCCGTTAACCCAGACGGTAGCTCTGCGGCTTGAACTTTATACGCCGGACGGAGCATCAGCGCCCCTGCGAGAAGAGCAGTTCCATACAGGGCGCGACGCTTGTTCATAACGGCTCGAAAACTCTCATCTTATATTGGTCCAGAAACGAACCTCTGTGTCAGATAAGAGAAATAAAGCATGGAATCAGGGGAGTGTCCCGTGACGAGATATACGTAGGTGATAACCTAAGGCTAAACCATTGCTTCCAAATCCTGCAGATCTTTGTCGAGTTCGTGCCTTAAAAGGCCGAGAATATCGCGCGAAATATGTGAAAGAGCATAATCCGCGCGGTAAAGGACTGTGCATTTGATGCTGAGAGGGGGAGAGAGTGTGCAAGGGCGGGGAAGCCCCGGATGATGAAGGACTGTCAGAGCATCTACGATAGCGCAACCAACGCCTAATCGAACGAGTTCTGCCGCCATGAAATGCGTCCGCACTCGAATGGCGGGGGTTGCGGATATGCCTGCCTCGTCAAGTGCCATATCAAGCAGGTCAGCAGTCGGATCTTTCTCGGACAGGCCGAGATAACGGTTCTGATCAATATCTGTCAGTGCTACGGGGCCTTGATCCTTCTCTTTATCGATCAAAACCAAGGGAATGTCGCCAATGTGCTGGGCCGTCAGGCCTTCTCGTGAGTAGTTGCCAAATACAACGCCAAGATCGAGATCATGGTTGAAAATTCGTGAGACGATCTCTGAGCCATGCAGTGCATCAATCGTGACCTCTGTATCGGGATGATCAGCACAATAACTGCGGACCACACGGGGGATGAGGCTCAGGCCCAGGCTTGGCACGCACCCGATACTGATGGAATGCCCTGCCCGGGCATAGCGCAGGTTATGGGTGAGGCGCCGCAGGTCGGAAAGTTTGCCGAAAATGGCATTCACATGAGGAAGCATGATCTGCGCTTCCCGCGTGGGGACAAGTCGACCACCTTTGCGCTCGAATAATGCGAAACCAAGAGAATGTTCAGCATAACGGAGAACCTTGCTGGCCGCCGGCTGCGAAACATTCAGGACTTCTGCGGCTTTTCGGAGCGATCCCGTCGTCATGATCGCATAGAAGACTTCGATCTGACGTAATCTCACGGTGTATATTCTCCTGAGCGCAAACGAGTAACGGTATTAACCCACTGACTGGTAAGAGGGCCTTCATATCTCTCTTACAGTCATTTGGGAAATATTGCGCAAGGAGGGCATTTTTTGATCGGAAAAGCTTAATGCTAGGATCTCGCGGGTATTTTTCGGTCTTGCGAAGCCTCGGTGACGACGACGAGTTAACCTCAGTCTATCAGCTACGAAAATAAAGCAATATGGACGCGCAACATATCGGACACGTAACGTAACTTAATCAAAGTCTTTCCAGGAGTGCGGCGGATGTGTGTTGTGAAATCGTCAGGTAAGCTGAGAAGAAGATCTCGTTATCTGTTCACGACGAGCATCCTCAGCATGGCTGTTGCAAGTGTGGTGTCTACGGGCGCGGATGCTGCAACGAAGTCGGACCATACTACGAAGGCCCGTCCTTCGTCGCCGCGAGCCGTATCCCAGGTCGCTTCAAAGCCTCAGCGACATCATACGGTTGAAGGTGCTGATCCGGAATCGATTTCGGTTAGTGTGTCCCGTGTACGGAGTCACGGGCCTGAAGTGGCTGTTACGCGTAAAGTCATGGACAGGTTTGTTGAAGGCACAAACCCCATGCAGATCCTCGCGATGACTACGCCGGGTGCGAATTTCACCTCGACCGACGCCTTTGGTCTCGATACCTACGGCAACACGTTCTATGTGCGCGGATTTACCCAGATGCAGATCGGCGCAACGCTTGATGGCATACCATTGGGGACGCAGGGTTTCGCCAATAATAACGGTGTCTCAATCACACAGGCGATGATCCAGGATGATGTTGGCGGCATGACAATGTCGCAGGGCGCCGGGGCGCTGGATTCATTTTCTGCTCAGAACCTTGGCGGCGCCATGACGTACACGTCCTCTGATCCGAAGGACAAGGCAGGCGGCAAGATCAGCCAGACGTTTGGTAGCTACAATGCCTACCGAACGTATGTTCGTGCAGACAGCGGTATCCTGAACCCTACGGGCACAAAATTCTATGCCTCTTTTGCGCGCACTGACACGGACATGTGGAAAGGGGCAGGGGGACAAAGCGAATTACAGGCTGATGCCAAGATTGTTCAGCCTGTGGGCGAGCACGGAAAGCTCACGGGGTTCTTTGGTTACGGCAATTTCCAGCAGATGAATTATCTGACGCTCACCAAAAACATGTGGCGGCAGATGGGACGCGATACGACCTATCTGAAGCCGGACTACGAGAAGGCCAAACAGTGGGCCTATTACGCTCAGTACACGTCGGATGTTCCACCGGGTTATGAGGGGAAACTGTCCAATGATGAGATTGGTGATTATGCGTGGGACGCCTCTCAGGTGCAGAGAACCTATCTTTCGGCCGTGACGGGGCATTTCGATCTCTCCGAAAAAATTCACTCGGACACGGTGGCATATGGAAATGTCAGCAGTGGTCTGTATGGCGGAACCAATAACTTTGTGACATCGCCGAGCTATGGCACGCCCTCGTTGCAGGCGGACGGTTCGGTCACGGGAGTTCCCATGGCGCTGGGCATGTCACATGCCGATATGCGCCGACTGGGCTTCACACAGAAGTTCTCGTATGAAGCCCCGCATGACAACTATATTGAAAGTGGCGTCTGGTATGAAAATAGCCGCTGGATATATGATTCCATGCTCTATGAAGACGGTCTGACAACTGGTCATAATCCGCTGTCCGGGTTCAAAAAAGGGACCGGCAGCACATGGTATAATGACGCCTATAATACCAACACGTTTCAGTTCTTCCTCCAGGATCGCTGGAAGATCATGCCTGGCATGACGCTGCTTGCCGGTTTCAAGTCACTGACACAAACGACCCATGGCGGTACAAAAAACGATTATACAGATCAACTCGCTGCTGAAGGGTGGAACACGTATTATCGTCATGCAGCAAGTGGTACGCTGACAGCGTCAGGTGCATTCCTGCCTCATTTCAATTTTGATTATCATTTCCTCGATCATCATGAAATTTACTGGGATATCGCCGAAAACCTGCGTGCCTACGACTACTATTCACAGACGTCCAGCGCGACGCCGTGGGGTGGTCTGGGCAATTCGTCTCAGTCTGCTCAATCCGTGTTCGATGCAAATAAAAAGGTCATCAAGCCTGAGAGAACTTGGAATTATATCGTGGGATATCGATATGATTCCCGCTTTTTCTCGGGTAGTGCAGATTTTTACCATACCGATTACTATAATCGACTGGCATCTATCACGGAGGGTAGCACTGCGACCGCACACAGCGCTTATCTGAACGTTGGGCGGGAGACCATGAATGGTGCTGACGCAGTCGCCACGATCCGCCCGTTTCGTGGGCTGGAAATTACGAACAGCTTTAGCTGGAACGACGCCGAGTATCAGACGTCTTCAATTAATTATAGCGGTCGCACATATAGCCTGAAGGGTAAGCATCAGGTCTATTATCCAAAATTCATGTATAAGGCGAATTTGAATTATACATGGCATCGGGCAATGTTTAACTTCAACGTCAATTACGTTGGTGCGCGTCCGATGACCTACCTCAACGACCAGTATGTTCCGTCTTATTGGCAGGCAAATCTTAATCTGGCTTATAATTTCGGCAAAGTTGGCTTTGCACAGAATTTAAAAGCCACCTTCGGTATCACCAACCTGTTTGACACTAACTACATCGGCGGAATTTACGGGGCGGCATCAGTCTCAGGCGACAATAACGCCAATCTCTTCGTCGCAGCGCCGCGTCAATATTTCGGCACAGTCTCTGCTGAGTTCTGACGTGACATGATGGTGCGGTGCAATCGGGTGTAATATACATGCCACCCGCACCGTGCGCGTCCTTTATTCTTGGAACGATTATGAAAAAAATTCTTATGGTGTCGGCTTGTGTGCTGGCTTTCTCGCAGTCTGCTCTGGCCCAGCAGGCTGACGGCTCAGTTTACACGGACATGCCGGCTGAATTTCATATTTCCGATGCCAGTTTCGATTATACGCGTCGAGACGTCATGATTCCGATGCGGGACGGCGTGAAACTACACACCGTTATCCTCGTTCCAAAAGGCGCGCAAAACGCTGGAATGCTGATGACGCGTACTCCTTACAATGCTGCGCATATGGCATCGCTCGGCTCAAGCAATCATCTGGCGTCGATCCTGCCCGGTTATGACAACATGCCGGATGTCATAACCGAGGGCGGATATATTCGGGTTCTTCAGGATATTCGTGGAAAATACGGTTCTGAAGGTGCTTTTGTCATGAACCGCCCGATGCGGGGCGCACTGAATGGCACGGACGTCGATGAGAGTACCGATACCTGGGATACTATCGAATGGCTGACTCATAACGTTCCGCAAAGTAACGGGAAGGTCGGCATTCTCGGGGTGTCCTATGACGGATACACGGCTATCACAGCTCTGTTCCATCCTCATCCCGCATTGAAGGTGTCTGTGCCGATGAACCCGATGGTTGATGGCTGGATGGGCGACGACTGGTTCCATAACGGTGCGTTTCGTGAGGAAATGCTGCCCTACATTTACGACCAGGGAGCTACTCGGAAAAACACTGTCGAATGGTGGAATAGCGCTTATGATTCATACACGCTCTTTCTGAACGGTGTTTCCGCTGGGGCTGTTGGTAAGTCACGCGGTATGGATCAAATTGGCTTTTTCAAGCAGATTTTGGCTCATCCCGCGTATGATTCATGGTGGCAGTTGCAGGCGCTTGACCGACTTCTACCTAAAGAGGGTCTGAAAGTTCCGACGATGCTGGTTCACAGCCTCTGGGATCAGGAAGACAACTATGGCGCTATCGCGATGTACGACGCGTTGCGTAAGAATTCCGATGCACGATCCAATCTTTGGCTGGCAATAGGCCCGTGGAATCACGGGGGCGAAATTCATGCCGCCAGTACGCTAGGGGCAGTGGATCTTCATTCCGATACCGGGCTGTACTTTCGGAAACATGTCCTGAGTCCGTTCCTTGCGCATTATCTCAAGGATGGAACAGTCCCGTTACCCGCGCGTGTGACGGCTTATCGGTCAGGCGAGAACGAGTGGGAGATTATGGATGCTCTTCCTTCGCCGGATTGTGACAGCCGATGCTCGATCCTGCATTTCCAGCCTGATCATGGACTTGCCTTTGGCAAGCCTCCGGTTAATGCGGGGCAACTGAGTTATGTTTCTGATCCTGAACATCCAGTGTCCTATGTTTCCCGTCCTGTCATCTCAAAAGGGCAGGCAGGCTCCGAATGGCGCTGGTGGCTGGCGACGGATCAGCGTAACGCTGCTGCGCGGTCCGATGTTCTGTCTCTGACGTCTGACGTTCTGACGAAGCCATTCACGATAACGGGTCAGCCGTTGATGCATCTGACTGCCGCCACGACAGGAACGGACGGCGATTTTGTTGTGAAGCTGATTGACGTTTACCCAGATGAAGTGGCTCAACAGTCTTCCATGGGTGGTTACCAGCTCATGGTTTCTGGAAATATTCTTCGCGGGCGGTATCGGAAAAGTTTTGAGCACCCCGAAGCGATCCCTGCGAATGTGAAGCAGGTTTATCCAGTGCGCTTGCCGATGGTCAATCATACGTTTCTACCGGGACACCGGATTATGATACAGGTCCAGTCGAGTTGGTTTCCGCTGTATGATCGAAACCCTCAGACTTACGTAGAAAATATCATGCTCGCGCCGAAAGAGGCTTATAAACCTGCGACGATTTCGGTGGATGTTGCGGGGAGCTGGTTGGAGCTCCATGGTGGCACAAAACCAGCCTTGTGAATGACAGAATGCTATTTCCCTGTCGCTAAAGCAGGGGAGTAGCGTCTATGCATCTACACAAGAGCAACGAGTACTTCTAGTTTGACACCGCGATATTTCTTGATGTGATCATCACAACGTAACATTTTTATTAATATTAAATTGCCCTGATTTCAAGGCTATTGACCTAATGCTGTTGTGAGATCTACTGCATTGATGAGGCGCGCAGTTAGCGTTCCTGTACGGTCATTCTGAAATTCTATATTTGAAATCTTTGACGTGAATAGATCTTTCTGAGCAATCTCTCCGCGGTGATATAGTTTTTCAAGAATTTGACTCTTTTCTTCTTTTTCTTCGGAGAGTGAGTTCTGGCTTTTGTGCCGTTCTTGGAGAAGTGTACGGCTTGCCAGAAGATTTTCAACCTCGACCCATGCGTTTAAAACAGTACTCTGGTAATAAAGGCCTGCGCTGCGCTGCTCGGAGTGACGAAGTTCCAGCTGTCGAGAGAGGCGCCCGCCATTGAAGATCGGAAGGGAGAGGGTTGGGCCAAAGGATGTATTCCGTGCATTCCATCCGAGTTCTGCAACTGTCAGGGCATCCAGGCTGAATTGGCCCGTGAGCGTAAGCTGCGGGTAGAAGTCGGCCTTTGCCATACCGATAGCTGCTGTTGCAGCGTGAAGGCGTGCTTCTGCCGCACGGATATCAGGGCGCTTACGCACCATTTCCGAAGGAACACCGGCAGAAATTTCTGGAATTTTGATGTCATGCAATGAGGCCTTGGCGTCGAGCTCTGGCATCGCGGCATCGGGTCTGCCTGCCACAAGGGTGCTCAACGCCCGATAAAGCGAGGCTTTTTGCGCAGCCAGTTTGTCGCGTTCAGCCTGGGCGTTGCGGCAAAAGGTGTTTTGCTCATCAAGGTCGATAGTTGCGAGAAGCCCATGTGCACGCACTGTCTGAGCGATCGAGAGTAACCTTTGTGCGATTTTGAGTGTTTCTTCTGACCATCCGAGGCGCTCGTTCGTGTCGAGCCATTGGAAATAGGTTCGAGCAATTTCAGCCTGATTTGAAAGGCGCATCGCATCTGCGTCGGCTTCTACGGCTAAAAGCTCAGATGCAGCGGCTTCCTGCAAGCGCCGCTGGTGGCCCCAGAGATCGAGCTCCCACGACGCTACGGCACCAATGTTATAGTTGTTGTAAGACACACCTTCAGGCTCATTGCCCGTAGTGCTGGAAGAGAGACCAAGAAGTGGTTGAAGAACCTGTCCTATCCCCGCTGTGGCAAGCCGTTCACGGCTATAAGCTGCCTGCCCATTCAGTGTAGGAAGACTTTCCGCCGATGCGGCGCCACGCTGTATTCGGGCGGCTCTGATCCGCTCGCGGGACATGGCGAGGTCTGGGTTGCCGCTTTCGGAACGACGTATCAGGGTATTTAAGCAGGGACTGTTAAAAACAGTCCACCATTGAGCTCGTGCTTGCTGATCGCTCGGGTTGGGAGCTGCGTTTTGCCAATGATCCGTCAGAACAGGCTTTGGGCTGACGAAATTGGGGCCCATGGTACATCCGTCCAAGCCAATGATAGCAGCACACAGGACGATAAACGCCGTTTTTGATCCAAAATATGGTTTAGGCATGACGTGAACCGTTAGATGCTGACGGTGAGCGATCAAACAGAAGCGCATAAAACGCAGGTAGAGCGACAAGCGTCAGCAGAGTGCCGCCGATAAGGCCGCTAATCATGACAATGGCCATAGGCCCCCAGAACACGTTGAAGCTTAAAGGGATGAAGGCCAGAACAGCTGCTATGGCTGTCGGGCAGACCGGTCGGGCACGCAGCAGCGTCGCTTTGATGATTGCATCATGGAGCGAAGTCTCGTTGGTATGGTTGGCCTGGATCTGATCAACGAGAAGGATTGTGTTGCGCATGATCATGCCCGCGAGAGCAATCAGCCCAAGCAAAGCGACAAATCCGAAGGGCGCACCAGATATCAGGAGGCCAGCCACCATGCCGATGATGCCGAGCGGAGCTGAAAAGATGACCAGCAGAGAACGGCTGAAACTCTGTAACTGAAGCATCAGGAACAAGAGCATCAGGCCGCCTGTGACCGGTAACAGCGCGAAGATCGCATGATTTGCTGTTGATGAGAGTTCTGCATCTCCACCGATTTCAATGCGATAACCTGCCGGAAGCCTTTGCTGGAGCGCATCCATCGCGGGAGCCGCAAGCTGCAAGACTCGAGGAGGCTGTATATTTCCAGTCACACCGGACTGAACGGTCATGCAGAGTTCACCATTTCTCTGCCATATGATCGGAAAGGCACTTGTCACCTGTATTGTTCCAAGCTGACCAAGGGGAAGAATTCCAGCGCCTGTCATGATTGGCATGGATTGCCACTGCCCTGGATCGGAGCGCATGCCTTGCGCTGCTCGTACGATCACGGGGATGGCATGGTGATCTTTAGAAATGTCTCCTGCGTTTTCACCAGAAATACTTGCTTGGAGTTGAGCAGCGAGATTGGCACGGTCTATTTGGAAGCGTGCCAGTTTGTCAGGATCTGCTTCCAGCGTCAGGGTCGGAGCTTTGCTGCCCCAGTCGGATTGTACTGAGACTGCTGCGCCAGTCGCAGCGACGATTGCGTTTACTTCATGAGCGATTGTAAGCAGCTTGTCTGCGGCAGGGCCGATGATGCGATACTGTACAGGGAAATCGGCTGTGGGGCCTAAGGACAGGCGCTGCACATGGAGGTGTACGGCGATGGGAACCGGAATTGTCGTAATCTGACGAGCGAGCTCTTCCCGGGCTTTCAGATCTTTCGCGACCAAAAGCAGGGTCGCATGTGCGGCACTGGGGGTAGCGGGAGCGTATGGAAGATAAAAGCGGGGCGCACCGTCTCCGATATGCGCTTCCATGTGACGCAGTGAGGAGAGACCGGCGAGATGACGCTCCAGAAAGCCGACGGCCTGATCTGTTTCTTTGATGGATGTACCGGGGGGCATTGCGACGTCCACAATGAGTTCCGGACGATCAGACTGTGGGAAAAACTGTTGATCAACGAAGAAAAAGCCACCACATGCCAGGGCAAGAAGACCAATCGTTCCTGCCGCTACCGCTTTTTTATAGTTCAGAACGAATAAGAGGAATTTCTGGAGCTTTGCTGCTCCCGAAGAAATCTGCGGAATATCGTTTGCTGTATGGTTTGGTTCTGGCAGAAGGTGAACACCCAGAAACGGAATAAAGACAACCGCGACGATCCAGCTGAACAGGAGCGCCGCACCGCTCACCCAGAAAATTTCACCGGCATATTCGCCTGTCGTGGATGTGGCCAGGCCGACAGGCAGAAAGCTGACAACAGTCAAAAGCGTACCTGTCAGCATGGGGAAGGCCGTGTGTGTCCAGGCAAAAGAGGCTGCTTCTTCCCGGCTGCTCCCCTGTTCCAGTTGCACCACCATGGCCTCAATGCTGATGATGGCGTCATCGACCAGAAGACCCAGAGAAAGAATGAGGGCGCCAAGCGAAATGCGATCCAGCCCGATATGCTTCATACCCATGTAAAGGCTGACGCCGGCGAGTGTCAGGGGAACGGAACAGGCGACAATGATGCCGGATCTCCATCCCAGACTTACAAAAGCCACCAGAAGAACAACGATGAGCGCAACCGCAAATTTTATTAGAAACGTGTTTACAGCCTCTCCAATCACAAGGCTTTGGTCCTCAACCTGCGTCAATTTCATGCCTGCAGGGAGATCGAATGCGCTCGTGACTTTGCGGAGTGAGGCACCAAGGGTAAGGCCGTCTCCGCCTGAAGACATCGCGACAGCAATGATGACTGCGGGCTTTCCTCCGTACCGGATCACAGAGGGGGCAGGGCTTGCATAATCGCGGCTAACCTGTGCGACGTCCTTGACCCGTAACGAGCCAGCCTGGCCAGCTATGGGCGTATCTTCGGCAGATTTCAGGCTTTCCAGGTTCCCGGAAATGCTCAGTGGAACGGTCGTTGTAAAATCTACTGACCCGGCGGCCCCTAAAACTGATCGTTGCCGGAGCGACCGTGCGATATCCTCAAGAACCAGTCCTCGGGCAGCAATTTTTTGCAGATCAATGTCAACATTGATCTGCTGGGGAACTTCGCCACTGATCTGAACTTTTCCAACGCCGTGGACGCGTTGAAATGCTCTCTTCAATGTTTCTGCCGTTTTAATAAGTGTCGCATTCTCTGCGCCGGTCAGGGCAAAAACATACCCGTAGACATCTGCGTAGTCATCATTAGCCGCTAGCGTGACATTCGTTGCAAGGTCAGGTGTGAGGTCCGTCAGTCTGTTACGAATTTGTTGCCAAATTGCTGGAACCTTTTCTTTGTGCTCATCGTCTCTCAGGTAAACTTGCGTGACACAGGCTGATGATACGCAATAGGTGCTCAGAATATCGATGGCTTCAATGTTTCGCAGGCTCTGTTCCAGCGGTTCTGCAACGTGTCGCTGCATTTTTTCAGCGCTCGCGCCTGGCCACTGTGCCGAAACAATCATGTTTTTAAGGGTGAACGCTGGGTCTTCCGCGCGCCCTAGGTTCAGAAAGCCGTAGCCACCAGCCAGGAAAAGGCCGACCATCATGAAAATGATCAAAGCTGGATGGCCAACAGCCCACCGGGAGACGTTGAAACGGTCCATCATTAGCGTTCACTTGTAATGCTGGAGATATGAACGCGTTCTCCGGCTTGGAGTGAATCTACGCCGCTGGTGACAATCCGTGTTTGTGGCTTTAGGCCGCCAACAAGGGCATCTGCCCCTCTTAATCCAATGATGATGACAGATGTCTGAACAAGCTGTGGGACTTTGTCCTCTGTGAGGCTCCAAAGATGCGCGTGGTTCTGATCATCCGAGATAAGTGCTGTGAGAGGAACACGAACTACGTCTGGTTGAACGGGAGGAGCCAACGCAACAGTGACGAGACTGCCTAAGGGCACGGGCAGGGAATGATCCGGCCGGATGTAGACGTCCTGCATTTGGGAGGTCTCATCAACAGGGCTAAGTTCTCTGACTGTGGCATGCACAAATTGAGCGTGTTGATCTGATTGATCGGTAGCTTCAGCCGCATCACCAACCTTAAAGTGAGACCGGGCAGGCACCTTGATGTGAATATCGGGCTCTCCGGCTGCTAGGCGTAAAACTTCAGTTCCTGCATCTTCAAGACGTCCGGCTACGCCTGAAACGCTAATGACCCACCCATCTTCCGGTGCGCGTATATCTGCTTCCGCCAGCTGGATTTGAGCTTGATGCAACGCGGCGATGGAGGCTCTGTATTTTCCTTGAGCGGCCTCAGCTAAAGCGGCACGTTCTTCCAAAGTCCCGCTTGAAATCCCCCCTGCAACATCCAAGCCCTGGCTTCTTCTGAGCGCGGACACAGCTTGCTTCGCATCCGCACGAGACGCGTCGACTTCGCCTTGGGCCTGCGCTACCGCTTCCAGTAAGAGCCTATTTTCCAAACCAACCAGTACCTCTCCCTGGTGCACATACTGGCCGTTAACAACTTTTATCGTCGCTATCCGGCCCGCTTGGCTCGGGCCCAATGGGATCGTGCGCCTTGTTTGGTACGTGCCAATGAAGGACTGAGCTTCCAAATCGGCACTCTGTACTCGCATCGTCTGCACGGAAGGAGACGTTGATGGGGGCGCTGATGTATTTGCCGGTTTGCACCCTGCAAGCCAGAGAGCTGGTATTGTTGCTATCACCCGAGCGATGCGAGGAAAACGACAACGAGCAAGCAGCGTATTTTCCAAGAGAGAAAGGTGGGTCATCCTGCTACCCGCGCACGTGCTATTACTGAAATTCCCAGTAAAATAAGAACAATGCCAATAATTTGGGATGAATCCAGTCCTTCACGGAAGTAGATCCAGCCAGCGAGATTTGCCATGACAATAGCAAGCCCGGCTGATCCTGCGTAAACTGTTCCCATAGGGACAAGTCGAAGAGAGAGTGAGAGAAATGTAAATGACGAAACGTATCCTACAACCATAATGGCCGTAGGAATTATCTTGGTGAAGTCATCCGTTTCTTTTTGAGCTGTGGTCGCAGCGACTTCAGAAAGGACCGTGATGAAAATATAGAGATACCCAAGCATTTCAGGAATTTTTCTCTGATTTTCCTGTAAGTTCGATCATGAATTTCTCCAGATCGTCGCGGCTCTTCTGGCTTAGGAGATCGGTTTCAAGAATATCCCACAGAGACAAGCCATCCATCGCTAAGCACGCTAGAAGCTGGGGTGTAGTGATGTTCTCGAAAAGTCCAATGGATTTGATGGTTTGCCAATAATGGTGTGTCCATTCCTGACTGATTTGTGGATCAATCAGCATGGCAGCCAGAAGATGACGAATAATGCCTGGTGGTGCGGATGTAGGGGCTTGTCCGATGCCAATGTAGGCACGTGCAGCACGGCCGACTTTGACGGGGTCATTTTGCATCGTTGCAAGAATGTGCTGTCGAAAGGCCTCCATCTCCCGGATGAAAAGACCATCGAGGAGAGCCTTCTTATTGCTGAAATGATGCAGAAGACCTCCTTTGCTCACGCCCGCTTCCTTCGCCACCAACTCAAGTGTGAAGGCCTGAATTCCACGTGTTGTCAGGATCTGCGCGGCAGCATTCAGAAGGTCGCTTTTCACGGCTTTCGGGCGGTTGGTGCGTTTGGAAAGGTTTGCCATAGATTTACAAATACCGTCCGGACGGTATGTTTTCAAGATGTTCAGTAAAAATTTTGTAACGACGAGATTTATTGGTTGTGACGGGATTTTCTCTTGTTGCTCAGAATGCGGGTGAAAGCCCTGTTATCAGAGCTCATTTCTGATTTTATAATCGTGATATAGCGCCTCGAAAAAAAATAAGCTTATACACCCCGTTGATCGTGATCGCTTCAGGCCTGTTTCTGCAAAAAGCTAAAGCAGGCCTGAGCACATGGAAGTCTGTCTATGTTATCCGTGCTTGGGACTTCGAGAGACTGCCGCCAAAACTGCAGGTAACGTCTTCTGGAAAAGTTTGAGTTCGTCTGGCGTTGCCGTTCCCACGCGGATCCATGTTTCATAACCCGGAGCATCGAACGTCCGGATATCTACGCCCCGTTGTGCAAGCGCTTCCTTTACAGCCGAAGCAGATCTTTCTGTGTCGATATAAACAAACGTTCCTTGGCTTTCGAGGTAGGAAAGTTTGTTCTCGTCACAAATCTTGTAAAGCATGTTTCGGCAGGTTTTGAGGTATTCAATCGCACCAGCTAAGTAGTGTTCATCACCAAGGCACGCCATTGCCGCGGCGTATCCAGGCTGATTGCGAGATGTTGTTGTGAGGCTGTAGAGCTGACGGACGCGCGCTGGTTGCGCCAGGACATATCCAATTCTGAGGCCGGCCATTCCATAGACTTTTGAAAACGTCCGCGTCACAATGATATCCAGATCAGATTGGACGAGTGACGCCATTGTCTGCTGCATCGCGGCGGGAAGCAGTTCAAAGTAAGCTTCATCAATGATGACTGGAATGCTTTTTGCAACTTCGCGGCAGAAAGCTGTCAGCTGATCGTGTGGGATCATCTGACCTGTCGGGTTATTGGGGTTGCATAAATAGACTAGGGCCGTTTCTGCGTTGATGGCATTTTTCATGGCCGCCAAATCGACCTGATGGTTTTTCAGTGGAACAAAACGAGTTTTAACGCCGCGACGTGCAGCATACGATAAATGAGTGGAATATCCGGGTTGAGGGGCAATGATATGACCTTTCAGGCCGATATCGGTGCAAAGAAGAGAGAGAGCATCCAATGAGCCGTTGGAAAGCGCGACTTTCTCGCGGGGTAGGTTCTCCCGCTTTCCAATAATGTCTCGCAGAGCGTGTTCGTCTTCCACGTAGTAAGCGGCTTGCGAAATGCTCTGTGCAATGGCGCGTTTTGCGGCAGGAGAGGGACCAAAAGGATTCTCTGTAACATTAAGCCGCGCATGTTTCAGCTCTGCGGCATGTGCAACCGATCGCGCTCCGATCGTGGCGATAGCAGGAAGGACGAGGCTGGCAGTCTGCAGTAGAGTGCGGCGATTGCAATGTGACAAAGTTGGAGCTCCCGGTATTTCTCTGGATGAATGCAAGCATCAGGATTAATTTAGAAATATAAATCGATAATTAATCAAGAAATATTATATAATATAACCTGCGGTTTCATATTTATTTCATCCTTTTCGCAGCAGGTTGGCTGTAGGAGAGCCTGGTTCACTGACCGCTGGTTCCTGCCTGGAAAACGTCTTCATGAAAATCAGAAAATCCCTCTTTGTAACTTCGTGCCTGTTTTCGTCGCTTTTGAGTGCAAACGCCTACTCAGAAGATGCTGTGGGCTCCTCGAAAGCTAAGTCTGCGCCCGTAAAGCAGCATTCCGCAAAAACGAAGCCAGGTCATTCTGCTGAGGCTGGCAGCAATGAGACGCTGATTGTCACGGGAACACATGCAACAAATCGTAAAGCCCGGCAGAGCACAACGCCAATTTCCGTTATCTCGGCCGAGGTGTTGCGTCGTTCCGGAGAAATGAACCTCGCTCAAGCCATTACACGCACATATTCTTCCATCAACGTCAGCAACATGGGCAATGATGCGGGAGCTCTGACATCAGCCTTTCGAATGCGTGGGCTAAATCCCAATCAGGTTCTTGTTCTGGTAGATGGCAAGAGACGTCATACGACGGCGAATATCTATGCAGATGCGGGTCCTGCCTTCGGGGCGACGCCGGTCGACCTCAACATGATTCCGGCGGCTGCGATCGACCATATCGAGGTTCTGGAGGATGGTGCGGCGGCGCTTTACGGATCTGATGCCATCGCAGGCGTGGTGAACATCATCACCAAGAAGACAAACCACGGCCTGAACACCAGTTTTCAGACTGGTGCCAATGCTTACAACGGCGACGGGTGGCAGTATCAGGCCAGTGTCGACGGTGGACTGTCTTTGGGGCGTGATGGATACCTGCACATCAGCGGTCAGTTGTATCATACGGATCATATGGTGCCGTATACTGAAGATCATCGCCTGCTGAACTACAAACCCGCAGGTGCGGGAACCTCAATGTATACCGGCTCAGTCTCCGTGCCCAAAGATTCAAATAAGGTTACAAGCACGCCAGAGGAAACCCGACAGAACCTGAGTATAGATTTCGGGAAGAAGCTGACGGACGGTATCGAAGGTTATGGTTTGATCACGTATGCACATCGGCATGCTGAATCTTATCAGAACTATCGCGTTCCCAGCACACTCCCATCTGTCTACCCTTATGGTTTTTCTCCGATCGAAACGATTGAAGAAAATGATTACGCGGCAACTCTCGGTCTGAAAGGGAATAATTTTCTCGGCTTTTCATGGGATTTTAGCACCACATACGGCGCGGACGAGAACGATATAGGCGATAAAAACAGTATTAACGCCGGCATGTTGAGCAGCAATTGCCTCGTGCGTTCAGCGAACCCTGGAAGCACAAGTCCCTATCTTTCGACTGATGGCTGTGGATGGTCTCCTACGACAACGCGCGCTGAAACGTACCGTATGGCGCAATGGACGAACAATCTCGATTTTAAGAGAAACTTCAACATTGCTTCCCGAGTTCCGGTCACTGTCGCGTTTGGCGCAGAACATCGCCTTGAGACCTACAAAATCGAGGAGGGGACGCCACCCTCTTACGAAGCTGGTGGAATGGCAGGATATGTAGGCCTTCAACCGCAGAATGCGGGAAACTGGAGCCGCGATATCTGGGCGGGATATCTGGATGGGGACTTCCATCCGACGAAAAACTGGGACCTGGATTTCGCAGGTCGTTTTGAGCATTATACGGACGTTGGAAATACCGAAAACGGAAAAATTTCGACGCGCTATGATATTACGCCGCGCATTGCCGTTCGGGCGACTATCAGTAACGGGTTTCGCGCGCCAACGCTGGCTGAACAGCATTTTAGTGCCATCAATGTTGGTGCAACCAGCGTGTCCGGTCTGTTACCCGTCAGTTCTGAATCTGCCCGTATCCTTGGAGCCGCCGCTCTCAAACCTGAAAGATCCACAAATGCCAGTGGAGGCTTTGTTCTGCAGCCTCTGAAAGACTTTCATGTCGAAGTCGATGCGTACCAGATCAATGTTCGCGATCGTATCATTGCGGGTGGTTCGACCAACGGGCAGACGGCCATTAATGCCGTTCAACAGTTAGGCTTTGTGCTGCCGTCTGGTCTCGACCCCAATGCTGTCAGTACGTACTATTTTGCGAACGGGGCCAGTACGCGAACGCAGGGGCTTGACGTAAAAGCTGATTATCTTCTGCATCTGCATAACTACGGAAATCTGGCGCTCTCTGCTTCACTTGATCTAAACCGGACGCGCCTGAGCCATGTGGGGACTACAACCGTCAATGGCGTGACGACACCCCTTTTGACGGCTGCCAGTGCCAGCTACATCACGACGTCTTATCCCCGCAGCAAACTTATCCTGAATGCTTACTGGACGGTTGATAACTGGGATATCAACCTGCGGCAGACCCGGTATGGTGAAACAACGGCGATGCTGGCATATCAGGACTGGACCCCAAGCAGTGCCCAGTGCGTTAGCAACGGTGTTGCTAGTGCATTACGGTATTCCAACAAGTGCTTTGCTCAATTCAAAAATACGCCACGGTGGCTTACTGATCTTGAAGTCGGATACCGTGTTAATTCGCACTGGCATCTCACTGTGGGAGCCAATAATATTTTCAATATTCGCCCTCGTCGGGTTAACGACCTAAACAATAATTATGGAGCGAGAATCTATGATGCTAACTCCGCTCAAGTTCCAATGACTGGCGGATATTACTTCGGCCGAATTGACGCTCACTTTTAAGGTTCATCAAAAATGGAGGGCGGGAGGAATTAAACCTACCCTCCATTCTTATGTTTACGTCTAAATAGCATACCCTTCTCGTGAATTTCAGTATTTTTAATTGTGGTTACTTATTATCGTCAGGACCACGAAATCATGCCTGAAATTTCCATATCGATGCGCTTCAGCAAGGATAAGATCAGCTTACGCTGGGGCGGAAAAAAACATACATTCCGTTATCGTTTCAAAACCCGTTAAGTTTTCTTCCAGAGTGATCGGCGAAATGCGGAGGATCACTGGAGACATGCTCTGAACTCTCTGATGTCTAAATTGGGCGACGGGCAGGGGGCAGATGGACGGGAAGAACATCAGCGATGAAGAAACTCTCAATTCCTCTTGGTGTGATGTTGCTCACATGTACGGCGAGCCAGTTGGTCGCTATGCATGCTTATGCAGCCGATATGAAGCTGCATGGCGGAGATGTTCAGTCTTCTCAGAAAGCGAGCGCTCATATTACCTCCAAGAAGAAAAATGTCTCTCGCCCTAAAGAAGACGAGACGCTGATTGTTACAGGAACGCGTGACCCTCACCAGACTGTCCGAAAAAGCGCCAGTCCTATTCAGGTTGTGACGTCTGCAGAAATTTCCAGAACCGGTCAGTCCGACCTTCGTGACGCCCTCACACAGCTGACACCATCTCTGACGCGTGCTCCGCTGCTGATCGGGAATGCCAACATGGTGGATGTGCTTCGTCTGCGTGGCCTATCTCCAAATCATACCCTTATTCTTGTAGACGGGAAGCGTCGGCATTCCACTTCGGTCCTTTCGAACAATTCCGGGCCGCAGCAAGGATCAAACGGCGTCGATATCGACATGATCCCGATTTCGGCAATAGACCATGTGGAAATCCTTCAGGACGGTGCTGCGGCACTTTATGGTTCGGACGCTGTCGCAGGTGTCATCAATATCATTCTCAAGCATCGCAAGTCTGGCATCACGATGCAGTCCACAAATGGTGGCCGGTATGCAGGGGATGGCTTTCAATCAGGTGAGTCGATCAATGCCGGTTTTGACCTGATGGGTCATGGGTTTTTTGATCTGAGTGCCGAATACAAATACCAAGACCATACGATCCGGAATTCGCCTGACAGTCGTACCGGAAAATACGATTTTAAAGACGAGGGAGACCCGCGGCAGCATCGGGGAACTCTGTCCTACAATATGCAGTATGACTTTCTTCCTGATCTGTCTCTGTATTCCTTTTCGACGTATGGGCATCGCTACGGCGAGAGTTACCAGGACGCGCGCGTCGCCTCCACGGATTGGCCCATGTATCCCAATGGCTTCAGCCCAAAGGAGAGCGTTACCGAAGATGATTACAGCGTAACCTTAGGTCTAAAAGGAGAGAAATTCGGCTGGAACTGGGATCTCAGCACAACGTATGGCAGTGATCATACATCCATGGATCTCTTTAACACCGTCAATCCGTCGCTTTATGCTGCGACGGGTGCTTCACCGTCTCGTTTCCATGAAATGGCGTTTACAAACACGCAATGGACAAACGATTTCGGAATTCATCGCAGTTTCCACACGCCTCTTTTTGCTGGTCCGATCAATCTCGCGATGGGCGCGCAGTATCGATATGACGAATTCGATATTATGGCGGGTGATGCCAACTCATATTATGGTACGGGACCGCAGGGTCTGCACGGCCTGAGCCCCCAGAATGCGAGTGAGAGCAACCGTGATGTGACGGCAGGTTATGTCGAACTCTCTACAAGGCCGCTTAAAAACTGGCAGGTCGACTTTGCGGGCCGGTATGAGTATTACACGGATGCCGGAGACACCAAGACGGGTAAGGTCTCGACACGCTATGATTTCAATAAATATTTCGCTCTGCGGGGTACCATTTCGAACGGCTTTAGTGCGCCGTCGCTTTTGCAGGAGCATTGGTCCAACCTGTCTGTGGCACCGACTTATGCGACAGGCTATTTGCCCGTTAACTCCGCTGGCGCGCGTTTAATCGGGGCGAAGCCACTCCATCCTGAGCATACGATGAGCTACAGCGCCGGATTTACGCTGGATCCTCTGCCGCGATTGCACATCACTGTCGATGCGTATCAGATTGCTATCAAAAACCGAATTCTGGCAGCCGGTGTCTATAACGGAGCCAATGCCATTGAAGCCCTGCGTCTGAATGGCTTCTCAGTCCCATCCACACTTGAATCCAATGCTGTGACAGCATCCTATTATGCGAATGCAGCCAATACGCGGACACGAGGGCTGGACGTCACAGCGCGTTATCAGACGCGACTACAGAACTGGGGAAAGATTGACTGGGACGTAGCGCTCAATCTTAACGAAACCGACCTGACGCATGTTGGCAAAGACGGGAACGGCAATAGCCTTCTCAACTCCCAGCAGGCGGCCTATATCACAAGCTACACCCCGAAGAACAAGCTAATTTTTGGTGGAACGTGGCAATACAAGAAGCTCGGTGTCTCTGTGCATGAAGTCCGTTACGGGCATGCCACATCGTCGCTGACCTATTACGAGGGGTCACTGGCCTACTCGAACACTGATTTCATGCGATATGTGAATAAGGCGCGGTTCGAGACCAATCTTGCCGTCTCCTATCAGGTCTTGCCGCAGCTCGGGCTAACGCTTGGGGGAAATAATGTCGGCAATGCAAAGCAACGCCGCATCCCAAAGGAGTTCCGTTATCTTGGAGCATTCCAATATGACTATCAGATCGAGCAACTTGGCTATAACGGCGGATATTATTATCTACAGGCCAATCTGAACTTCTGAGAATAAATCCTACCCGGATGATGTTGCCATTGTGGAAAAATGCATGATGCGACATTGTCCTTGGGGAGCAATAATCGTCTTGTGAAACGACAAAAGCGCATGTCAGACAATGGGAGAGGCTCTCTGACAGATAACAATGCCCGTCCATGTCCGCAGAGGCGTTCTTTGATTGTGGGTCTTGTATTGATCAATGGCTTGGTATGGCTATTGGCCTTCATTTTCTTCCATAAAAATTCGCTCCTGCTGGGTGCAGCGGGTCTCTCCTATGGACTGGGGCTACGGCACGCTCTCGATGCAGACCATATTGCCGTTATCGACAATGTGACGAGAGCGGCTTTGCGGGAAAAGAGAGAAGCACGCGCAGCAGGTCTCTTCTTCTCGCTTGGGCACTCTACGATTGTCTGTCTGGCGACCCTCATCGTTGTTCTGGCCGGCCAGCGTTATCATACGCAGATAGACGCATTCGCAGTACAGGGCGGCCTGTTCGGAACATGGGTTTCGGCGCTGTTCCTCTGCATGGTGGCGCTCATAAACGCACTGACTTTCCGCGATCTTTGGCGCAGACGGAGCGGCAGGGTTAATAATGCTCCAAGAGGGCTATCTCGTGTGCTGGAGCCTGTACTGCGACAGGTGTCCGTCAGCTGGCATCTCTATCCAGTCGGGTTTCTGTTTGGGCTAGGTTTTGATACGGCTTCCGAAATCAGCTTGCTCGGCATTTCCATCGTCCAGGGTGAGCATGGACTGCCGGTGTGGGAAATCATGATGTTCCCACTGCTTTTTACAGCCGGAATGGCGTTGCTGGACACTGCGGACAGTATGCTGATGCACGGTCTTTACGAAAGAGCCGAGCGTGGGACCGCCTGCAATCTCGCCTTAACCCTGGCATCCGTTATGCTGGCGTTTGTGATTGCGCTCATTGAAATAACTAACCTTTTTGCGGATAAGCTGCATGGCCTGAGCATGCTCACAGATTTCGCGGGTTTCGTGTCAGCGCATTTTGAAATGATTGGCGCGTTTGTTTTCGGTGCTTCCGTTATTGGATGGATCTGGCTGAAGCCAGAACGTGAGACAGGACTGGAAGACATGCGTGGGAATATCTGAAATGCAGATTGACACGTCTTTTTGTCGACCAGAAAAATGCGGGAAGTTCGCATGACTGCTGCGGTTCTTCAACGCGCCAGAGGGTGGTTTAGCCTGACCGCGAAACTGCGAGACGGAGCGACCGTATGCGGTGATCTGGAGCAGGGAGGATGTTGCCGTCTCTTGTTTCCGCGCGTGGATAAGGGCGCTCTGGAGGCGGTCACGGTCAATATTTCCGGTGGTATCGCAGGCGGAGATCGGCTCGAAGGGCGCATTATCTGTAGCCCCGACACGGAACTACTGGTCACATCCCAAGCTGCAGAGCGCGTTTATCGAGTCCGCACGGTAGACAAACCCTCAGAAATTCTCACCTCTTGCCATATCGCCGCGCAGGCACGTCTGGACTGGATTCCGCACGGAACGATCTTTTTTGATGGTAGCCAGTTGCGACGTCATATGACGGTTGAGATGGAGGCTTCCTCCAGCTTTCTTTTTCTGGAAAGCCGTATGTTTGGGCGGATCGGCTCAGGAGAGGTCATGCAGATGCTAAATCTTCGTGACCGGTTGACGGTGCGCCGAAATGGCCGTTTGATTCTGGAAGATCTTCTGCGTCTGGAAGGTTCAGATGTGTCGACCCTCCTGGCACAAAAAGCGATAGCCGACGATCAGTTTGCGGTGGCCACACTGGTGCTGGTGTCACCTGCCGCAGAAGGGCTTCTTGTGCCTGTCAGGGAAAAGCTGGAGGCTGTCGGGCCGCATGAATTTGCAGCATCGGCATGGAATGGCATGCTGGTCATTCGCGGAGTGGCGTCAGGAGGCTGGTCGCTGGAAAAGACGATCAGGCAGATCCTGCCGGTCCTGCGGGACGGGCGCCCCATGCCGGCCACATGGCGGTCATGACACAGAGTTCGGAACGGAGCAGGACATGAAACTTACCCCCCGGGAAAAAGACAAGCTGCTGGTGGCAATGGCGGCAAACGTCGCGCGCCGACGGCTGGAACGCGGTGTCGTGCTCAATTATCCGGAAGCCGTGGCCCTCATCACCGATCACGTCGTCGAAGGCGCGCGGGACGGCAAAAGCGTGTCCGAACTCATGGCCAGTGGCGGCCGTGTTCTGACGCGCGACCAGGTCATGCAGGGCGTGGCCGAAATGATTCATGACGTGCAGGTGGAAGCGACTTTCCCCGATGGCACAAAGCTGGTGACCGTTCATGACCCGATACGCTGAATCCCTCGCAGCCGGTGCCATACCGGGAGAAATACTCCCAGCCGAAGGCAAGATCGTCCTCAACGAAGGCCAGCCGCGCCAGACGCTTCTGGTGACCAATACCGGCGACCGTCCGGTGCAGATTGGAAGCCACTATCATTTTGCCGAGGTCAATCCGGCGCTGAAATTCGATCGCACGCGGGCACGGGGCTGGCGCCTTGATGTACCATCCGGCGGGGCGATCCGTTTTGAACCGGGGCAGGACCGGGAAGTCACGCTTGTTCCCCTGCGTGGCCTGCGGCGTGTCGTGGGCTTCCGGGGCGATGTGATGGGGAGTGTGGATCAGTGATGCGTCTTTCCAGACATGACTATGCCGGACAGTTCGGCCCCACGGTCGGCGACCGCCTGCGCCTCGCCGATACAGCCCTTCTGGTCGAGATCGAGCGCGACTACACGACCTATGGCGAGGAAGTCCGCTTCGGCGGCGGCAAGACCATCCGTGACGGCATGGGCCAGTCGCAGGTCACGCGGGCCGAGGGTGCGGCGGATACCGTCATCACGAACGCCGTCATCATCGATCACTGGGGAATCGTGAAGGCCGATGTCGCACTCCGTGACGGGCGGATCGCGGCCATCGGCAAGGCAGGCAACCCCGACATCCAGCCGGGCGTGGACATCATCATCGGCCCGGGTACGGAAATCATCGCGGGTGAGGGCAAGATCCTGACCGCCGGCGGGATCGACAGCCACATCCATTTCATCTGCCCGCAGCAGATCGAGGAAGCACTGGCATCGGGCATCACGACCATGCTCGGCGGCGGCACCGGCCCCGCCACCGGCACGGCCGCCACAACCTGCACACCTGGCCCATGGCATCTGGCGCGGATGCTTCAGGCGGCGGAAGCCTTCCCGGTCAATCTGGCGTTCGCGGGCAAGGGCAACGCCTCCCGCCCGGACGGGCTGGGGGAAATGGTGCGCGCCGGGGCCTGCTGCCTCAAACTGCATGAAGACTGGGGCTCGACCCCCGCCGCCATCGACTGCTGCCTGAGCGTTGCGGACCGCATGGACGTGCAGGTCATGATCCATACCGATACGCTGAACGAAAGTGGCTTCGTCGAGGACACGATCGCCGCCTTTCAGGGCCGCACGATCCATGCGTTTCATACGGAAGGCGCGGGAGGAGGCCATGCGCCGGACATCATCCGCGTGGCTGGCCTGCCCAACGTCCTGCCGTCCTCGACCAACCCCACACGCCCGTTCACCGTCAACACGCTGGACGAACATCTGGACATGCTGATGGTCTGCCATCATCTGGACCAGCGCGTGCCGGAAGACATCGCCTTCGCCGAAAGCCGCATCCGCCGCGAGACAATCGCCGCCGAAGACATTTTCCACGACATGGGCGTGCTCTCGATGATGTCGTCGGACAGTCAGGCCATGGGCCGCGTCGGCGAAGTCCCGCTGCGCACATGGCAGACAGCCCATAAAATGAAAATCCAGCGCGGTTCTCTGGCCGGGGATGGCGCGGCGGATAATGCCCGCGTGAAGCGCTATATCGCCAAATACACCATCAACCCCGCCATCTCGCATGGCCTGTCCCATGAAGTCGGATCAATCGAAGTCGGCAAGCTCGCGGATCTGGTCCTGTGGGAACCCGCTTTCTTCGGCGTCAAACCCGATCTGGTCATCAAGGGCGGCGCCATCGTCTATGCGATGATGGGCGACCCGAACGCCTCGATCCCCACGCCGCAGCCCGTGCATGGCCGCATGATGTTCGGCGGCTATGGCGGCGCGCTGACCCATACCAGCCTGACCTTCGTGTCACAGGCCGCTCTGGAAGACGATATCGGCAAAAAGCTGGGTCTGCGCCGGCCGCTCTCGGCCGTCTCGAACGT
Organism: Gluconobacter sp. P5E10; assembly: GCF_018812145.1. Lineage (NCBI taxonomy): Bacteria > Pseudomonadati > Pseudomonadota > Alphaproteobacteria > Acetobacterales > Acetobacteraceae > Gluconobacter > Gluconobacter sp. P5E10. The sequence goes on along the minus strand of NZ_JACRVZ010000004.1, from coordinate 381,969 downwards.
GCGCGGCGGGATCGGCAAGCGCAGCATGATCCATAACGACGCCATGCCCCATATCGAAGTCGATCCCGAAACCTATGAAGTGCGGGCCGATGGCGTGCTCCTGACCTGCGAGCCCGCCGAAGTCCTGCCCATGGCCCAGAGGTATTTCCTGTTCTGATGACCCAAATCCTGGATATCCTTCCCGCCGGAAGCTGGCCCGAAACCGAGGCCAGCGGCACCTTCGCCGCCGATTACGAAGGGCGTCATCGTCGCCGGATGATGCTGACCCTGCAAAACGGTGAAAAAATCCGGCTGGAGCTGGAACATGCCCGCCTGCTTCAGGCCGGGGAGGGCCTGCGTCTGGAGGATGGCCGCATCATCCGCGTGGAAGCCCTGCCCGAAGAGCTGATGGAAGTCACGGCCCACAGCCCCCTGCAACTGCTTCAGCTCGCATGGCATCTGGGCAACCGCCACCTGCCCGCCGCGATTGCCGAACATCGCATCCTCGTACGCTACGATCACGTCATCGCCGACATGATCCACGGTCTGGGCGGCCATGTGCGCCGGGTGGAAGCCCCGTTCGACCCGGAAAGCGGGGCCTATGCCTCCCGCGCGGGCGGCCACGAACCGCACCAACACGGGGACGGGCACCATCACCACACGCATGACTGAAACCCCGCTCCCGCAGACAGGCGCCGCCTTCCTGCGCCTCCTGTCATGGGTGTCGCCAGCCTTTCCAACGGGCGGATACGCTTACAGCCACGGTCTGGAATGGGCGGTGGAAAGCGGAGACGTCACGGATGTCGCCACACTCTGCGACTGGATCGGCTGCCTGCTGGAGCACGGCGCGCCGGGCAGCGACCTGATTATCCTTCAGGAAGCCTGGCGCGCCGCACACGACATGCCCCGCCTGCGCGCTCTGGCGGAATTTGCCTGCGCCTGCGCCTCCTCGCGGGAGCGCTATGACGAAACAGTCTATCAGGGCGAAGCTTTCCTCAAGGCCGCGTCCGTCTGGCCGGTCACGCCCGATCCGTCCGAACTGCGCGGCACGCGCTGGCCACTGTCGGTCGCGCAGGGGATGGTCTTCCGGCGCGGCGGCATCACGCGGGAGCAGGCGCTGCTGTCGGGTGGATACGCCACCATCGCCGCTCTTGTCTCCGCGGCAGTACGTCTGGTGCCGCTCGGGCAGACGGACGGCCTGCACGCTCTGGCCCGGCTTGAATCGCGTCTCTCACGCGCCGTGAATGTTACGGAACACCGGACCCTAGAGGATGTCGGGGGCGCGTGCTTCCGCTCCGACCTTGCGGCCATGCATCACGAAACCCAGACAACGAGGTTGTTCAGAACATGACAAAAGCAAAACACGGCCCGCTGCGGGTCGGCATCGGCGGACCGGTGGGAACGGGCAAGACCGCCCTGATGGATGCCCTGTGCCGGACCTTCCGCGATGATTACAACATCGCCGCGATCACGAACGATATTTACACCCGTGAGGATGCCGAATTCCTGACCCGCGCGGGCTCCCTCCCGCCGGAACGGATCAAGGGGATCGAAACGGGCGGCTGCCCCCATACGGCCATCCGCGAAGACGCCAGCATCAATCTGGCAGGCATCGCCGAACTGACGGAGCGTTTCGAGGGGCTGGATCTGGTTCTCGTGGAAAGTGGCGGCGACAATCTGGCTGCGACCTTCAGCCCCGAACTGGCTGACCTGACGATCTATGTGATCGACGTGTCAGCCGGTGACAAGATTCCCCGCAAGGGCGGCCCCGGCATTACCCGGAGCGACCTTCTGGTCATCAACAAGATCGATCTTGCGCCGTATGTCGGTGCCGATTTGGGCGTGATGGACCGCGACAGCAAAAAGATGCGTGGTGTGCGGCCCTTTGTATTCGCCAATATCCGCGCTGGCGAGGGCGTGCCCGAAATCGCCCGTTTCATCGTCGAGCAGGGCGGCCTCTAAGGCCTGATCTGGCTGCCTCGTGGCGGCAGCCAGAATACTGTTTCAAGGCGTATCCGTGCCCTTGGAGCGCTGAAGCATCCCGAATAGATCGCGCGGATCATCAGGATCGGCCACCATATCGAGCTTTTCGTACAGACCGGTTGCTTCCAGCTTGTCGCGAACATAGCGCAGGGCGGAGAAGTCCTCGATTGCGAAACCTACGGAATCAAACAGCGTGATCTGGCTGTCACTGGCGCGGCCTTTGGCCTCACCGTTAATGACCTGCCACAGTTCCGTGACGGGATGGTCTTCCGGAAGCTGCTGGATTTCACCTTCAATGCGCGTCTGAGGCGGATATTCCGCAAAAATCGTGGAACGCAGCAGAATATCGCGCTGAAGTTCTGTCTTGCCCGGGCAGTCACCACCAACGGCGTTAATATGAATGCCAGCTCCGACCATATTGTCGGACAAAATTGTTGCGCATTGCTTGTCCGCTGTGACGGTCGTGATGATGTCGGCGCCTTCTACGGCCTCCTCACTCGTCTTGCAGATCGTAATGTCAAAGCCGTGTCCGCTCAGGTTGCGGGCACATTTTTCCGAAGCCGCCCGGTCCAGATCATACAGACGCAGCGCCTGAATGCCGACTATTTCGCGGAAGGCCATGGCCTGGAATTCAGACTGTGCGCCGTTTCCGATGATGGCCATTGTCTTGGCGTTGGCCGGAGCCAGATATTTTGCTGCCATGGCGGACGTTGCGGCCGTGCGAAGCGCGGTCAGCAGCGTCATTTCGGACAGGAGCACCGGGTAGCCAGATGCGACATCCGCCAGCATGCCAAAGGCCGTTACGGTCTGAAGACCTTCCTTCATGTTTTTCGGATGGCCGTTGACGTATTTGAAGCCGTACAGGCTGCTGTCGCTCGTGGGCATCAGTTCGATGACGCCTTCGGCGGAGTGAGCGGCTACACGTGGGGTTTTGTCGAATTCAGGCCAGCGCTTGAAGTCAGCCTCCAGATATTCTCCAAGTTCGCGCAGAAAGGTCTCAATCCCGATCGTATGGACGAGCGCCATCATGTTCTGGACCGACACGAACGGCACAAAGGCGAGATGTGAAGGGGCGGGAGCAGAAAAAGGCATCTCAATAGGTCCTTGTTTTACGTTCGAGAACACGGCGGCCGAAGAGGCTGGCGGCCAGATCGGTCATGAGCAGGGCAGTTTTTGCGCGGACATCAAGGAAGGGGTTGAGTTCCGCCAGGTCCAGCGACGTCACGAGGCCACTGTCATGAAGAATTTCCATGATGAGGTGCGCTTCGCGGAATGTTGCCCCGCCGCACACAGTTGTGCCGACGGCAGGAGCAATGTCCGGATCAAGGAAATCAACATCAAGGCTCACATGCAGGCGCCCGTTGGCAGCCCGTACGCGGTCCAGAAAGCTGTTAAGCGGAGCGACAATTCCTTGCTCGTCGATCGCGCGCATGTCGAAAACCGTAATCCCGATTTCCGCGACATGGCGTTTTTCAGCCTGATCGACCGAGCGGATGCCCATCATGCACATGTTGCGGGGATCAACGGGGGCGGCAGGAGGTGGGAACCCCTCGAAACCCGACTGACCTGTGAAGTAAGCGACAGGTGTGCCGTGCAGATTACCGCTGGTCGTCGTGTGGAGGGTGTGCAGATCTGTATGTGCGTCCAGCCACAGGACGAACTGAGGCTGATCCAGATCCTGTGAGTGACGGGCAACACCGGAGACTGTTCCGGCTGACATGGAGTGATCGCCACCCAGGAAGATAGGAAAGTCGCAGGCTTTGGCCATTTCATAGGCCCGCTCGCCCACACTTTTGGTCCAGGCGATGATCGCATCCAGATTTCGCACAGCGGGGTTGGAATGGCTTACGTCTGGCATTTCTGTAGGCACGGCATCTCCCACATCCGTCACCGTCCATCCAAGGTCCTGCAGGATCTCTGGAAGACCAGCTATGCGGAAGGCTGTCGGGCCCATGATGCATCCTCTTTCGGATGTTCCACTTTGTGTGGGAACACCCAGGATCTGACACGTCTTCATCTCAACTCCTTTCCGACACACGGTCTACTGACCGCATGATGTGCTGTATTCTGTTACAGGGCATCAGCCCGGCCGGGAAAAATGGCTGATAAATCTGTCAAAGCTCTCATCCATTCCGCCTTTGAACAAGTCTTGCGGGTTTCCCTGGGCTCGAACGGTGCCTTTTTCCAGGAAAACGATCCGGCTTGAAACATCCCGTGCAAAGGCCATTTCATGCGTCACAATGAGCATGGTTCGGCCCTCCGATGCCAGATCCCGCATGACTTTCAAGACTTCACCCACCAGTTCCGGGTCCAGTGCAGAGGTCGGTTCGTCGAACAGCAGGACACGCGGGCGCATGACAATGGCGCGCGCAATCGCTACACGCTGCTGCTGGCCGCCGGAAAGCTGGGACGGGTAATACTCTGCCCTGTTCAGCATCCCGACGCGGGCCAATGCCTTTTCGGCTTCATCACGGACTTCATGGCGGTTTCGCCCCTGAACGTGGATCGGGCCTTCCATAACATTCTGTAAAACCGTTCGGTGGCTCCACAGGCAAAAATTCTGGAAAACCATACCAACCTGCGATCGCAGGCGATTGATCTGCCGAGCGTCAGCAATGTGCTGCTCGCCTCTTTTGAGCCGAAAACGAATATCTTCACCCAAAATATTAAGAGCGCCGCTTGAGGGAACCTCCAGAAGGTTCAGACAACGAAGGAAAGTCGATTTCCCTGAACCAGACGCCCCCAGAATGGAAATGACCTCCCCTTCGTGGGCTTCCAGATCAATTCCTTGAAGGACGTCTAAAACGCCGTAGCGCTTCGTTAATCCGACGGCTTTGATAACGGTTGCGCCGGGCAGCGGGGCTGTTTCTTGCGGGAACGGTTCCATGAAAACTCCGGAAAAGACGGCTTGTCTGGGTCAGACCCGGCGACTGGGGTTAAGATGGCGTTCAAGCATATGGACGCAGGTGGCGATCACAAAGGTCATCGCAAGGTAGATCAGGCCCGCAACAGTGAAGATTTCTTCCGAACGGTAGGTCTTTGAAACCAGTCTGTAGGCGAGACCGGTGACGTCCATCAGCGTGATCACACTGGCCAGCGATGTAGCCTTGAGCAGCAGGATGGCTTCGTTCCCGTAATTGGCCAGTCCATATCGCAGAGCTTGCGGCCAGATAACTCTGCGGCGCAGAAGAAGCCCTGCCATCCCGATCGCACGTCCGGCTTCGATTTCACGTTCAGGAACGGCTGCAATAGCGCCACGGATAATTTCTGCCCCATAAGCTGATGTGTTTAGCGACAGGGCCAGAATGGCACACCAGTAAGCTTGCGCCAGAAGAGGCCATGCAAAGGAAGAGCGGAGAAAATTTATCTGTCCGAACCCGTAATAAATGACAAAGATCTGCACCAGCAGGGGCGTTCCTTGAAAGAGTATGACATAAAGGCGTGAAAACCAGCGCGCGGGAGCAAAGGCGCTTTCTCCTAATGTCGCTATGCAAGCGGCTAGGACAAATCCGGTACAGAGTGACGTTGCCGCCAGTTGCAACGTAAGCGGAACGCCCGTGAGAAGCGTTTTGAGTGTTTCGAAAAGGAAGGACCAATCCATTTTATCGGCCCCAGCAGCGGGAAAAGCGCTTTTCGACGGCCCTGATACCGAGAGCCGTCGTCTGCCCCATGATGAGATAGACGAGGGCCGCCACCCCATAAAACAATAAAGGCTGCCGCGTTGCGCCGGATGCAATCGTGGATTGTCGGAGAAGTTCTACAAGTCCGATGATGGACAGAAGAGCTGTTTCCTTCAAACCGGACTGCCAGATATTGCCAAGAGCCGGGAGCGCAAATCGGAGTGTCTGGGGAGCTATGATGCGCCACAGTAAGACAGTAGACGACATCCCACAGGCCTTGCCTGCTTCGATTTGCCCACGTTCCAGACGACAATATGCACTGCGAAAAGCTTCCGTCTGATAGGCGCCGGAAACCAGAGCGATGGCAACGACCCCGATGACGAACGACGGGAGCGAAAAGAAACCGGGGAAGCCTGCCAGATGCATTAGATGCGTCAGGGCAAGTGATCCCCCAAAATAGAAAAGGTAGACGACCAGAATTTCCGGAATGCCGCGGAACAGGGTTGTGTAGAATGTTCCTATCCAACGCAGAGCATGGTTTGGGGCAAGTTTCAGAGCTGCGCCGATAGTCCCGAGAAGACTGCCGAGTGCGAAGCTGCACACTGCTGCTGCCAGTGTCAGACCCGCAGCTAACAGCAGAAGTTTCCCCCAACCGTCTGGGCCAAACCCGACGAGAGCCAGACTTTGTGTGTTCATCCTGCCTCTCCCGTATTAAAGCGAGCACAGGAAAACGGCGTCAGAAGCGGATCAACCTTTCCGCTGACAAGCGACCGGCTCACGACATGGCCAACGGCTGGGGCAAGCTGGAAGCCATGACCGCAGAACCCGAAGACATTCCAGAAATCTGAAGTGTTTTCGCCTGGCCCTATGAAGGGAATTCCATCAGGTGTGGAGCCTTCGAGCCCGGTCCATGTGCGCAGGACTGGCACGTGCGCCAGCCCAGGAAAGGCTTCCAGAGTAGCCGCGGCACCCTGCGTCATCCGGTCCATCACGGTGAAGGAGGTATCATGGTCCGCGCAGGGCTTTCCAAGAATTCCTCCTCCGATCACCAGCGATCCGACGGCGCTCTGCTTGAACGATAGCGGACGGTCGATCCCGATCACAACAGGTTCCAGAAAGGGTTGCGTCCGCGCCGTAACCATCATGGAGGGGGCAACGACTTTCAGGGGAAGTGTCTGTCCAGCCATGGTTGCGATCTGTGCTCCCCAGGCTCCAGCGCAGTTAATGAGAACGCCAGTTTCATATGCACCTGATGACGTCTCAATAGCCCATCCGCCGCCAGGCACCCGATCTAGACCCAGAACACGGCAGTTCTCGACAATCTGTGCACCTGCGGCGATAGCTGCCTCTCTGAAGGCGCGGGTACTTGCCGCCGGATTTGCGTGTCCGTCGCCTCTCGATACGAGGCCCCCTAGGGCTTGGTCTGTAAGGCCGGGCAGCATTTGTCGGACGTCTTTTGCTGACAGGAGCTCTTCTGCGCCTAATCCACGCTCTTTCATGTCCTTAGCGCGGTTATACGTCCAGGAGAGCTCGGCCTCATCAAGTGCGACGGCAATTTGACCAACTCCAAGGCGGACTTCACAGGACGCTGCGGCGTCTTGTCCGACGAGCTGGTCAAGATGTTTCCAGTGATGCATGGCCAGTTCGGAAAGAGGGTATTCCCGCCAGTCGCGCATCAAAGTCCGCAAGCCCCCGGCATTGACGCTGGACGCATGGCGCCCTGCGACATTCTTATCGAGTAGCGTCACGTTCCAGCCCGCTCTTGCCAGGAACAGCGCAATCGAACAGCCCTGAAGTCCGGCGCCAATTATAAGTGCGGTTTCATTCTGCCGGAACATCAACCGTCTCCTCTACGCCATGTTCGGGCTTGTCTTCGAGTGTCAGGCGTATGGTGGCTCTGGGGTCAAGGCCAGACAGGTTCGCTATCGCACCTAGCGGTATGGGACGGATTGGGGGGCGTCCTCTGAACGTAGGCAAACAGGTGGTAGCGGGAGTGTGTTCCTGGAGCAGGCGGGCGGCTGTCACCATGCAACTGCGTCCCTGACATGGACCCATACCACAACGCGTTTCACCGCGTAGCGCATCCATGTTTCTGAAACCGGAGCGTATCTTCTCCCTGAGATTTCCGGCTGTCAGTTCCTCGCAACGGCAGACAATCGTGTCGTTCTCTGGAAGGGCACGAGACAGACCGGGTGGAAACGCAGCATCCAGAAATGGTCGTACTGAGAGGGACTTTCTGACGGAACGAACAGCCTTGCTGCATGGTCCTGTCCCCTGACCCAGATCAGCCAGGATAGATTGGGCTGCCAGTCTGCCGTGCGTCATTGCGGCATCTGCCCCTCCGATCCTTCGGGCATCCCCCGTGACGCGAATGACGCAACGTCCGGCATACAGTTCTGGTGGGAGAGCCGAAGCTGTCTGGCCGTCAAAGGTTGTATCCGGTCGCCAGCTTGCATTTGCATCGTCCCACTGAAGGCGAAGTCCCGCGCTGTTGGGGATATCGATGGATGGCACAATGCCGTCATGGACGATCAGCAGGTCGCAGGCTTGCGTTTGCTGTCTGCCGTTCACGGTAAAACTGATTGCTTCGACTTTCCGGTGTCCATGTGCGGCAAGGTCCTTCAGTCCTGTCACAGACTTCACACCCGCAGCTTTCAAACGCGCAATCCATCCGAGCCCCTTTATGAGGGGAAATAAGCCACCCGGACGCAGATCGCTCACGCCGGAAAGCGCATCAGCAAAGCGATCAGTACGGCCAATCAATGCTGGTTTGATGCCCAGTTGATGCAGCTGGTTTGCCAATAACAGCAACAAAGGGCCTGTGCCAGCAAGGACAATGTTGCCGGTAAGTTTGAGGTGTCCTGCCTTCAGAAGTGTCTGGACGGCCCCAGCTGTCATGACGCCGGGCAGCGTCCATCCCGGGAATGGGACGGGCCGCTCCATAGCGCCGTGAGCCAGAAGAACCTGACGTCCCCGCACATAGCCAGCATTCGTACCCTGTAACCAGCCGACGGTTCCATCAGGCCGCACTTCCCACACGGTTGTCTGGGGGCGATAGTCAATCCCACGGGATGTCCGGAAGCGCTGGATCAGCTCAGCGCCCGCTTTATAGGCTGGTCCGAGGGCGGCCAGTAGCGTTTGTCCTGATGGGCTGTTGTCGTGCAGATTAGCTTCAAGATTACGGAAAATCTGGCCGCCTGGGGTCGGCTGCATGTCCAGAACAATGACGGAGCAGCCAGCCTGAACGAGCTCAACAGCCGCCGTCATTCCGGCAGGGCCGCACCCAACGATGATCACGTCTGCGTCGTACGGAGGAATGTTGTCTTGTGTCATACTTCAGGGTGTTTCAAAGCCAGAGGCGCACCCAACTGACGGCGGATTTTCATGCCGTCACGTACGACCGTCAGGCACGCCTGTTGATTGGCAATGCCGTCAATCTCCACAAGACATTCGAAGCAGTGTCCGATCATGCAGTAGGGCAAACGCGGGGCACCGGAGACAGGGCTCAGACGGTTATACGGGATGCCTGCCCGGAGCATGCAGACGGCGACAGTATCACCTTGGCGAACAATGATCGGTTGGCCGTCCAGAAATAGAGTAATGGCGTCTGGGACCGGGCCGAGTGCGGCGAACAGCTTGAAACCTGTATCAGCAGAAAAGGATTGCTCAGCCGTATCCGGAGCAGATGTCTCGGGCGGCAAGACATGCGTTTTGATGTCATTCATGAATCGAAATATCCGTGCCGAACCATTTTTCAGAGAGCGCCTGATTGGTTCCATCGGTGTTGACGGATGTTAGAGCTGCGTTGAAGGCGCTGCGCAGGCTGTCATCATCTGGTCGGAATGCGATATTGGTCGTGTCTGATCCCAGTACGCCGCCGGAAAATGTAGGTCCGGTCAACACGAGTGCGCCCTTGGGAGCCCCTTCGATCATTGTCTTGAAGGTCGTGACGTTGGCGATGGCAATGTCAATACGGCCGGCCATTAACTCAAGCCCTAACTGGTCGACGGAAGAGTATTCCATGACTTTCAAACCCGGCAGATAAGCTTCGGCAAATCCTGCGGCGGTCGAGCCTGTTTGAACACCAAGTATTTTTCCTGCGAACGCAAGGTTCAGCTCTTCCAGTGCAGCCTTGGCATCTTGGGGGGAACGTGTCAGATCCACGGGAATGCCAGCTCTGGGCAGGTGGGTGAGAGCGCTCTTGCCAGAGGTAAGAAATCCATTCGGAGCATGGGTGTAGGGATGCGAAAATGAGACAATTTTACTGCGCTCATCTGTAATGCCCATGGAGGCAATAATCGCGTCGTATTGCCCAACGCGCAGCCCGGGAATAAGGCCGTTCCAATCCTGTGTAACGATTTTACAGGTTGCATTCATTCGCTGACAGAGAGCCTTCACGAGATCCATTTCATAACCAGCGTAAGAGCCATCCGGTTTTGCGAACGCCCATGGTGGATAGGTCCCCTCCGTAGCGATTGTGATGTGGCGAGGATAATCTTCTGCGACGACAGACGGCGGACATGCCAGAAGCAGGAACGGAATAAGGAGACATGTCGCACGAATTGGCATTCATGAAGTTTCCGCTAAACGCGTGTCAGGAAAGGCTCACTGGATCGATTTAGAATTTTAAATGCGATATCGGAATATATTTCTTCTTGGCAGAAAGCATAAGCTGAGCTTACGCTTTAGGGATGCAGTCGTACCGTATCCCTTCCTTGAACTGGCTTCGCGTTTTCGATGCCGCAGCGCGACATCAGAGTTTTGCCTCTGCAGGGCGTGAGCTGAACATGTCTGCTGCCGCTGTCAGCCAGCAGATCCTGGCGCTGGAAACCTATCTTAAGAAGCCGTTGTTTCTGAGAAGTGCCAACAAGGTTCGGCTTACGCTGGAAGGAAATGAGTTCCTACCGACCGTGCAGGTTTCTCTTAGGGCTATCGAGGCGAAATCTGCGTCTTTGTTTCCTCGGCGTGAGCTTGAGCGTGTTTCGCTTGTTGCAAGTCAGCTTATGGCTCTGAGCTGGTTACCGCGGCGCCTATGTGCCTTTGAGAAAAAGCATCCATCCGTGCGGGTGGATCTGATCATCGAAGATGCGCAGAGGCATCGAGAACCGGATCTCGTTATCCGTTTTGATTATGCCATGTCCACGCGTGAACATCCCGGCTGGTTAATGGGAATAAGCCACGTGGTGGTCGGCCGGCCGGAAGACGTAGATCGTATTACGACTGTAGACGCGGTGGCAGATTTCAAGCTGCTGGACGTTAGGTCACATGCGGTCGGGTGGAACACACTCTTGGCTCGTTATCCCGGTGTTTTTGAAGACACGTCTTTAACGATTGAATCTGTGGACACAACGCCTCTTGCTCTCATGATGGTCAAGGAGCGTTCTTCTCTGGCTCTTGTTCCCTGGCCGGCGTCTCAAAATCTGGTTGAGGCTCTCGGGTTGACTGTGTGCGGCGCTTTACCTGCGATCCCTGGGTTGGGAAATTATTATATCGAGCAGTTTTCTGGTCACGGCGTGCGACCTGTCATTCGCACGCTTTTTGAAGAGCTCCGAAAGTACAGCAATCCTACCTAACGGTGAGGGGCCGTCACACCAAGTTGACGGCGATTGTTTGCGAAGAAGGCAATTGAGGCATACTGTCAGGCTCTGAAAACAATGCCTTTATTTTTGGTGCTCGCGGGTATTCTAAATATTAGACGGCCGTTTATATCGAGATCTGTCCAAATACTGCTTCCAGTGTTGATAATAATCTGAATCTATTGTCATTTATAATGAATTTTTAAATGCCTCTATATTGAAATTTTTGGTTGGGTTGATCTCAAATTAAAATAGACATTACTCGTCCGGAATAATTATTGATTAGTATTGGGAAATTTAATTTAGAGCCAAAGATTCCATTTTCATTATTAATTGTCCAATTTCTTCATAGTATCACAAAAAAGATATTCACGGTCGATTGATGAGAAAAATGAAAATTTTCCCTTAAAGGAAATGATGTGAAATAAATACGGAGTCAATAATATATGATATGTATGTTTCATTAATGTATCTGAAAATACTAATTATTCATATTGAAGGAAAAATTACTGTTTCCTCATGCAGTGGGTAATTTTGTATTTTAATAATTAGGAAAATTATCTGCCTGATATTTATGAATAAGAAATAAATAAAGGAGAAAAAGTAACTGAAGAAAAAATCTAAAAACCAGAAGATGAAATTATCAGATTTAACGCATAGCGTTCACATTGGAGGTAAAATGTCGAGCGATGTTCAAGAAAAATCAAGACCATGGGTGATAAGTGGTCTGATTTTTATAGTGAGTTTAAACCTAGTTATCGGGGGAATAGAGCTTATTTTCTTGGGAGGAAGTCCGTACTATCTAGTTAGTGGTTTAGCATTGGCTGCGAGCGCAGTTCTGGCTTGGGCCAGGAATGGTCTCGCTTTATGGATTGTAGCGCTTACCATATTAGGCACCTTGATCTGGTCGATCGCGGAAGTTCACCTGTCTTTCTGGGAGCTTGAGCCACGGCTTGTTGCGTTCATTATCTTAGGCCTTTTGACGCTGCTCCCATGGTTTAGAGGTCGGCTTTCACCGATATCACGTGCCGCGACATATTCAGTCGGAGGGGTTACAGCCGCCGCATTTTTAACTCTTGTAATCGCTGCGCTTCAGCCCAACGGGATTTCTGGCAGTGCGCAGTTGGCGTCTAATGGAACAGAGGGTTCTGATAGTTCTGTTCCTGATCAGGACTGGCGATATTACGGTCGAACGCAAGGGCAGGACCGTTTTTCTCCTCTGAAACAGATTAATGCTAGCAATATCAAAGACCTAAAGCTGGCATGGAGTATGCACACCGGTGACACCATGCATGCTGGTGAAGATCAGGGCGGCACGGATGGTGGCCATGAATTCAATTTTGAGAATACGCCCATCAAGGTGGACGACACTCTCTACGTCTGCACCGGTCATAGCTGGGTTGAAGCGATTGATGCTGCGACGGGAAAGATTAAATGGAAATATGATCCCAAGGCCAACACCGGACCAGACGTATATCTCGCATGCCGCGGTGTCGCTTATTACAAGGCGCCTGAAGGGGCGAGTAGCGAATGCCCGGAACGGATCATCGCTCCGGTTCTTGATGCCCGGTTGATGGCTCTTAATGCCAAGACAGGTAAGCCTTGCGAAGACTTTGGTGATCACGGTTTCATTTCATTGACGCAGTACCTGGGGCACGTTCCTGACGGGTTTCATTTTGTGACGTCGCCCCCGATGATCATCAGTGATCGGGTCATTACGGGAGGATGGATTTTCGACAATCAGGCGACGTTTGAACCATCCGGTGCAGTTCGCGCGTTCGACCCAGTGACAGGTAAGATCGTATGGGCATGGGACGTGGGCCATAATCCGCAAACCTGGACTCCTGGGCCTAACGACGAGCTTACCCGTGATACGCCGAATGCGTGGGGCGTTTATACGGCGGACCCGAAACTTGGTCTTGTCTATCTGCCCACTGGCAACGCACCACCGGACTACTTTGGTGGTCACCGACGTCCATTCGATGACAAGTTTAGTAGTTCCATCATTGCGTTGGATGCAAAAACCGGTGAATTGCGCTGGCATTTCCAAACCGTTCATCATGACGTCTGGGACATGGATGTCCCGGTTGGTCCATCTTTGATTGATTTACCGGGTCCTGACGGATCAACGATCCCGGCGCTCGTACAAACTACCAAGCGTGGCGAGTTCTTCATGCTCAACCGCGAGACTGGAAAACCTGTGGCGGAAGTTCAGGAGAAAAAGACGCCACAAGGGGCTGTTCCGGGCGACTGGACAACACCTACGCAGCCATATTCGGTTGGGCTTCCCTCTGTTGCCCCCAAGGATCTGACAGAAAAGCATCTATGGGGCGCTACGCCGATTGATGAGATGCTATGCCGGATCGAATTCCGTAAGGCCGCGTATCAGGGCCAGTTTACGCCGCCACAGCTAAAGGAAACGATCGTTTATCCGGCGTTTGATGGTGTTGTGGACTGGAATGGCGCGTCGGTCGATCCGGTCAACAAACTTGTCATCTCCACAGCCAACTACATTCCATTCATGTTGCGTATGGCGCCGCGTGGACCGGTCGAAAAGGCGGGTTTTGTGCCGACATGGGACGGCAGCGGCAACGAACCTCATGTGAAGGGCGGAGTATATGGCCCGCAATATGGTACGCCCTATGTCGGGTACGTTCATCCATGGCTCAATCCGCTTATGGTTCCTTGTGACGCGCCACCTTGGGGTACGTTGACAGCAATCGATCTTGTCAGCCGGAAAATCGTCTGGCAGCACCCGATTGGTACGACCCGTGATACGGGGCCGTTTGGAACCCACACCAATCTTCCATTACCAACCGGTATGTTCAACATCGGCGGTACGATGGTGACGGGAGGCGGACTGGTCTTCCTCGGTGCGACGGCAGATGATTACCTGCGGGCTGTTGATGAAAGCACCGGCAAGGTTGTCTGGAAAGCACGTCTGCCAGCGGGTGGGCAGGCAAACCCGATGTCCTACATGATCAATGGCAAGCAATACATTGTTATTGCCGCTGGAGGCCACGCCGGCATGGGAACACGAACAGGCGATTATATTCTCGCCTACGCTCTTGATGATGGGCAGACGTCTCAGGCTCACTGATCTGTTTTTTAGGTCGGGTTTCTATTATGGAAACCCGACTATCATCATGAAGATTCGTTATTTTCGTAAAAACAGATCAAGTAATGCTCTATGGACGTATCAAGGGAGGTTCCCTAACGCGGCGCAGTCATTCAGTATTTTAGATAGAGTAGGGAGGCTGAATATCAGTCGTCCTTTTTCGTTTACAATCAGGATGCCCTTGATCCGGCAATAAGAATGTCGACGAGGCGTTTTGCACTTGTTTCCCACCCTGGGCCGGCTGAAAAGTTCGACACGCCAGCCAACGCTCTGAGCAGGTCGATCGGTTCGATCTCAGCGTTGAGATCTCCACTTGCAACAGCAGCTGCTACGAGTGTGTCAATCGCTCCTTGAAGCACAATCCCGGACTGAGCATAGAGCGCGCTTGTGCCGCCAACCAACCCGTTAAGTGCAGGTGCAATGACCTGCTTTGCGGCAATGTAATCCACGAACAGGCGCATCCATGCGCGAAGCGCTTCGACCGGTGGATGCTGTGCGGCTAGAACAGGTGCTGCGTCTGCGAGACGGTCGAGTTCAACACGGTAAACAGCCTCAATAAGAGCATCGCGGTTGGGAAAGTGCCGATAAAGCGTGCCGATCCCGACACCTGCACGTCGCGCAACTTCATCCAGGGGAATGTCGATTTCACCCGCCGTGAACGCGGTTTTCGCCACATTTAGCAAGTGCTCTCTGTTGCGCTGACCATCGCTGCGCGGTCTGCGTCGAAGTTTTTTGTCCTCAGCCATTGGCTCCCTCTTGTTAAACGGAGTATCCCTCCGCATATGTGAAACGGAGCAATGCTCCATATATCATCTCGCGTGTGGTTTCACCACGCCCAGGAGTTTCACGAATGACGAAGATTTTTGGCGCAAGATCAACAACCGATGATGTTCTCTCTGGTCTGTCTCTCAAGGGAAAACGCATTCTCGTAACAGGCGTTTCTGCGGGCCTGGGCATCGAAACTGCACGCGCTCTTGCCGCTCATGGTGCACATGTTGTGGGGGCAGCGCGCAATCTGGATAAAGCTGAAAATGCGACTACTCAGGTTCGTGCAGACGCCGAATCTGGGGGAGGACAGTTTGAGCTGATTGCGCTGGATCTTGCAGATCTTGGCAGTGTTCGGGCGTGTGCGGACCAGTTGAACAGTGTTGGTCTATCTTTTGATCTGGTCATTGCCAATGCTGGCGTCATGGCTACCCCGTTCGGGCATACGAAGAACGGGTTCGAGACACAGTTCGGAACCAATCATCTTGGTCACTTCGTGCTCATTAACCGGATAGCGGGGCTTATGAACAATGGCGCCCGACTGGTGAACCTGTCTTCGGCGGGCCATCGCTTTTCAGATGTCGATCTGGAAGATCCAAATTTTGACCACGCTTCCTATGAGCCATTTGTTGCTTACGGGCGCTCCAAGACCGCAAATATCCTCTTTGCTGTTGCGTTCGACGCGCGTCATCGTGCTCGTGGCGTGCGGGCTACAGCCGTTCATCCCGGCGGTATCTTGACTGAACTCCCTCGTCATATGCCTGCAGGAGCAATCGAGGCTATGGTCACAGGCATCAATGAACAGGCGGCCAAGGAGGGAAAGCCACCATTCCAGTTCAAGACCATCCCGCAAGGCGCCGCTACATCAGTTTGGGCAGGGATCGTGGCGGATGCAGATGCTATAGGTGGTCGCTACTGTGAAGACTGCCACGTGAGCCCAATCGTCTCTGATGATCAGCCGCTTGGTCTGGGGGATGAGGGCGTGCGGTCTTATGCGCTCGATCTGGCTCATGCCGAGGCTCTTTGGAAGAAGAGCGAAGAGATGGTTGGAGAGAGCTTTTCCTGAAATGTAAGCATGTCTCATGTTTTGAGATCATGCGTAGTTTTGACGCCCAGCACATGGACGCAGTGAATATTTCTAAGGCTAAGAGGCGATGGGCGTCTCTTGGTGCTTTCATGCAAGGAGGCTGATTGCCGTG
The DNA here is from genome assembly GCF_018812145.1 of Gluconobacter sp. P5E10. NCBI lineage: Bacteria > Pseudomonadati > Pseudomonadota > Alphaproteobacteria > Acetobacterales > Acetobacteraceae > Gluconobacter > Gluconobacter sp. P5E10. The sequence goes on along the minus strand of NZ_JACRVZ010000004.1, from coordinate 365,729 downwards.
CGTGTTGTTGTTTTCGGTTTGCCCCTCCTTGTCGTGATCCTGAACTGGCTCTGGCCGCTTCCGTTGCCTCTCGCTGCGAAAATGCTCGGAAGCGTTCTGGTGATCGTCGCAGCGCTTTATCATTACTGGTCTAGGCTCTCGTCGGGCTCCGTTTTCGCTCCGGAATTTCCTCGACCTTTCGTCGTCCTGTTCAACTGGGGTTTTGGGGCAATCCTGTTTCTCACGCTGTTCCAGATCGCGCTTGATGTTGGTGCACTGGTCTTCGCTCTCGCGGAATGGCAGCCAGTCCATATCTCCGCTAGTGCGCGAGAGGCTATTGGCGGGCTTGCGGGATTTTTGGCTGCTGTGAGTGTTGCGAATGCTTTGCGCGTACCGCCAGTCAAAGATGTGACGATCACCATCCGCGGTCTGCCCAGGGTGTTTGATGGATACAGGCTGCTCCAGTTGAGTGACATGCACATCAGTCGGCTGTTTCCGGCCACGTGGGCCGCAGCAATGGTCGAGTGTGCCAACTCGGCAGCAGCAGACATGATCGTTGTGACGGGAGATTTTATCGACGGATCTGTGGAGATGCGGCGTGCTGATGTCGCACCACTCGCCCGATTGCGGGCGCGTGATGGTGTACTGGCAATACCGGGAAATCATGAATATTTTTTCAATTATTCCGACTGGATGCAGCATCTGTCGGGATTAGGCTTCCATATGCTGTTGAATGACCATGCAGTGGTTACCAGAGGGGCAGATCAGTTGGTATTTGCCGGCGTAACAGACAGGTCAGCGCCTGGCCATGGGAAGCCTGGCCCAGATTTAGAGGAAGCCCTTAAGGGGAGCCCGGACGGAGCGCCGGTCATATTGCTCGATCATCAACCTGGGGATGCGCGTGTCTCAGCCGAATATGGCGTTGCCCTGCAGTTATCCGGTCACACGCACGGCGGAATGATTTTGGGGTTAGATCGTTTGGTGGCACGCGGTAATAACGGGTACGTCTCCGGGCGCTACAGCGTGGGTAATATGACGCTCTACGTCAGTAATGGGACCGGGTTGTGGCCAGGTTTTGCACTGCGGCTTGGCAGACCATCCGAGATCACGTGTTTTCATCTGCGGACTGAAGAAAATTGAAATCTGCGCCTCTCATGGAGGCGTTAGACGAGCGAACTTTAGAAAACGATACCCGTCCCTTGGCGGGTATTTGGGTGCCAAGGAAGAGGCTACGCCGAAAATAAAAAATCAACGCCTGAAAACCGGCGACATTTGAGAGTTAGTGGCTATAGGTTTTCTGAATGCTATTCGATCTTCCTGACCCAGATACTCTCTATGCCGCTCTGCTCGCCCGCGATGAATATTTCGACGGACAAGCATTCGTCTGCGTGTCGTCAACCGGGGTGTTTTGTCGCCTGACCTGTCCGGCCAGAAAACCGAAGCGCGAGCATTGTACGTTTTACCCGACTATTGGGGACTGTATTGAAGCGGGTTTTCGTCCATGCAAGCGTTGTCATCCTCTTCAGGCTGCTGCGCTTGCCGACCCCGCAATTTTGGCCTTTTTGCAGGCTTTGGATACACGTCCTGATGTGCGGTGGTCCGAAGACTGTATTATCAGATTGGGGTACGACCCTTCTACAATCCGCCGGAGCTTCAAGCGACAGTTTGGAATGACATTTCTGGAAATGGCGCGTCAGAGGCGTCTGAGAGAAGGGTTCGAAGCGTTAGCTGAGGGCGGCAAGGTCATTACGGCTCAGCATGAGGCCAGCTTTGAGTCAGCAAGTGCGTTTCGTGCGGCTTTTTCTCGTCTGCTGGGATGCGCACCGGGAGAATTGCGCCCCAATAAGCTTTTACAGGCGACATGGATACCCACACCTTTGGGCGATATGATGGCTGTCAGCAGTCGCAGTCATCTGCATCTTTTAGAGTTCGTAGATCGAAAAGCGCTGCCCGCAGAGCTCAAGAAACTTAACAAGGCCTCGCCGGAGGGAATTGGTATCGGCCGCATGCCGCCATCGGAGCAGGCTGAGGCCGAACTCGAAGCCTATTTTTCTGCGCGATCAGACAGTTTTCATACCCCTCTTGCTGTGAGCGGAAGCGCCTTTACACAAAAGGTGTGGGAGGCTTTGCGAACAATTCCTGCTGGTGAAACCAGAAGCTATTCTGACATTGCACGGCAAATCGGCCGTCCTTCCGCAGTGAGAGCTGTTGCGCGCGCCAATGGTGCCAACCAGATAGCGCTGATGATCCCATGCCACCGCGTTATTGGCGCGGACGGCTCCTTGACGGGATATGGTGGTGGACTTTGGCGGAAACACAGGCTTATTGAGATCGAACGCGAGCTTAAAAAATCGAAAATAGGATAACCGCTTTTCAGGTTTAATATTTTATAATGTCATAGGTGCGCGGAAAGTATTTTTAGTTAATTACTTCATATTAATTGTATTTCATTTATTAATTTTAAATATCTTGCGGCAATCTTTGAACGCGACTGCGGATTACCTGCTCCTCGTAGTCGAGTTCACGCTGAATGTCCCATTCCGTCTGATCATTGATGTCGCGTGCGTCCACCAGCGCATGAAGTGTTTGTCGCTGCAGCCTCAGGACAATCAGGCGTAATGCGAGTTCGATCCGTTCACGGCGCAGCGCTGTCGTCCGCGTCAACACTGGGGACTGGGTTGGGCCATCAATTTGGCTGAGGCGGTTTTCATAGGTCTGTAGCAGGCGTCCGAGAACCTCCAGCCTCATATCTTCGTTGCTATGATCACTGTCTGCCTGGTCAAGGGATTCACTTCGGTCTTTCTCTGTGCGGCTTTGTTCACGGTGCAGAAGCTGCAAAGTCGCTTGAAGCAGGCGCTGGCGGGCAAGACTTTCTTCCTGAGCATGCTTGTCTGCCATATCGCGTGGCAGATATCGGATACACAGCGGAATAGCGATCGCTGCCATAACGAGGGAAAGAACAATGACCCCAGTTGCGACAGTAATTACAAAGCTGCGTTCAGGAAATGCTTCCGGGTCAATCCCGATAGCTGGGAGCGAAAGCACTGCTGCCAGCGTAACAGCGCCACGGACGCCCGAGAAGGCGAGCAACACAACCTCGAGGATATGTGGGAACGCGAAGGTGCGATGTGACATTCGGGCAGTTGCCCATCTGCGAATGATGGAAACCCAAATTCCGCAAAAGCGAATAATGAACATAATGGCGTAAACACTCGCGACCAGTAGCGAGAGTTGCCAGAAATGCGCGCTGTGCTCGTGAGCCAACTCGACGCCAGCATCAAGTAGCCAGGGGAGTTGTAGCCCTAGAAGGAGGAAGATCAAGGCGTTAAAAACATAACTGACAGTGTCGAGAACCGTGCTTGCCTGCAGTCGGGTCGAGGTTGCAGCTTCGTCTGATACTCCTGTCAGTTTGATAACCATACATCCGGCGACAGCTGCCAGAATGCCTGAAGCATGTGCTGTCTCGGCTGCGAGATAGATACCGAATGGCAGAAGCACGATCATCAAAACCTGCATGAGAGGATCGTCAAATCCGCGGCGAAGCAGGATGCGCTCAGCGCGTACGGCAATCCACGCCAGTCCAGCTCCGATGGCTAATCCTCCGAAAGAGACCAGCAGGAACGAACTGAAAGCATGACGGTATGAAAATTCTCCCGTCATTGCGGCAATCATTGCAAAATGAAAGCATACAAGGCCCGACGCGTCATTGAACAGAGCTTCGCCGTTCAGGATATGGATCAGCCGCTCAGACACCCGGCGCCCTGCAATAAGGCTGGAGACTGCAACAGTATCTGTGGGAGAGAGGGCGGCCGCCAGTGTAAAGCATACCGCGAGACTAACGGCCGGGATCATCCAGTGAATTGCGTAGCCGCAAAGGACAGTCGAAATCACAACCAGGCCGAATGCCAGAAACAGAATTACGCTACGGAGTTCTGAAAACTCACGCAACGGCATACGAAAAGCGTCTGTGAAAAGGAGTGGGGGCAGGAAAACCAGCATGAACAGGCTTGGCTTCAGTCCAATATGCAATCCGAGAAGAGACGCAATAATACCGAGCAGGATCTGAACCAGAGGGGCAGGGACACGATTGGAAAGCGCCTTAACTGCCAGACTGCTTACAACGATCATGGCGAGGAGGACGAGAGTGGTTTCTGCTTCCGACATACATAGTCTTTCGGCCAATTTTTAGAAGCAGGCAAATGTTTCGTGATTTTTGAAATTTCTGAGGGTGTCGCATCATTATAATTATTGGCGCTCCAGGCATGTTGGGACCTTGTCGGCGCATCATATATTTTCTCATCCTAAGTAATAGATTTTGTTATAAAAACTCCTTTTCAAAGACGGGAAATTACATTGAATATGAATTTCCCGTCTTCTTTAAGCGCCTCGTAAAAGATCTCTGACAACTTTTAAAAAGCTGTTGAGACCGTGCCTGTAACTGTAAATCGGGGTTCCAGAATAAACTGTGCACCAGAACCCGGATTAGAGAGATTTCCGTTCATAAGGCGTACCTGGCTGGCATTTGTACCGACGCCAACCACCCCTGTGCGCAGGATTGCACCGGTAAGATTGGTAAAGTTCAGTCGGATAGTTGGTGACTTTGCATGCCAGAGGGGCTTGAAGTGATAACCGAGTGAAAGCGTATTTGTGAAATAACCCGGCATCCGCTGGTCCCCCGCAAGCGTTGTGGATTGCGGGCCAGTATAGTGAAGGGCACCGTTCGCAAATATACCTTTATAGGTGTACGTCAGGCCAAAGTTTGCCATGAAATGTGGAGCTAACGGGGCCTGCTTTCCTTTACTCGCAAAGGCCGTAAGACTTCCGTTAATATCTGAAGCAGCAATATTGGTATCAGTTGTGGCGTTGAGATATTCCATGGAAAAATAAGGGCTGAGCCCGTGAATGGGCTGTGTTGATACCATCAAGTCCACGCCGCGAGCGGTTTGATTTCCAGCATTTACGACGCCAGTCTGGTTATTCCCGACATAAGTAGAGAGGAGGCGGTTTGTTATATTGTAATTGAACAGATCAAGATCGACAATGAGGTATTTATCGTTATAACGATAGCCGAGCTCTTCTCTGATCGAATACTGATTTTTAGGCAATGTTCCATCGATATTCGTATTCGCTACCGCAGAGGAGGCGGGCTGTCTGAAGTCACCTTCTGCGTTCATGTAAAGTTGATGGTGCTCATTGAAGTGATAGCTGATTGACACATGCGGCAATGGGGCAGTCAGGTTCTGTCCAAGCTTTTGCTTGCTTGGATAAACGATATACCAAACATTCGACATGACATATTTGAAGCCAGCGTTAACCAAAAGGTGGTCGTGGAAGTATTTTGCGGTGTCCTGAAAAAATAATGAATGAATTTCAAAGCCTGCCGTGTTGCCTGGGTAAACGCGGCTGCCGTTTCGATAGATCTGATAAGTAGAATTATTGGGACTTGGGTTAGCGCCTTCGGCAGTTGTCACGCTGCTTGGAAAGTGCTGGGTGTAATCCTGATTTTGGTACCAGTAGCCAAGTTCAAAGTGATTATGCTTATCGATATCGTATCCAAGAATTGCTGTTAGGCCGACGCTGAATGCGCCATCCTGCAAGAAAAAGCTGGTTACGGGAGTTCCGGTGGCGACAGGTACTCCGGATTTATAGGTATTGCCGCTCGTTGCGCCTGAAAAAGCGCCCGCGCTTCCGCTCCAGCCGCGTCCCCAGTTGTAGTAGGGGCGGAGATCAAAATGCAGGTGTCGTGTGAGGACAACATGCATTGGCGCGGTCAGGAAAAGCTGCATCCAGTGGTTGATGTTGTTTTTCCAGTAATCGTTACCAACCGCATCGAATTCGGCCTTCCGACCGTAGCTATTTCCCGTCCGTTTGAAATCATAAAACTGATTGGCGGTGCCATATCTGTCGACAACGAAGTCTTCGAGGTTCCATCCCATGAATGCGCGGGCATATGAGCCATTGGCCCAGTCTTTTCGCACGCCGACATCCACGTGAATCTTCTCATTGCGTCCTCCACCAAACCATGAGCGTGCCTGGGTATGCGCGAATGAGACAAACCCTCTGCTTCCCGTGTTTCCAACGTCTCCTGATTCAAGGCGAATGAACTGGCGTGCCAGATTATTTGTGCCGTATGAAAAATCCATCGTTCCCCCAAATTTGTGTGAGGGATCATGAGTGGCCTGATTCAAAACGCCAGCGGCTGCTGATGTTACGGGAAGATCGATTGGAGACGAACCCGGCATCATGCTGACGCTGTCGACGTCTTCGGATTCAACGTTTTCTGCCATATACGCCGCGCTGGCTGCAGGGCCGCCATCAATCATGAGTGCCATATCAGCATCTGTCAGGCTTCGGCTTTGAATGCGCCCACCTTGCAAGCCAGACGTGTCGGTGACTGCAATGTTAACGCTTGGAAGATTTCGAACCAGTTCGAGCGCAGTACTTGTGGGGCTCCGCATATCAATAAACGATTTTGTAATGGTCTGTACTGCGTATGGGGCAGTTTCAACACGCATCATCCCGCCGCCTCGGCTTCGCTGTACGCTGGACACGTGAACAGTTTCATCTGCTGTGGAATTAATCTCCGTACGCGCATGTCGGGGTTTCGGATGTTCTGAGACACTGGGAATGTCGTGGCGACGTGAGCGGGCCTCCCGATGAGGAGTAGATTTTTCCGCCTCTTGCTCGGTCGCTGCGGCCTGTGCTTCCGAGAAGGATGTGGCGTCAATGATTCCGGCTGGTAGGCTGGTTCCCAGGCAAGTCATGACGAGGAGGCGCCGATTTAACGAGCGAATTTTCGGAGCACGAGAACGCATCACATGGCTTCCTTTCATGTGGAACCAAGTTGTTTTTGTTTCTTATCATTATGGATTTCGACCGAGCGATAATGCGGATTTAATCCATAACGGAAACGTAACCTAAATTTGTTTTTAAAATAAAACGGTATTTTTAAATTTGAAATTTCAAATTATGTTCTCGAATGTTGCAATTGGAAATAAAATAATAACAATTAGTAATTTATCTTATTGTGGAATTTTTATATTTAGTAATATTTACTTATATAGATGGATTTCGCCCCCTGTATCTGATGGAGCCACGCCGTACCAATGCGATCGGTGTTCTGATTTCCGTGGCGGGACGTGCTGGGTTACCCATGGTTGCCAGCAATTGGCGTACACCTTCGCGTCCCATGGTCTGTGCATTCTGTCGAATAGTCGTCAGGCGGGGTGTGACCATGTCAGCCGGAGCGATATCATCAAATCCAAGAATGGACAGATCGCCAGGCACGGTAAGGCCTAGGTCAAGAAATCCTTCGATCAGGCCAATCGCAATATAGTCACTGCCAGCGAAGACTGCATCAGGTCTGGGGTGCATGGCAGATAAAGCTATAGCCGCCTGACGACCATAATCACGGCTATAAAGGCCATTCAGTACAAGAGCGGGGTCAAATAGGAGGTTCGCTTCCTCCAGAGCCTGTCTGTAACCCGCAAGCCGTTCACCCGCGCTCATCAAAGCAGATGGGCCGCTCACGTGAGCAATACGTCGATGCCCTGTGCTGATAAGATGTCTGACGCCGTAGAGTGCGCCCTGCACGTTGTCACAGAAGACCTTGCTTGCATGGCTGCCGGGAATATCTTCATCCAGAATAACAATATTCCGATAGCGATTAAGGTGATCTCGGAGTTGTCCATCATCCGGTCGGTTTGAAACGAAGAGCAGACCATCAACCATGTGAGTGTCGAGCCATCGAAGAAAATCAATCTCCCGCGACACGTCATTGCGGCCAATTCCCAGAATGAGGCCATAGTTAGCTGATGCGGCTTCGAGTTCAGCACCTTCGGCAAGTTCTGCGAAAAACTGATCTGAAATTTCAGGCACAACTAGCCCGATCGTTTCGCTTTTCCCTTGGCTTAAGCGTTGCGCAAAGTGGTTTCTACGGAAGCCAAGGGTTTGAATGGCTGCCTCCAGTCGCGCTGCAGTTTCGGCAGGCAGCACGAGTTTGTTGTTCAGATAGCGAGAAACGGCGCCTTTCGAGAGGCCAGCTAAAGTGGCGACGTCACTGATCGTGGGGCCTTTACTCATCTGAAGCTCAACTTGTCAGGCATGGGGTTGGTACGATTTAGAGCTGCATCTCAGGGAATGAGGCCATGAAACTCCAAATCGGAATCGTTATGTTGATTATTGACAATGATATGGTCCGAAAGTTAGTCATTGTAAACCGGTTTACTGATCAAGTGAGGTCCCGTGTCATATATGGCTTTCACCGCTCACACCCTAGGCGTTCCAATCAACAGTAGCGCGGTTGTGGATGCCATTCGCTTGGTGGTGAAAGATTTTCATGACCGGGGTACCAATGTTGTATCGGGAAAGGGAGGAAAGACTTTTTCTTTTTTCCCAACCTCTGTAACGGATAATATTCCTCCGCTTTCGCCTGAGCTGGCGGATGCTATCTGTTTGCTTTCTCGCCTCCATATAGCGCACGCAGACGATGCGACGCTGGGTGTGGGGGAGGAAGATAGAGGCGCTATGATCACTGCGGATATTCTGCGGCAGTATCGTCTCCCTCGCACCCTTGCACGCTGGACGCCTTCAGGTGCTCCTGGGGAAGTTAAAGTCCCATTGAGTAACGAGTATCTCGCAGAAGGGTCCACGGATCTGTACCTGAACGGTGTCCGCCCCACGGACCGTATTATTCTGATCGACGACCTGATTAGTACTGGAGGAACACTGGTTTCGCTTATTCAGGCGATCACCACCGCCGGGGCCGAGGTCCTTGAAATTTTTACGATCGGCGAAAAGACTGAGAACAAAGGCCGGGATTTCATTGCGCAGCAGACGGGACTGCAGGTTAAAACGCTCTTGGCGACAGATCTGCATGATGATGGGCGGGGTGTTCGCTCGCGCGTCATGCACGTCAATCTTGGAATGCTCGATGAAGCCTGTTTTGCTCAGGTCTCTCAGCATTTTCCTCCGGGCTTCTGTCGCATTGGAAGTGGTGCCCAAAGCCATGCAGGGGAACACTCATGACGCAGGTCAAGCCCTATCACGCTCGCTGGTTCCCCAGGTCATCTTTAGAGGAAGCGACGATATATTCCGAGAGTTACTCTGTTCCGCTAAGGGACGGTTCGGTGCTTCAGCTGCCCCTGCGAGCGCTTCCAGGTGGAGAAATGGCAATTGCGCTCCTTATGTCTAATCAGACAAGCTTTGCTGTCGAGCATGAGATCATTCGCCTGCTGACTGATCTGGTTCATGATCTTGCCCCTGAAGTCATCGTAGGGGTGCCGACGATGGGACTGGCTTATGCGCGTCCTGTAGCTCAGAATATTGGCTTGGACGATTATGTGGCACTCGGGCATTCGTGCAAGTTCTGGTACGATGAAGAACTTTCTGAGCCACTGGTTTCTTCAACCAGCCCACTTCACAACAAGCGGCTTTATCTTGACCCCGCGCTTGTAGAACGCGTGCAAGGGCGGCGTGTTGTTATTGTGGATGACGTCATTAACACGGGTCAGACCGCAGGGGCGGCCATCAGGCTTCTACGCAAGGCGGGAGCAGATATAGTTGGCGTTGTGGCGCCTCTGACCGAAGGATGGGCCTGGTACAGGGCTTTGAGCGAAATCGGGCCGGATCTTCCCGCGCTGGTTCAGGCGATAGGGCATATCCCCATGTTTCGTCTGGCGGGGCACGGTTGGACCCCTATCGAAGGGACGTGTACAAATGACCGTCCTTCTTCCCTGAACGGATGACACAGAATAAGGCAAGTTCTGTGAACGGGCGGCTCTGGCGCAAGTGGGCTGCTGCTGGTGTCTCAGCATGTTTCTTGCTGGCGTGCTTGCCCCACAAAGCGCGTGCTTCAGATAGTCTGCATCATGTCCGCCTGGTTTATTTTTGGCCGGTACAGGGCTTTCTTCTAATTCCTATCGTCGTTGCTCAGGAGCAGGGCATTTATCGACGATATGGACTGGATGTATCCATTGTTTTGCCTCCAGATGCTCAGACTACGGCGCGTATGCTCGCAACAGAGCAGGCCGAAATCGGCATGGAAGCGCGGACGGATGTGGTTTTTGCGGCAGAGGTTTCACTGCCGCTGGTCTCCATTGCCAATTACGATCAGCATAATAGCTGGTGCGTTGTCGGCAGACCGGGCGAGCCCATAGATCTCCGCACCCTTGAAGGTAAGAAAATAGGAATTTTTACCGACTCATGGACGGCGGTGATGATGCATCTGCTGTTTGAGAAAAGTGGTGTGAAAAATGCGGAGAATGTCCAGCAGATCATTACACAGTTTGAGGATTTGCCATTACTGCTCTCCGGCCGTCTGGATCTTGCCACCAATGCGGCGTCCTTTGCGATCGCGGCGTCCATAGCTCAAGACGGACAAATGCCTAGTCTTGCATGTCCGAATGTCACCGGGGTGCCAGACATTCCCATCTGGTCCTTCACGGCAACGCCTCAGTGGCTGAGATTGCATGGTGCGGATGCCAAGGCCTGGCTAGCTGCGACGCGTGAAGGTCTTCTCTGGGCGATGGCTCACCCGACCGAGGCGGCAGCCCTCTTCAGCAAAATTTATCCGGAAGTGGATAGTCCGCTCTACGATAAAGCTGGCTGGGCGGCGGCTGTCCCTTATTTTGGAAATAGTGACACCGCTTTGAGCCAGACATCACAGTCCTGGTCAGGGCTTGCGAGTGAAATGCATCGCATTGGTCTGATTTCAAAAGTTCGTCCGCTGGCCACTTATTACACCAACGATTTTCTGCCGAGGTAGATCATGACTGCATCACTTCCCTCAGATCTGAGTCACTACACCGCTGCACAGGACATTGCTCGTGCAGTGTTGACCGATATTACAGCCCACATCGTGCCCGGTGCATCTGAGGCGAGTGTGCACAAGGCATGCCATGACCTCATGCTTGCGCATGGAGCAACCGATTTTTGGGGCAATACGCCCGCTTTTGTATTGGCGGGAGAGCGGCTTCGACTATCTGTTTTTGATAGCAGTTATGTTCCGTCTCCGAAGCTGTTTGGCGAAAACGAAACCATTACGATTGATGTGGGCCCTCGCATTGATGATTACTTCGGAGATAGCGCGCGGACCTATTTCCTGCGTAACGGGATTATCGTGTCCGCCGCTGACGCCGGTGAGGAAGAGGCGCAGGCCATGGATTTTGAAGCCTATCTTCATGGCGTCTTCATAAAGACTATTCAGCCAGACATGACATTCGGGGATGTACATCAGAAGATGTCTGCACTGGTCTCTGAAAATGGCTATGAAAACCTCGATTTGCTCGATGCGTATGGTCACAGCATCGCTGCTTCTACCGATGATTTCATTATTATGGAGAAAGGAAATGAACACCTTCTCGGGAGTGTGAATTATTTCACATTCGAGCCTCATATCGCGAAGGTTGGTAGCTCTCTGGCCGTAAAATATGAGGAAATTTATTACTTCGATCATGGCTTAGTTAAAATGGTCTGACGGTCATACACGATCACCGTGCCGGGCTTGGCTGAGGCACGCCTTGGATGCGCCTTCAACAGAAAGACCTCATGATGCCCAATACCTTTGAAGCACTCTTTTCGCAGGCGCATACAGGTGCGAACGGGAATACTGCAGGTCGTGCCGTTAAGCTTTCTATTGATGGGGTGTCGCATGCATTCGGTGATAATCTCGTGCTGGACAATGTCAGCCTCGATATCGCACCGGGAGAGTTTGTATGCGTTCTGGGGGCATCTGGCTGCGGAAAAAGCACGCTGTTTAATGCGGTGTCCGGCTTGTTGCCTATCACTACGGGTAGCATCAGGCTTGATGGAGAAGATATCGTCGGAAAGCCGGGTAATGTGGGTTATATGCTGCAGAAGGACCTGCTCCTTCCGTGGCTGACAGCGCTGGATAACATTGTTCTTGGGGCATCTCTGACCCGCGGTGCCACTCAGGATGACCGGCTTCGGGCTACGGCGCTTGCCACGCATTATGGTCTTGGTAGCTATCTGAACAATTATCCCGCGACCCTCTCAGGAGGGATGCGCCAGCGTATTGCACTTATGCGGACCATTACGGCTGGCCGGGATCTTATGTTGCTGGATGAGCCATTTGGCGCACTGGACAGTCAGACGCGACTGAGTATGCAGCAATGGTTGCTACAGGTCTGGGCTGAAACAGGACGTACAATCATGTTTGTCACTCATGATGTGGATGAGGCGATCTTCCTCGCAGATCGGATCGTCGTGTTGCTGCCACGGCCGGGACGGATCGGTCGTATTCTCAACGTTGATCTGGAGCGCCCTCGAGATGTTTCATGCATGACGTCCAGCACATTCATATCATTGAAAGCCGAAGCGCTTGATCTTCTTTATCGTTGACCCTTATCAGAAATGAATTTTGAAATGAGCCTGATCCGGTCGATTTGCATTCATCCTGTGGCCAAATCCATGAGTTTTTGGTCTGTGGCCATGCTCATGCTTTTGGGGGTGTGGCAGGCCGTCGTTTTCGTGTTTCATCTGCCAGCTTTTGTCATTCCGTCGCCAGTCGCCACGATAAGTGCCTTGTTCCAGAATGAGGTCATGATACGCGGACTGTTGTGGCAGACTTTGAAGGAAACGGTGGCAGGCTATCTTGTCGGCGCAGCAGTTGGTGTGCTCCTGGCCGTCGTGATGTCACAGTTGCCGGGGCTGGGGCGCTTGCTGTATCCGGCACTTGTTACATCTCAGGCCATTCCGATTGTGGGTATCGCAGCGCCGCTCGTAATCATTTTCGGCTTCGGTATGACGCCAAAGCTTATTATTGTGGCCTGGATCGTCTTCTTTCCGGTCGTGGTCAATATGATGGACGGGCTGGCACATATAGATCGTGACCAGATCAATCTCGCTCGTCTGCTTGGCGCGACGCCCCTTCGTACATTTCTCTACATCCGCCTGCCAGCCTGTCTGGGACCGCTTTTTTCCGGCCTTAAAATCGGCGCTTCTTATGCTGTAACGGGGGCGGTGATCGGGGAGTGGACAGCATCTTCCAAAATGGGACTGGGAACATACTTGCTGGCGGCGAACGCCCAGATGAATTCTGTAGGGGTTTATGGTGCCATGCTTCTGATGACGTTGATTGGCATTGGCTCTTTCGCAATGCTGCTGCTGCTGGAATATGTTGCCATGCCATGGCGGCACAGAGCGACATCACCTTGGCGGCGTGCCCCACATCTTTGAGGGTTAGGGTACTTTTTGTTGGGGCTACAGGACTTGCTGCTTAAAGGACTACCCAGTGCCCCAATAAAGGAGCATACCAAAACGCTGGGACAGTGCTTATAAAGCAGGCAGAGACCCAAGCCTGAACGAAAGACAAGATCCCTGACCGTACTGACATCTTATGGGTGGAGCGCTGAAACTGCGTTGGCCTTCCAGCCTTACTCCGGAAGTGAGCTGATCCCTGGGCGTGTCGTTGCACAGCAACGAGGCCTTCTTGGTGTCATTACTGAAAGTGGTCTGATTCAGGCTGATACTGCAGGGAAGCTTCTGCATACGTCGGATCCATTGGATCGGCCGGCTATTGGTGACTGGGTGGTGTGCCATCCGAGGTTTTACGAACGACGTGGCACTATTCAGGCTGTCCTGCCGCGCACGACCTGTTTTGTCCGTAAAGAAGTCGGAAAGCGGACGCAGTCGCAGGTTATTGCAGCCAATATTGATGTCGCATTCCTGGTTATGACAACTGGGGCAGATTTCAACCTGTCCCGCCTTGAACGGTATCTGGCGCTCACAAGAGAAAGCGGCGCAAAGCCTGTCATGGTCCTGACCAAGGCTGATCTGTGTGAGGATATTGAGCAAGTCGCCAATGCTGCCCAGACTTGCGCCCCTGGGGTTGATCTCAGGATCGTATCTTCTCTTGAGGGGACGGGGCTGAGCGAGATTTCGGCATATCTCGACGGGCATCGTACTGGCGTCATGGTGGGAAGTTCCGGGGCAGGAAAATCGACCCTTCTTAACGCCCTAATGAAAACCGACCATGCTGCAACGGGGGCTGTCTCCGAGTATGACGGGCAGGGCAGGCATACAACGACCCACAGGGAAATGGTGAGCCTTCCTTCGGGTGGACTGCTGATCGACACGCCAGGAATGCGTGAACTTGGCATGGTGAATGCCGCGGAGGGTCTCGCCGCCGCATTCGGGGAATTCAATGCTGAAGTCGAGGAGATTGCTCAGCAATGCCGCTTCCGGGACTGCAAACATGAAGCCGAGCCCGGTTGTGCGGTCCGGAAGGCTCGTGAAGATGGGAAGCTTGATGAGCGGCGCTGGAATAACTGGCTTAAGATGAAGCATGAAATCCTGCTGCAGGAGCAGAAAAATCCAGCGGGACGAAGAGCGGAGCGGCGCGAACAGTTGCGTCTTAATAGAGAAGCCCGGAAAGCGAAGCGTCACGACTGAACTGTGGGTGTATACATAAGAGCGCCACAGTTTTTAGCGTCGGAAGAGATTTACGAATAATTTACGAGTGAAACGAGATGCATGCTCGTTGAAGCCGTTTTAAAGCGATGCGCGCCCATCTGCTTGATAGGTAAACGGCCTGTAGTTTGCCTTTCTACTTCGTAACAGCACCCTTAAAGCAATCATAAAGAGCAAGCCGCGCAGCATCGGCTCGTGCTGTGCGGCTGCGCGCATGTCGCATTGTAATGGCTCTGAGGTCGAGCACTCGGCTAATTTGATATTGATCAATATGCTGCATGAGCGTGGAAGAAATTGAGAATGATGCCGAGAATTTTACCTTGACCCATACCGTATGACGATTAATTTACGCCGAAATTTGCGGAACGATAACCGATATCGTTAATCGATAGTTATTTGGTTTTTTTTATATCAACATCATCAATGATTCCTATTGATTAAAATTAACGTACTACCTTATGTTCGATTCCGGCGCTGAGCACGGATTAACAATTTATAATTCGTTAATAAATGCTTAACGCTTCTGGTGATGGAGGAATTAAGCATGGCTGGCGGAACAACGTATAATAGTACTCGGCAGTACTCACTTGCTAATGGTGGGACAATATCGGGCTCTACATCGACAGATATTTTTGGAGATGTGACCGTTAATGAATCCTATTTTCTAATAAATAATACGCTTTCTGGTTCTACTGCGGCGCAGTACGGAGCTATTATAGCTCAAACTGGCGACGTCGGAACAAATCTCTCTGCGACGTCTGCGGGCGCTCTGCTTGCTTCCGGCGGTACCATTACTGGCGCAACGGTTGGAAACTCTGCCGCAGTTCTGGCCTTTAACGGTGGAACCGTTACGAATTATAATGTAGCAGCAGGTGGCGCAGTTTTTGTTGGCGATCAGTCGCTCAACACGTCTGCTTCTGCGATCCTGACGTCCAAGGGACTGACAAATCTAAGTGGGCCTGGCATTGTCTCGGCTGGCACCTTGCATGCTGGGGCACAGGAAATCATCACGAGTGGTGGTACTGATCGGGGATCCCTGATCCAGGGCAGTCAGTATGTTTCTGCCGGTGGCCTCACGATCAGCAACACTGTTAACAGTGGTGGCGTTCAGAACCTGTATAGTGGTGCTATCACTAGTGGGACGATTGTTGCCTCTGGTGGTACGACGGTTGCGAGCGGTGGCGCTACCATCAGTGCGACAAACATTTCTGGTGGTGTGGTTCAGCTGAATGCTGCCGCTATTCTCCGCGGTGCGGTCGTGAGCGCCGGGGGCAAGCTTACTGTCTCAAGTGGCGCAACTGCATCCAGCGTGACTGTATCGTCTGGCGGTACGGAGAGCGTGCTGTCTGGTGGTGTCATTTCTGGCGGCACAGTGCTCAGCGGCGGCAAGGAATCTGTTGCTTCCGGTGCAACGTCTTACAACGTCACAGTCTCGTCCGGCGGCTCGCTCACAGTTGTTGCTGGCGCTGTCCTGTCTGGAACACAGGTTGCTCAGGGTGCAGTTATCGATGTCGATACGCTGACCTACGCTTCGGGCGGCACTGTCAAGCTTGACGGTAACACCCTTACGATTTCCGAAGGTGGTTCCACCTGGCAGACAACGTTTGGTGGCACCTTCAAGAGCACCGACTATTTTGTGATTGGCCGTGACACCGATGGCAGCACGATTGCAACATTCGTTTGCTTCTGCGCCGGGACGCTGATCCTTACAGAAGATGGCGAAAAGCGCGTCGAGGATCTTCAGATTGGTGACCGCGCCATCACATATGTGGCTGGTCGTGAAGTCATTGAGCCTATCACTTGGGTTGGTCATCGCACGGCGCAGGTTCGTACGGATCTGCCGGTTGATCAGGCTGGATATCCTGTCCGTATCCTCAAGGATGCTATCTCTCCTGGCGTGCCTCATCAGGATCTCGTGGTTACTCCCGAGCATTGCCTGTATTTCGAAGGGCGCTTCGTCCCGGCACGTATGCTCGTTAACGGTCGTAGCGTTTTCTACGATCTGACAATGACGAACTACGAGTACTTCCACGTCGAGACGGAAAATCATTCCATTCTGTGGTCCAACGGTGCCCTCAGCGAAAGCTATCTGGACACTGGAAACCGTCGTGAATTCGGTCAGCAGGGTGGTGTTGTCCGTCTTGTCAGTGGTCCGGTTCGTGAGTGGAGTGTTGATGCAGCGGCACCGCTGGCAGTGACGCGTGATCTGGTTGAGCCAATCTACCGTGCACTTGAAGAACGCGCTGTAGAAATGTCCATTCCAGACCAGCGGAAGCCCGTTGTTGTAACCGAAGATGCCAACCTGCATCTTGTGACGCCTGCTGGTCATCGGATTAACGCGGCACGTCGTGCAGAAAACGGTGACTTTGTTTTCATGCTTCCTGCTGGCGTTGACGAAGTCCGTATCATGTCCCGTGCGTCTCGTCCGGCCGATGTCTTTGGTCCGGTGGTTGATGACCGTCGTTACCTTGGCGTTCTGGTCGGGGGTATCAGCCTCTGGGCAGGTAACGGTCAGAAGAGCCTGACTGCACACATCACGGAAGACGAGCTGTCGGGTTGGAACAACCGCGAAGAGGGTGGCGTTCGGTGGACGAATGGCAACGCTGTTCTGAAGCTTCCTGCGCGTCAGGATCTTTCGATTGCTGTTCTGACAATTGAAGTGAAGAATGCAGGGCCATACCTGCTTGAAGATGAGACTGACAACGTAGCTGTCATCGCATCCTGAAAAACTGCTTAGAAAGTTGAACGAAATGGAAGTAACGTGCGTTTCAGGAACGCACGTTACTTCCTTCTTTCTATTTGCAGGATTTTCATAGAGTTCCGAGGAATAGGTTGACGCAATATGTTTGAACGTCTGGCCCTGAAATATGCAGCCGGACATCCGGCCTCAATTGCGATGAGCTGGTTTGAGGGAGAAGCAAGCTTCGATCAGCTTTCCCACGATGTCAGCCGAGTTGCCAACGCACTTTTTCAACTTCGGGATCTTCTCCCGTCAGTTGTGGCCATTCGATGCGTACATCCATACAGACACTGGGTTTTCATTCTTGCTTTGGCCCGGCTCGGAATACCCTCGGCTTCGTTGCCGGGATATGTGGATGCGAACTTCCACCGCTCTGTGAAAATCCTGTCTCCGGACATCATATTGCTTGATGAGCCTGTCGACGGGCTCGAGCAACAGGTTCTGGTACTGAACGACGCCTGGTTTGAGCATGTCTGCCAGACCGGGGCAGAATGTGCTGAAACCATCACAGTTCAGCCTGACGACGTCGTGCGTTTCTCTGTAGCCGGCGGGACAAGCCAGGATGCGCGTCGTATCGCCCTGACATCGCGATACGTAGAAACAGCGGTTTATCATGTGCTGTTTCAGGATGTGTTGTCCCACACCCATCGTCCTGAAAACCTGCGCGTCTTACCGACGCTGGGGGCGGAGACTTCTAGCGGCTTTCTCATCATTCTCTCTGCCCTGGTAGCCGGGACGCGTTTGCAAATGATGACGGGTTCCGAGTTAGGGCTCGTCTTCAGCCAGGATATTCCGACAGTTGCCGTTGTTTCTCCTCGGCATGTGGAGGGCATACTTTCTCAGCTACCACCCGGCATGAGTCCCTTGGACAATCTGTTTCTGACGGTTGCGGGAGGGAAGTTACCAAAAGCGCTTTGTGCCTCCATCCGGCAAAAGCTCACCCCGAATGTTCAGGTTGTTTACGGCGCTGATGAATGTGGAGTGATTACCATTGTCTCGACGGACGTTCAGTCCAGCGATGATGAGGTTGGAAAGCCACTTCCCTGGGTTGGACTGGAGATCGTGGACGAAAATCATCAACGCGTTTCTGCCGGTGAAGTGGGGCGCATTCGTGTCAGCGGCACTGGGGTTATCGGCGGATACGATCTGGACCCGGTTGCGACTGCAATACAATTTCGGGACGGATGGTTCTACCCTGGTGATACCGGTTTTGTGGACGCGAATGGAACATTACACCTGCGGGGCCGCGCGGACGATCTGATCAGTTTTGGCGGGGACAAGTTCGATCTGGAGAGGTTGGACGCGCGCCTTCTGGCATGTGCCGGTGTCAAGGATGGCGCGATGTTTGTTGTCCCTGATGATCAGGGACTTCCGATGCCATGGGTCGCTCTCGTGACAGAAGATGATTTTAACCTGGAACTGCTTTCAAAATGGATGAGGCAGGATTTTCCCAATCTGCCGGATGCGGCGGCTGTGTGGATTGATGCTCTTCCCCGGACCGAGGACGGCCAGCCTGACAGAGTGGCTTTACAGAAGGCAGTCAAACCCTCCTGAACAATAATATTTTATATGCTCCGTTCCATACAGATTAGAAGACAAAAAGCGGGTTTTAAATGATCGATTACGGACATGAAGTGGCAGTCGTCGGGATCGGATGTCGCCTTCCCGGGGGAATAGAGACAACCGAGGCTCTCTGGCGCTTTTTGTGTAAACAAGGCGACGCCACATCCGATGTTCCGGCCGATCGGTGGGGTATCAAGCGTTTTTACGATCCTGAATACGAAACCCCCAACAAGACCTATATGCGACGTGGGTCATTCATTGATCAGAAGATCGATGAAATGGACCCGTTGTTTTTCGGTATTTCGCCGCGTGAAGCCACTCTCATGGATCCTCAGCAGCGGCTTCTTTTGGAAGTCGTCTGGGAGGCGATGGAAAATGCCGGAATTCTTCCTGCCGCTCTGGCAGGAACCCGCACCGGTGTTTTCATCGGAACGTTTTCTCTGGACTGGCTCGTTGCTTGCGGTTCCCCACTTAACCGGCCCCTGATCACGGATCATTTTGCCGCAACCGCAGCGTCAGCCACGATGCTCGCCGCGCGTATTTCGCATAATCTTGGTCTTCAGGGACCATGCATGTCTATCGATACGGCATGCTCATCATCATTGGTGGCCATTCATCAGGCCCGTATCAGCCTGCTGAATGGGGAAACTGATGTCGTCGTGGCCGGTGGCGTCAACATCATGGTTGCTCCACCAGCTTCCATCACCATGTCCAAAGGGCACTTTCTGGCGGCTGATGGGCGCTGCAAAAGCTTTTCTGCTGATGCGGATGGCTATGGCCGCGGGGAGGGTGCTGGCATCGTCCTGCTCAAGCGACTTGCGGACGCAAAGCGGGATGGAGACGTTATTCATGGTGTGATCGCGGGAACGGGCGTCAATCAGGACGGTCGTACCCTGTCATTAACAATGCCGAGCGAAGATGCTCAACGTGCGCTTATCGAAGAGGTGGCTCAAAAGGTGCACATCGATCTCGCCACGATTGGATATGTAGAAGCACATGGTACCGGCACACCAGTTGGCGACCCTATTGAAGCGCGTGCGTTGGGAACGGCAATTGGTCACAAGCGTGCCTCAGACAGTCCCCTAATTGTTGGGTCCATCAAAGCCAATCTAGGACATCTGGAAGCCGCGGCCGGTGTTACCGGGCTTATAAAGGCGCTCCTTTGCCTGAAACATGGTGCTATTCCGCCGCAGGCGAACCTCACACAGGTTAATCCTGCAATCCCGTTCGCGGATCTTCATTTGAAAGTCGCTCAAGACACTCTCACCCCGCTGAAGGCTGAGGCCGGAATGGTCTATGCAGGCGTCAATTCGTTTGGGTATGGCGGAACAAACGCAGTTGCGCTTCTCAGGGCACCGACGGAAGCTGACCAGCCTCAGAAAAGGCTGGCAGAGATCGTTAGGATGCCATCTGGGTGTTTCCTGCTGCCTGTGAATGCGCTCGTAGACGCATCTTTGAAAACACTTGCGCGCTCTTATGCAAGTCTTCTGGCATCTTCTGCGTCTCCGTCCGTAGCCAATGTCTGTTTTTCTGCAGCAACCTACCGGACGCGCCTCCCAATGCAGGCCGTCGTGTCCGGCCGGGATCGGGAAGAGCTGATTGCAGGCTTGAAAGCGCTCTCTGAGGGGCAATCTTCACCAGCGGTCACGGTGGGGCGGCGTCGAAATGGTGAGATGCAGCACCCTGTCTTTGTGTTTTCAGGAATGGGCTCCCAATGGAAGGGCATGGGGCAGCATATTCTCAGGCAGGCCCCTGAACCTGTTTCCAGCACTATTCAGCAAATCGATAGCCTGTTTTCTGCGCTTGCAGGATGGTCCATTCTGGATGAAATCCTGAAGCCTGCGGAACATTCCCGCATTGATGAAACGGTTGTCGCCCAGCCGGCCATCTTTATGGTTCAGGTTGTTCTTGCCGAGCTCTTCCGTTTTCATGGCGTGGCACCCGCGGCGATCGTCGGCCATAGCGTGGGTGAGGTTGCTGCGAGTTACATCGCTGGCGCCCTGTCTCTTGAAGATGCTGTAACTGTTATCTTTCATCGGAGCCAGCAACAGGCGCGTCTGGCCGGACGCGGCGCGATGCTCGCGATTGGGATGTCTGGCAGGCAGGCTGCCGAAAAATTACTTCCAGGCTATGAAGACCGGGTGTCGGTCGCCGCTCTTAATAGCGCGAAGTCTGCGACGCTTGCGGGTGAAGAGGCCGCACTTAAAGAGCTTGCTGCGCGATGTGATCAGGACGGCACGTTCAATCGCCTTCTCAGAGTTGAAGTCCCCTATCACAGCATCCTGATGGAAGAGATCCGTGATGATCTTCTGAACCCGCTTGCCGCGCTCGCTCCGATAAACCCGAACATTCCGCTCTATTCAACAGTAACGGGTACGCGCTGGGCTGACGATGCTCTTCATGATGCGGAATACTGGTACGGAAATGCACGGCAGCCCGTCCTGTTCCATGATGCTATTCAGAACTTAATGGGTGATGGGCACCGGGTTTTCCTTGAGATTGGTGCACACCCGGTGCTTGGCGGTTTGATAAGGGAAACAGCGCAGCAGGTTGACGGGGACGTTGCCGTCATTGCCAGCCTGAGCCGCAAAGACGCGGAAGATACAGCCATAGCGCGCAGTATCGCCAAACTCTACATGGCCGCCGTGCCGTTGGACTGGTCTCTGCTGACGGGAGGGCATCGGACGGACCTTCCTCATTATGCGTGGTCTCGAAGCCGGTTCTGGTCTGAAACTGAGGTTTCGCGCAAGGATCGGCTGGATGGAACCGTTCATCCGGTTCTCGGTATTCCAGTCAGCGCATCCCGGCCGGGTTGGCTTGCGGACATCAATCGCAACTACATGCCGTGGTTGCCCGATCATAAGGTGGACGGGATCTGCCTGTTTCCAGCTGCGGGCTATATTGAAGGCGGCTTGGCTTTACATCGTCAGATCGAACGCTCTGATGCCGCAATTCTGGAAGATCTGGAAATCGGTCAGGCCCTCCTTCTGGATAGCCTGACGCCGCCTGTTGTCGAATGGGCATTTGATGAAGAAACGCGCGTTCTGACGGTATCATCGTCTCATGGCGACGATGGTGAAGAAGAGTGGATTCAGCACGCTAAGCTCCGTGTTTTGACGAGTGTGCCATGGGCAGCAGGCCCAGTGGCTCCTGAGAGCTTACAAGCCGATCTCAAACACGAAATTCTACCAGAAACGTTCTACGCGAGACTTGCAGAGCATGGCTTCTCGTATGGCCCGGCTTTTCAGACGATCAAAGAGCTGAAGGCCGGTGAAGGTATTGCCTTCGCGCGTCTGGAGTTGGCAGATGCTGAGAGCATCGCAGAGTATTTTCTTCATCCGGCACTGCTTGATGGTGCTTTCCAGGCATTGATCGGTGCTGGATACAGCGCTGCGGAAGAAAGAGTTTTCGTTCCGACAGGCGCGCGACAGGTCGTATATCGTGGAGGACACCATAAAGTCCTTCTGGCTCATGCCGCTCTAAAACGTCGTTCCGAAACCGGCATTGAGGGCGATATCCGGCTCTTTACAGAAGCGGGTGAGCCTGTTGCCGAAATCCTCGGCTTCAAGGCGCGGGCTATTCGAAAGCTGGTCGCTGCAGGTATGGGGGCGGAGAATGTCCGTCGTTTCTATCGCCCGGCGTGGGTTCAGACGGAGTTGCTTCCGCATTTTGCGGAGCCTCTAACAGCACTGGTTTTGGGGCGTGATGGACCTCTGCTGGAGCAGTTCAGTCACGTTTCTGCTGGCCAGGGGATTATGGTTGATACCCTGAAGATCGATGATGTGGATCAGGCGGCCCTGGCAGAGGCGCTGGCTCAAACGAATGATGCAATCCTTTATCTGTGCTCACCTATCGAAGACGCAACCGGAAAACAGGGCATTGCAGAGATCTTGCGGCTCGTCAGGGCGATCAGGGTTTCGGAAGACGGTGAAGCTGCGCCGAAATGCCTGATCGTCACGCGCGGGGCGGTTTCTGCGGAAGCGATTCAAAGTGATGATCTGGATACAGGGCAGGCCGCTATCCGGGGTTTTGCACGAGGGGTCGCATCAGAGCGGCCGGATCTTGCGCTTCGCCTTGTCGATATCGGTCGAATGGTTGACGACGCTACGTTGCAGCAGCTCTGTGCGGAAATTGTTCAGCAGGATGCGGAGGACGATATCGTCCTCCGCCCTGGTCTGCGGGCTGTCGGGCGACTGACCCCATCGGAAACGAAGCCTGAACCTGTGCCGACGCTTTATCATCCCAACGAAACGGCGGATGGACGGCTTGTAGGGGTCCGTCTTGTGAGTGCATCGAATGGTTCGCTGGATAGGCTGCATCATGAGCGGTTTGTCGCAGATCCTTTGCAACCAGGTCAGGTCCTGTTTCGAACGCTCGCTGCAGCACTGAATTTCAAGGACATTCTGAAAGCGACCGGCCTTATTCCGCAAAGTGTTGTGGATGATACGTTCCATGGCGAAAGCCTTGGCATGGAAGCCTCTGCTGAGGTGATTGCTATCGGCGAGGGCGTAACGGATTTTGCGCCGGGCGAACGATATCTCGTCTCCTGGCCGGGGTGTTTTGCGTCTCATTTCACTGCTGACGCAGAAAGCATTTTTGCGCTTCCCATTGAAGGGCTTGGGTCGCCACTTGAGGCCGCCACGCTGCCTGTGGCGTTCATTACGGCGTATTATGGTCTGTGCCGTCTCGCGCATCTTGAAAAGGGTGAAACAGTCCTGATCCATTCCGGGACTGGTGGCGTTGGTCTGGCGGCAATCCAGTTGGCGAAACGGGTGGGAGCCCGGATTTTTGCAACTGCGGGAAGCCCGGAGAAACGGCAGTATCTTAAAGAACTCGGATGTGAGGGCGTTTGGGATTCCCGTTCGCTGGAATTTGCAGAAGGGATCCGAGACGTCACGCAGGGGCGCGGTGTTGATGTCGTTCTGAACTCCTTGCCCGGAGAGGGGCAGACGCACAGTTTGTCGATCGTGGCTCCCTATGGCCGATTTGTCGAAATCGGAAAAAAGGACATCATTGAAAAACGCGGATTGCCCCTCGCTCCGTTCAATGAAAACCTATCTTTCTTCTCACTCGACCTTGATCGGATGATGCTGGAGCGGCCCGCGCTGATGCGGTCCCTTCTGTCAGATGTGGCTGCGCTATCCAAAAGCGGAGACGTGCAACCTTTGCCTTTGGAAAGCTTTCCTGCGCGCGATGCCGCCGGAGCATTCCGCCTGCTGGCGTCTGCCAAGCACATGGGCAAGGTTGTTATTGATTACTCTGATCTGGACGACCTCAAAGCCTCGCCCTTGCCGAGGCCACAGCCACAGGTGTCGGATGGAAAAACATATCTTATTACAGGCGGCCTGAGTGGCTTTGGCTGGGCAACCGCTGAATGGCTGATTGAACAGGGCGCTCGTAACTTGGTTCTGCTGGGTCGCAGAACACCGGAGGAAACCGGGGTGAGCGAGCAATTGGCAATCCAGCGTGCCGCAGGCGTGCACATTCATACCATCCAGGTCGATGTCTCGCACGAAGAGGCTATGCAGGATGTCTTCGAGGAAATTGCCTTTACGAGTAATCTCCCGCCAATTCGTGGCATTTTTCATTGTGCTGGGATTTTGGACGACGCGCTTGTCCAAAATCTGGACGAAGAGCGGATTGGCCGGGTTCTTGAGGCAAAAGCCCAGGGCGCAATCATCCTTGACCGTTTGGTTCAAGGCATGGACCTGGATTATTTCGTGCTGTTTTCGTCTGTCACTACAGTGCTGGGGAACGTCGGCCAGAGCGCTTATATCGCCGCCAATGCCGTTCTGGGTGCGGTAGCGGCCAATCGCTGGAAGGATGGAGAGGCAGCTCTCGCGGTTGATTGGGGAGCGATTGCAGATGTGGGCATGCTAAGCCGGAACGAGACTGCAGCCCGGGCTTTAGAGGCCGCCGGTCTTAAGGGAATGCCGGCTCATGATGCGTTGGCCCACTTGCCGGAAATGCTTGCGCTAGAGTTGCCCGAAGTTGCCTGTGTTGAGATTGACTGGAAGAAATGGGCGCAGATTGTTCCCGGGGCAAACGCGCTGGCCCGCTTTTCACTTGTTCGCCTGGCGGATACCAGTAATGGAGCGACCAGTGAGCGGCTCGCCACACTCTCGGCATTGCCGGAAGATGAACGTCTTCCTTATGTTGTAGAGCAGGTGAAGGTTCTGATTGCCCAGACATTGCATCTGGAGCCGACAAGCATTGATGACCGTGCACGCTTGTCCGAACTTGGGATCGACTCTTTGGCCGGCGTTGAACTTCAAACGGCTCTGCGGGTAGAGTTTGGTGTCGAAGTCTCCATCCTTGTTCTCGCACGTGATGAAAGTATCCGGAAAATGTCCCAGTTTCTTTTGAACAGGGTCAAGATCGGCCAGACGGCGCAACTCCCATGACACAGTCCTTTGCCACGGTTCTTGACGCTGATGGACAGGAAATACTGGATTGGCAGCGGAGCACGATCGTTGATGCGCTGTTCTTTCATGCCGCCAGAACGCCGGACCTCAAAGTCTATACTTTGCTGGGAGACGGCGAAAATGAAACGGATACTGTAACGGCGTCTGAGCTTGCTGCGCAGGCTACGGCGTTGGCTGTATGGCTGAAGCGAATGCTTGAGCCCGGTGCTCGGGTGCTTTTGCTGTATGAAAGCAGCCTTGATTATATTCGGGGGCTTCTCGGGTGTCTGTGCGCGGGGCTGGTACCGGTTTCAGGCGTGTATCCCAAAGCGTTTGGCGCGCGGGACCGGTTTGTCGCGCTGAGAGATGATGTTGAGGCTGCGGCGGTTATCGGCAACCGCAGCATTCTCACCGAATTTCAGAAAGTTTGCCCCGACAAGGTCGATGGTTCGCGGTTTCTGTGGATCCCGACAGACAAAATCCGCCCGTCTGCAAAGCACGAGAGTGTGGTACATCCTTTACCAACGGATGTTGCGCTTATTCAGTACACGTCGGGCTCTACACGGACACCACGGGGTGTTCTGCTCACGCATCGCAATATCGCGCATAACCTGTTCCGTCAGGCAGAGGCTTTTGGGTATCGGCAGGGCGATTGCGGCGTTAACTGGCTTCCTCTCTCTCATGACATGGGATTGATCGGGGGCGCCCTCATGACACTGGCAACTGGAGGGCGTTGTATTCTGTTGCCGCCAGAAGTTGTTGCTGAAAAACCGATACGGTGGTTGCGGGCTATCAGTCGTTACAGGGCGACGCTCTCCGGCGGCCCGAATTTCGCATACGGAATGTGCGTGCGATCTATCGCTCCCGAAGACGTTGCGTCGCTGGATCTGTCCTGCTGGGAAGTAGCGTTCAACGGGGCAGAATATATCCGCGCAGAGACGATGCAGTCATTTACAGAACGTTTTGCGTCATCCGGGTTTGATGAACGTGCGTTTTTTGCATGTTATGGCCTTGCAGAAGCGACCTTGCTGGTCACGGCCAGTGAGCGTGGGCAAGGCGTGTCGTTTCGGGAGTTTTCCCGTAACGGTCTTGCACATGGTTATGCTCTCCCGCCGCGCGATATCCTCGACAGGCGCCTTTTAGCAGGCTGCGGCAGGCCACCAGCTGACATTATCGTACGAATTGCCGATGGGGATACTGAAACAGCGCTTCCAGATGGAGACGTTGGGGAAATTCGTATTCATAGTCCTGGCGTCGCAACGGGGTATGTGAGCCGACCTGTAGAAAACAGTCGAGTTTTCGAAGGACATGTTGCGGGCGAAGAGGGGACTTTTCTGAGAACGGGAGATCGCGGTTTTCTGTTGGATGGAACGCTTTATGTCACTGGCCGCCAGGATAATCGGATCAAACTCGGTGACAGTGTTCTCGATCCGGAAGATATTATTGCTTGTCTGGGAGCGTTCGAGGCCGATATTCGGCTATTCTCAACGGCAGTCTTTGATGAGACCATTGAAGACAAAACGTCGCTTGTTCTTGTGACAGAACTGGCATCGGGATCGGATGGTGACCTGACGCAACTGGGTAAAGCTATCGGCGAGGCGATCTGCACACATTTTCCGACGCGGCGTTGCCGTGTCGTTTTCCTGCGTGCCAGTGCGATCCTGAAAACGCCAAGCGGAAAAATCAGAGTGGCGGAAACCAAGAAGGAGCTTCTTCAGGGCAATATTCCGATCCTTGGCGAATATACTCATAGTCCAGCCGGGTCTGGCCAAGTGCGTATTCTGAAAATTGCAGAGGGGAAAATGTGAGCATGAGCAGCCCCTCACTGCCTCCAGTTCAACCCGCTTCCATTGTGCCGACGCAGGAAGGGCCGGGAGGTATTCGCTTCGATTTTAACGATGGATGCCGCGTTCTTCTGCCTGCTGGTAATTGGCATGTTGTCCTGAAAGATCTGGATACGCACACGGTTTTATTTTCTGAGGACGTGTCTCAGGGGATCGTACAGAGCATAAAAAGATATTACCTGCGCTATCAGATCGAGATTACAAAAGACGGCGAACCCTTCTTTGCGTATGAAATGGACCTGAAGGATCAACCCGTTCTCGTCCGAATGCGGGAAGGTGGCATCGGTGATCATCTCGCTTGGTTCGGGCAGGTGGCAGAGTTTGCCCGCAAACACGAATGTCAGCTGACATGTATGGTGCGCCCGGACATCGCCACTCTGCTCATCCCGGTGTATCCTCACATTCGGCTTGTATCGAATGAAGAAGAGGCAGGAAAAGACTATTACGCCTCTTATAAAGTTCTGATTTTTTATAATGACGTTGCCCGCAACCATAGTCCGGTAGATTATCGTGAAGCAGGCCTGGAAAATAATGCGGCTCTTATTCTGGGCCTTTCGAGGACATCACGCCCACCCGATGTTGACGTCATGGAAGGAGGGAGGCCTCTTGCGGAACGATATGTCTGCATTGCGACCCAGGCGACATCCCAGAACAAATACTGGAACAATCCGTTCGGTTGGCTGGAGACAATCCGTTTCCTGAAAAAGCATGGCTATCGAGTCATCTGTATCGACAGGAGCCGGGTCAACGGCGTCGGCACGATCTGGAATAATATCCCGTATGGGGCGGAAGATTTCACAGGCGCGCTGCCTCTTGCTGAACGTGCGAGATGGCTGCGACATGCGGAGTTTTTTATTGGGCTTTCCAGCGGTTTAAGCTGGCTTGCGTGGGCGGTCGGTACGCCTATTGTACTGATCAGCGGCTTCACGCGGCCTGACAATGAGTTTGAAACACCCTACCGCGTGATTAACTGGAATGCCTGCAATGGGTGTTCCAATGATATTCGCTGCCAGCTTGATCCAGCCGATTATCTCTGGTGTCCGCGGCAGAGTGGCACTGACAAACAGTTCGAATGTACCCGACTGATTTCTTCGCAGCAGGTAATCGACACAATCATGAAAATTCCCGATTTTGGGGGAGTGTCAGAATGACGACTGCAAAAGCGAATGACATTTTCCAGTCAATCATGCTTGCGGGACATTCCAGTAAGCCTGTTGCGACGCCGCCTGCCGTAGATCCGTCTAATGAGACTGACAGTGTCTCGAAATTAGATGCGGCTGCCGTTTCTGCGTCATCAATCGA
Source organism: Gluconobacter sp. P5E10 (assembly GCF_018812145.1). Classification (NCBI taxonomy): domain Bacteria; kingdom Pseudomonadati; phylum Pseudomonadota; class Alphaproteobacteria; order Acetobacterales; family Acetobacteraceae; genus Gluconobacter; species Gluconobacter sp. P5E10. Next base: position 337,467 of record NZ_JACRVZ010000004.1, on the reverse strand, counting down.
GACCGCGACATTTCCGAGCCCTTCAAACGTAGCAACGCAGGAAGGGCCTGCGGGTATTCGTTATGATTTTAACCAAGGGGTCCGTGTTACGGTTCCCAAAGGGATATGGCGCGTTCGGCTTACTGATCTTGATACGGACACGGTTATTTTTGACGGTGAGGGGAGTGATGCGACCTTTCAAAGCCGAAAAAAGCATTACCTGAACGCAAGAATCGAAGTCTTCCAAGCAGGGATGCTCGTTTTCTCTCACGACTATGACGCTCAGGGTAAAAAAATAGCCATTCTTATGGCAGGCAGTACGATCGGCGATACAGCTGGTTGGGTGCCATATGCTGTGCGTTTTGCACGAGACCATTCATGCGAACTCACAGTGATGGTATCGGAGCAGATGAAAGAACTACTTTCCACGTCATACCCAGATATCAGATTTGTTGAAAAGCAGGAGTTCAGCACGTTAAAAGACGAGTTTTACGCCACATATTACATCGGTTTGTTCTTCGGGGATGAAGATAACACCTGGCAACCTGCTGACTTCCGGATTGTTGGATTGCACAGAACCGCAGGCTATATTCTCGGGGTTTCTCCCGAGGAAGAGCCTCTACATCTGGATATTCCTGACGAAAGACCGATTGCAGAACCTTATGTTGTCATCGCCAGTCAGGCCAGTGCCCAGTGCAAATACTGGAATAACCCGACGGGTTGGTACGATGTCGTGGAGTTTCTCAAGCGGTCAGGGTACCGCGTTATCTGCATCGACCGAGAAATAAAGTATGGGCAGGGCCTTCATTGGAACCAGATCCCGCATAACGCGGAAGATGAGACTGGCGCCCGGCCTCTTCGCGAACGTCTTCAGTGGCTGAAGCACGCAGAGTTTTTTGTGGGCCTGTCGAGCGGTCTCTCCTGGCTCGCCTGGGCGGCTGACATACCCATTGTCATGATTTCCGGATTTACACATCCGATAAACGAATTTCAGACACCGTACCGGGTTTTTAATCCCAACACCTGCAACAGTTGCTGGCACGATATTCGGCATCCGTTCATCCATAGTGACTTTCTTTTCTGCCCCCGTCATGCGGGCACCAGTCGTCAGTTTGAATGTACGCGGAATATCACATCTGGTCAGGTCATCCGGACTATCAAAGCAGTGATGCGTGAACACCCGCGAGAGAGTGCGCATCGTCCTTCAGAGTGAATTATAAAACGCTCTTCCCGCGCAAGGGGCAGCTCGGGGAGTCCTTTTTAACCTATCCCCTGAAGCTGTCTCGCTTGCGCTCTCCCTGAACCGCGTTACTGTTCCGGTTCTTACGTATCCGGAAGAACCGGGAAGCAGGAGGCCAGATTGCTTTATTCATTGACCAAAGAGCGCAGCAGTCGGCGTCAGTTTCTGATCGGCGGTGCAGCGCTATCCTGTAGCGCTCTGGTGGGATGTGCCTCTTCCAGTGAGGGAAGGTTCTCCAAAGTAGACGCCCTGGCGCGACAGGCCGTGAAAGACAAAGAGACTCCCGGCGTTGTTCTTGCTGTTGGTCATAATGGCGAGGTTGCACATCGTTATGTGTATGGAAGCCGGGCTCTGGTTCCTACTCGTGAGCCCATGACTTGGGAAACCCGGTTCGATATGGCGTCGCTGACCAAGCCAACAATGACGGCTCTGGCTGTCATGCAGTTGGTGGAACACGGAAAAATCAATATTGACGATCCGGTCGTGCGTTATCTTCCAGAGTTCGCAGCCAACAAAAAATCGGCTGTCACCCTGCGGCTTCTGCTGACCCATTATTCGGGTCTCCCCCCGGATGTGCCGCTTGATAGCCCATGGAGTGGAAAAGCGGAGGCTGTCCGTCTTGCCATGACATCGCCGCTTGCTAATCCGCCGGGGGCAAAGTTCGTCTATAGCGACATCAATTACATTACGCTGGGTCTGATCGTGGAAAAGGTTACAGGTCAGCCTCTGAACCAGTATGTCGCTGACAATATTCTAACGCCTTTGGGAATGTCGCACTCCGGTTACCAGCCGGACGCTTCCTTACAGCCTGATATTGCGCCTACGCAGTATGATGATCAGCATCACATGTTGCGTGGTGTCGTGCATGATCCGACTGCCCGCCGCATGGGGGGCGTTGCAGGGCATGCGGGGCTTTTCTCGAATGCGCAGGACATGTGCCTGTATGCACAGGCGTTACTGGATCGTCTCGCTGGTCGTCCCAGCACGTTTCCGCTTCAAAGAAGTACATTGGAGTTGATGACAACCCCACAACAGCCCGCTGGGAAAACTGATCTGCGAGGACTGGGATGGGATATCGCCACGCACTATTCCTCCCCAAGAGGGGATCTATTTTCGGCGAGATCATTCGGCCATACCGGCTTTACGGGGACGTCGCTCTGGATTGACCCTGAGAGTGACAGTTATGTGCTCATTCTGACCAATCGGGTTCATCCGTCCGGGGGCCACAGTGTCGTGAAACTCCGGCATGATATTGCCACAGACGCTGCTCGGGCACTGGGCGTAGCAGCACACACCTGATCATGTTCTGAATGGCAGACCTGTCAAAGATAGGTCTGCCTTTTAGCGTCGCCTAATCGTCAAGACGGAATGGTGTTAGCCATGCGTCTTGTTGATGAAGTTGACAACATTATCATGGAGTTCAGTGAGGGCTGGTGCGTGGGCATAGACCATGTGACCGGACTCATACTGATGAATTTCGATGTTTGAGGCCAGCTTGTGAGGGATCGGGAGATGCTGCATCTCGTAGATACCTTCGAAGAAGGGCGTCCCAAGATCGTAGTATCCCTGATTGAGCATAATCTTCAGGCTCGGGTTCTGTTTCATGGCGCTTGCAAGATCCGGCAGGACGTTTGGCGCGCCCTTGGCTGGCCGACCGGCTCCTGGCTGCTTGTGCACGAAGGCCCATTTGCCGATTGAATGGGCGCTGACCTTGTATTCTTCGTAGCCGTCATTGAAAGCCGGGTTTGTGCCGTAATGAAGCGTATTGCGCGCATAATCGTTGAAGGCGGATACATAGGCTGACTGCATCGCGGCAAACTGGGGGTCATAGTCAGGGGTCTGCGCCAGTGGATCAATGGCAGGCCCGGAGAAGCGACTGTCCAGACGGCCTGTATCCATTCCGTCATCGCCGAGCAGGGTTTTGGCAAATTCGCCACCACTGACGCGTAGGTCAGCTTTCTTCAGGTAGTCGACGGGAAGGCCCGTATATTGGTGCAGCTTCTGGGCCGTTTGTTCCAGCTTTTCGTCTGAGATGGCGGTGCCGTCCTGAAGGGCGCTGGTATAGTCCGTAAGCGCAAAATGTTCGACTTCGCTGAGGAACGTTTTCAGGTCTTTGGGCTGCGTTGGCAACTTATGATGATACCAGGCGGTGGCAGCGAAGCTAGGCAGGGCGAGAACATAGGGCTGATCAACACTGGGGTTTGATTTCACGTTGTCGATCGAATTGTCGTAATCTAGAATCTGCGACAACAGCATAACGCCATTCAGATCGATGCCTTTTTCAGAGGCCAACTGGTTGGCGACGATTGCTGAGCGCGTCGTGCCGTAGCTTTCTCCGAACAGGTATTTGGGAGAGTTATACCGTCCGAAACGGGTCAGAAACTGAGCAATGAAGTCCGTGAAGGCTGCGGCGTCCGGATCTGTACCGTAGAAGGCTTTTTCCTTGTCTTTTCCGACAAGGCGCCCAAAACCAGTACCTGGCGCATCAATAAAGACAAGATCCGTGGCATCCAACGGGCTGTCATTGTTATCAATCAGTTTGTACGGGGCCGCTGCGGTGTGGCTGTCATCTGCGGTGACGATACGATGTGGGCCAAAAGCACCCATATGCATCCAGACACTCGAAGAACCGGGACCACCATTATAAACAAACGTAATCGGGCGGTTCTCTGCATGCGCGCCCTTCTTGAAATAGGCCACATAGAAAATGGAAGCGACGGCGTCCGGGTTTTTCTTTTCAGCTTTTGAATCGCTGGGGCCGATATCGGAATCATCCCACCCTTGGGCATGCACAATCAGCGTGCCGGTGACGGCCTGATAAGGAATGTGCTGACCACGAATGGTTACAGCCCCGTCTGATACAACCTTCTGGGGTGTTGTCAGAAACTGCGATGCCGTTTCAGCCTGTTTGACGTTGTCAGAGAGGGGGGCTTCCGCGTGAGCTGTGAGACAGGTGGCTGCCAGCAGGCTGACAGCAAGAAAAGAACGGGTCAGGATGCCTGAACGCATGGGTAACTCCTTACAGATTAAAATGATTTTGTAAGGAATACGGAACCGTTACAAGTTCAGGATCTGGTGAGGGAAATGCGGCACCTCTGAACTGTCACGTTCTGTCTGACGAAACACGGGCATACCGCACTCTTTTCGTTGAAAATAATATTTTCGCAATCTTCAGAACGATCGTTTTCCTACAGCGGAATGATGATCCAGACGGATTTCCAGATCATCGTTCAGCTCTGTTTCAGGCCGCGGGCGTCAAACGCTGGATGCGCATGGCCTCCTTGCGATGAGCCCCAAGAATATCCCCCAGATTTTTCAGCACAGGCTGCCCGTTCTCAACCAGAATTTTGCCGTTGATGATGGTGGTTCCGGCAGTCGCCGGGGCGCAGCGAAGCCACGCCTCCACGGGGTCCGTCAAAGCTCCTGCAAGGGAAATGTCCGACATCTGCCAGATAACCAGATCCGCACACGCCCCGGGACGGAGATGCCCGATCTCATCATCCCAGCCCAGGCAGGCCGCTCCACCGCGTGTGGCCATATCCAAAGCGTCTCGGGCCGTCATGGAATGTGGCCCATTGCGGAAACGACCCAGAAGCAGCGCCATACGGGTCTCCAGCCAGAGCGATGCATGGTCTGTCGAAGCTGAACCATCACAACCAAGCCCCACACGCATCCCACGACGCCGCATATCCATGGCATCCGCAGAGCCGCCTCCAATCATCATGTTGGAGCAGGGACACTGCGCTGTGCAGACGCCAGCATGCGCCAGACGGTCGATTTCGTCAGAGGAGGGGTAAATGTAGTGTGCCACCCAAGAGCGAGGGCTAGCCCAACCTACGCGTTCGAAATATTCTGTCGGTGTGCAGCCATAGACCTCCGCACAATAGCGGTCCTCATCGTGATCTTCTGCCAGATGGGTGTGTAACCTGAGGTCATATGTGTCTGCCATGGCGGCAGATTCTGTCATGATCCTTTCGGAGACGCTGAACAGAGAACAGGGCGCCAGAGCCACTCGAGCCATCGCGCCTGGAGAGGCATCATGATAGGTTTTTACCAGCCTTTCGCTGTCTGCCAGAATGGTCTCTTCGTCCTGCACGACAGATGCGGGTGGAAGTCCTCCATCCTCTACGGATCGCGTCATGGAGCCGCGAGTGGCGTGGAAACGAAAGCCTATATCCTTGGCCGCACGAAACTGGGCGTCGATCAGAAAGGGCTTGGGATGGACATACATGTGATCCATGGATGTCGTGCAGCCCCCCATCAGCAGCTCAATCATTGCAACCGCTGTTGAGAGGTAAACAGACTCTTCGTCCAGTCCGGCCCAGAGCGGATACAATCCCTGAAGCCACTCGAACAACGTCCCGTTGGTTACGGGGGCATAGGAGCGTGTGAGATTCTGATACATGTGATGGTGGGCATTGATCAGGCCCGGCGTTACCAGCTTTCCATTAGCCGATATGATTTTTTCTGCTTGTGGAGCAGCTTCTCCGGAGTGACCTGTGGAATGAACGCGCCCGTCTTTGATGGCGATCCATCCATTTGGGATTTCCCAATTCCGATCAATGTACAGAGAAGCATTTGTGATGAGGAGGTTGACCGTCATTGCGGCATCCTTTCCCAATAACCATCAGCAAGCCATGATCACTCATGGCTTTCGCAGAAGGCCCTGTTCCGGAGATGCGAAGTCCGGATCGTCATCAAACTTGCTTTGAGCGGGCGAGAAAGGCTTATCGTAGCATCAGGTTCGTCCTGCTGTCACGAGCCATGTGCCGCCCAGAATTCTGCCTGCAATGCGGCGGCTTCCTGTTCCAGCAGGGGCCCTACGACGGCCACCGGCTGCTGGCCAGCAGCGAAGACGGTCCTGCATGGGAGATCCAGTGTGGGATTTTCCGCGTGATTGCCGGTCATGTCTTTCAGGTCCTTTTCGGACTGGCCGTAAACCACGCGTCCGATCCCGGACCAGTAGATGGCACCTGAGCACATCGCGCAGGGTTCTGCAGAACTGTAGAGCGTGCACTGGCGCAGGCGTTCTGTCCCATAAGCTTTGCTGGCCCGGCTGGCGAGGAGACGCTCGGCATGGGCTGTCATGTCGCATCCTTCTGCGCTGTAGCCATTACCCTGTTCCATCAGAACAGCGCCTGTCTCGTCCACGAGAATAGATCCGAACGGATGATCCCCGCCGTCACGTGCTTTCCTGGCAACATCGAACGCCATACGGAGGAAACGCAGATCGTCTGTTTCTGTAATCATGCAATCAGTTCCTTATTTCTTGACCAGACGGCCGTTTATCCAGACACGATCAATCGTCTCAGGCGAAGCATAACAGACAATTTTCTGGGCACAGCTGGCCGCACTGTCTTGCGACGATAATCGCAGACTGCCTGACGTGCAGCGAAGCTCCAGCGCATCGAACGCCTGTCCGGGCAGGAGTTGTCCACTTGGCACCCCGAGAGCCTCCGCGCCGCCTCGTGTTGCAAGCCAGAACGCTTCCTGAAAATCTATCCTGTGGTTAGGGAGGCCACGTTTTGTCGGCGGAATTTCCGGGTTTGTCCCGCTTTCCAGCATCCGGGACGCCAGAACGGCCTGCCGCGCATTTTCAAAGATGGACGGAGAATACCCGCCAGAAAGGTCTGTTCCCAGCCCACAGTGAACGTGCTCATCGAGAACGTCGCGAACGGGAAGGGCTGCTCCTGCAAAAAAGGCGTTAGAAATCGGGCAGTGGGCAAGTCCGGCGTTGCGCTCTTTGACCAGTGTCCGGTCATTCTGGTTTAGGAACCCTGCGTGCGCCAGGATGGTATGGTCTCGTAGGAGACCAAAAGTATCCAGTGCAGACGTGTCTGTCTGGCCTGTTCTCTTCAGAACATGATGATGCTCCCAGTCGCTTTCTGACGCATGGGTCTGCACTTTGATATTCATTTCTGCGGCAAGTGCGCCAAGACCATTTAACAGTGCGTCGGAGCAGGCAGGAATGAAGCGAGGCGTAATAACGGGCTGGACCAGACCGGCCTCGTTGCCTGGCAAGGCTCGAACGGCATGAATGAAGCGTCGGGTTGCATCGAGAGCATCCTGAGCGCTGGCCTGACGATAGTCTGGCGGACACAGGTCCGGATGATCCATTGCCACCAGTCCAACGAACCCGCGTTGCCCGCATTTGAGGCAGGTGCGGGCAAGAACAAGACTGGCTTCTTCGTGGATCGTGGCAAAATAGAGCGCGGTGGTTGTGCCATTTCGCAGAAGGGTTTGAACCAGGTCCTCATAAACCGTGGCTGCGAAGGCTGCGTCCGAATAGCGGGCCTCTAGAGGGAAGGTGTATGTGCCAAGCCACTCTTCCAGCGGACGATCCAGAGCCGTGCCAGCTTGAGGCCATTGAGGCGCATGAATGTGTAGATCTGCCAGGCCGGGAACTAGGAGAGTGTCGTCTGGCAGGTGAACAAGCGTTTCACTGCTTTGCAGGTCTTGATAGGCCTGTGTGCCGCAGATTGCGCGACGCTGAATGATCCCGTCGTCGGCAACCAGCAGAGCCACATTTTCCAGAACGGTTTCCTTCGGCGTTCGGGATGCCAGCGTCCGGCCGGTGACGACAAATGCACTCACGACAGCGCACCATACGTCACGCCTTTTCCTTTAAGCCAGCGCCGGTAAGCCACGGACGAACGATCTGCCATGGTCGGAATTTCATATTTTCCGTCCAATGGCATCAGGCGAGGGCGCTGGTTTTCAAGAATGATCCTGTCCTGAAGAAAAATGAATTGCTGGAATTCAACCAGTCCGCCCAGTGAGGAACTGTCGTCGATCAGGAACATCACTGGGTGCGCCCGGGAACGGGTTGCGGTCATCGGTTGGACGAACAGAGCGATGACGTCCTGTCTTTCGGGAGAGGCCGGGCAGGTTTTATAAAGAAGCGTCGAGAACGGCGCGGCAACTCGATAGGTATAGTCAGTTAAAATCCCGCCGGACGCAGAGAGTGCCGCCTGAGGCTGGAAGAATGTACAGTCGGTTGCCCAGATTTCTGCACCGTCTTCACGCGTTTCGATCTGATATCGCCGAACTTCGGTTTCAGGCTCTGCCCCGAGGATATTGGTATGAACAAAGGGGAAGTGGGCCATATCGAGGAAGTTTTCGACGACCCTTAGGCCTGACGAATGTACGGCAATAGACCCACAACATACCAGCCGGCGGTCTGGCTCAGCGGCCTCGGGAATGGCGGGGATATCCCGGACGGGCTCTCCAAGAGACGTCCAGAGATAACCGTAGCGTTCCTGCACGGGGAGGGGGCGATTGCCGCAGAGCGCCTGAAACGCATTGTTTTCGTCGCGGGAGATCTCAATCATCCGGTCGAGCAGCATGGTCTGGAAAGTCGCATGTGTCAGATCCCCGACCATAGCCACAGGATACCAGTGTGATAACGTCTCTGGATCGGGGCTGGTCATGGCACGGGCAACCTGCTGCTGGTGACGGATGGGAAGAGTTAATCATGCTCCCCGGCATTGATGGAATACAGAATATTGATAAACCGGAAAATTCTTATTGTGAAATGAGATAAGAAAGGCATGATCCAGTGGTTCGGGAGATTCGTTTCGAAGGGCGCTTTGATCCCGAGCTGTTCCGGGATTTTGCCATTGCCCGGGCGCGCCTACTGGCCGTGGAGATTACAGACATGTCTGTTTCAGATCATTGTTTTTCAGTTCGGCTGGTGGGTGAGGAAGCACTTCTCGGAATGTTCGAGATGGCATGTCTTCTCGGGCCAACAGGCTGTATCGTGACAGGCACGGAGAGCCTCGGATGACGGGATGGTTTCCAGTTGCTCTCAGTATGGATGTTCCCGCTGGAACAGCAGCTCCGGCACGCTTGTCTGGTAAAGAAATTGCTCTTTGGCGTGGCGCGGATGGTGAGATCCATGCCTGGGAAGATCGCTGCCCACACAGAGGAATGCGGCTGAGTTTCGGTTTCGTGCGGAACGGAAATCTGGCTTGTCTCTATCACGGCTGGCAGTTTGGAGCAGATTCAACGTGTCGCCACATTCCAGCTCATCCTGAACTCCGTGTGCCGGGCACCATTCGCGCGACAGCTTATCAGGTGCAGGAGCGATGCGGAATGATTTGGGTGAGCCTCGATGAAAAGCCGTCACTTTCGCACCTGCCAGAGGGCGAGGCGTCAGGCGTTCGGAGCTTGCTGGTTCAGGTGCCTTTGCAAACTGCGCGGACGTCTCTCAATATGGAAGTTTCGAACTGGAAGCAGCAGGATAACTGTCTTTTTGCCGTGCATGAACCAGCAGTTGGCCTGACCATGTTGCATGTTGCGTCTTGGACTGTCGCCGGACAGCGGGAGGCTGCGCGACAAGCTGTGCAGTTACGGGACCGTCTGGAAGCTATCAAGGAGACCGTTTTAGCATGAGGTTACGAGACTGGGCGCTTGATGACAGATGCTATGCAGTTCGGCTGGGAGCGTCCCTGATGGGAGTGAAGCTGCCTACGGTCACGGATGATAGCGCCCTGGAAAGTGGCCCGGCCCTTGAACTCGTCGACGATGTTCTTCATGGCCCGTTAGAGATCCTGAAACGGCTCGTAACGCTTCCAGACGTCCTGCAGGAATGGAATTCCGGAACGGACGAGATGACGTGGGCAGCGAATGCCTTGGACCGCTTTTCCATCATGCGCAGGACGGTCATGCTGGCGTCTCTTCTTGTTGAAAATCCCGCACAGCTCATGATGCCATTGATGGGCGAGATTGAAGATCGGCTTGCAGAGAACCGCTTGGACGGTCGATGCTTGGTGTCAAGAGATCATCCAGGAGTTGCCGACATCATGCTGTTTCCAGTTGTTGCCTTGAGCCAGGACCTTGAAGTTCCTTTGGATCTTTATCCGGTAGCTCGGAACTTCATAAGGCACTTCAAGGCGCTGCCTGGGTTCATAACGATGCCGGGAGTGCCGGAATGTCACTGAAAAATCCTCTGATGCTCCCGCGGCGTTCCGTACTGGCTGCTCTGGGCAGCTCGCTTGTGATGCCGTCGGCTCTGAAGGCGGCGTCACGTCGTTTTGCGCCCATTCGGGAAGAGGATCTTCTGATTGGCTTTGGGCACACCAGCCCCATCACCGATGGCGGATGGAGCCACGCTCACGATCTGGCGGTTCAAGCCGTTAAACGTGCCTATCCAGCCGTCAAAACCCTCTTTGTCGAGAGCGTGCCTTACTCCGCAGATGCAACCCGCATTTTTCGCCAGTTTGTGGCGGAAGGCGCGCAGATGGTGATTTCCACGTCCAACTATGGAGACTTCATTCGCGATGTTGCGGATCGTGCTCCGGACGTTGCGTTCATGGAGTGTGATGGCCATGCTGTCAGCAATAACCTTGGCTGGTATTATATCACGCACTGGTACGCCAGTTATGTCATTGGTATCGCCGCAGCCCGTCTGAGCAAAACCGGCAAGCTTGGCTACGTGGCCTCTTTCCCGGTTCCTTCCGTCTATGCCAGTGCGAACGCCGTGCTTTTGGGGGCGCGCTCGGTCAATCCACAGGCCACGATGCGCGTCATTTCCATCAATTCGTGGTTTGACCCGCAGGCTGCAACGGAAGCAGGGGCTGCTCTGGTAGACAGTGGCTGTGACTTCCTGTGCGGGATTATGGACGATCCGGGCTATCTGCGTGTCGCGGAGAAACGCGGCGTCTGGGCTGCGATGTGGAACACCGACATGCGTGAGTTCGGGCCCAATGCATATGTCAGCTCTGTCGTGCTGGATTTTGCTGACTATTATATCCAGCAGGTTGGTGCCCGGATCCGGGGAGAATGGGCGCCGGAGGGACGTTTTCTCACATTGGCCAAAGGCGTCGATCGGGATCGCTGGGGGCAGAACGTTCCTGAAGCTGTACAGAAAGAAGCTGACGCTGCGCGGGACCGGATGCTGGCTGGATGGTCGCCTTTTCAGGGGCCGATCTATGATTCTGAGGGAACGCTGCGGGTTCCAGCAGGCCATGTCATGACTGACATGGAGATGTATAACTGGTCGTGGCAGGTTCAGGGAGTGTCTGGTCTTGGCTGATGTCACTCATGCGTCCAACGCGCCTCCCGCTCATCTTGCAGCAGGAACACCGCCCATTCTGGAGCTGGTGAATATTGCGAAGTACTTTCCAGGCGTCATTGCGAACGAAAATGTTTCCCTGAATGTGTTCCCGGGTGAAATTCACGCCCTGTTAGGGGAAAATGGTGCAGGGAAGTCCACACTGATGAACGTGGTGACGGGCCTCTATCAGCCCGATGCCGGGGAGATCATCATTGATGGATATGGGACCACGTTTCCGGCCCCTGACGCAGCCATCGCTGCCGGGATTGGCATGGTTCACCAGCATTTTCGTCTGGTTCCCCGTTTTACCGTCGCTGAAAACCTCCATCTGGGCTGGTCTGAAACACCCCGCCGCCTTGCGGGAAAAGACATTGAAGAGCGTGCCTCCGCACTTTCCAAGAAGTTTGGCCTCCCGATTACGCCCTCGGCCGTTGTGTCTTCTTTGTCTGCGGGCGAGCAGCAGCGTGTTGAAATCCTTCGTGTTCTGTCTCGGGGCGCTCGACTTCTTATCCTTGATGAACCAACGGCTGTTCTCAGCCCCGTTGAAGTCGGCGAACTGTTTTCCGCTCTTCGTCGGTTTCGCTCCGAGGGAGGGGCAGTTGTTATCATCAGCCACAAGCTTGATGAGATCATGGCGCTTGCAGACCGGGTTTCCGTTCTGCGGCAGGGGCGATTGGTGGGGACGCATCAGACGTCAGATGTAACGCCTGACAGTCTCGTAACAGAGATGATCGGGCGACCTGTTACGCTTGCAACCTCTTATCCACGGCAGTCTCCTGCTCCGGCAGGCGGTGGGGCTGAACCTCTGTCTCTGAAACAGGTGACGGTGCGGGATGCCGCAGGCGTAGTCCGTCTGGATGATGTCAGTCTCGCGCTTCGTCCGGGGGAAGTTCTGGGGATTGCAGGGGTGACGGGGAATGGCCAGCCTGAGCTGGCAGAAGTCCTGACCGGATTGAAGGCGGCTGAGAGCGGAACGGTCTATTTGAATGGCAAGGCTGCCAATCGTGCAGACCCGGCAATGTTTGCGCATGCGGGCGTGGGTCACGTACCGGAAGACCGGCTGAAACGTGCCCTAATGCCGGGGCTGAGCGTTGCGGAAAACATGGCACTTCGGGAGTATGACCGTCCGCCGATTGGCGGCCGGTTCAGCTTCTCCATGGCGCAGGCCCGCAAGTTTGCCCAGATGCTCGCAGACAGGGCAGGGGTGAAGCTTCCGGGAACACAGGTGCAAATTCGCGGGTTATCCGGCGGCAATCAGCAGAGGCTGGTTCTGGAACGTGAAATCCGGATTGCCAGTCATGTTCTGGTGGCCAGTTATCCCAGCCGTGGTCTGGACATCGGGGCTATCTCAGCCATGAGGGATATGCTCGCCCGTGCGCGCGACGCAGGTGTTGCCGTGGTTCTGATGTCAGAAGATCTGGATGAAATCTTTGCCCTGAGTGATCGTATTGCTGTTCTGTATGCAGGGCGCCTCATGGGGGTCATGGATCGTGCAGACGCAGATCGGGAAAGCATAGGCGCGCTCATGAGTGGCCGTAATCTGTCGGAGGCAGCATGAGCGCCGTATCCCCTCGCACGCGTCTTACGGTTGTTCCGTCTCATCGTATTGCCGTTGGGCGCGGGCTCTCCATCCTTGCGGCTCTGGGCATTGTAGCAATCACGCTCGCCGCGATGGGACGATCTCCGATCGAACTCGCCGGGCTCGTCGTTCGATCGACCGTCGGGTCGCGCTTTGGCATTGAGGACCTCGCACTCTTCATGACGCCTCTGATGCTTACAGGGGCGGCAGTTTGGGTCGGGATCCGTGTCAATCTCTGGAATATCGGGGCGGAAGGGCAGCTTTATGCAGGTGCGACGGCAGCGACGGCTGTTGGTTTGTTCACGCATTGGCCCGCGATTGTCGCACTTCCGGCGATGGTTGTAGCTGGCGCTCTGGCGGGAGCCGCATGGATTTTTATTCCCGCTGCGGCCCGGGCTTGGCTTGGCGTCAGTGAAATTGTTACCTCTCTTCTTCTGAACTTCGTGGCCTCCCTGCTTGTCTATTATCTGGCAACCGGACCGTGGGCTGATCGCGTGACTGGTGCTCTAGCCTCGACTGAACGCCTGCATGTGGCACTTCCGGAACTCTGGGGAGCGGTTCATCTGGGGTTCCTGCTCGCATTGGGGATTGTTGTTGGCTTGGGAGTAGGGCTCGCGAAAAGCCGGTTTGGTTATGAAACGGCTGTGTGCGGCTCTAATCCGCAGGCTGCGCACTATGCTGGGATTAAGGTCTCTCCCCGTATTCTGGCTGTGTTGCTGTTGTCAGGCGCTTTAGCCGGGCTGGCAGGTGTGTTTGAAGTCGCGGGAACCGTTCACCGGCTTCAGGGTGGCCTTGCCAATAATTATGGATATCTGGGCATCGTCGTGGCGCTTCTGGCTCGTGGGTCGTGCTTTGCCCTTATTCCAGCAGCGCTTCTGATGGCACTGATTCTGGATACGGGGATTGTTCTCCAGACAACCCAGATCAGTTCTTCCGCCGTTCTTGCCATTACAGGTCTGCTGGTCCTTGCGATTGCGGCCGGAGACGAAATGGCAGCCTATGTCCGTGTGAACAGGAGCTGATCATGGCACTTCTCAGCGACCTTCTCGGTCATGCCGTTCTGTCAGGCGGTGTTCTGGCGCTTGGTGCCCTCGGCGAGGTGATTGCCGAACGTGCAGGTGTTCTGAATCTCGGGGTGGAGGGGCTGATGTCCCTCGGGGCCGTCGTTGCAGTCATGACTGTGAACGCGACGCCTCATCCATGGCTGGGCCTGCTTGCAGCAGGACTGGTTGGTGGGCTGGGAGCAAGTGTGCTTGCGCTCTCCAGCGTTGTACTTCGTGCCAATCAGGTTCTGTGTGGCGTGGCGATCACCTTTCTGGGGCTGGGTCTTAGTTCTGTAATCGGGCGGTCCGTTGCCGGTGTTCCGGTCTCTGCTGTGTTCGAACCAGTCTCCATTCCGGTTCTGTCTGCCATTCCTGTTATCGGACCTGCCTTCTTTAGCCAGAATATTCTCGTTTACCTGATCTATCTCGTCTTTCCTGTCATGGCGCATTTCTGGCTGTTTCGGACGCGTTCGGGTTTGGATCTGCGGGCCGTGGGCGAAAATCCGGCAGCGGCAGACGCGGTTGGGGTGCCTGTCATGAAGTACAGGGCTCTGGCCGTGATTATTGGTGGTGTTCTGGCAGGCGTGGCTGGCGCTGATCTGACGCTCGCCGTCGTGCCTGTCTGGTCAGACGGGATGATCGCTGGACGTGGCTGGATTGCCGTGGCGCTGGTGATCTTTGCTGGATACCGCCCAATTGTTGCCGTTCTGTCCGGGCTACTATTCGGGCTTGTAACAGCAGTGGGGTTCATGGGGCAGGCCAGAGGCTGGCCTGTTGCCCCCGCAATCCTGAATACGCTGCCATATCTCGGGACGGTTGCCTGCATTATTGTGCCGATGCTGGCCTTTGCAAAACTGCGCTCTGCCATGGCGGCTCCCGCGGCGCTCGGGACGCCCTATTATCGAAGTGGAAGATAAGCGAACCGGGTGTGGAGTGGGGCGCCAGCAAGCGTCCCAAACACTTTGGTTTGCACCTTTTCCCCATAATCGCGTACTCTGTCTCTTCATTTAGGCATAGAGGGGAGGCTGATGACAAACATTACGGCACTTATTGCAGACGCCGCAGTTTTTGTTTTTCTTCCATGGGTTGCGTGGAGGATACTGAAGAAAACAATACCGATTGTGGTTCTGCCAATACTTGTCGGTATATTGATTTCTGTCTGGCATATTCCTGTAAAATCACTTGGTATTCCATCGGTTTATGGAAGCGATATTGGCTGGGTTGCCGTTCTGGTTCTGGCGTTTACTGCCGGCCTTGAAATGTGGCAGTCCCCTGGAAGCGTGGCGGACGATCATGCCCTGCCAGCGCCGACGTTAGGGCGTTTGCTAACGGGGGCGGCCGTTGCGCTGGGTGGTCCGCTTTTGGTGGGATCCATACTCGCCTATGAATTTTTTCTGCCACTTCCCGGATGGCATCCGCCACATGCACAGCCTTGGGTCGCCGCAGCGTCTATTGGCCTGTGCATTGCCGTCAGTGCTTTGCCGGTTCTGATTGGCGTGGTGCGTGAGCTTAATCCGTCTCAACGTCCGTTGGGTCAGCTGGCGCTTAAGCTGGCCGTTGTCGACGATGCTGCTCTCTGGATTGGTCTGGCAATGCTTCAGGTTGCCGAGCGTGGGACGGCTGCCCTCCATGGATGGACGGGCCTCGAAGTCCTCGCGATTGCGCTGCTGGTGGGACTGGCATTTGCCGGAAACTGGGCTTCCCGCCATTTCAGGAACCCGCCTTCCGCTGTTATCTGGATTGCGGTGCCGATTTACCTTGCTGCCGGTTCGTGGGCCAGCATGCAACTCGGTCTGCACGAACTGATTGGCGCTTACTTTGCTGGCGCGATCATGCCGCCGTCGTGGGTTCGGCGGTTGCCCGTTGAGAAGGTGGGAACGTTCTCACTCATCTGGCTCGCCCCGATGTTCTTTGGTCATAGTGGCCTGAATATCGATGGTGATGCTCTGACATGGCCATCCGTAATCGCCTCGCTGTCACTCGTTGCAATCTCGATCGTGACGAAGATTTTGGCGGTCTATATTTACCCGCCTGCATCCGGCCTGAGCAGGCGTCAGGCGTTGAGCGTCGGTGTTCTGTTGCAGTGCAAGGGGCTTATGGAAATTGTTGCTGCAACGATTTTCCACGCCCAGGGCATGATTTCAGAGTTTGCCTTCGCATCTCTGATGGTTCTTGCCGTTATTTCCACGGTTCTGACAGGGCCCATGTTCAAGTTGGTCGCGCCCCGATCTTCTGCGGCCCCTTAAGGGCTTGAAGTGGAGAGGGGAATTAATCCCCTCTTCATAATCATCCTTCAAAATAATCAGTGATGCGTTGCCAGCCAATCGTGGATCTGTTCCTGAGTGGCTTTAATAGCATCCTGACGGGCATTAATCGTATTAACCGCTTTTGCTGTCGCGATTTTTGCACCTGTTGTTTTCGTGGACCACGGATCGTTCTGAAGTGCTTCAAGAACCTGTGGGTTATTGGAGTGTGCGGCGATTGAGGCCAGGAAGTCATCCTGTGACCACGGAGCCAGATGCGTGCGAATATCTGCCTCATGCTCCTTCACCAGCTGCCACACCAGATCAGGATTTTCGCTCGACGCTGCAATGACGGCCAGTGAGCGTGCAATCCGTCCGTTCGGAATGGCTCCGCTATAGGCGAGGGCCACGTTCTTGCGGATCAGATCCGGGTTGGTTGCGCTGGCAAGAGCGGCGAAGTAGCGCAGTTTGAGTTCTGTCGCCTGGGTGGTACGAACTTTCTCAGCCATGAAGTCATATGTCTGGCCATCCGCCGTCTTCATGGCAATGGTCGTAACAGCACCGACAAGATCGGGGCGGAGAGAGGCTGGGTTTTCCTTCCAAAGTGCAAAGCGACGCTTGGCTTCCGCAATAACCTGCGGATCGTTGAATGTCCCGAGTGCGCTGATCACCGATGGCCGCAGCATCGTGTCGAGAACGTTCTCGTGCGGTTTTTCGTCCCACCCCAGACGCGCCAGAACCGGTGCCAGACGGCTGCGAGCATATGTCTGGAAGTCATCACGATCGGCATTGCCGATTTCGTACTGATCAATCGTTTCAAGGCGGCTGATGATCTCTTCCAGAACCGCAATGTCGCTCTCATGCGCTGTAGTCAGGCTATCGACCAGATCCAGATAAGACCCAAGTTTGGCCTGTCCTGACCGGAAAAGGGCATACTGGTCCCCAAGCAGGTTGGCGCGATCAACGGGAGCAAATTTGCTGAGAGATGTTGCAAGGGCGCTGAGCGCGTTCTTGTCATAAGAAACACGATAATAGCCGCTCTCGCCAAGATTGAGTTTGAAGGCCGTATCGCAACGGGGTGCTGTGATAGTGACGGGTTCAGTGCCCAGAACAAGGGTTTTTGTCGGAAGTCCGGGGCCGCCAGCCACAACTGGAACGCTCCATGTCAGAGGCTGAGCCTGTGGATCATGGATTGTGAAGCGGCTCTGGGTGAGTGTGTAGGTGGCCTGATCATTCTGACAGAACGATGTGACATTAACCTGCGGGATACCTGGCTGCTCCGTAAAGCTGCGCGCCACCTTAGCCACGTCTTCGCCAGACGTGGACGAAAGGGCATTCCACAGATCCTGACTGGTAGCATTGCCGAACGCGTGTGCTTTCATGTAGGCCCGCATGCCATCACGGAATTTGTCTTCACCCAGCCAGCCTTCCAGCATCCGAATGACCAGCTCGCCTTTGCCATAGCTGATGCTGTCAAACGCTGAATTTGCTTCACTGACGTTGTGAATGGTCTGCTGGATCGGATGGGTCGTTGAAAGGGCATCAATGCCCATCGTTTCTTCGCGGGTCTCATGCTGGCGTGGCCAGATGTCCCACTGTGGGTTCAGCTTGTCCGTGACCTTGATTTCCATCCAGGACGCAAAGCCCTCGTTGAGCCAGATGTTGTTCCACCAGCCCATCGTCACAAGATCGCCAGACCACTGATGCGCCATCTCATGCGCAACGACTTCGTGAATCAGCTCGCGTGTTTTGGGTGTGCTGTTTTTTGGGTCAAACAGAAGCACATTGTCGATGTATGTGAGAGCGCCCCAGTTCTCCATCGCACCGGCCTGATAATTCCCGGGGATAGCCAGCATATCCATCTTCGGGAGAGGATATTTTACCCCGAAATAGCTGTTGTAATACGGCAGAATGCGCTGGGCTGATTCAAGAGCATACCGACCCTGTTCCTCAAGACCGGCTGGGGCATAAACACTCAGGGGCGTGCCATCAGCCTCTCCATGAACGGCTCCCATGTCACCGGCAACAAGTGCCAGCAGGTAGCTGGACATGCGAGGTGTTGGGGCAAAGGAAACGCGCTTGGTCTTCGTGTCCTGCTGCGTGGTGCCGATAATGGGCATATTGCTGACAGCAACATCATCGAAAGGCAACGTCACATTCAGCTGGAAGCTGGCCTTGAATGCGGGTTCATCCCATCCGGGGAACATGCGGCGGGCATCAGCAACTTCGAACTGCGTCACCAGCATGCGGCGTGCCTGGCCGGTGGCTGACGTATAATCGTTGATGTAGAGGCCATTTGGCGTCTTGAGGATTGGGCCTGTGTAATTGATGGAAAGAGTGTGGGGGCCCTTGGGAACCGGCTGTGAAAAATGCAGCGTGGCAGTTTCTGCAGCGTCATCCTGTGTGATGGTCGCATGCTGCGTCCCATCCAGAAGGGCACCAGACAGCTTCAGTCCGGCCTGATTGAGAACAATGTCCTGCGTATCTGTTAGAACCGTGACGTCGATGGTTTCCTGGCCCTTGAGGGTCAGATGCTCCGGGTCTGTTTCGAGATCGATGGCATAGGAGGCCGGAACAACGGTTTTGGGAAGTTGGCCTGGTGTCTGTTGGAAGGAAAACGTTCCTTCGGCATGCGCCACCATGGCAAAGGGAAGACCGGCAAGAAGGGTGCTGAAAGCCAGAAGGCGGCGCATAACGATGCGTATCCTTAATCAGTCAGAATATTGAAGAAACAGCGTAACGCTTTGTTTCAATGGTGGCGCAAGGGTCGCACACTCGGTCCTGACATGAAAGTGGGAGGCAGGTTTGATGCGTCTGTCTCTTTGAGCCAAGGCCTCCCACCGCAGCCTGTATGACCACGATGGAAGTGTGTCTCGTGTTAGGGCGTGAATACTAAACCGTCGCCATAAGAGCTGCATTTCCGCCAGCAGCCGTCGTATTGGTGCTGCAGGCCCGCTCCTGAACCAGCCATTCCAGTGGGTAACGTCCGTCTGCGTCTGGTGTGTGCAGGCAGACTACCGGTCCGTCTTTACGTTCCAGTGCTGCCAAGACCTGCTTGCGGTCTGTTGCATCGCCATTGCACAGCGCCACATCCACCTGAACGTCTGTTGATAGTGGGAGGATAGAGGCTCCCAAGGCCGCAGGCGGTGGGGGCAAACGGCGCCAGATTTCCGCAGGGATCGCACAGGCATTCCCAGTGGACAGGGCATCTGTGACTTGCTGACACAGATCCTCAAGTCTAGGCCCTGCACACAGCACTGTGCCTCGTGCTGTCAAAGTGTAAACGTTGTCTTCTCCGACAGGGCCGGGGAGGGAAAGGGTTGTTCCCAAAGGCGTTCCGGCAGGCACAACGGCTCTGAAGTCTGGTGCTATGGCCCTTAACCACTGCCCGGCAAAATTCAGAACAACTGGCAGGTCATGGTGCGCCAGAGCACCTAGTTCAGGGCGTCGGGACAGAAGGCGACGCAGGTAAAGCGGGCCACCTGCCTTCGGGCCGGTTCCGGAAAGGCCATGCCCCCCAAACGGCTGAGACCCTACGACGGCACCCACAAGGTTACGGTTGACGTAGATATTTCCCGCATCTGAGATGGCTTTAAGGTCTTCAATCGTACTGTCGATGCGTGAGTGAACGCCGAAGGTCAGGGCATATCCGGTGTTGTTGATGGCAGCCATCAACTGCGCGCGTTCTTCGCGGCGATACCTGACAACATGCAGAACCGGCCCAAAAACCTCTCGGCGCAGAGCTGACAAATTGTCGATTTCAATCAGGGTCGGCGGCACAAAGGTCCCGTTTGCGCACTCTTCAGAAATTGCAGATTGATGGATCGAAAAACCACGAGCGCGCATGTCTTCAATATGGCGGAGAATTCCGCTCTGAGCCTCTTCTGTGATGACTGGCCCGACATCTGTCTGCGTAAGAGCTGGATCTCCCGTACGCAGTTCTGCCATAGCCCCTTTGAGCATCGTCAGAACACGATCTGCGCTATCGTTTTGCAGGCACAGTACCCGGAGTGCGCTGCATCGCTGCCCAGCACTGTCAAAGGCGGAAGATAGTACATCCCCGACGACCTGTTCGGACAGAGCTGAGCTGTCCACAACAAGTGCATTCTGGCCGCCCGTTTCGGCAATCAGAGGAATAGGTGTGCCATCTGCATTCAGGCGCCCGGCGAGCTGCTTTTGGATCAGCCTTGCGACTTCCGTCGAACCCGTGAACAGAACGCCAGTTATGCGGGGATCGGCGACGAGCGCCGCTCCGATTTCGCCGCCACCTGGTACAAGTTGTAAGGCTTCTGCTGGCACTCCGGCATTATGAAGAATGCGGATAGCTTCTTGCGCAATGAGAGGCGTTTCTTCCGCAGGTTTGGCGAGAACGCTGTTCCCGGCTGCCAGGGAAGCAGAAACCTGCCCCAGAAAAATGGCGAGAGGGAAGTTCCAGGGGCTAATGCAGACGACGGGGCCCAGTGGGGCAGCATTGTCAGCAGTAAAGTCGCGGCGGATCTGGGCAGCATAATAGCGTAGGAAGTCTACAGCCTCGCGGATTTCAGACACCGCATTGGCAAGGGTCTTTCCTGCTTCCCGGATAATCAGTCCCATCAGTCTGGGCATGTCGTCTTCGAGGCTCTGAGCGGCCTTCTCCAGACATGTAGCGCGTTCGGAGACTGGTGTGTTCTTCCAGACATCAAAACCCGTTGCGGCTTTGCTGATGACAGCCCCTACGCTTTCGACAGCCGTGGGTTTGATACACCCAATGACATCTGACTTGTCGGCAGGATTAACAACATCTTCGCCCGCCGTTTCACCAAATGAGGCCTCCTTACTCAGGGCAACACCAAGTGTTTTCAGAGTGTTTTCGTCTGCAAGATCCAGCCCATGCGAGTTTTCACGCTCAGGCTGGAAAAGGTCGCTTGGTAGGCGCAGGGTGCTGGGGAGGGCATGGGCGGAGAGCGTGACGGGGTCGGTAATCAGCTCTTCCACTGAAACTGCAGGATCCTGAATTCGGTTCACAAAGGACGAATTCGCGCCATTTTCCAGTAGGCGGCGTACGAGATAGGCCAAGAGCGTTTCATGCGTGCCCACGGGAGCATAGACGCGGACAGGCCGATTCAGCTTTTCCGGACCAACAACTTCCTTGTACAGCGTTTCTCCCATGCCGTGCAGGCATTGAAATTCATAGGACTCAGTCGTGAAATTCGGTCCTGCCAAGGCGTGAATGCTGGCCAGTGTCTGCGCGTTATGCGTTGCAAACTGCGGGAAAATGGCGTCTGGAGCAGCCAGAAGCTTCTTGGCGCAGGCAATGTAGGAAATGTCGGTATGGATCTTCTGCGTGAAGAGCGGAAAATTCTCCATCCCATCGACCTGGGCACGTTTGATTTCACTATCCCAATAGGCACCCTTAACCAGCCGGACCATCAGGCGGTGATTTGTGCGACGGGCCAGATCAATCACCCAGTCGAGTACGAATGGTGCACGCTTCTGATAAGCCTGAACAACGAAGCCAATGCCCTTCCAGTCTTTCAGGGCTGGGTCGAAACAAAGCGTTTCCAGCAGGTCCAGAGAGAGCTCCAGCCGGTCCGTCTCTTCAGCGTCAATGTTGAAGCCGATGTCATAGTGACAGGCGAGGCGCGCAAGTGCTGTCAGGCGAGGGCCCAACTCGGCGAGAACGCGTTCCCTCTGGAGGCGACTATAGCGCGGATGAAGGGCAGACAGCTTGACTGAAATACCTGGGCCTTGATACGCGCCAGCGCCTGCTGATGCTTGGCCAATGGCGTGAATGGCTGTTTCATAATCACGGTAATACCGATCAGCGTCCGCCATGGTCGTGGCAGCTTCTCCCAGCATGTCGTAGGAGTAACGGAATCCCTTTGCGACAAGGGGCTTGCTGTTTTCGAGCGCGTTCGCGATGGTTTGGCCGGTTACAAACTGCTCACCCATCATGCGCATTGCCATATCGACGCCCTTGCGGATCACAGGCTCACCGCACCGTCCGATCAGGCGTTTGAGGCTTCCCGGCAGCGCTTTCGTCTCTTCCGTCGACAGGACCTTGCCTGAGACGACCAGTCCCCAGGTCGCTGCGTTTACGAACAGGGAAGACTTTCGACTGATGTGCTCATGCCACTGACCGTTCCCAATCTTGTCGCGAATGAGGGCGTCACGCGTGGGAAGGTCAGGGATACGAAGCAGGGCCTCCGCCAGGCACATCAGGGCGACACCTTCCTGAGAGGAGAGATCGTATTCCTGCACCAGATCCTGAACGATGCCGCTACTGCGGCCTTGACGAAGAGCTTCGACCAAACGCCTCGCTGTCTGACGGGCGAGGGCAGCCTGATCGTCCTCAAGGCGAGCCTCACGCGAAAGTTCCGTCACCCGCGGGGCTTCCGCTACACGGGTGTGGTCGGTGATGGCCTGACGGAGCGGAGACCGCGGCGGAACGATGGCTGCAAGGGACGCGAAAGGTGAGGTCATGAGGATACCGCTGTTCTGATGGTCTCTCACAGATATTGAAACGTTTGCGAAACAGGTGCTGGTATTTTAAGGGAGACGACGAATTAAATTCGGTTTATCGAATTTATGGAAAATTATATTTAGCAGGTGGTACGAAGTGGATGACATAGATCGCAGAATTCTGAGGTTTCTTCAGAAGGATGGCCGCATCACGAACATTGATTTGTCACGGCAGATTCATCTGAGCCCTGCCGCTACGCTGGAGCGCGTTAAAAAGCTGGAGCAAAGCGGGGTAATCCGCGGTTATATGGCCCGTCTTGACCCTGAAACCGTCAATCTTGGGCTGCTTGTTTTCATTCAGGTCACGCTGGATCGGACCAGTCCGGATATTTTTGAGGCCTTCTCCAAAGCACTTAAAACCATTCCTCAGGTCAGTGAGTGCTATATGGTTGCGGGCGGGTTCGACTATCTGGTGAAGGCGCGGGTCAAGGATATGACCGCGTATCGTAATTTTCTGGGGAAAACCCTGACCCGGCTCCCGGGAGTACGCCAGACGCACACTTACACCGTCATGGAAGAGGTCAAGGCCGATCCCGAATTGCCGATCTGACGGCTATCATTTTCCCAAGCGGACAGGATGACGGTATGAGGAACGTTACCTTACTCGTGTTCTAATAATGGAGACGCTCCGCCAGATGATGACGCGCCTTTTCCCGGTCTGGGCCATTCTGGTCTCGCTGGCAGCCATCGTGCTTCCCGCGCCGTTCCTGAAACTGTTGCCGGTCATCACACCGCTGCTCGCGTTCATCATGTTTACAATGGGTGTGTCTCTGACAGTGCAGGATTTTTCCCGCATTGCCCGGCGCCCTTATCCTGTTCTGGCGGGGGTAGGATTGCATTATCTCGTCATGCCTTTGGCGGCATGGGGGATTGCACATCTGCTCGGTATGCCTCCCGGTCTGGCGACAGGTATGGTTCTTGTGGGCTGTGTCTCTAGCGGCACAGCCTCCAATGTGATGATTTTTCTTTCCAAGGGAGATGTTGCGCTGTCCGTCAGTATTAGTGCGCTGTCTACTTTGGTGGGAATTTTTGCAACACCATTACTGACACGGCTGTATGTGTCTGCGGGTGTCTCTGTTGATAGCTGGGGGTTGTTCCGAAGCATCATTACCATGGTTGCGTTACCGGTTTTTGCCGGTGTGATCGTCAATACGCTGTGGCATCGGACCATCCAGCGGATTGAGAACGCCTTGCCGCCCGTGGCCATGGTGTCCATTTTGCTGATCATTGGTTGCGTCGTCGCTGGCGCCGGTCCCTCCTTGGCTCAAGCTGGCCCCCTTTTGATCCTGGGCGTTATTCTGCATAACGCGATTGGCTTATTGGGGGGATACTGGGGCGGCAGGCTTCTGGGCTTCGATGAGTCTGTCTGCCGAACGCTTGCGCTTGAAGTCGGGATGCAGAACTCGGCGCTCGCCGCAACGCTGGGCCGTCTTTACTTCTCACCCATTGCAGCGCTGCCAGGAGCAGTTTTTTCCGTCTGGCACAATGTGTCCGGCTCCGTTCTGGCGGCATACTGGGCGGCGCGGCCTCTCAGTAAGGGCACGTCACGGATCAAGGCGCCTTGAGATAATCCTGTATTCGCGGAACCATGAAATCAAGAAAGGCACGCACTCGCGGTGGGCTCTGATGTCCTGCAGGGAAGAGGGCATGAATGTCTTCTTCGTCCTGTATCGTGGCATCACTCAGAACTTCAACCAAGCGGCCAGTCTTCAGGTCTTCACGGACATGATACTCCCCAAGCCGTGCCAGCCCGACGCCTTGCAGGGCCATACGCCTTACCGTTTCACCATTATTCGCTAGAAGGGGACCGTGCACGCGGCGGTCAATCAGCCGCCCTTTTTCCTGAAACGGCCAGACAGGGGTTGTGCGCTGGAAGTTGAACCCAAGGCATTGATGGCTGTCTAAATCCGCAACGGTCTGAGGTGTTCCGTGGCGTTCAAGATAGTTGGGTGAGGCTACAATCCTGCGTGGTACAGCCCCCAAATGACGGACTGTAAGGCCTGAATCCTGCAGTCGGCCGACACGGAAGGCGACGTCTGTCCGGTCAAGGTAAAGGTCTGTTACGTCGTCGGAAAGTGAGAGATCAATCAGGATTTCTGGATAGGCATTCCAGAACGCGGGGAGGAATGGCTCCAGTCCAAGGGTGCCGAACGCAACGGATGCATTGACCCGGACCGTCCCTCTGGGCTGCATGGTTCCCGTTGTGAGGCTGCGTTCAATATCATCGAGATCAGCTATCAGGCTGACAGCGCGCGTATAATAGGTCTGTCCCTCCTCCGTTACGGAAAGGCGGCGGGTCGAGCGTTCGATCAGGCGGACACCCAGACGGGCTTCAATTCTGGCGATGAGCTTGCTGACGGTTGATGGCGTCATGACCAGCAGCCGGGCGGCTTCCGAGAAACTGCCGCTTTCGACTACCCGCAGAAAAACCTGCATTTCGCCAACGCGATTGTCCATCTCGATCTCATCTATGAACGGGTTGCAGGAACTTTGTTCAAAGCGCGCAAATTTTAAGGCGCGCATGATGTCAAGCGTGGATTGCCACCTGCTTGAACAAGGCCGCTGGAAATGTTCTTCGCTACGAAACGGATTAAGAAATTTCCAGAATATATCGTTTAAAATCAAAATTCAGGCGGCTCTTTCTCCGAGCCGCCTGAACCTGAAGTTTAGTGAGCCGAACGAACGTCGTTGCTCTTTTCACGGATGGCCCGGAACTCGGAGCCACCTTTCCACGTCGGCCAATCATGCGAGAAGGCCGCATTATATCCGACCTGGCGGACAACATCGACGTCCTGCGCCGCACCTCTGACGTCCCAGTCAGGGCTCCAGGCATCGCAGGCCTGATGATAGCAGGCCATATATGCCGTCAGCCATTTGCTGCCTGCGGCTGTTCCACCCTGAAGAAGATCGAACGGGCCAGCCATATCCATAACTGCGAGAACGGGCACGCCAGCGCGAGCGAAGGGCAGATGGTCCGCACGGTAGAAGGCTCCGCGCTCCGGCATGGCTTCCGGCTGGGTTGTACGGCCCTGCTTGAGAGCCGCGGCTGCGAAGTCGTCCTGCAGAGTGTCCTGTCCAGCGCCGATAATGAAGGCATTATGAGCTGGGCCTGCCATCTGAAGCACATCCATGGTCAGGTTAGCCGCAGTCTTGTCCAGGGGCGCCAGCGGATGGGCGACATACCAGCTCGATCCCAGAAGGCCACGCTCTTCCCCGGTCCAGGATGCAAAACTGACAGTCCGTTTTGGCTTTGGCCCGTTCTTGAAAGCCCGTGCGATTTCCAGAACGGCTGCAATACCAGAGCCGTCGTCAATCGCTCCGCGCCGAATAACGGTCTTGCCCGCGGCGTCGGTGCTTTTACCAAACGCATCCCAGTGCGCGCCGAACATTACGGTTTCGTCGGGATAATCCGTACCGGTGATCTTGCCGATGACGTTCTGGCTCTGGAGGTGATCGACCTTGACCGGCATGTCCACTGAAAGCGTCGTGTCATGAATGTTGACCGGATGGAAATCCGGCGAACGCGCCTGACGACGCAGACGGTTCAGATCCAGCCCGGCGCGCGCAAACAATGTTTTGGCTGCATTGCCTTCGATCCAGCCGATCATCGGTACGGACTTCAGGTCCTTATCGTCGTGAAGAATGTCATATTCTTCACCCTGAGGTGCGACGACGGTGCTCCAGGGATAGGACGCGCCCGGAGTATCATGAATGATCAGCGCTCCGGCTGCACCGCGACGGGCTGCTTCCTCGAACTTGTAGGTCCAGCGGCCGTAATACGTCATGGTCTTGCCACCAAAGCGCCCAGCAACAGGCTCCTCTGGTCCAGCATCGAAATCAGGATCATTCACCAGGAAGACCGCAATCTTGCCGTGTAGATCAACCTGCTTGAAGTCATTCCAGCGACGTTCCGGCGCCGTCACACCATAGCCCACGAAGACCAGAGGGACGTTTGACAGCTGAAGGCGCTCGATCGGCTGGAGCGTTGACATGACGATATCTGTCAGCTGATGAAGCGGCAGAGCAGCCTGACCCCGTGTCTTGATCGTCGCGATTGCTTTCGGATCAGGGCGGGTGCGGATCATGGGGACATTCTGCGTCCATCCGCCATTTTCGCCGCCAGGTTCCAGTCCAAGCTTCTGGTACTGATCAATCAGCCACTTGACCGTGACGGCCTCACCTGGGGTGCCAGGGGCGCGTCCTTCAAATGCGTCCGAAGCCAGAACCCGCATTGTCTCCGACATTCGAGCCGGGTCGATAGGGCCGGAGGCGCCTGCGTCAGACGCTGCATGGGCCCCGGAAACGCCGATTGCGAGCGGAGCTATCGCGAAAGCGGCAAGAGCGGTAGCCAATTTCAGGCGGTTTCGAAGGGAAGATTTGTGCATCATGTCCTCAGTCTTTGTCATAACGCGTGTCTGACGAGATGAGGCATACCTTACACATCGGATTGCTGATCAGGAAATGGCATAAAATCATCGGACTGGCTGGTTGACGGAAAACGCGTCGCACCCCCATCTACGATTAATGACCACTCTTACCATTCCGGTTCTCCTGTCCCGCCATCCTCCCGTTGAGGGGAGTGAAGGCCTTTGTTATGGGCGACAGGAGATGGAACTCAGAGCGGGGTGGGAGGCTCAGGCCGCTGGTCTGCTGACCCTTGCAAAGGGCGCCGGTTGTTCAGTCATCTACACGTCACCATCGGCCCGGTGTCTGTCTGTCGCGCGAAGACTTGAGGCACAGACCGGGTGGCCGCTGCGTTTGGATGACCGGTTACTGGAGCTAAATTTTGGCCAGTGGGAAGGGCTATCCTGGAATGTTGTGCCGCGTGTGGCTCTCGATAGCTGGGCCGAAGATCCTGAAGGGTTTTCTCCGCCGCGTGGTGAAAGTGGGCGAGCGCTACAGGAACGTGTGCAGTCTTTCTGGGCAGACCTCGTTCAGGCTGGAGAGGCCGCATTAGTCATTTCGCACGGCGGCCCACTTCGTCTCCTTGATGGGCTTGCCAAAGGAGAAAGGGCGAACCTGCTAGCACCTTCAATGCCGCAGGGCAGCAGCAGGCTCCATTACGTCATCGTTTGATCCACTGACGTCGGTCCGGGTTTCTTGTTTCCCATCCCATGCGCTCCAGTTCTGGCGTTTTGGCATGTGCTGCCGGATATCCGATGCAAAGATACGCGATAAGGTTCCATCCCGGCTCGGCATCGAGAAGGTCTGACACGTGCTCAGGCTCAAGAATGGAGACCCAGCCCAGCCCAACACCAGCCGCCGTTGCGGCCAGCCAGAACGTATGGATGGCCATCACAGCGGACCACGTCGTTGTTTCCGGCATGGTCGCACGTCCGAGACCATGTCCTTGATCCGGGAATGTTTCGCAGAAGACGGCGACATGATGCGGGGCATCATCTAATCCGGCCAGTTTGAGCGTCGCATAGGATGCTGCTTGTGCGCCTTCATATCCCTGAAGGGCTTCCCGGTTACAGGTTTCAAAGCTTTTCCGAACGGCTGCTTTTCGCTCCTGGTTTTCAACGAGCACGAAGCGCCAGGGCTCACTCAAACCAACGGAAGGCGCCAAAGTCGATGCATGCAGGAGATGATCCAGCACCGATGTGGGCAGAGGATCACGTTGGAAATGTCGCGCATCGCGACGCCATGTGAAAAGGCGCTCCAGATCTTTTCTGAAATCGTCTGAAAAGGCTGGTGCCGTCATGGTTTATCCGTTGCGTGCAAAAGGTTTGTCAGCGCCTGCCGTCAGGACACGGGATGCCAGAGGGCCGAAGAGCAGTCCGATCGTAGCCCATAGAACGATCTGCATCCCCAAGGCTGCCTCCCGGAATCGCCAGAGCACTGTTGCCGGGAAATCTGATGGAACTTCGTTGATATCAGGCATACCGGCTTGTCCGGCGGCCACCAGAATGATGAAGACTCCGAGGGAGGCTAGCACTCCGTTCCAATGACCCAGGCGCCCGATGAGTGGTCGGCTGACCATATAGGATGCCGCTGCCGCGCAAAGCGACAGAGCGATCATACCGAAATAGGCGCCGGTTCGTAGGCCGATGGTGGATGGAAGGCCAACGGCAGGGGGATTGGGAGCATATTTCAGGTCTGGCACCAGCACGAACACAACAAATGCTGCGGCTGCCAGAAGTGCAGATAAGGCTCGCGGCGAAAAGCGGCCTACGCGACCGTATGCAAAAGCAAAAATAGTCGCGAAGATGCCGCCGTAAGCCGCGCCATACATAACGGCAGCGGTGAGAAGCCCGAAAGACGCCTGTACGCCTCGGCTGATAATTTCCGGTTCAGGCGGCTCGCCAGCAGCGAGGTCTTTCGCGCTCTCGAATGCAATCGCAAGATTGACCTGCGGCTCTCCAAAAAAACGTGCAAACACGAACGCAAGCAATGCGGCAGCAATCCCGGCAATCATGCCGCGGCTCAAAAGACGACCTGTCATGAAACTATGCTGCGTTTAGTGGCAGGGGAAACCGAGAAGATGGCGCCCATCATGAACAAATTCATGAACTGCGTGCCCTGAAATCAAAGACGTCGCACCTTGTTCTGCACCAACAAAATAAAGCAGCATAAGGCTGAGCACGACCGTAAAGGCAGCCCATGGAAGGAGCGTGCGGATCGGCAGCGCAACCGGTGCGGCGATGCTGGCGGGCAGGTGGGACGGGGAAAGGCTCTGGCTCATAATAGGCTCCGCTGGAAAAGCGCGTTCTGCGGTTGAAAATTGGTAAAGGAGGTCTGGCTTCGCAACGTGATTTCACGAGCATTACAGTGGCGCGACCGCACCGGATTTGCACCGGCTTCTCCCTGCTTTCGCTAACAGGAAGGATGTAACCTTTCATGCGGGAGTGTCAACTTTTCCATGCTGAGGCCAGCACTGTCAGGAGAACGCACTCAGCGAGACTGGCCGTTGCTCCGAGTACGTCTCCGGTATAGCCGCCAAGCATTTTTCGGGCTACGGCGCGAACTCCAAGCATCGTGCACAGGGCGGCAAGAATAGTCTGGAAGCCCAGTTGTGCGGGGAGGCAAATTACCGTCATGCAAAAGCCGGAAAACAAGGCGCCCAGCAACTGATCCCGTGTCAGATTGGACAGCTGTTTTGCCAGCCCGTTGTCACGAGCAGGCTTGGTGAGGAACGCCAGGAGAGGGAGTACTGCGCGGGATAGCGCTCCCGTTGCAGCCATTGCCGGCAAGATCATTGAAGGAGGCAGCGCTGCTAACGTCGTAACGCGGCCGATTAAGCTGATGCCCAAAGCTAACCCCCCATAGCTGCCGATACGACTATCGCGCATGATGGTCAGGCGCTTCTCAGGAGTATGGCCACCACCACATCCGTCCGCCATATCCGCCAGTCCGTCTTCGTGCAGGCCTCCGGTTAAGAGAACTTGTAGGCCGACGCTCCAGGCTGCCGCTACCAGAGGGGGAACACTCAAGGCACTCAGCAGCAAGAACACTGATGCGCTGAGAATACCGATAAGCGCGCCAACCAGGGGCCAGCACCAGACAGACCGCGCCAGAGACCAGTCCTGTCCGCTGACGCGCAGCCATCCCAAGGGAAGGCGGGTCAGCAGGCCCGCACCACAGGCAATGTCTTCTCGAATGGTGCGCCAAAGCCTCATTGAATGGAGACGTCTGATTGGGAAACAGCAGCCTCAGCGAACGTCGCCATACCGTTGTGGCAGGCCAATGCCGCTCTGAGGACGGGAATGGCAACGGCAGACCCAGATCCCTCTCCAAGGCGCAAGCCTAGGTCCAGTATTGGTTTCAGCCTGAGGGCATCTGCCAGCTTTCGGTGACCAGCCTCAGCGGAACAATGCGAGAGCTGTGTGTGGTCGAGTGCTGAGGCAGTCAGTTTGATCAATGGCAGCACGGCTGCGGTACAGACGAAGCCGTCAAGCAGAACCGGGATACGATGGTGTCTGGCGGCCAGAACACTTCCCAGTATGGCGGCCAGTTCGTAACCACCCAGACAACGTGCGGCATGCAAGGGGTCGTTAAGTGACGCCGCGTGCAGACACAGGGCCTCATCAATAACAGAAGCCTTGAGGTTGACGCCCGCCTGATCGAGACCCGTTCCACGTCCTGCCCAGTCCGCGCCTGTGCCCCCCAGAAGCGCTGCGCAAAGTGCGGCGGAGGGGGTTGTGTTGCCAATACCCATTTCGCCTGGGCAAAACAGATCCAGCGCGGGGGATACGGCGGTGTATCCGACCGAGACCGCATCAAGGAATTCGTCTTCGCCCATAGCTGGGGTCGCGGTAAAATCTGCTGTGGCCATTAGATTTCGGACGGGCACAACAGTAAGGTTCGCACCAGCATTCCGGGCAAGCTGATTGATTGCTGCGCCGCCACGCTGGAAATTCGACACCATTTGGGCCGTAACATCCGAAGGCCACGGAGATACCCCCCGGCGGACCACACCATGATTTCCTGCAAAAATCGTTATCTGAACGTGTTCTAGCGTTGGTTTCTGATGGCCTTGCCATTCACCGAGCCAAATGGACAGCTCTTCCAACCGCCCGAGGCTGCCGGGAGGTTTGGTCAGAGTTGCGTCTCGCTCCGCTATCAGGGCGGCGACTTTTGGGTCGGGGTCTGGAAGTGACAGGCAGGCAGTGCGAAGTTCTGCCATGCTGGCGAAAGGGGGCTGACAGGACGAGGGCATGATGTGCGGTGGCATGACAGGTCTTTTGTGCTGTTATCAGGGACCATGCAAGAAGAAGGCGCAGGAGACATTGTGGCACAGACCATCACGCAAACAGGACTACCGGATGTGTCACTGGTCCTCGGGGGCGCCAGGTCAGGAAAAAGCGGGATCGCTGAGGCACTCATCACTGCCCTTCCGGCCCCTTGGGTTTACCTCGCGACCGGTCGGGCTTTTGATGAAGAAATGCAGGCCAGGATAGATTTGCACCGTACCACCCGTGGGAACAAAGGCTGGCGTACAGTTGAAGAGCCGTTTGATATCGCTGGTGTTTTACAGGTCGAGCAGGGTGCGCCGGTTCTGGTTGATTGCCTGACTTTGTGGCTGACAAATCTCATTCTGGAAGATCGTAATGTACACGCCGCGACGAAAGATCTTCTCGAGGCGTTGCAAACACGGAAAGGCCGGACCGTTCTTGTGGGTAACGAGGTAGGGCTCGGAATTGTCCCGGACAATGCCCTGGCTCGTCGTTTCCGCGATGAAGCGGGCCTTCTTCATCAGAAGATCGCCGCAGTCGCCGGAGAAGTGCTGTTTGTGGCGGCGGGTTTGTCTTTGAAAATGAAATGAGCCCATTTCCCGGGCTTTGACACGCTTTCATCCCAGAGATAGGAGAGGGTTTGATGGTTCCTCTGAGAGGAGGATGAAAAGGGAAGCTGGTGCGGCCTTAGAATTAGGTCAAACCCGGCACTGCCCCCGCAACTGTGGACGGTTTTCTGTCCTGCCAGTCTTTCTTTCAGGAAAGGCAGCCACTGGATTTCGATCTGGGAAGGCCCGGTGGGAGAGGAGGTGCTAATGGCGCCTCAGCCGTGAGTCAGGAGACCTGCCATCTGAGCCAAGTGTCATGATCCGGCGGGGTGCCCGGAGTGTGAGGGCGCGCCATCATGTGCGTGTCACTTTCGCGATTGCGAAGGCCTTTCATCGCGCCTTTTGTTATGCCGTTGTGGCTGCAAGAGAGACGAAACCATGGCAGATACCCTGCCTTATCCTGAAACGGGCCAATCATCCGTTTCGCCAGTTTTCCACGTCTGTGTGACGTGTCGTCGCGGTCTACCGGTTGGGAATGACCCTGTTCGGGGGCGACAGCTCTACGATGCCTTGCTTGACCAGGCTGCTGAAGGTGATTTCAGCGTCCAGCCCGTTGAATGTATGGCAGCCTGTAGCCGAGGCTGTATTGCCACGCTTTCCATGCCGGAAAAATGGACTTTTGTTCTAGGTGAACTTGGTCCGGAAAAGCTGTCGGACCTGCTGGCTTACCTTAAGCTTTACCGGGCATCGAAAACCGGAACAGTGATGCCGTCAAAGCGACCTGCATCGCTTTCTGATATGGTTATCGCCCGTCTTCCATCTTCATTGTCTGCTTCACAGGAACTTTCATGATGTCCCAGACTGTTTCAGGCTCCGGTCGCAAGATTCCGGTTACGATCATCACAGGTTTTCTGGGGGCAGGGAAAACAACCCTTCTGCGAAATCTTCTCGCACAGGCTGATGGGCGCCGTATTGCAATCGTCGTGAACGAGTTCGGTTCGCTTGGGATCGACGGTGAAATCCTGCGGTCCTGCGGGATCGAAGGATGTGCTGACGAGGATATCGTCGAACTCACCAACGGATGCCTCTGCTGCACGGTTGCAGACGACTTCATTCCAACCATGGAGGCTCTGATTGATCGCCCTGATCCGCCAGAGCACATCGTGATCGAGACATCTGGCCTTGCGCTGCCCAAGCCTCTTCTCAAGGCATTCAGCTGGCCCGGGATCCGTACCCGCATGACCGTTGATGGTGTGATTACGCTTGTGGACGCACCTGCTGTCGCCGCGGGTCGCTTTGCCGACGATCCGGAAGCTGTTGCTGCACAGCAGGCTGCTGACCCTTCTCTGGATCATGATAATCCGTTGGCTGAAGTCTATGAAGATCAGTTGAATGCGGCAGATCTGATTGTTCTGAACAAGACTGATCTTCTGGATGAAGCCGGGATTGATGCGGTTGAAAAGGGCATTAACGAGGCCGTGCCGCGGAAAGTTATTACGCTGCGCGCAGTAGAGGGACGACTGGACCCCGCTGTTCTGCTGGGAATTGGTGCCGGTGCCGAAGACGACCTTCAGGCGCGCCCGTCCAACCATGATGGCGCAGATGATCACGAACATGATGACTTCGAGAGTTTCGTCGTAGTCCTTCCGGAGCAGAAGAGTGCTGAAGCGTTGCTCAAACGCCTGAGCGAGGTTGCGGGGCAATTCGATATCCTCCGCATGAAAGGCTTTGCAGCGGTGCAGGGTAAAAAATTGCGGTTGGCCGTGCAGGGTGTCGGGACCCGTTTCCGTCATGAATTTGATGTACCTCTCGCAGATGCCGGTCGCGACGGGCGCCTTGTCGTAATTGGCCAGACAGGCCTGGATCGCGCAGCCATCGAAGCCGCATTGCTGGCGGACTGACCTGATGCATCTGCTTGTCCGGGAACGACACGGAATAGACGATCAGGACGTGGCCGAGGATCTCGGTCATGCGCCTGCTGACGTCGTGTTTCTGTCCTTCTCGGATAGCGATCTTCTGGCGCTTGAGCGGGCCTATTCCCGTTTGAATGAGCAGGCCCCGACCGGCGCAGGTTTTTCGCTGCGACTGGTCAGTCTTGCTCGCCTCAGACACCCCATGTCGGTCGATTTATACGTTGAGCAGACCATAGCATCGTCCCGATGCGTCATCGCACGGCTTCTGGGTGGCGTGGATTACTGGCGATATGGGGCGGAAGAACTCCGGAATTTTTGTAGCAGGAACAGCATTCCACTGGCTCTGTTGCCCGGAGATGCCCGTCAGGATGCACGGCTTGAAGAGTGGACCAGCGTCGAAGCAGAAAACCATTCCAGACTTACGGGGTTTCTGAGGGAAGGTGGTCCTGAGAATGCGCGTCGCGCCCTTTTGCTCATGGCTCATCTGGCCGGATATGGAGATGACGTTTCAGGGCAACCCGCGGCGCTCCCCCCGGCTGGAATTTATCGCCAGACGACTGCGGATTTTCCTTTAAGAGCCACAATCGTTTTCTACCGCGTTCACCTTCTGGCTGCCGATACAGCAGCGATTGACAGTCTTGCCGATGAACTGGAAAAGTCCGGGGTCGCGACAGATGTTCTATATGTCGCATCGCTGAAGAACCCGGATGTTGCCGAGTGGATTCAAACCCGCCTGATTGAAACTCAGCCAGACATTATTCTGAACGCGACCTTCTTTTCTGCGCGCGGAAAAGAGGGGGCATCTCCTCTTGATGTTGCTGCTGTTCCGGTTCTTCAGGTTTTGCAGCCTGGTGTGACAGTCTCGGCCTGGGCTGAAAGCGGGCGCGGTTTATCGCAATCCGACCTCGCGATGCAGGTCGTTTTGCCAGAACTTGATGGGCGGATTTCTTCGTCTCCGATCTCCTTCAAATCCGAAACAGTCCCGGGGGATGCGGCAAGGCATGCGCCCTTTCAACCGGGTATTGCCGCTGCTGCAGAGCAAGCTCTCGCATGGGCGAGGCTCAAGAAAACACCTTCGCGCGAGAAGCGTCTTGCGATTGTCCTTTCTGATTATCCCGGTGCGGATGGACAGACTGCACATGCCGTCGGGTTAGATACTTTTGCCAGCCTTGAATCCATCCTGCAGGCCTTGAAACAGGCAGGGTATGACTGTGGAGCTGCGAAAATACCCGTCAGCAGGGCGTTGGTGGGAGCTTTGTGTGAAGACCTGCCACAGCCCTGTTTGTCTCTGAACGATTATAACGAACTCTTTGCGCGCTTGCCCGCTCCCTTCCGGGACGCTGTGACACAGAGTTGGGGCACCTCTGCTGAAGACCCCGTTGTTCAGGACGATTCATTTTGCCTTAAATTTGTGGCGCTGGGTAACATCGTAGTCGCTGTCCAGCCCGATCGTGGCAGCGCGCAGGATCGTAAAGCCCAGTATCACGACCCTGATACACCCCCTGGACATGCCTATATCGCGTTCCACCTCTGGCTACGTCATGTCTGCCAGACAGATGTCATGGTTCATCTTGGAACGCATGGCACACTCGAATGGCTGCCCGGCAAAGCTGTAGCGCTTTCCAACCAGTGTGCTCCCGCCGTTCTTCGTGGCGCTTTGCCGGTTCTGTATCCCTTTATCGTCAATAATCCGGGAGAAGCAGCCTCGGCGAAACGTCGTCTCGGCGCAGTCACCATCGGACATATGACACCGCCTGTTATGAAGGCCGGACTTGATCCGGACATGGCAGAGCTGGAACAACTGATCGATGAGTTTGCAGAGGCGGATGGTCTGGACAGGCGTCGTGGCGCCATTCTGAAGCGTGATATTCTGGACCGAGCCACGCGCATGGGGCTTTTGAGCGAAAGTGGCGTCAAAGCGGGGGAAGGTGACGAAGCAGAGGCTCTGGCGCGGCTGGATGCTTATCTATGTGATGTGAAGGACCTTCAGATCCGTGATGGTCTGCATGTTTTCGGTCAAGTAGCACCACATGCCGAGAAACTGGCCGAAATGGTGTCTTCTGTCGCACAGATGCCCCAGCAAATGGTTGCTACTCTGATCGAAGCCAGCGCAGATGCGGAAATGAAGGCACTTCTGGCCGGGCTGGAAGGACGGTTCATTCAACCCGGGCCGTCTGGTGCTCCGACACGTGGGCGAGTGGATGTTCTGCCGACCGGCCGCAATCTTTTCACGCTTGATCCGAGAGCTGTTCCGACGTCTTCTGCGGTAGAGCTTGCCCGGACGCAGGCAAAGCAGATTCTGCTGTGTCATTTGCAGAACGAGGGCGAGCCGCTTCAAAGCATCGTTATAGATCTATGGGGTTCTTCCACCCTGCGCACGGGAGGAGAGGATCTGGCACTGGCTCTGATCCTGATGGGAGTTGACCCCACGTGGGATGCGTCGAGCGGTCGGGTATCAGGATTTGAAATTACACCGCTGGCTGTTCTCGATCGTCCGCGTGTCGATGTAACACTTCGAATTTCAGGATTGTTCCGGGATGCCTTCCCAGCACAGATTTCTCTTTTCGATCAGGTGGTTGAAGCTGTTTCCTGTTTGGAGGAAGGCGAGGAATGGAACCCGTTGTCTGCCCGTGTGAGAAATCTGGAAGGTGATGCTCGAAAAATTGCTGGAGCGCGGATTTTTGGTGCAGCGCCCGGTACGTACGGGACAGGCATTGAAGATGCTCTCACGCGGAGTAACTGGGAAGACCGGTCTGAGCTCGGCCAGTCCTATCTGGCCGACAACGACTGGATGTATGGTGGCGGTCGTGACGGGACACGTAGCAGCGCAGCATTGGCCCAAAATCTGGCACGGGCAGATGCAATCCTGCATGTGCAGGACCATGCAGAGACGGATATTCTCGAAAGCCCGGATTTTGCTGCTCATGAAGGTGGGCTTGCAGCAGCGGCGGCTTTGCTAGGGGCCGATCCCGTCCTTTGGCATGGCGATACGTCCCGTGCGGACGCGCCCCGTCTTCGGAGAGTTGAAAACGAAGTGAAGCGCATCGTTCGAGGGCGTCTGGCCAATCCCCATTGGCTGGCAGGGATGCAGCGGCATGATTATCGGGGAGGCGCCGAAATTGCACGGGGACTGGACGCGCTCTGCGCTTTTGCCTCGACCCTTTCTGTTCGGTTTGACCAACAGTTTGACTTGGTATTTGCCGCAACGCTTGGCGATGACACCTGTGATGCTTTCCTGAAAAGCGCTAACCCTCAGGCACGTCAGGCAATGCGCACGCGGTTCCAGGATATGATCCGTCGAGGCCTCTGGCACCCGCGCCTGAATAGCGTCTCTGCGATGTTGGAGAGTGGGAGCGAATGACAGTTCCCCCCCTTGTTCGCGGCTGGTGTCCGGATATGTTCGCGCCGATGGAAGCACGAGACGGATATCTGGTCCGTATCCGTTCCCCGCTCGGTGGTTTTAACGGGCCACAAGTACTGGCTATTGCAGAGCTGGCACGACGTTTCGGAAACGGCGTTGTTGAACTGACCAATCGTGGCAACGTGCAGTTGCGAGGATTTTCTTCGACGAGTGCAAAACTCGCGTTAGAAAGCGCACTGGCAGAAGGGCTCGTAGATCCTGATCCAGCAAAAGAGCGCCGAAGGGCCATTCTGGTTTCACCCCTTGCGGGCTTGGACCCTGAATGCGACCCGGAAACGTTAGGCGTCGCCCAGTCGCTTCAGACGGCACTTCTTGAAGAAAATGCATTGTCGGCGCTGAGCGGCAAGTTCGGTTGGGCCGTTGATGGTGGCGGGTATGTTCCAGAAGGCACGTTATCAGCGGATATTGCCCTTCAGTCCCGCGCGGATGGATGGTCAGTTGTCTGTGGTGCTATGGAAACCGGAGTGCTGGATAACGCTCGGGCTGTCAGAGCAGCCGTGGTGATGTCCCGGATTTGTGCAGAAAATTCTGACCTTGGCCGACCATCGCGAGACACCGATACAGCAGCATTCGTCCACGCGAAGGCCGGGCTAGAGGGCATTCCGTGCAAACGGCAGGGTACTCGTCCGGTGTCTCTCATAGGGCCCCTGCCGGGGAAGGTCATGGGTGTTGGCCTGCCATTTGGTCGATGCCATGCCAAAGACTTGGAGGTTCTTGCCGAACTTACCGGGACATCACGGCTGCGGGTTACACCGTGGCGTAGTGTTCTCCTGCCGCAGCAGGACGGAACATGGCCCGGCTTCATCACCAGTTCGGTAGATCCATTGTTGAGAGTGGAAGCCTGTATTGGCCGTGCCGGATGTGCGAAAGCCACCGCAGATGTTGTCGAGACAGCCTTGGCTCTGGCATCTGATGTGCCGCCCGGCTGTGTGCTGCATGTTTCAGGCTGCATAAAGGGGTGTGCGCATCCCCGTGCGGCAGATATGACGCTTGTTGCTGATGACGGGCATTATGAGGTTGTGCGCAATGGGCGCACAACAGATACGCCATCATGGCACGGCAGGGATATTCCGCAGATACGGGCCTTGTTGCGTCATGAATTGAAGGAGACACAGGTTTGAGCGCCGGACCCTCTTCCTACGACTATATTCGGGATGGCGCGGCCATTTATGCCCGGTCCTTTGCAACGATCCGTGCAGAGGCCGATCTGTCGGGTTTTACGCCTGAACAGTCCAAAATTGCAGTGCGCATTATCCATGCATGCGGAATGGTGGAGGTCGCAGCATCAGTCGCCATGACGTCTGATCTTGTTAGCAAAGCGCGTGCAGCGTTGCAGGCGGGTAAGCCAATCCTGTGTGATTCCGAGATGGTCGCCCATGGTGTTACGCGCGCCCGGTTGCCAGCCAATAATGCCGTTATTTGCACGTTGCGCGATGAACGGACGCCAGATCTTGCGAGACAAATTGGCAATACGCGCTCTGCCGCAGCCCTTGATCTTTGGGGTGATCAGATTGAAGGGGCTGTTGTAGCGATTGGCAACGCCCCGACAGCGCTTTTTCATCTCCTTGAGCTTATTGATGCAGGTGGCCCGCGCCCCGCAGCAATTATCGGGATGCCTGTTGGCTTTGTAGGTGCCGCAGAGTCCAAGGATGCACTGGCTGCTCGGCGTGACCTTGCGCATGTCATCGTACGCGGCCGACTGGGCGGAAGCGCCATGGCTGCTGCTGCCCTGAACGCCCTTGCCAGCGAGGCAGAATGACAGCTGCTACAGTTTACGTCGTCGGCGTAGGGCCGGGTGATCCGGAACTTATGACGCTCAAGGCAGCGCGGGTCATTTCAACAGCTCCCGTCATCGCCTATTTCTGCCGTCATGACAAAATGGGTCATGCGCGGAAAATCGCTGACACGCATATTACGCTGGGCACGAAAGAGCTGCGTTTTGCGTATCCCTTTACGACGGAGCGCCTCGTTAATGACCCGTCCTATCATCCTGATATGTCGTTGTTTTACGATGAGTGTGCGAAGCAGATTGCGGTCGAAATAGAAGCTGGCCGAAGCGTTGCTCTTCTTTGTGAGGGTGACCCGTTTTTGTATGGCTCCGCCATGTATGTGTTTGATCGGCTTGAGCCTGTCGGACCTTGTGAAGTCATTCCCGGAATCACCGGAATGAGCGGATGCTGGACGCAGGCGGCACTCCCCATGACGCATGGTGATGATGTCTTGTGCGTCTTGCCTGCCACTATGTCGGAAGATGATCTGGCTCAGTGGCTGAAGCAGGCTGATGCAGCCGTTGTGATGAAACTGGGACGCAATCTTCCAAAGCTGCGCACAGCGCTGGAACGTGCAGGTCGATTGCAGGATGCCGTTTATGTGGAGCGGGGAACCCAGGAAGATGCCCGTGTTCTGCCACTGAATGACATGAACGGTGCGGCTCCTTATTTCTCTCTGGCGTTGTTGCCAGGGCGCCGGGGTGTCCGGTGAGCCAGATCTTCGTCATTGGTCTCGGGCCGGGAAAGCCCAGCCAGAGAACCCCTGAGGCTGAAGAGGCACTTGCTCAGGCAACAGACGTCATAGGATATGGTCCATACGTGGATCGTGTGGATCTGCCAGCGCATATCACTCGCCATCCATCGGATAATCGTGTCGAACTGGATCGCGCTCGCCATGCCCTCGAACTTGCGGAGCAGAAGCGTTGTGTGGCGATCGTGTCAGGCGGGGATGCGGGCGTGTTTGGCATGGCAAGCGCCCTGTTTGAAGCCATCGATCACGAACCGGATCGATGGAGTGGGGTGAATGTCACGGTCATTCCCGGTGTTTCCGCTGTTCTGGCGGCCGCAGCCCGTATTGGCGCGCCTCTCGGGGGAGATTTCTGCGTCATGTCCCTGTCAGATAATCTCAAGCCCTGGGAGACAGTCTGCCGACGTCTGACTTTGGCCGCGCAGGCGGGCTTCGTGATTGCGCTCTACAACCCCCGTTCAAAGGCACGTCCCTGGCAGTTGGGCGAGGCTTTCGAAGTGCTGCGTCAGGAGTTGTCTGGAACTGTGCCTGTTGCCTTCGCAAGGGCTATTGGAAGGACCGATGAAAGGCTGCACCTAACCGATCTGAGCCATGCTGATCCCGAACTGGTGGATATGAGTACACTTGTCCTGATCGGGACCACTCTGACACATCGTATCGAGCGGCCGGATGGGCAGGCATGGCTTTACACGTCCCGGTCTGTGCCCGCGTGATAATGGCGCTCCAACCAGTTCAGCGCGTCTTCGACGCTCGTGACAGTCTCCGTCCGCGGCAGCGTCGGGCGGTCAATCATGATAACGGGCAATTTCAACGCTCTGGCGGCAATCAGCTTGGCGGCCGTCGCATCGGCTCCAGCATTCTTGGTGACGAGAACCTGCACAGCATGGTCTCTCATAAGCGCGATTTCTCTGTCCACCGTGAACGGAGGGCGGGCGAGCAGAAGCGTGACGTTAGACGGCAGGGACAAGGGATCAGGCTGGTCGATACTGCGCAGCACGTAATGATGATGCGGAGCCTTCTGGAACGGCAGCAGGTCCTTGCGGCCCGTCGTCAGAAAGACTGTCCGTTCGGCGGTCCCCAGCGCTTCTACGGCGGCATTAATACTGGGAACGAACGTCCATTGGTCGTCAGATTGGGCTTCCCAGCTCGGGCGGTCTATCCGCAGCAGAGGAAGGCCCATTCGCTCGCATGCCGTCACGGCGTGTCGGCTCATTTGTGCGGCGAACGGATGGGTCGCGTCCACCACCGCACCAATGTTCTCTGTGGCCAAGAACGTTTCCAGCCCCGAAATGCCGCCAAATCCGCCAATGCGCACAGGGATTCCGGGAAGAACTGGATTCTTCGTCACGCCAGCGAGAGAAAAGACTGGCTCGAAATCCTTTCTTTCCGCGAGATGTTGCGCCAGTTGGTTGGCCTGTGTCGTGCCGCCAAGGATCAGAACGCGCATGGATTTGGTTCCTTTGCCGGAGCAGGCCGATGAAGACCCCATGGCTGAGCGTTATCGGAATTGGCGAGGATGGTGTCGAGGGGCTTTCGTCTCTCGCACGTCAGATCGTTCGTCAGGCCGAGTTTGTGATGGGCGGTGAAAGGCATCTTGAACTGGCTGCCAGTCTGATCTCAGGACAAGCTGAACCTTGGGGCTCCCCGTTTTCGAGTGGAGTACGTCGTGTTCTTGAACGGCGCGGACAGCCCGTCACCGTCCTCGCATCCGGAGATCCATTCTGCTTCGGTGTGGGAAGCACGTTGGCACGCCATATTCCGCCAGAGGAAATGCTCTGTGTGCCCGCGCCGTCTTCCATATCCTGGGCCTGCGGGCGCCTTGGATGGGCTGAACAGGACGTGCGTGTCGTGTCGCTCTGTGGGCGCCCAATTGAGACATTGGTTCCGCACCTTCATCGGACTATGCGGCTGATTGTTTTGTCAGAAGACGGTAGCACGCCGAGAAAAGTCAGTCAGTTTTTGACTGGGCGAGGCTTTGGGCCCTCTCGCATTCATGTCATGGAACGGGTAGGCGGCTTTAATGAGCAGTCGCGTGTAATCGTGGCTTCGGACGGGCTCGAAGATGTCGATCCTCTAAACCTTATGGGAATTGA
Organism: Gluconobacter sp. P5E10; assembly: GCF_018812145.1. NCBI lineage: Bacteria > Pseudomonadati > Pseudomonadota > Alphaproteobacteria > Acetobacterales > Acetobacteraceae > Gluconobacter > Gluconobacter sp. P5E10. The sequence continues at coordinate 295,658 of NZ_JACRVZ010000004.1, read as the reverse complement.
AATCGAGGCGGCTCCAGGGGCGAAGATGATCCCCCTTTCCTGTGGTTTAGAGGACGATCTGTTTGAGCATGACGGGCAGATCACCAAGCGCGAAATTCGCGCTGTCACGCTTTCAACATTAGCCCCGCATCCCGGAGAACTCCTCTGGGACATTGGTGGAGGGGCCGGGTCTGTCGCCATTGAATGGATGCTTCATCATCCCGCCAATCGGGCCATCGTCATTGAGAAAAATCCACTACGGGCGGCGAGAATAGCGAGAAATGCCCTGAAACTGGGTGTGCCAGGACTAAAGATTGTGGAAGGCACTGCGCCTGATGCTTTGCCTGAACTTGAAAGACCAGACGTCGTTTTCATAGGCGGAGGGTTGGCACAGGTGGATATTTTCACGCAGGCGAGAGCCGCACTTCCCGTTGGCGGACGTCTTGTTGCCAACGCCGTAACGCTGGAAGGTGAAGCGGTTCTATCCGCTCAATATACGCGCTATGGCGGCACGCTGACACGGATCGGCATTGAACGGCTTGATGCTGTCGGTGGGCTGCATGCTTTCCGACCCGCCATGCGCGTGACGCAATATGCGACAGTGATTTCTGAGGGCAGGTTATGATCGTCGCGGGTATCGGCTGTCGACCAAAAGTGGACGAACAATCCCTGCTGGACCTCATCATGCAGGTGACGTCTGGCCGCAGGTTCGATCGGCTTGCTGCTCCGGAGTTTAGAAAAGCGGAACCAGCTATTCCAGAGCTGGCAAAACGTTTGAATGTTGAGCTTGTGTGGATTGATACGGAAAGCCTGACAGAGCGTCAGGTAGAGTGCGAGACCCATTCCGCAATTGCTTTTGAAAAGACAGGATTCAGCTCTGTGGCGGAGGCTTGCGCGCTGGCAGGTGCCGGGCCAAAAAGCCGTTTGATCGTTATGCGACAGAGTGGAAAAGACGTGACCTGTGCCCTTGCGCAGTCAGTTGAGACATGAGGAAAGAGAACGGATGACGGTTCATTTTATTGGTGCAGGACCGGGCGCCGCTGATCTTCTGACGCTGCGAGGCCGCGATCTTCTGGCTTCATGTAAAGTCTGTCTATATGCGGGGTCTATCGTCCCGGCGGAAATGCTGGAGCACTGCCCGCCAGATGCCCGAAAGGTGAACACGGCGCCGTTATCGCTGGACCAGATCGAGCAGGAATACATCCGGGCACACGCTGAAGGGCAGGACGTCGCGCGTCTTCATTCTGGGGATCTGTCTATCTACAGCGCGGTTGCCGAACAGACGCGCCGCCTGGATAGGCTTGATATTCCCTGGACAATGACGCCGGGAGTGCCTGCATTTGCGGCAGCGGCATCTGTCTTGGGCCGGGAACTTACTGTCCCTGAAGTTGCGCAGACCGTCGTGCTGACCCGCGTCAGTGGCCGAGCGTCTTCCATGCCAGCGCGTGAAACACTCTCAGCCTATGCTGCGACCGGTGCTACACTGGCCATCCATCTGGCAGTGCATGCGCTGGACCGTATCGTTACGGAGTTGCTGCCACATTATGGGCCAGAGTGCCCTGTGGCGGTGGTGGCACGTGCAAGCTGGCCGGATCAGATCACCATTCGCGCCACGCTTGGAACTCTTCTTAAAAAAGCTGCAGCTAACCCAGTAGAGCGCACCGCTCTTGTTTTGGTTGGTCCCGCGCTTGCGGTCGATGAATTTCGGGAGAGTGCGCTCTATGATCCGGATTATCAGCGCCGGTTCAGGTCTGGATCATCAGCCGGATGACTGCGTCCTACGCAGTTGCCTTGTCGGTCAAAAACCATAACGTCCAGAGCGATACTGTTGTCTTCCAGAACGCTGCTGGCAAACTGGTACGCAGCACGGGCGATGTGATTACCCAGTGGAATATCCTGCGCGGAAGCAAGAAGAAATGCTTCTGCGACCGTAGGGGAAACTGCAATAGCATCGGCCAATTCCGCGCTCGCGCCTGCCTGCGTTGCCAAGGCCGCCAGAGCTGGCATATCTGCGGCCCCTCGCTTGGAATGCAGATCCATCCGGCCCTGAGCCAGCTTGGTCATCTTGGCGATGCCTCCGCCGATTGTAAGGCGAGGGACCGGGTGTCGACGAATATATTTCAGGACGCCACCTGCAAAGTCACCCATTTCGATCAGCGCTGTTTCAGGCAACCCGTAGAACGTCTGAACAGCGCGTTCGGAAACATCTCCGGTGGTCGCGGCCAGATGTGGCAGGCTCAGCGCCCGCGCGACGTCGATCCCACGATGAATGCTGTCAATCCAGGCCGAACAGGAGAAGGGCACGACAATTCCCGTTGTGCCCAGAATGGACAACCCGCCGACAATGCCCAGCCGACTATTCAGGGTTTTCCTGGCCAGCGTAACGCCATTTTCAACGCTGATTGTGATCTCAGCGGAGGCACCCTGAAGTGCGAGACGGATCATCTGGCGGGGGACAGGGTTAATGGCCGGTTCACCCGGCGGCAGGGGGAGGCCGGGGCGCGTAATTGTTCCAACACCATCGCCCGCGCGAAAAATAATATCTTGCCCCTCAGGCAATGGGCGCACATCTGCCCGGATAAGGGCGCCATGCGTAACATCGGGGTCGTCTCCGGCATCCTTGACGACTGCTGCCCAGGCGCCCGTTTTGTCCATCCCATGGGCAGCCAGCGCAAACGCCGCCTGTTTGCCTCCGGGCAGCGTGATGGACACGGGATCAGGAAATGTTCCAGTCTGGAGCGCTATCCATGCAGCTTTGGCCGCCGCGGTCGCGCAGCTTCCGGTCGTCCAGCCATATCGCAGAGAGGAGCCTTGGGCAGTCATCGGAGACAGGATACGATATTTCATGCTGAAAGCGAGACATGCCATCAGAAAGGATCGCTGATATGACCCGCGCGATCATGATTGCTGCGCCTCGCTCAGGGGGGGGTAAAACGACCGCCACGCTTGGTATTCTGTCAGCTCTGAGGGCCAGAAATATCGAAATTCAGGCCGCCAAGACAGGCCCGGATTATATTGATCCAGCGTTTCATGAGGTTGTAACCGGGCGTTCCAGCTTGAACCTTGATAGCTGGGTGATGACGCCTGAGCTTCTCGAGAGCATGTTAGCGCGTGCGGCTGAAGGTGCAGATCTTCTGGTCGTTGAATCTGCCATGGGGCTGTTCGACGGCTTGCTGGGGCCTGCTGACGCGCGAGGTGCACCGTCCGATATTGCGGCTCGTTTCAGTATTCCAGTTATTCTTGTGCTGGATGTATCAGGGCAGGGCCAGTCTGCTGCGGCCATTGCACACGGTTTCGCCACGCTCGATCCCGCTCTGCATGTTGCTGGTGTCATCCTCAATCAGGTTGCGTCCCAACGACATCTGGCTATGGCCCGTGAGGCCATTCTGGCCGCAGGCATCCCCGTTCTGGGTGCATACATGCGGGACACCACCCTGAAACTTCCGGAGCGACATCTTGGCCTCGTGCAGGCACGGGAACAGGACACACTGAAAGATCTTCTTGCTAGCCTGCGGGAGAGGACGGAAGGTTCGCTTGACCTCGATGCCATCATGGCCGCGGCAGCACCTCTTACTATTGAGGATCATGGCTGTGTTGCCATAAGCCCTCCGGGGCAAAGGATCGCGGTTGCCGATGATGCCGCGTTTTCGTTCCTTTATGGGCATGTGGCGCAGAGTTGGAGGAATGCAGGAGCCGAACTTGTTCCATTTTCTCCGCTGGCAGATCAAGGGCCGGATGAAGACTGTGATGTCTGCTGGCTTCCCGGAGGATATCCGGAGTTACATGCTGAACAACTGGCGGCATCCCGTCACTTTCAATCCCATCTGGTGAAGTTCTCCGAGACACGACCAGTCCACGGAGAATGCGGAGGCTTCATGGCGCTGGGAGAGTTTCTGGAAGATGCAAACGGTATGACGCATAAGATGCTGGGCCTTCTGGGGCACGGAACCAGTTTTGCGAAGCGTAAAATGAATCTGGGATATCGTGAGGCGATACTGGCAACAGACTGCGCGCTGGGGTCAAAAGGCAGTATCTTTCGGGGACACGAATTTCATTATGCCCGCGTGATCCAGGCCGGAACGGACGAGCCTCTCGCAACCTTGAGAGACGGCTACGGCAATGATCTTGGGATGGCTGGAGGCTGTCGTGGGCTGGTGTCCGGATCATTTTTTCACGTGATGGCACGTAGAGACAGGAAGTGAGCATGAACACCACGGATGATGCGACCCGGCACCGGGAGAAAATGCAGAAACGCAAAGACGTGCAGGACAAGGAAGTCGCGTCAAAGACTGTCGAAAAGGGCGTTCTGGCGGTCCACACAGGTCCGGGTAAAGGTAAATCTACCGCAGCGTTTGGCCTTGCGCTTCGTGCGCTGGGCCATGGAAAGCGGGTTGTTGTCGTGCAGTTTATCAAGGGCGCCTGGGTGACTGGAGAGCGTGCTGCGTTGGAACGCTTTGACGATCTGGTAGAGTGGCACACGATGGGCGAGGGGTTCACTTGGGAAACGCAGGATCGCTCAAAGGATATTGCTGCCTGCGCCCGGGCGTGGGAGGTGGCGCAAGCGGCCCTGAAACGCGACGATGTCGCTCTTGTGGTTCTCGATGAACTGAATATCGCCCTGCGATACGACTATCTGCCCTTGGAGCAGGTTCTGGAGGACCTGAAAGCGCGTCCTGAAATGCAGCATGTCGTCATAACCGGGCGCAATGCCAAACCAGCCCTTGTGGACGCTGCGGATCTGGTAACGGAAATGACACTGGTAAAACATCATTTCAGTGCAGGTGTGAAAGCTCAGGCCGGGTTCGAATTCTGATGACGCAGCGGAAGGGCCCCAGGGCTCTCATGTTTCAGGGAACGGGCTCCAGCGTTGGGAAATCTGTGCTCGTTGCAGGGATTGCCCGAGCCCTGACACGACGTGGCCTTACAGTGCGTCCGTTCAAGCCTCAGAACATGTCGAACAACGCCGCCGTGACCAGAGACGGAGGCGAAATTGGGCGTGCCCAGGCGCTTCAGGCTCGCGCCTGCGGGGTTCCTCCCACCGTGGACATGAATCCTGTGCTGTTGAAGCCGCAGAGCGAGACAGGATCCCAGCTTGTGGTTCGGGGGAAATTGCGAGGAACCGTGCGGGCCCGCGCTTATCAGGACGTCAAGACAACTCTTATGCCGGATGTGTTGTCCGCGTTTCGCGCTTTGGCGGCAGAAGCTGATATCGTTTTGATTGAAGGGGCCGGATCGGCTTCAGAGGTCAATCTGCGGGAAAATGACATTGCCAATATGGGTTTTGCCGAAGCCGCTGATGTGGACGTCGTGCTCATTGGTGATATCGACCGGGGGGGCGTGATTGCCAGCCTTGTCGGAACCAAAATGGTGCTGTCAGATCCGGATGCAGGGCGCATCAAAGGGTTTATCGTAAACAAAATGCGTGGAGACGCCTCGCTGTTTACCGACGGCATGAACATTATTTCACGTCAGACGGGATGGAAAAAGCTCGGTCTTGTCACACACTGTGCGCATGTTGGTGACCTTCCCGCTGAAGACGCATCTGATCTTGTGAACGAAACGCCAGTAGGCGACGGCTTACGGGTTGTCGTGCCGCATCTACCCACGATCGCCAATTTCGATGATTTAGACCCTTTGCGATCTGATCTGGGCGTCACTCTGGAGATCGTGGCACCCGGTCTACCCCTTCCAGTTTGTGACCTTGTGATCATACCAGGCTCGAAGGCGACTATTTCTGATCTGGCATTTTTCAAGAAACAAGGATGGGACATAGACCTGAAGGCGCATACCCGGCGCGGCGGTCGTGTTCTTGGCATTTGTGGTGGGTATCAAATGCTTGGAAAATCCATTGAGGATAATGAAGGGATCGAAGGCCCCCCGGGTCTCGTTGAGGGCTTGAGCGTACTAGACGTGCAGACAGTCCTGACGAATGACAAGCGTTTGACCGAGGTAAGGGGATTACTGGTGCCGGAAGGCGTCCCGCTCACGGGCTATGAAATTCATGTCGGGCGAACGTCTGGTCCGGCTACTCAGAGGCCATTTGCAATGATAGACGGTGAGCCTGAAGGTGCCGTTTCGCCTGACGGCCGTGTTTGGGGAACTTATCTGCATGGGGTTCTGTCTGGTGGAAACGCGCGGAAAGCTCTTCTTTCACGCGTAGGGCCCGCCGGGCCTGACCTTCAGGATCATGATGAGCGGGTTGAGGCTGCGCTGGATGCCTGGGCGGACCATCTTGAAGCCTGCATTGACCTGGATGCGCTTCTTGCATTGGCTCGACCTGTCTGATCCTTCAAAGCCAGAATAGGCCAGAAAGAACGGCTAGAGCCACGCCCTGAAAAATGCACGCCCGACGGTAGAGTTGAAGCGCACGCCAAAGATCATCAGCAGTCGCGGTGGCCCGTCCGTCGCCCATCCATGAATCATTGACTAGAATACCGTCATAAACTCTGGGGCCAGCCAATTTTAGTCCTAAGGCTCCTGCCATAGCAGCTTCTGGCCATCCGGCGTTGGGGGAGCGATGATTGCTTGCATCACGTTGGACGGCGCGAAATGCCCTCGTTGAGTTGGCACCGGGGATCGTGAATGCCGCCAGAAAGATGCAGAGAGCGGAGAGGCGGGAGGCTGGGAGATTGACCAGATCATCCAGCTTCGCAGAGGCCCATCCGAAGGCTTTATGCCGGGGGGTAAGGTGGCCGATCATGCTGTCTGCCGTGTTGATTGACTTGTAAGCGGTTGTGCCTGGCAGGCCAAAGAGGGCAGTCCAGAAAAGCGGCGCAACAATGCCATCTGAAAAATTCTCGGCCAGACTTTCAATGGCGGCCCGTACGACGCCAGCTTCATCAAGCTGTTCCGGGTCGCGGCCAACAATCATGGAAACTGCTTTCCTGCCCGCCGCCACACCGCTTTCCTGCAAGCCCGTGTGAACTGCCCTGACATGCTCCCACAGGGAGCGCTGGGCAATCAGAGTGCTGCCCACAGCGCCTTCGATCCCCCAGGCAACGAGAGGAGGAAAGAGAAGGTCCAGGGCCTGAATGGCCGTGTAGATAATCAGAGCGGGAAGACCGATAAGAATGGCCAAGCTTACAATGCCGCATAGACGTTGCCGGAAAGCGCTATCCTGTGGGCGGTTGAGTGAACGATCCAGTCGCGCGATAAGGGCACCAATCCACATGACTGGATGGCCAATTCTGCGAAAAAGCCAGTTCGGGTAACCGAAAGCGGCTTCAATTGCACAGGCCAGACAGGCGACAGACAGTGTGTGGGACAGGGGAGAGAAAGTCATGGGCCTGCGTGTTTCATCCAGATGCCGTGATCTAGCATGATGCCCACGGTGCTGGAAAACATGCCTATTCATGGTGGTCAGGTGCGGCAGGTTATGGAGCGGTTTCCTCACGCTCCAAAGCCTTTCATCGATCTCTCCACGGGTATCAGCCCGTACGAGTACCCTCTTGCTCCCTTGGATGTCGCGGTTCTCACTAGGCTGCCAGAAGCAGCCGACGAGGAAGCGCTTTTAGCGGCCGCTACGACAGCCTACGGCGTACCGAATGCAGGCATGATTGTCGCGGGCCCTGGCACACAGCTGCTGATTGCGTTGCTTCCGTCGGTTCTGCAAGCGCGAAAAGTCGTCATTTTTGGTCCCACTTACTCCGGGCATGAGCAGGCGTGGAGAAATGCGGGAGTGGGCGTGTCGATCGTGACGGATCTTCAGGCATTCAGGGCTGCTGCAGGACGAGCGGGGACTGTCTGTGTCGTCTGTAATCCAAATAATCCAGACGGACGACGCCTGCCGGTCGAGACACTTTTAGAACTCTCGGATCGTTGCGCGGCATCCGGTGGCTGGTTAGTCGTCGATGAGGCGTATGCGGATTTCGATCATGAAAGTGCTGCTGCGTCTTTTCCCCGGGCAGGGCTCTTGGTTTTGCGGTCTTTTGGGAAAACCTACGGGTTACCCGGTGTCCGCCTTGGTTTTTTAATCGCCTCTGACGGCATAGCGGATCGACTTCGGTCCATGATGGGGGATTGGGCGGTAAGCGCTCTGGCTCTGTCCGCGGGACGGCAAGCACTGTCGGATCAGGAGTGGTTGAACAGCATCAAACGTCGATTGGAGCGGGATGCCAAGCGCCTTGTAAACCTACTGAAGGGATCGGGTCTCGTCGTTAAAGGAAACACCCTTCTGTTCTGCCTGGTGATTTTGGATGAGGCTGCTTCGCTGTGGACCTTCCTCTGTGAACGCGGGATCGTGACCCGTGCGTTCCCTGAGCGGCCAACGGAGCTGAGGTTTGGTTTGCCGCGGGATAGCGCGGGTTGGGATCGCCTGGAACGCGCGCTTCATGATTGGTCAGAGATCGCAAAGTGAAGCTGTTCTGCTTTGCCCTTCCATCGCTCCCGTCTTCGAAGCGAAGCATCTTTCCTCCGAAAGGGGAACTGCGTGACATGGCAAGTACGGAACCTGCGCTCTGGCCAAAATCTCTACCGATCCTAACAGGGTGTGCGGCAGACGTTGCGTGGCTTGAGGCGTATTCCGAGTGCGTCGTGACCGTGGATGAACGGCTTCGCGGCCGTGATTACGGTGACTGGTGCGGGCAGAGCCTCAAAGCCTTATCGCCTGGAAGTCTGTCAGAGTGGATGACAGACCCCGATTTTTCGCCGCCTTCCGGTGAAAGCCAAAAGGGGATGTATGTCCGTCTTGCAGAGTGGCTGTCGGATATCCGTGACGCGGAAAAGTCTGTGATCCTGGGTGTGGATGCTGATGTTGTGCGGGGACTTGTTCTGCTAGCGATGGGCTTGAATGCAGAAGCGGCAGGTAAGCTTGATATTCTCCCGCAGAGCTGGAACGTCCTGTCTTTTCACAGGACGTGGAGGGTGCAGGCCCTTTCGGTTCCAGCCAACAGAATAACGTCTGAAATTATTTTCGGCTCAGAAAGCGATCGTTAATCCAGGCTGCGGCGCCCACGGCCACAAGGATGGGACCGAGAATAAAAAGTACCGCTGCAAGGGCTACTAAAATAATAATACCGAAAGACATTTTCTTTTTTCCTTATTCAGGATGAAAACTGTTACGATCTGAAGCACGTTTGCCATAGTTCATGCGCATATTCGCCAAGTTTATGCTTCACAATAACCTCTGAAAAGGGGAACGATATGCGTTATTTTCTTATGATTCTACTCGGGGCTGTCGTCACCCGCTTCTGGCTGCGGATAGCCTCCGTTCAGACGGTTCCGCGTGTCTCGTCACCTGTTCGGGCTCTTCCAACTTTATGACACTTATTTCCGTACGGCAGGGGTATAGGTCAATCTGTAGAGCGACCCGGAAAAATCGTCGCTAACGAGGATACTGCCGTCGGGCATCGGCTGAACATCCACTGGGCGGCCAACGGTGCGCCCATTGCGCCGAAATCCCCAGATTAGCGGCTCTGACTGCTGTGGATGGCCAGCACTATCAAATTTGACGGACACGACCTGATACCCTGATGGAACACTTCTGTTCCATGATCCATGCTCCGCAATCAGCAATGCACCTGTCAAAAAGCGCGCTGCGGCGGGGCCATCGTAAAATCGCAGCCCTAATGCTGCGACATGGGCTCCAAGCTTCAGGGCAGGCGGAGTAAACTCACCGCACGAGTGGCCTTTTCCGTAATGAGGGTCCGGGACGTCTCCCTGATGGCAATAGGGATAGCCGAAAGACTGCCGGGGTTGGGTAAGGGTGTTCAGTTCGTCTGAAGGGACGTCATCACCCATCATGTCCCGGCCGTTATCCGTAAACCACAGGTCTTTTCCTGTTCGCCGCCATGCGAGACCAACTGAATTGCGAATGCCGTAAGCAACGTCCTGCCTGTCCGTGCCGTCGGGAGTCATGCTAATGATTTTTCCGAGATCGTGGCCCACGTCGCAAACGTTGCAAGGTGCGCCAATGGTCACATACAGCCTGCCATCCGGCCCGAAAGCGATAAACTTCCAGAAATGGTCGCCATCTTTGAAAGGCAGGTGATCCGTAATGACTTCCGGTTCGGGCGGATTGTCTAGGTGGTCTTCGATATCTCGTAGAACTAGAATGCGTTCGGGTTCCGCGATGTAGAGATCTCCATCATGGTATGCCACGCCTGAAGGGGTTTCGAGGCCGCTGGCAAGTGTCCTGACCTGAACGGGACTGCCTGCATCACCCACTCCAGAGACGGCATAAACCTTTCCCGGCCCCATGGAGCCAAGGAAAACAGTTCCTGTGTCTCCAAGAGCGATCTCACGTGCTCCACGGACCTGTGCCGATATAACGTCCAAATGAAACCCGGGCGCGACAGACAGGCCTTCAAACGAAGGAGCGCCCCATGCAGATAGGCTCAGGCACGAGCCTATCACTGAGAATAGCAGAAATTGCCGGAGCATGACGCACCTCACCAATGTGGAGCAAGGCTTGAAAGACAGCGCTGGTAACCGCAACGGACGAATGGCTCAGAGGTTTTCAGGTGTTCGGCTATTCCTCCATTTGAAAATGTGATGTCACGAAGGATGTCTGGCGCTCCAAGGCCCTGATACTTCCTCGGTTCTGACGCGTTAGAGGTCCAGTTGCTGCCTTAATGAACGCATTCTGTCCGTCTCTCTGAACATGTGCACCATGTTAGAGAGCGAGCGTGAACAGTCATGGGAGTTTCCAGGTCTATGGTTGACACTTCCCCCCGTAAGCCGCGCGCAGCCGAAGCCGCACTGCGCATGCTGGCAATTGATCTGCATTGGACATGGAACCACGAGGCGGATCTGCTGTGGCAGACGATCAATCCGGATCTTTGGTCCCGAACCTGTAATCCCTGGATAACCCTGACCCGAACACCTAAAGCCCAACTGTGGGAAGCTCTACAGAACCCGGATGTCCGCAATCTCTTGAAGGCCAGTATGGAGCGCCGGAAATATGAGTTGGAGCGTTCCACCTGGTTTGCGGAGAAATATGCGGACGCGGGGCTGTCTGAAGTCGCCTATTTCAGCATGGAGTATATGCTGAGCGAGGCACTTCCCATCTATTCTGGCGGGCTCGGGAATGTTGCTGCAGACCAGCTGAAAGCCGCAAGTGATCTGGGTGTTCCCGTTGTTGCGGTCGGACTTCTCTATGCGCAGGGTTATTTTCGCCAGGTTATTACTCCGGCAGGTGAACAACGGGCGCTCTACCCATTCAATGACCCTGACCAGCTTCCGATACAGCCCGTCCTCACGCCGGATGGGGACTGGTTCCGGCTCTCTGTCCAAACAGCAACCGGAGAAATCTGGCTTCGAGCCTGGAAAGCCGTCGTAGGTCGGACAACTCTTTACCTTCTGGATACAAACGATCCCTCCAATCCACCCGCTGTTCGCTGCATCACGACCCAGCTCTACGGCGGAGATGCAGAACTTCGGCTGAGGCAGGAAATGGTTCTCGGGATCGGGGGGTGGAGGCTGTTGCATGCTCTAGGGCACCGGCCGGATATCTGCCACCTGAATGAGGGGCATGCGGCTTTTGCAGCTCTGGAACGAGCTCGGTGTCTTTCCGAAGAAGAAGGTATTCCTTTCGCGCAGGCGCAGGTCATTGCCCGCGCGGGAACGGTCTTCACGACACATACAGCTGTCCCGGCTGGGTTTGATCGTTTTCCGCCTAAGCTGATTGAGAGCCATCTCACGTTCTATGCCGAAGACCGTCTGGGCATGCCAATTCAGGACTTTCTCGCGCTAGGGCGTCTTGATTCGGCAAATAAAGATGAATTTTTCAACATGGCTTATCTCGCCGTTCGGTGCAGCGGAGCCGTTAACGGCGTGAGCCAGTTGCATGGGGCTGTGAGCCGGTCCTTGTTCACGCCACTTTTCCCGCGTTGGCCGCAAAATGAAGTCCCGATCTCTCATGTGACGAACGGCGTCCACACCCCGACGTGGGATTCAGCATCTGCCGATGAACTCTGGACCCAGGTGGGGGGGAGAAGCAGGTGGGAAGGAGATCTCGAAGGGCTGGGCGATGCCGTTCGTCATCTTGATGACGACACTCTCTGGCGCAGCAGGTGCAACTCCCGGGCCGAATTTGTTCATGCGCTGGGGCAGGAGCTCTCTGCGAGACAATGCATCGTTGGCGAAGATGGGTTGTGGTGCCTGCCTGCGCCGTCGTTGAACCCGGAGGCGCTGACAATCGGATTTGCGCGCCGGTTTGCCACCTACAAGCGTCCAGACCTCCTGTTGTACGACGAAGAACGGCTTGTCCGGCTGTTGCGGGACGTTCATAGGCCGGTCCAGATCGTTCTGTCCGGCAAGGCTCATCCGCAGGATCTGGAAGGGCAGGCGATGATCACGCGCTGGGTCCAGTTCTGTCAGCGTCAGGATATCGTGGGAAAAGTGGTATTCCTTGCGGACTACGACATGGCTTTGGCCCAGAAAATGGTTCAGGGGGTCGATCTGTGGCTGAACACACCGCGACGTCCCTGGGAGGCCAGCGGGACCAGCGGAATGAAGGTCCTGGTAAATGGTGGGCTCAACCTGTCAGAACTCGATGGATGGTGGGCCGAGGCCTATGCGCCGGAAGTCGGCTGGGCGTTAGGGGACGGACTGGAGCACGCGGGAGATCCGGCCTACGACCATTCTGATGCACAGGAACTTTACAGGCTCTTGGAAGAGCACGTTCTTCCTGAGTTCTACGAACGCGATGCTGGCGGAATACCTAGGGCGTGGGTCGCGAAGATGCGCGAAAGCATGGCGCGTCTGACGCCTCAGTTTTCCGCAAACCGTACAGTTCGCGATTACACCGAACAGTTCTATCTGACGGGTGCGCAGCGCTACAGGCGTCGCCTGTCTGACCATGGGGTGAGCGCTGGGACGGTTATCGACAGGCAAAAGGCTCTCTCTGCTGGCTGGAATAGCCTAAGGATCGGGGAAGTTATCATTCCCGAGAACGGTGGGGATCAGCAAGCGCATGCCTTCATTCATCCCGGAACGCTCGATCCTGCGTTGCTGCGTGTTGAACTCTACGCTGACGCTCAGGATGGGCACCCGCGCATCAAATCCCTGACACAGGGAGAACATCTTCAGGATGGCTGGATTGCCTATACTCTTGAGACTGAGCTTCCTGCCCCCGCGGCAGAGTGTACACTGCGGATCATTCCAGCTGCGGAGATCCTCAGTGTTCCGCTCGAAGCGCCTTTTATCCTCTGGCAACGGTAGGGCATGAAGGCTTACGCTTCATGGGTCGTCATGCTGGAGGGGAAAGAATAATGATCCGAAGCCTTTTGCCGCAACGTCTGACATTTCGCTTTCTACCAGAAGCATGGCCTCTCGTTCGTCACCACACAGGCATAGCACCCGCTTTGAAAAGCGTGCGACCGAGGCATCGGATCCGGACATTTTACGATACCGCATCCGGCATACTGTCTCGCCACGATTGGGCACTCTCCACCGCGCGAGAAGGCCGTGCGTCAGTTCAGGTGCTTGAGCCTGTTTCCTGGGCCGGGTTACCTAACATGACGCGGCCTGAACAATGGGTCTGGTCCCGGAGAGGATTACGTCCAGATATCAAGCTGCTTGAAGGGACTGAAGCTGCAAAACTCGATTTTTCAGGCATAGTTCTTCCAATATACCGCACAGATTTTTGGCAGTTACAAGGGAAGGCGGCGGTTGGTGCCACTAGCCTCAAGGTGTCTCTGTCTCGCGGATCAGTTCAGGCTGGAGAACAGGCGGAAGCTGTTTGTGCACTGGATCTGACGCTCCTGAGCGGTGAAGCGCGAGATCTGTATGCGTTTGCGCAAACTTTAAGTGATCTTCCCATATGGCTGACGGGCGAAACGCTTCCCATGAGGGGAGTGCGGCTGGCGCTTGGACAGTATGATGAGGATGTCACAGTTCAATCGGCGCTGCCTTTCGCAGGGGACATGACGGTTGGGAAAGGGTGGAGCCAGTCTGTTCGTGCTTTTCTGACGGTATTTCTTGCCGCGCAGCCTGCTGCCGAACACGGGAGCGTCGATGCTGTGCATGAGATGCGCGTCGCCGTCAGGCGGCTTCGAACGATCCTGAAAGCTTTTCGCCCTCTGTTCCCTAAAGGAGCGTTAGGGAATGAGATGTCAGTTTTTCAGCAAACTGGGCGGTTTCTCGGCAATGTTCGAGACTGGGATGTTTTTCAGACCGAAATTCTACCGGCTCATGTGAGCGGGGATATTGCGAGTGAATTCGTTCAGTTAGCCAAAGAAAAGCGAGTGTCTGCACTGGCGGAGATGCGACAGAAACTGACTGATCCGAGCATAACGTCTACGCTACTTTCTCTTGGACAAAGCACGGAAGACCCGGCAGCTCTTTTCGGAGCCGAGACTGCTGATGCGCTTTTGGAAGATCATGCGCCTGTTCTGCTCGATCGAATGGCGCGTAAAGTCCAGCATCGGGGTCATCACATCGGGCACCTGTCAGACCGCCAGTTGCATGACGTCCGTAGATCTCTGAAGGGGCTGCGCTATAGTATTGAGAGCATTCTTCCTCTGTATAAGGGGAGCCGCGTTGAAACCTATATGGGCCATTGCAAGGATTTGCAGGACCTGTTTGGTCGTTTCAACGATGCAGCAACGGCGGAGGCTCTGGTCAGGCAGGTGATAAAAGAAAGGCCTGACCTCGCAGAAGCAGGAAATGCGATTGTTCACATGGCGCATCGGGAGCGGAAAAAGATCCTGAAAATACTTCCCAAGCAATGGAAGATTTTTTCGAAGGACGTCCCGTTCTGGTGTCAGTGAGTTATTTCCTTGTGTGTAGCGGAAACCTTGGGTCCAGCTCTGATTTATGATCCAAACGGGCAACCAAAAAGCGTGACTGATTGCCGCAGGGAGCAAAAATCATGGAAAAACGCTGGGTTCTTCTGACAATCATTATCCTGATCGCCGGGCTTATCATGATACTGCTGTGGGCGAGACAGACCGACCCGGGCACGATTGGCCCGGACACGCATACGGAGAAGACGGCCCCCCAAGCTTTGAACGCGGCACATCCATATCTATGGAGCCCCGCGCACAATCAAAGAGTTTCTGAAGCCAGCTGAGATTTGCTTCAGAAATTAGAACGGAGCGTAAACATGAAGTTCCGCGGCTCTCCGTAGTAGTTGTAGTAATACAGATTTCCCAGTCGCTGATAATATCGTTTGTTGGCGATATTGTTCAGTGTTGCGGAGAGGGAAAGATACTTGTTCCATTGGTATCCAGCCTGGATGGAGCCAATAATGTATCCGCCCTGCGTCACGGTGCGATTTGTGCCGAATGTACTCGTTTGAGCATTGAAGCCGCCGCCGATGCTCCAGACATTTTTTTGTGCCCCGCGATATGGCTCGAACCGGTAGTGTGTCCAGAGCTTCCACAGATGCTTGGGCGAGTTGCCAGCATAGGTCAGGCCAGCCTGCGTGGCGCTACCATTATTGACGATCCGGTTGTCGTTATAAGTATAGCTGGCATTGATGTCCCAGCCCTCCAGAGGACGGCCAATCAGCTCTGCTTCGGCTCCCTGGCTGCGTGTTTTGCCTGTCGCGACGTAGCAGTCATCCACGCCGCCGGGCCCACAGATGGCGCCGATGGTGCCGTTATAGATGGCTTCGTTTTTCTGGATGATTTTGTAGCCGGACAGGGTCATGCCCAGGTGCCCGTGGAAGAACTCCCCTTTGATACCACCTTCGAGCTGATTGCCTCGGACAGGTGCGAGACGGCCGGTGGTATCAAACGCAGACTGAGGCGAGAAAGTCGAAACGTAGCTGACATAAGCCGTGACATTCGGCCACAGGTGCAGAACGCCGCCGATGTAAGGGGTCAGGATGCCTTGCTGGTCGATATCGGTGCTGGTGGCACCAACAGTTGGGGAAATACGACGTGTTTTGCTGACATACCCGCTCACCCGGCCACCAATCAGGATGGAAAAGCGTGAAACAGGCTTGATCTGTGCCTGACCATACACGCCCCACTGCGTGGATGGCTCCCAGTAGCGGTTGGTAATGGTAGGGAGAGCCAGAGACGGAATGGCATTGTTCGCATTGATTGGGATACCGGCGAGCGCCGTGTAGGTCCGGGAGTTTGCACTGGCACCGCCGCCTTCATAAAGATAGCGATCGTAGTTCGCTCCCACCATCAGAACGTGTTTCTGTCCAAAAAGATGAAGCGGCCCGGTGACGTAGGCGTCCAGGCCATCATTCGTCTCGTCATACCGTGTATTGGCTGCGACGAAATTGCCAGTCTTTGCGGACGCGTTATACGCGTTGAGATAAGCGTATTGGAGTGTGGTGGCTGCGGTTCGGTGACGGTAGTTGAGGCGCCCGCGCCAGCCATGAGAGAAAAGATGCTCCAGTTGTGCTTCAACTTCAGTCATCGGGACTTCGGATTTGCCCCAGTTGGCCCCCACCAACGTGCTCGTCGGCAGATTCAGATCCGCGCCATTACTGGCACGGGGAAGCCCCATATAACGGGTTGTATCGTTACTTTGAGACGTCACGGAGACTGTCAGGGTGTCATGCCGCGTTAAGTGCACATCTGTGACGCCATAAATCGTCCAGCGACGATCATAGGCATTGTTGTAGAACTGGTTGCGGTCGGTGCCTGCGACGACAAGTCGTGCTGAGACAATTTTCGAGTGCGCGAGAGGGCCGCCGACATCAAGGGTGGCATGGTAATTGTTCCATGAGCCAGCCGAGAACGACGCATTGCCCTGAAAGTCATCGGTCGGGCGCTTATGGACGAAATTGACACTCCCGCCGGGTGTGCTGGAGCCCTGAAGCATGCCGTCTGGTCCACGCAGGACTTCAATACGATCGTAGATGGCCAGATCATACTGCTGGCTTAAAGTCAGCCCACTCATGGACGGGACACCGTCATACTGGGCCTGTAACGAGAAGCCGCGGGCAGTGTATCCGCCCGTTCCGTCGCCATACATATTGACGTTCACGCCCGCGACCTGTTTGAGCGCAGCATCAACCGTATTGAGGTTCTGGTCTTTCATTTGCTGGCTGCTGAGGACCGAGATGGATTGTGGAACGTCCAGCGGTTTGAGGAGCATTTTCGTCGTAGAGACCGCAGAGACCGTATAAGTGCCGGTACCATCCGTAGAGGCGTTGCGGCGATGACCCTGCACCAGAAGCTGCTCAATGCTGCCGGGGGTCTCATCTTCTTGTGACGCGTGTTTCTGTTGCGTGCTCTGCGATTTTGGTGAAGCGGAACGTTCCTCTTTAAGACCGGTCGTTGAAGCTGATTTCTTACGAACTTCTGGAGATACGTCATCAGTGGTCGCGGCAAAGGCGCCATTCCACGTACCTGACAGCAAAAGTGCTGTAAAAAGCATTGGGCCTAGATGTGTACGTTGAGGAACGTTCGACGCTGGAAGTCTCATGGAAAGGGCTAACTGCCTCCTGGAAAATGAATTTTCACGAGAATTTCAGCTGACTTTCCCGTATTTCTAAAGTTACAAATGATATTCATTCTCAGAAACTTCAATCTTTAATTCACGCACCTTCGCAGTTGTTACATTGTAGGCAGCATTCCTGCGATGTTGAGCGGGCAAGTGGTTCCTACAAAAAAATAATTATGAAAATGAGTGTTTTTTTTAAGAATCGCTTCGTAAGAGACCTTTTCCTGTCGAATCAGCTAAGAACTGGCCTTCACGGTCTGCCTTTGAATTCCAAGCCCTTCGATTTCCAGCTCTACGACATCTCCTGGTTCGAGATAGACTGGGTGAGGCTTGATGCCCATTCCGACGCCGGCAGGTGTTCCTGTGGCAATGATATCGCCCGGCATCAGGGTCATGTAATGGCTGACATGTGAAATGATGCTGCGGACGTCAAAGATCATGTTGGAGGTATGCCCGGCCTGCCGACGGTGTCCGTTGACATCTAACCGCATGGAGAGTGCTTGCGGATCGGCGATTTCATCGGTCGTCACAAGCCATGGTCCCAAAGGCCCGAATGTGTCGCAGCCTTTGCCTTTGTCCCATTGGCTTGTCTGCATCTGAAATGAGCGTTCAGAGACATCATTGGCGACACAATATCCCGCAACATGCTCCAAGGCCTTCTCCGGGGAGACGTAGGACGCTTTGGTGCCAATAATGACTGCGAGTTCGACTTCCCAGTCCAATTTGGTGGCATGTTGGGGGACCAGAATACCATCGCTCGGACCCGTCAGGGCAGAGATGGCTTTCATGAAGACGATTGGCTCTGAGGGGAGGGGAAGGCCTGCTTCCTCGGCATGATCCCGATAGTTCAGGCCAATGCAGATGTACTTTCCGGCACCTGAGAACGGAATACCGTAGCGTGGTGCTTCTGAAACGACAGGAAGAGTGTTCGGATTAATGGCCCGTAAGGCGTCCAGCTTATCCGGAGAGAGATCGGCAGCCGTAATATCAGGTAGAACCCCTGCGAGGCTTCTCAGGATGCCAGTGTCATCAATGAGTCCAGGTGTTTCCTGATCCAAGGGACCAAAACGACAGAGCTTCATCCTGCGACACTTTCTGTCCAGAGTGGGGAAGCATGAGGTTAGGCATGTTTTGGTTTCTCTTCCAAGGATCGAGGCGCCTCCATTGTTCAAATTGATAACTTCAGTTATTGATATGTTATAACATACGTGTTTGACTATATGGGAGTTTCGGTTATGCCCCTGCTCAATGATGGTTCCCCGGAAGGGGATGAAAAGGGAACGCAGTGAAATGCTGCGGCTGCCCCCGCAACTGTAAGCGGTGAGGCTGATCACGATGGGTTCCGGGAACCCGGCCACTGGGGCGTCAGCCTTGGGAAGGCTCGCGATCTGCCGATGATCCGCAAGCCAGGAGACCTGCCATCGAAAATGGTCATGGACGAAGCGAAAGGGCGGGGTGCACCGGACGCAGCAGGATGGTTCATCCTGCTCATCGTAGTGACGCATTGTTGAGTGAAGTTTGCGTTATCCATGAGGAAAATCAGTTTTGTCGGTGTGTTGCCCGTCGCGGCATTGACCGTTTTTCAGCCTGCGTTCGCCCAGGCAGAAGACGTCAGGAAGGCGGCAGCCAAAGCGAAAGAAGAACACATTACGGCGCACGGTCGGGCGCAGCCGCTGAAGGATAGTGCTGTTATCGGGGGCAGACTTGGGCTGACGGTTCAACATAATCCTGCGACAATCAATGTGATTCAGCGCAGCGTGATGGAACAGCGCGGTTATGCGCACGCTGAAGACTCCGCAGACAGTGCACCGGGTGTTTCTTCCGGTGGATCTCCAGGAAGTCCGGCGCAGATGATGATGCGCGGCTTCAGCGGGAATCAGGTTCTGATCCTGCGAGATGGCATTTATTACGGCCCGACCACGATGGTGAACCGTCCGCTCAACAGCTTTAATCTTGAGAGCGTTCAGGTTCTCAAGGGGCCGTCGTCTGTTCTGTACGGGCAGGGCGCTGTTGGCGGCACGGTGGACATGCGAACGCGTGACCCTGCGTTTGATGGGCCGCATGCTAATGCTCTGGTATCTTATGGCAGTTTCAATACATGGAATGCTGGTGTTGGCGGTTCGGTTCCCATTACTGACACTTTGGCCATTCGAAGTGATTTCAGTCGTACCTCGTCTGATGGATACGTTGCTGGCGCAGACCCACACAGCAACGATTTCACGACAACGTTGCTCTGGCACCCTTCGAAGAAATTTACAGCCCGCTTTGGCGTCGACTATCTGACAGATCGCTTGTCGACGTACTATGGAACCCCTTTGGTCCCGCTGGCTCAGGTCCATGATGGTGTGGGCGGCCTGCTATCGTCTTCCAAGGGATTAGGCGTAAGTCGATCATCGCTCTGGCGGTATTACAATGCCAAGGATGCAAAAGCTGGCTCGGTTAATGTGACCCCGACGCTTCATCTGACGTGGCAGCCAACGGAGAACATGACGTTCCACAATAAAACCTATGTCCTTTACGCCAAGCGCAACTGGAATAACGCTGAATCCTATAGCTATATCGGTTCAGCCGGGCAGACGGACGCAGCGGGAAATGCCATTGCACCCGGTCGGGTCGGCCGGGATCGGTTCTATGTTTATATGAACCAGCATCAGGTGGGTGACACGCTGGATGGTCAGTTTGATTTTCATGTTTTCGGAATGAAGAACCGTCTGGTTGTCGGTGGAGACGCGTATTATGTGCGGCTCATCCGGAACCGTGGTTTTCCGGACGCGACATATGCGGACAGTGTTTCTCTGAGTAGTCCTGAGAGCACGGCCGTGGGGAGTTTTGCGGGGGAATATCCGTATACGAAATCTCCCACAACCATGGTGGACGCAGGTATCTTCATGGAAGACGTCCTGACGGTGCGGGACGATCTGCGTGTAGTGGGTGGATTTCGCTATGACTGGCTGAAACTGGACCGTCAGAATTATAGCCAGTCCGGTGCGTTCAATCCTGCGACCAGCTTCAAGGGGAACTACAATCCTGCCAACTTCAGGATTGGCCCTGTTTATGATCTGACAGATAACATCAGCCTCTACGGCGTGTACACAACGGCTGAAGATCCGCCGGGCTCCAATATCTTCCTGGTTAATAAAGGGCAGTTTTCACGCCTGAGTCAGTCCAGGCAGGGAGAAATCGGCGCCAAGGGCTCTTTCTGGAAAGGGCGCCTGTCCTCTACGCTGTCTCTGTACGATATCCGCCGTACCCGAGTTCTCGTTGCTACCGGTGTGGACAGCGTGGCAACGGCGGGCGTTCAAAAGTCACGGGGTGTGGAATGGCAGGGAGACCTCAGGCTGGGCAAACACTGGAGCCTGTCGGGAAATGTTGCCTATACGTGGTCTCGTTATGGATCATTCCATCCTTCAGCGTCAGTGAATGCCTCCGGGAACGAGGTTCCAAACGTTCCGGCTGTAACGGCTAACCTGTGGGGGGTCTGGTCCCGGGTTGCAGATCTGCCGGTCGATCTGGGGGCTGGTATGCGTTACGTATCTGCCCGCAAGGGCGATTACGCCAACACCCTGAGTCTGAAAGACTATGCGCTCGTCAATCTTTTCGCGGCATGGCACGCCTATCGTGGCGTGACGGTTTATGGCCGGGTAGACAATGTGGGAAACAAGCACTTCATTCAGTGGGCTGATACCAGTTATCCGAGTGAAGTGATGTTGGGGGCGCCGCGGTCCTTCTCGATCAGTGTTCAGGCCGGTTTCTGATCGTGCCTGAGGTTGTGCTTCAGACGCATGGTGCCGGGTATGACTGCATACTCTCTTTGACGGATCTCTCCGTCAGGGAGGGTGAGCATGTTGCACTTATTGGCCCCAATGGTGCAGGGAAAAGCACGCTTCTGAGGCTCCTCGCTGGATTAATTTCACCCACGGAAGGTGAGATAGTCCTGGAAGGAACGCTGCTCTGCGCCCTTTCCAGACCTGCGGCAGCCCGCAAGATTGCGTGGCTTTCCCAGACCGATGATGTAACTCCTGAATTCATCGTTGAGGATTATATCGCTCTTGGTCGTCTCCCGTTTCGAGGCACTCCTCAGGCGCAGCAGGACACGGTGGCTCGGCAAACGGCAATCCAGTATTTCCGTGTCGAACCCTTTTTAAAACGGTCGATTGGCAGTCTTTCTGGTGGCGAGCGTCAGCGTGTGATGCTGGCGCGATGTCTGGCCCAGACTCCCAAAATACTGTTGCTGGATGAGCCCACCAATCATCTGGATCTTGCGGCCAGAGCAGAGCTTCTAAATCTGCTCCGTGACCTCCCTCTGACAATCGTGGCCGTCCTACATGACCTGTCTTTCGTTCCTGACTTTGCGCCGCGAACTCTCTTGATGAGGGACGGAAAAATCATTCTGGATGGGGCGTCCTCTGACGTTTTGCTCTCGTCGGAACTAGGGCATGCGTTCGGCTTGAATGTTTATCCCGTTCAACTGGATGATGACAGCACGACGTTCGTTTTTAGGCCGCGAGGCGCATGAAAGCGGCTGCCTTTATGCTGTTTCTGGGGTTTTGTGGCTTTGCCGTGCAAACGGCCTTCGCCTACCCGGTTACCGTGCAGAGCTGCGGGAAGCCCGTAACGATCACGCATCAGCCAGAGCATGCTGTCATCCACGACGTTAATATGGCGGAAATGGCCTTTGCTCTACATTTGCAGCCCTATATTCGTGGTTTGACCGGGATATCAGGCTGGAACAAATACACACCGGGTTTCAAAGCTCAGCAAGGTGATATCCCGGAAATCGCGACCCATTATCCCAGTCTTGAACAATTGCTTGATGCCGGAACAGATTTTTTCTTTGCCGGCTGGAATTATGGGATGCATGTCGGTGGGGATGTGACACCCGAGACCTTGGCAATTCAGGGTATCCCGACGCTTGTTCTGTCTGAAAGCTGCTTCAGGGCCGGGCAGTCTACAGCTCTTCCGACGTTAGACCTTCTGTATGGCGACGAAGAAAAACTCGGACAGGTTTTTGACCGGAAGCAGCAGGCTCGGCAACTGGTTGAAGGTTGGCAGAGGCGCGTTCAGCACATTCAGGATCGTCTCAAGGGCCATCACCCGTTACGTGTTTTTCTCTATGACAGTGGACGCGACCGGCCATTTACAGCTGGCCAATATTCCCTCGCGACAGAGCTGATCCGGCTGGGCGGGGGCGAAAATATTTTTCGTGATTTACCAACAAACTGGGGCGCTGCTTCGTGGGAAAACGCGGGTTTGCGTGATCCTGAAGCTATTTTGGTGATGGATTACGGGGCGGGTGTTTCAGACAGTCTGAAATTTCTGCGAAGCCAGCCATTGCTGACGGAGAGTACCGCCCAGAAGACAAACCGTTTTCTGGTTGTGCGCTATGATGAAATGACGCCGTCTCCAGCGAATATCGATGTGATCGAAAAGATTGCAGCCTTTCTCCACCCGGACGCAGCACCTTGATGAAGCGCGTTCTTAGCATCAGCGCTTTGCCGGCTCTGAGTGTGCTGGCATTTTTGGAAGTTACGCTCGGAAGTGCTTCTCTTCCCTGGCATTCGTTGCAAGCGGGACTTTTGGCCGGTCCAGCCAGTCATGATATTGCCGCCCGGATCATCTGGTCCCTGCGGATGCCAAGGCTGGTTCTGGCTTTCTTGACCGGAGCAATTCTTGCCGGTGCAGGAGCACTTCTTCAGGCAGTAACCCGCAACCCCTTGGCAGATCCGTTTCTCTTCGGGTTGTCTTCAGGCTCAGCAACAGGGGCTGTTGCTGTCATCGTATTGTTGGGGGACGTTTTCGGCGTCTGGACGATCGCTTTCGGTGCAGTCGGTGGGGCATTTCTGGCAACTTCTGCGCTTTTATTGCTGGTCTCATTTAGATCCCGGTCTGGCGCACGGGTTTCAACGGAACGGATGCTGCTGTCTGGTCTGGCGATTTCCTTTGTCTTCTCTACTCTGACAAATCTGCTGATTTTCTGGGGTGACCGTAATACGGCGCAATCCGTCCTGTTCTGGACGATGGGCAGTTTTTCCGCCGCTCGCTGGTCGGCGCTGCCACTTGTCGTGTTGGGGCTTTTGCCCGTGATCTTCGGTAAATGGGCTTTTGGAGCTGATCTGGATGCTTTGATGGCCGGAGAGGAAACCGCAGCGTCTCTCGGTGTGCAGACAAGAAGGCTACGGCTCTGTGTGCTCGCCCTCTGCGCGTTTAGCTGTGCAACGACAGTGGCTTTGTGTGGGCCGATCGGCTTCGTAGGGCTGATTGTGCCGCATCTCATAAGGCCCATCTGGGGACGGTCTGTTCGAAATATCCTTATCCCCGCTATGGTCGCGGGGGGGATGCTGACAATCCTTTCAGATCTTCTCAGCCGCTGTCTTTTGCCGTCTCAGGAGCTGCCAGTTGGGATAGTCATTTCTGCGATAGGTGCTTGTTTCCTGATGGGGCTTCTGACACGGCGCTGATGTGTCTTTGGCATGTTTGCCTCAAAGAGACACAGTGATACCGCCGTCCACATACAAAACATGGCCATTCACAAACGAGGATGCTGCGGACGCAAGGAAAATACAGGCACCCGTCAGCTCATCAAGCTGTCCCCATCGACCCGCCGGTGTGCGCTTCTCCAACCACGTTGAAAATTCTGCATCATTTACGAGTGCAGCGTTGAGAGGCGTGTCGAAGTAACCCGGTGCAATGGCATTGCACTGAAGGCCGTGTCTTGCCCACTCGGTCGCCATCCCCTTGGTCAGATTCCCTACGGCACCCTTGGTGGCCGTGTAGGGGGAGATATTCGGGCGGGCGAGGGCCGTCTGGACGCTGGCAATATTGATGATCTTACCCTGCCTACGGCCTAGCATATGTCTCGCAACAGCCTGTCCAACATTGAAAATGGAGGTCAGGTTTGTTTGAAGAACCTTCTGAAACATTTCTGGTGGGAAGTCTTCCAAGGGCGCGCGGTGCTGCATTCCTGCGTTGTTGACCAGAATATCAATGGGCCCGGTATCTTCTTCGAAGCGATCGACTGCAGTTCGAACAGCTGCATGGTCGGTCACGTCAAAAACAAGTGTCTCGACACCTCCCAGTTCCTCGGCTGCGACCGAGAGTTTGGAAGCATCCCGCCCATTCAGAACGACTTCAGCCCCGGCGGCTTGAAGGCCTTTGGCCAGACTGAAGCCGATACCTTGAGACGATCCCGTAATTAGAGCGCGACGTCCCGTCAGGTCAAAAAGAGATACACTCATGGAAAATCCTTCTTCCTTTGCTGTGTCAGCGCTCTGCAAACGCGGATCAGATGAACATTGAAATACCAACGCAGAAGACCAGTCCCAGAACGGCAATGATCGTCTCCAGAACTGACCAGGTCTTGATTGTCTGCGGAACGGTCAAGCCAAGATATTCTTTCATCTGCCAGAAGCCAGCGTCGTTCATGGGGCCGAAAGCCACGGACCCTGCGCCGGTGGCAATCACCATGAGTTCTGGCGATACGCCCTGCGAGTGCGCGAGGATCGGACCCGCGATGCCGGAGGCCGTACTCATGGCAACGGTAGAAGATCCGCAAGCGACGCGGACGATCGCGGCCAGAAGCCACGCCAGCACGAGAAGTGGAACGTGCGCGCTGACGGCCGCGTCCGTGATGGCTTTCGAGACGCCGCTATCAATGAGTTCACGACCAAAGCCCCCGCCCGCACCCACCAGAAGCATGATCAGAGCGGTTGGGCCAAGACACTCATTGGTGAAGCGAAGAATGGTTTCTCGCGAAAATCCACGAGCCAGCCCCAGCACGTAAAACGACATGACGGTCGCCAGAAGCAGCGCAATGTCCGTGTTGCCGATGAAGTGCAGGAACATGTTTGGTGCGCTTCGCGGAGTCGTAAACATGTCCGCGGAAGAGCCGATCAGCATCAGGATGACGGGGCATGTGATGGTCAGGACGGTAACCGTAAAGCCTGGGAGGTTTGTCGGGATTTCACGCCGTACAAACTGTTCTGCCAACGCATTTTTTTCTGTGATGAGAACACGGGGGCTGATGAAGCGCGCGAATAGCGGGCCTGAGATGGCCGCTATTGGTGTCCCCAGCAGAACGCCCCAGAAGATCGTTGTTCCCGTGTTGGCGTGATAGGCCGAGAGGGCAAGGAGCGTTGCCGGGTGAGGCGGGATCATGGCGTGCGTAACGGAAAGCGCCGCACCCATGGGGAGAGCTACTCGCAGCAGCGATGTTTCCGTTCGAGCTGCAAGAACGAAAGCGAGCGGGAAGAGAAGGACAACGCCAACTTCGAAGAAGACTGGCAGCCCCACAAGCAGGCCTATCACCATCATGGCCCAGTCAATCCGTTGACGACCCGCGCGCTCTGAAATTGTCAGGGCAATCCGGTCAGCGCCCCCAGACTCAGCCAGCATTTTGCCAAGCATGGTGCCGAGCGCAATGATCGTGCCAACGTGCCCGAGGACGTGTCCGGCACCAGCTTCGAAAGATGCGACAACCTTGTCCGCAGGCATACCCGCGCAAAGAGCCAGTAGAATAGAAACGCTGAAGAGAACGATGAAAGGGTTCAAACGAAAACGCGCAATGAGTACGACGACTGCAATGATTGCGGCTGTTGCCAGCAGAATGGCAAAGGTTGTTGTCATATGGAACGCAGCCCTGTCAGAACGAGGAAACAGTTCAGAAGCGGAAACCAGAAAAAACCGTTACGTGAGAGGCTCCTGCAGAGAACTGAAACTTTCTCAGACCCATACGCCGATTGCCTCAAAGAACGGATGTAAAGTCTGCGTCATGATCTCGGCAGAAGGCTTTCACCATCGCTCAAATGCGTGCGTTGAAGAATATGGAAGCTGTGAATTTTTAAATTATTCCTGCATTTTTCGGTCCTGACCCGACAGTAATGAAGCGCCTGAATGACGGGAACTTGAACGCAACGCATCAGTGAAGTGCCGCGTCAGGAGTCTGTACGGTGACAATGGCTACGGCTTTGTTGGTTCGTGCTACGATGCCGTACGTCTGAACGCATTGACCTCAAGGACCACACAATGATCCCGTTTTCTGTTCTTGATCTCTCAATCATCACACGGGGCGCAGGCCCTCGTGAGGCGTTCAGGAATACAATCGATTTTGCCAAGCTAGCGGAAAATCTGGGGTTTCATCGGTACTGGCTGGCTGAGCACCATTCCATGCCGGGAATTGCGTCCGCGGCAACGGCCATTCTGATCGGTCAGGTGGCTGGGGCAACGACCCGTATTCGGGTGGGCTCTGGCGGAATCATGCTCCCAAATCACTCGCCCCTTGTTGTCGCAGAGCAGTTCGGAACATTGGAGACGCTCTTTCCTGGCCGCATAGATCTGGGCCTGGGCCGGGCACCAGGGGCTGATCAGAGAACAGCCCGTGCTCTGCGGCGCGATCCGTCGGCGCCTGACAGGTTTCCGGAAGATGTTGTTGAGCTTCTGCATTACTTCGAGCCCATGGCGGCGGAAGATACGCATTTGATCCGTGCCATTCCCGGAATGGGCCTGCGCGTTCCGGTCTGGATTTTGGGGTCGTCTCTGTTTTCGGCCGTTCTGGCCGCCCAGTTGGGGCTACCGTACGCCTTTGCATCTCACTTCGCGCCAGCGCAGATGGAAGAGGCCATTGCCCTCTATCGGTCGCGGTTCGAGCCGTCCGAGAGATGTGCTCGGCCTCATGTGATGCTGACAGTCAATGTCATTGCAGCGGATGAGGAAGCGGACGGCAAGCGCCTGGCGACGTCACTATACCAGTATTTCATGGCTTTGCGCCGCGGGCGGCCTATCGCGTTCCCGCCGCCTGTCAATGATATCCTGTCGTTGTGGTCGGCAGAGGAGCAGGCGCTGCTTGAGCAGACACTGGCTTATACGTTTGCTGGGTCCAGAGAGAGTGTGACGGGACAACTGAGACACTTCCTGGAACGCCACAAACCTGACGAGCTGATGGTGGCAGTCCCGATTCATGATCAGGACAACCGCAAGCGCTCGCTTGAAATTACAGCCAGGATCAAGGCAGACGTGGGGGCTTGATCAAGCCTCTAACATGCGCCGGCGCAGGTCCTGATGGATTTGAATGAACAGGTCTCTCTGGGCGTGGCTGCCACCAATGTCCTGCAAGTGAGGAAGCGCAGTGTTGAAAGAGAGCAGGGCTGAAGCGTTTGCATTGTGAAGATAGGCGTTCAGCCCCCGGGCTAAAGGAATGCCTACCAGATCCCACGCTCGCTGATCTGGCAGGTTTTGCCCGGAGAGACCCTCAATACGTTGCAGCAGATGCTGCCCTTCCGGACGATGGGCACGGAGTAATCCGTAAAGATATTGCAGGGTCAGAAAGGGCTGACTGACATCGTCCTGTCGTGAAGTGAGCCAGTTCGCAAGGTCCGGCCATCGGTCCTCGACATCAGCTCCCGCAAGCTCCAGACGGACCAGAAGGGATACTGCGCCAACCTGATCCTGTGAGAAGCTGCGTTCTCTGGTCCAGCAATGCTGGTCATAAACGGAGACAGCGTCGCTTACCCGATTGCGTGCAAGGTAAAAGAGAGCCAGATGCCACCATAGATGCGTGTCCATGAAGGAGGTCAGCGTTTTCCAGCCAGCAGACCGCTCTTCAAGAAACGCGGTACCTTCATCAATGCGTCCCTGCGTCAGAAAAACATGAGCAAGGGCATGTTGGGCCCACGGCTCCGATGCATCCATGGCAAGGGCTGTGCGGGCAGAACGCTCAGCAGCAGGTAAATCGTGGCACTGCTCATAGGCAAAAGCCAGCATACCGTGCAGGGCGGCAACGTCTCCGGCGGCATCTTCGCTGCGTAACGCAACGGCCAGCATGTCCTCAAAGCGGCCTCGGATGAAATCGTGATACTGGCGGAGCTTCAAAGTCACCAGATCGCGTGGCCATTGGGCGAGTATACGATCTGTCAGGCGAATAATAGCCTCCGGATCGTCCGCAATAGAGGCCTCCAGAACTGAAAACAGAAGCTTTTCACGCGGAAGGGCATTGGTAACGGATTGAGCTGCGCGTTCATGATATCGGCGCGCTTCCGACGGAACATCACCTGTTTCAGACAGCATCCAGAGCAGCCCGGCATAGGTGTTCGCCAGGCAGTCTTCGGACTGGTCTGCAACTTCGAGAATTTTGACAAGACGCAGGTCGTATCCAAGGTAACCGAGGATAAAATCATTGATGCCAGCGATCGTGAACTCTTGGTTGGCAGAAATATCGTTGTTTAAAACGTCCTGAGTCATGGTGCCTCTCCGGGAGAGGAGGAAAGTCGCTGAAGTTCTCTTTCAATGTACTGGTTTACGATAACAGGCTGTTCCAGCATGATCTGATGACCACAGTCTGGCAGGATATCCAAAGTGCTGGTGGGGAGAAAATCATGCACTTTTCTGACTTCCGTCAGAGGGACGATGCCATCGTTCTGACCCGCAAGAATGTACACAGGCTTGTCAAAATGGCGCAGGATTTCCGTATTGACCGGGGCCGCGCCGGAACGAACAGCATTGATCATGAACAGGCTGTTGCGCTTCGTCGCCTTACGCTCGGTTTTGAGTATCTCTGGATCTACGTCTGGAGCCCATGCCAGCTTCTCGAAATGCGCCTGTAAAGCCGGTCTTGCAAACGAGGCGATCCAGAAGGGCAGACGGTCCATCCAGTTTCCAAACATCGGCCCCTTCAGGGACGGGGCAAGAGATGCTGGCCCCAACAGAATGAGGCCATCAACGGGTATGTCCTCTCCAGCAGCAAGTAATCCGGAAATCCATTCCAGCGTGATGCGACACCCAAAAGAATGAGCGACGATGATGCGTTTGCGCGAGGGGAACGCTGCCAGAACAGCGGCAAGGTCTTGTACCGAAAACCGACTGGCAAAAACCTGTTCGTGCTTGGAGCGCGCACTCTCGCCATGTCCAAGCGCATCCCATGCGACGAGATTGACAGGCTCTTTGGAAAATCGGTCCCACTGTAGCCGCCACTGCTGACGGTTCCCGCCCAATCCGTGCACAAAAAAGAGCGTTGTGTCACTTCCAGCCTGTTTTGAAGAGACGGCAAGCCTGCGGCCTGGAACGCGGAAGAATGTTTCTGCTGGTGGAAGTGTCTCAGTCATGGCTGGTATTCCTCCCAAAACGTTCATGCCACGTGGGGCGAGTGGGCTCGCCTGGCAAGGGCGATGCCTCATAAACGCCGCGCGCGATCGCTCGGGCTGTGACCTGCGTGGCCGTATGCAGAATTTCGGTCCACTCCTCAATGGAAGCGGGCGCGGGTGCCTCGCCTGTAGCGATGCCGAACACTGCGTCTCCGTCCTGCGGAAGATGCGCGGGGAAAACGCCACGTGCGACGCCATCCTGCGCCAGAATGGCCAGCCGTTTGGCTTGCGCTTTCGTCAGGGTGGCATCAGTTGCAATAACGCCGATTGTGGTTCCAGCGACGTAATTCGGCTTCATGCGGAGTTTGAGGTCATCTGCTGTCAAATGAGGCGGGAAACCGTGCCCTCCGAATTCCGCGTTCTGTTCGAAAGGCGCGCTCCAGAAGTGCGGTCCGTCTCCAATCGTGGCCGTCCCGACAGCATTGACGACCATAAGCGCTGCGACCGTGTGCCCGCTGGCGGTTATGGCGCTGGCTGATCCAAGCCCCCCTCTTACGGTCGCAGTGGTTGCGCCAGTTCCGGCGCCTTCGGTCCCTAGTTTGAAGGGACCGTGAGATGCTGTTTGTGCGGCCTGATAGCCCAGTTCCGCATAAGGCGAGTATCGCCCCCAGTCCTTATCGCCGCCGTTTACAAGGTCAAAAAGACTGGCCTGCACCACAATAGGCACGCGGACCTGCCCGTCTGGCGTGGGAAGAGCGTCAAACTCTTCTCTCAGCCATGCCTGCACGCCGGCGGTTGCATCCAGACCATACGTCGATCCACCGGAGAGCACGATGGCGTGAATGCCATCCACCAGCATTTCTGGCTCCAGAAGCGCGTTTTCCCGAAGGGCAGGGGCTCCGCCAAGGAAGCTGCCAGAGGCGACAACGGGTCGGTCGAACACAAGCGCCGTCACGCCAGTTCTTTGTTGAACATTGCGCACATTTCCGACGCGAATGCCCGGAATGTCCGTGATGAGATTATGGCGAGTTCTGGAAGTCATGGTGGTGTGATTTCAGAGGCTGGCGTTGATGAGGGCGCGGGTTGTTGGGTGGTGAGGGTGCGTCAAAACGTCCGCTGTAGGCCCCGTTTCGACAATTCTCCCACCATCTAAAACAGCAATACGATGTGAAATGTGTCGGATTACAGCCAAGTCATGGCTGACAAAAATATATGACAACCCATGACGCTCCTGCAGATCCAGCAGAAGGTTCAGAACGACGGCCTGAGTGGAGACGTCCAGCGCCGAAACAGCCTCGTCGGCCACGATAACATCGGGGCGGGTTACAAGCGCGCGAGCAATTGCGATACGCTGTCTCTGGCCTCCGGAAAATTCCCTCGGATAGCGGCTGATGGCGTCTTGCGGCAGAGCCACGTCCGCCAGTACGTCAAGAACACGACGCTTCTTCTCTTCAGCATTCAAACCGGTCTGATAAAGAGGTTCTGCGACGATTTTTTCAACGGTCTGCCGAGGGTCCAGAGCTCCTTGTGGGTCTTGGAAAATCATCTGGATGTGGGGTCTGAAGCGGTGTCGGGCAACGCCGGTGATGGACGTAATATCCTGTTCTTCAAAGAAAATTTGACCACTTTTCGCACCGACTAAACCCGTGAGGATACGAGCCAACGTAGATTTTCCGCTCCCTGAGGACCCAACGAGCCCCAGTGTTTCGCCCTTATCTACGTGAAGCGAGACATCTTGTAGAATGGTCTTCGGTTTCCGCGAGCGAAGCAGCGATGTTCCCCGGCCTGCAACATCGTACTGGATATGTCTGGCTTCCAGAAGATGGCTCATGGCTCCACCCCAGAAGCCAGATTTTCTGGCACTGGCAGGCGTGTCAGCAGCGGATGGTTCACTCCGTGTAGGGACATGCTCAGTAAAGCACGGGTGTATGGGTGCTGAGGTGCTGAAAAAAGTGTTTCCGTCTTTGCACTTTCCACGAGTGTCCCGTGTTGAAGAACCAGAACATGACTGGCTTTATGGCGGATCAGGCCCAGATCATGGGAAATCATCAGAATGGCCATCTGATTTTCAGATGCCAGATCCTGGACCAGGTCCATGACCTCGGCTTGGGTTTGGCTATCCAGTGCGGTTGTGAACTCGTCAGCAATCAGCAGTGCTGGTTTGCACGCGATTGCGATAGCCAAGAGCACACGCTGTCGCTGACCGCCTGACAGCGTGTGAGGGTAGTCGTTTGCTGAAACCCCTGCGCGACTGAGGCCAACACGATCCAGAAGCTGATGAACGGCCTCTTTGATTTCGCGACCTGTCATGGCGGTGTGCAGTCGGAACGTATCCCCGATTTGCTGACCAATCCGACGGATTGGGTTAAGCGCGGTCATGGGCTCCTGAAAAACCATGGCAATCTTCTGACCGCGCAGGCTTCGAAACTGGTGCTCCGGAAGAGAAATAAGGTTCTGCTCTTCAAACAGAGCCTGACCTGACGTTTCAAAGCCATCGGGGAGCAATCCCATAAGCGTACGGGCAAGCGTGGATTTTCCCGACCCAGACTCTCCTGTGACAGCGATGGTTTCACCAGCGTTCATGGTGAAGGACAAAGGATGCAAAATGGCTGTGGAGCCAGCGCGGACTGACAAATTTTGAACGGACAGAAGGCGGCTCATGACGGCTGTCCTTTCAGTCGATTGAAAGGGCGCTCCAGAAGGTCACGCAGGCCATCGCCAAGCAGATTAAACCCGAGCACCAGAACCATCACGGTCACACCTGGAATTGCAACAAGCAGCGGATGGTCAAAAATATGGATTTGATAAGACGCGAGCGTTCGTCCCAGATCCGGCTGAGGGGGCGGTGCCCCAAGCCCCAAGTACGATAGGCCGGCTTCTGAGAGAATGGCCAACGCTAAAGACGTCGAGGTATGAACGATCAGGATAGGCGCGATGTTCGGAAGAACATGGCGAAGGATCATATCGATTGAGTTCAGTCCTGCCATGCGGGCGGCGGCAATGTAATCGAGTACAAGAATGGAGTGCGCAGCCTGGCGTGTAATCCGGATCTGGGCTGGGATGCCGAAAAGGGCAATAGCGAGAATTTCGCCCGTGGCAGAGGCGCCTTGCGCTGTGACGAGCATGGCGGCGATCAGAATGGGTGGAAAAGCCAGTCCCAGATCTGCTGTGCTCATCACGGCTTTGCCGCGCACACCGCCGTAAGCCGCGACGAGCCCCAAGGCTGTCCCAATGACTGTCGCGAGTGTCACCGCAATTACGGCGATTACCGTGCTGTTGAAAGCCCCTGTCAGGACATAACTCGCAATGTCACGTCCGAACGGGTCCGTCCCCAGTGGGTGAGAGAAAGAAATCGGAGCGTAACGATGCGCGATATCAATCAGAGGAGAGCGTCCACCCCGCCAGATCCACGTAAGGGTTGCTGGAGCAAGGCACGCCAGAAGAAGGGCACTTCCAGCAATCAGGCTCCTGTTCGTGCGAAGCCGGGTCACGCACTTTCTCCTGTAAGGCGCGGGTCCAGCCAGCGAACAACGATGGAAAGTACCAGATTGAGCAGCAGGACACCCGCGACAATCAGCATGACAAGGTTTTGTACGACCGGAATGTCACGCTGGTTCACGGCTTCCAGAAGCAGTTTTCCGCAGCCGGGAATATTAAACACGCTTTCGACAATGATTGCCCCAGTCACCAGAACGGGAAGCTGAATGCCGATCAGTGTCAAAACTGGGATCAATGCGTTTGGAATGGCGACTTTCCAGAGAACGCCCTTGCGGCTGTAGCCCTGAGCACGTGCTGTTCGGATAAAGTCCTGGTTCAGAACATCGATGAGAGAGGAGCGCATGAAGCGTGCTGTGATGGCTGCCTGCGGGATGGCCAAGGCGACTGTGGGCAGGAAAAGAGCTCGCATTCCGGTGAAAAATCCTGCGTTCCAGCCCGTAAATCCTCCTGCCGGAAACCAGTGCAGCGTCAGGGAGAACAGCAGCGTCATCATCATGGCCAGCCAGAAATCCGGAATGGATTTGAGGAACTGCAACGTTGCCATGACGGCAAGATCAGGACCTTTACCACGATGAGTGGCTGCGATGGCTCCCGTGGGTAACCCAATGAGAAGAGCGAGGCCCGTAGCCAGCAGGATCAGAGGGAGGGTGCTCTGGAAGCGCTCAAGGATCAGCCCACGAACGGGGACATCATAGGCGTAACTCGTTCCAGCCTCTCCATGCAGCAGGCCAGAAATCCAGCGTAGATACCGTGTTGCGGGGGAAGCATCGAGGCCTAGCTGGTGATGGAGAGCCGCAATGCTGTCCGGGCTTGCATCCAGCCCAAGCATCACTGTGGCCGGATCTCCCGGAAGAAGGTTCAACAAAGCGAACACGATCACACTGGCGACTGCGAGAACCAGCAGTCTTCCTGAAATGGCAGAGGCAAGATTGGTCATCATGGTTGCCACGTCACATCTGCCATAGGGCAGGCTGCGATCTGCTGGTTAATCCATAAGCCGGAGATACGCCGGTTCAGAACTGTGTCCCGAGGGCGGGAATACAGAAAGACATTGGGCTCGTCCTGCGCGAGGCGATCTTGCAGGGCGACGGAAAGCCGATGCCGATCCTCCGCGTTGTCGCTGGCTTCGTACTGTTCGAATAGCTCATGAAACTGCGGATTTTTGTAATGAAAGTAGATGTTACCCCGATCGTAGATTCCGATGTCATGCGGCTCTGTATGGGCGATGACTGTCATGTCAAAAGAGCCCTGCCCAAAAACACGACCCAGCCATGATGGCCATTCCAAGGGCTGTAACGTGACGATCAGGCCAACCTGCTCGAGATAGGCGGCAACGATTTCGCTCGTATCGCGAGCATAGGTGATGGGCGGGTAAGAGAGCGTCAGCTGCGTTCCCGGTTTGATGCCAGCCTCTTTGAGAAGCTCCCGTGCGCGCTCCGGATTGTATGGAAACCGATCGGGGAGTGCAGCATAGTCTGGGTCATTGGGAGCCATGTGAGATTGCAGGACCGTTCCGTCTCCATCGGCCCCAGCTTGAATGAGGGCCTTTCGATCGATGGCGTAGGCAAGAGCCTGACGTACGCGCAGGTCATTGAATGGCCTGCGAGCATTGTTCAGTGCCAGAATGGCTTTGAACGGAAAGGTTCCACGCACGACCTTGAGGTTCGGGTTTCCTGCAAAACGGCCGAGAATTTCAGGGGCAGGGAATGATGGATAAGCATCCAGTTCTCCCGCCAGAAGCGCATTGCTGGCAGCAAGCGGATCAGGCATGAACCGGAATGTGACAGCCTTCAGTTCTGGCGCTTTTCCCCAATAATCGGGATTACGGGACAGCGTGACGTGATCGCCTCTTTGCCAAGCTTGGAAGAGGAACGGTCCTGTCCCTATGGGATGGCTGGCGTTTTTGTCTGCTGATGAGGGTGACAGGATGGAGGCATCATTCCACGCAAGCTCATAGGTGAAGCTGCCATGGGCTTTTTTGAGTGTGATATCTGCGTGGGTGGTGTCGGGGCAGCTCACACCTGCGATGTTTGTAAAGAATGTACGGTCAGGGTTTGTGCTGGACGTCGCCCCCGCACGTAAAAGTGAAAACCGCACATTTTCACAGGTGAGGAGAGTTCCATCATGGAAATGGACGCTCTCTTGCAGAGTAAAGTGATAAACGCGGCCCTCGTCTGAGACAGTCCAAGCCCGTGCAAGCAGGGGTTGGACGTGCCCGTCACGGTCCAGTCGCGTCAGGCCCTCATAGACGTTGTTGTATGTGATTGTGCCGATGGCCTCGCTTGGGCTGCGGGTCGGGTCCAGGCCAGGCGGCTCAATGGAGACACCAATACTCATTGTATCGCGCGTCTGAGCCAGTGCGGACGTGCCCAGACTCAGACCAGCCATGGTTAAAAGAGCGAAAGATGACTTCATGGGGTCTCGCCGGGAGCCGGACGCTTGAGGCCAAGATGCTCGCGCAGGGTGGAGCCCTCATAGGCTGTACGAAACAGGCCGCGTCTCTGAAGTTCTGGCACCACATGATCCACAAACGTTTCAAGGCTCTGCGGCAGAATGGGAGGCATGACGTTAAACCCGTCTGCCGCACCTTCCACAAACCACTCTTCAAGCTGATCTGCAATCTCCTTGGGACCGCCATAGATGGACCAGTGTCCGCGCGCGCCGCTGACTTCGAGATACAGGTCTCGCAGGGTCATGTTGCGCTTCTTGGCCATTTCTACGAGCAGTGTCTGGCGGCTGCGGTTTCCGTTGAAGTCCGCAGGGGCTTCTGGAAGGGGCGCATCAAGGGGGAGGCCACGTAGATCTGTGCCCGTCATGCCTCCTAATAGGAACAGACCGACGTCAGGGTGAGTAAGTTCATCAAGTTCAGCCTTCAAATCTTCCGCTTCCATCTGCGTGCGACCAACGAGCGGGTATACGCCTGGCATAACTTTCAGAGATGCAGGGTCCCGACCGATTTCTTTCATGCGGCGGTGGAGATCGAGGCGGAAAGCTTTTGCTTCCTCAAGGTTTTGCTGGGCGGTGAAGACCATTTCGGCAGTTTCCGCAGCCAGTTGACGCCCCGGATCGGAAGAGCCCGCCTGCACGAGAACAGGTCTGCCCTGCGGCGAGCGGGGAATATCGATCTGACCCGCCGCAGAGAGAAACTCGCCTTTGAAATCAAATGGACGCCGGCCTTCAGGCGCGAAGAATGCTCCGCTTTCTGTATCTCTTAGGAATGCATCATCGGTCCAGCTATCCCAGAAATTCTCTACAATCTGTGCAAATTCGCGGGCCTGACGGTAACGGTCTGCATGAGGGACATGGCTTGGACGCCCGTAATGAATGGACTCCTTGACGTTGGCCGTTGTGACAAGGTTCCATCCAGCGCGGCCGCCGCTGATCTGGTCAAGCGAGAGGAACTGCCGGGCGAGGTGATAAGGCACCGAATAGGTGGTGCTGACAGTACCAATCAGGCCGATCTTATCTGTTGTGGCAGCCAGTGCGGAAAGGAGCGTCAGAGGTTCGAAAGACGCCGCATATGTCATCCTGCGGAAGCCATCGATTGTCGCTTCGTCAATGGAGCTTGTAAAATCAGCGATAAACACGGCATCAAACAGCCCCCGTTCAGCGAGGCGTGCCTGTTCAAGCTGGCGTTTGAAATTGCTTCCTGCGTCAGGGGCGGATCCTGAGTGGCGCCAGGCTGCCGCATGATGGCCGGTCGGGAGAAGAAATGCGGCGAGTTTCATCTGGGGAGCCATGGATCTTGATCTCTTGCTTATGTCGCGGTCAGAAACACAAAAAATTGTTGCATCCACAACATAACCTGTTGTGAATCGTTTTTCTATCCCTTAAACGCAATTAAATAGTTGTTTCCATTAACAACCAAAAAACTTAGTTATTAGGCGGAACCGATGCACGACGTACTTACTGCTCCGTACCGCAGGAATGCCCTCCTTGTTCGTGGGCGTATTGCACTGATTTCCAGCGTTGCATTTCTGCCGCTCTGGAATGTTGCTGCGGCTGCGGAAGAGAATGCCCAGACGAAGAAGCCTGCTCAGGCTACGTCACGAAAGGGCAGCGCGCTTTCTGCAAAAGCTGCTCATGCATCGGCTGCGCCTGAAGTTCACGCATCTGAAGCCTCCCGGGTGGAAAACGTTGTCGTGACGTCGGAGCGCAAGGCAGACAGCCCACAAAACATCGGTACATCAATCAGCGTCGTTTCCGCAAAGATGCTGGAAAATCGGAACATCAACAATGTGTTCGATCTCCAGTACGCTACGCCATCACTTCAGATCCAGCCGTCCTACGGCAGTGGTCAGTTCACTTATACGATCCGCGGCGTCGGATTTAGCAATTACTCCAGCAACAACTCCCCGACTGTGGGTATCTATATCGATGAGGTGGCGAACCCGGTCCCGTTCGGTATCAACGGAATGATGTTTGATATGCAGCGCGTGGAAGTTCTGCGCGGGCCGCAGGGCACGCTGTACGGTCGGAATACGACAGGCGGTGCGATCAACTATATCACGAACAAACCGACTGATAAGCTGGCGGGAGGCGTGAGTGCCCAGTATGGCCGTTTCGACAGCGCCAAGATCGACGGATATATTTCCGGTCCAATCAACGACAAGCTGAAGTTTCGCCTGTCTGGCGAAACACAGCAGGGCGGGGCATGGCAGTACAATCCTGAGGCTCAGGCCCATCTCGGGAACGTCAATCGTGGCGCGGCTCGCCTTTTGGTGGATTATACTCCGTCAGAGAGCTGGAAGGTGGAGTGGAACCTGCATGGTAGCCGGGATCGTTCTGATGGAACGGGCGTCTATGCGTGGGAGCCTATCACCAGCCTCAGTTCCACCAATCCAATGCCTGCGTCCACCAGTCGTTATAATACTCGCTGGGGGACTTCAGAGCAGTTTGCTAAAGAAACTGGTCTGACGCCGGATCAAAAGCCATATAGCCATATCGATACAGGTGGCAGCAGTCTGCGGGTTGAGAAGCATCTCCGTGATTTCACGATCACGAACCTCGCCAGCTACGATTACATGCAGCGTGACGAATACGACAATTTCGATGATTCCTCACTGTCTCTGGCAGACGTGAAGTTCAATACGCGGGCTAATGTCGTGGCCGATGAACTGCGTTTCTCATCCAATACATCTGGTCGGCTTCACTGGATTGGAGGCATTTACTACGGTCATCAGTGGCTGAATGACCGTTACCAGTCGGGGTTTGAGGCTCTTTACAATACGGATGGAGACGTCCGTTATTCGCAGACGGTCAATACAATCAGCGGTTTTGGTCAGGTGACTTATGACCTTACGCCAAAGCTGCAATTGGTTGGTGGCATTCGCGTCGAGCACGAGAAGCGCACCCTTGATAACGTCTATGCTCATTACCTCGTCGGCGGGGTGGTGACGAACCCGCAGAACGCTGTCGCCCAGCAGTCGCAATCCTATACGTTGCCGTCTGCAAAATTCAGCATTCAGTATCATCCGTTCAGCCATGACATGACGTATTTCACCTTCAGCAAGGGTGTGAAATCCGGTGGATTCACGGTGTACAACTCATCTGACGTCACGCAGATGACCAATCCGTTCAAGCCCGAGCAGCTTTATTCTTTCGAGGTGGGAAACAAGCTAATTCTGCCGAGGTATAACCTGCGGGTAAATGCTGACTTCTTTTACTATGATTATTTCGACCGTCAGGTTCAGTCTATCGCCTATAGCCCAACGACCGGCTCCGCTATTGGTCTGTTCGTAAATGCGCCGCGCTCCCATATGTTTGGTGGTGAATACGAAGTCGAATGGTCCCCGATCCCGGGGCTGCATGTGGCGCAGTCTGGGGCCTATGTCGAAGGTGCTTACGACAAATTCAGTGCTGTTACGAGCTCAAAGCAGGTCAATGGTGTTTGGGTCGGTGTCACGCAGGATGTGTCTGGACGTGGGATCGAGGTGCCTCATTTTACGGCCAATGGATCCGTCGATTATACGTGGCGCGTTGGAAAATATGATCTCGTTTCAGGTGTGGATTACAGCCTGCGCACCACGAGTACGGCTCTGAACTCAGCCAATACCATTCCGGGCTATACATTATGGGGCGGGTATATTTCGTTCGCGCCCCATAAGGGCCATTGGAAAATCGAAGGTATTGGTCGCAACATCACCGACAAGCACTATGACGTGACACGCGGCTATTTTGTGGGTGGAGACAACATTGCAGTTGCTGGCCGGCCAGCAACCTGGGAAGTCCGCGTTCGCGCAGACTTCTAAGAAGGCGAGGGATGGCGTTTTTTGCCATCCCTCTGACGTTTTTCAGAACGAGGCCGCCACCGTGCCAAAGAACATGCGTGGAGGGGTAGGATAACCCACATACGTTGAGCCGTCTCCCGCAGTGATGGTGGACCAGGAGCGCGTGTTCGTCAGGTTGCTGACGTTGAACTGGAGCTTGAGGCTCTGCATGTGTGGGATGTGCTTGAACGTATAACCGGAGCTGAAGCCAAGCTGGAACCTTGGTGGCACCATGACGGTATTCGTGATTGTACCGGGACGTACGCCCATATAGGTTCCGAAGAGCTGAGCGTTGAAGCCAGCCTGATTGTAGTTGATGGCGAACTTGTCAGACCAGACAGGAATAGCCGGGACTTTCTCGCCTTTTGTTGCGTAAAGCGTGGTGCCGTCCATGAAATCGCTGCCGTAAATGCTGCTGACATAGGAAACGGCATCATAAATCGAGAAGTGCTGCCCGAACCGGAGTGTGAAGGACAGATCCATACCATTTGTCGAAACGCTGCCCAGGTTGGCTACAGTGCCACCCACGCCGGAAATTCCCTGATTAGGCGGCTTGATCGAGCCAAGACGATTGAAGAAATCGACATGGTAATATTCAAGCTGACCACTAATGCCCGTGAGTGGGCCGAGAAACAGCGGCCGATTGGTTCGGATGCCTGTCTCATAGGTCCAGGACGTTTCGGGTTTTCCTGTTTTCTTGAAGTCTTCGAACGCTTCCTGGCTGGTCACGGCCCAAGGTGACGTGCTGCCATATCCGGTCTGGGCAAACGAATTCATGTTTTCCTGAATGTTGGCAAATAGCTGCTCATGGGGCGTAAAGCTCCACAAGGCACCAAAAGCAGGAAGAAAGGGTTTGTAAGACGGGATCGTTCCGCCAGCCACTGTGTGGGTGCTGGTATCAACAATCGTTTTCGCACCTTTAACCGATGATGCAAGTGACTGCGGCAAAGCAGCGACGGGCAACGTGCCGTTGGTATAAACCATCTCGGACTTGAAGCCTGCTGTCAGGGTCAGATGGGGCGTTACGCGCCAGCTATCCTGCAGGTGTGTGACAAACGTGTTCGTGTAAAACGCATTCATCCACTGAGTAAAAAGAGGATTGGTCGCGCGCTTATACGGCGTCAGCGTGTCTGTTGCAGTGAGCGGATACCAAAGACGTCCCTGTGTATTGTTGTTGCGTTCGTACCATCCGCCCACCTCAATATTATGGTGGCCCAGATGATAGTGCAGAGTGCTGGTCAGGCCTCCGC
Source organism: Gluconobacter sp. P5E10 (assembly GCF_018812145.1). NCBI lineage: Bacteria > Pseudomonadati > Pseudomonadota > Alphaproteobacteria > Acetobacterales > Acetobacteraceae > Gluconobacter > Gluconobacter sp. P5E10. Next base: position 255,239 of record NZ_JACRVZ010000004.1, on the reverse strand, counting down.
GATAGTCTTTATACTCGGTCGTACGAACAGCAAAACCCGTTCCGCCGGTTGCATTCCAGACCTTTGGGTCAATTCCGGCATTGCTATACGTGAACTGACCATTCTTGATGTATTTGGATCCAGTCGGGTCTAGGTAGCTCCCAAGGATCGTCAGGATAGCGTTGGTGCGAATGGACGTCGCGACCACGCCCGCGCCATCGTCATAGTGAAAGTAAAGCTGGTTATCCCACGTCAGATTTGGGGAAAATTTGTGAGAGATTTTCAGATAGGTGAGGTAATCGGTTCGCTGCGCTGCTGAGTAATAGTATTTATTATTGGGCGTTCCTGGGGCAGCGGATTTGGAGGTCATGGCAGGGTAGTTGGCCATGGCAGCGTTCAAATCAGGGAAAAACGCACCGCGAGCATAGAGGTCTGTCGGCGCTGTCAGGCCTTGTGTGTTGGGCTCTGCCTTGTCCTGCCAGTCAAAATACGCCGTGATGGTAGTTTTTTCACCTTTATGAACAAATTTGCCGTTTACCTGATAGCCACCCTGATTGTTTCCTGCACCAAGATTCCAGGGTCTGGCATCCTGCCGTGAAAAAGAGACGTAGGCTGCGTTTCCGTTCCCAAAATTACCGGTGTCTAGACGGGCATAGGTGCGAAACGTGGAATAGCTGCCGAAAGTCTGCCGGATTGTTGCGCCGGCTTTTGCTTTCGGGTCCCGCGTATTGAACTCAATTGTTCCGCCCAGGTTACTGGTGGACGCTGTTCCGAGTGCGCCCGCCCCAGAGGACAGGGACGTTTGGCCGATATTTTCGCTGATGGCGGCGCGCTGCGGGGAAAGGCCATTATAATTGCCGTAAGCGCCTGCACCGAGCGGCACACCATCAAGGGTGTAGCCAAGCTGACTGTTGGAGAAACCGTGAACGTAAATGCTTGAGTTCTGCTCGTTGTTGCCCCACGGATCAACATTGGTGAACGTCACGCCCGGCAAGAGATCCAGTGCCTGCATCGGGTTCTGACCCGGCATCATTTCCTGCATCTGGTCGCCGCTGATGCTCAGCACAGACCGCGTTCGATGGCCTGTTGCAACAATCTGCTCAATGTCGCGCTCATCCCGGGTCCGCGATGCGCGTATGCGCTTTGGGAGGCGTTTTGTAGCGGCACCACGTCGAATGACCATTCCGCCGCCTGGAGCAACCTCGGCAACCAGACCGCTCCCATTGAGCAACCGCGCTACGGCTGCGTCAGCTGACAGGGCGCCATTAACGGACGGAGCCTCAAGGTGGTCCACCAGTTCAGGAGAAAAAATGACACTCTGTCCGGTTTGTTGGCTCAGGGATTCCAGTGCCTGTGCCATTGGCTGACGGTTAATGTGAATATTCGCTGTGGCTGACGGTGTAGCCAGAGCAGAATGGGTCAGAATGGTCGTCCCTACAGTCAGAAGCAGAACTGCGCGAAGGGGGCACCGGACGTTGACGGCCATGTATTCTCTATCCTGTTGGTGATCGCAGAAGGCGGTCTCAACAGGAAGACAAATGAAAACTGAAAAACCTCAGCATTGTTCAACGGTTTTCATGAAACCGTCATAAAGCACGAAAGATGAAAACGTTTCCCTGTTCCTGAAGGGTCAAGGGAAGAAGGCGCGGAAGCATCCGCAAAAACATCTCGCCCTGCGACACAAAATAAACCCCGCTTAACCGCATATTTGAAACAGTTGGCGACGCCAGGATAATCTGACGTTGGCTATACCGTCGGATTTCTGAAACAGCCTCCTCCAGAGGCGTATTGCGAAAAATCAGACGTCCGGTCTGCCAGGAAAGAAGCGCTTCGATGTTGGGATAATCGATGCTCACCGCACCATTCTGGGCAATGCGAAAGCGCTGCCCCGTTCGGATCCAGATATCACGCGCGGCAGTTGTTCCGCTTCGGAGCAATATCCTGCCCCGAAGCGCCGTGATGTCTGTGCAGTTCTGTTCCATGCGGACATTCGCTGAGGTCTGTCGTGAGAGCCGAACTGTGACGTTTCGAACTGAGAGGTGAAAATCTGACGGGCTTTCAGGGGAAAGCAGCACTTGTCCGTGCTCCAGTCTCGCGCGGTGCCCATCTTCAGACAGCGTCATTCGGCTTCCTGAATCCAGAAGACATGTGCCGTAATCAGGCAATGCAATGCGCAGAGTATGCCCAGTCGATGCCTGCAGAACACGCGATGCCCGGGCAGTCTTGTTCATCGGCACAAGTGCGATGAGCGCAGCTGAGGCAAGGGCCAGTGCACTTCTACGCCCTAACGAAAAACCATGCGTATCTAAGCGTTTTGCGGGCGTTGCAGGAATGCTTTGTGTTGGAACCCCGCCGCCAAGCTCCCAGTAATCCGTCAGGAGTTCAAAAGTATTGGCGTGACAGGTGTCCTCACGCATCCACTGTACAAAGCGGGCACGGTCCGTGTCGTTACAATCATCAGCGTGCAGGCGCGCAATCCAGAGGGCGGCCTGTTCCCGAACTGCGAACTGCTTTTCGGAAGGCATTAATGGTCCATCCAGGAAGCAAGGAAGACAAGAGCTTTTGCAATATGCTTTTCCACGCTGCTTTCGCTCATTCCCAGCGTTAAAGCAATCTCCCGATACTTCATTTTTTCAACACGATTGAGAAGAAAGGCCTGCCTTGTCTTTTCGGGAAGTTGCCTGCAACCCTCGTGGAAGCGATCCATTCTTTGGCCTGACGCATAAACGTCTTCCTGGGATGGCCCAGGATCTTCTATTTCTAATGTAATATCCCGATCATCGCTGAAAGATTGTAGGCGCGATGAGGCTTTTTTCAAATCATTGAGATGCAGGTTGAGCGCACTTCTGGTGATGTATGCCTCCGGATGCGTCACGTCGTCTTTGGCGCGTTCATAATAATTCGCCAGCGCAGTCTGCAGATGATCTTCCGCATCGTCGCGATGTGTCAGGCTTTTGATGCGGCGGCAAAGGCGCAGCCATTCCTGCTGACAGGGAAACCAGTTTTCCGCCAAAGGTTCTATCATCCTGTTTTAAAGATGGACTGCCTGAAGCGCTCCATTACGGATTTTGGCGGGGTGGGTCTGTGACAGTTTCATGAAAAGAGGCTGAAGGGCATGGGCAAACGCTCTCATTCGCTGTCTTGGAAAGAGTGCGACCGCTCGATTTCAGCGAAAGATTTTCCATCATGCTTTTAAACCGCCGACGGGTACTGACAGGTCTGGGAGCAGGGCTCCTGTTTTCCTATCGTCTGAAGCAGTTGTCTGCTGCCGCCCCGCATAATCTGGACAAGACTCCTGAGTTTGATGCATCGCCCTTTCAGTTGGGTGTAGCATCCGGAGATCCGGCACCAGACGGTTTCGTAATATGGACACGCCTTGCGCCACACCCGCTGGAAGAGGCGGGCGGAATGAAGCGCCTGAAGCCTGTTCTGGTGGACTGGGAAATTAGCGAGGATGAGCGTTTTTCAACGCGCCTGCGGTCAGGGCAGACCATTGCTCACCCAGAACTCGCTCATTCCGTTCATGTTGAAGTTGATGGGCTCCAACCAGATCGGCCTTACTGGTATCGTTTCCATATTGCCGGACATGAAAGCCCGATAGGTCGTGCCCGTACTTTGCCGTTGCCCGGTGCAAGCGTGCAGCGTGTAAGGTTCGCCGCCGCAGGGTGTCAGCACTACGAATTTGGATATTACAGTGCCTGGCGGGCTATCGCGAACGAGAACGTCGATTTTGTTTTCCACTACGGGGACTATATTTACGAAGGAGCCGATATCGGCGCAGGTGTACACACCGTTTATGGAAAGCCATTTACGGCGGTGCGTCGACACATCGGGCCAGAAATCTATTCCCTCGACGAATATCGCCGCCGTTACGCGCAGTACAAAATTGACCCGGATCTACAGGCTGCTCATGCCGCTGCGCCCTGGCTGGTCAGCTTTGATGATCATGAAGTTGATAATAACTGGGCAGGGGATACCGATCAGGACGGTACTCCGGCGGATATTTTCCGTCTGCGTCGGGCATCGGCCATGCAGGCCTATTACGAACATATGCCTCTTCGCATCAGCTCTCTTCCGGATGGCAGTCACATGCAGATGTACCGAAGCTTCCGCTTTGGTGATCTGATGAATACGTTCGTCTTGGATACCCGTCAGTACCGGAGCGATCAGGCTTATGGTGATAAAGACGTTCCGCAGGGACCGGATGTCTGGTCACCCGAACGCACAATGATGGGACAACAGCAGGAGACCTGGCTTTTCAACGGGCTGGGACAGTCTGACACGCGGTGGAACCTGCTGGCGCACCAGGTCATGGTTATGGATCTTGCCCACCGTAAGTCAGCCCATTCGGAGCTGCTTTACAGTATGGATCAGTGGTCCGGTTATATGCATAGCCGTAACCGACTGCTTCAGTTCATCGGAGAGCACTGCCCCGGAAACGTGGTCAACGTGACGGGGGATGCACATCGGCATTATGCGGGCAATCTCGTGATTGATCCCGCCAAGCAGAAGCCAGTGTCGGTGGAATTTCTGGCGACGTCCATTTCGTCAGGCGGTGATGGCGTCGGGGATAATGATGCCCATAGCAAGTCGGTTCGGCGTGAAAACCCGCATCTCAAGGCGACGACAGATAAGCGTGGCTATGTGTTGTGTGATGTTGGCCGGGATGTCTGGCGAGCAGATCTTAAAACTCTGGATCAGGTGAGCAATCACGACGGACAGCTCTCAACCTACGCCAGTTTTGCAGTTGAGCGTGGCAACCCAGGCCTTCAAAAGGCCTGAGCGGATATGTCGACCATCAGGGCGTTTCGTCCTGATGGTTTGAAGTCATGCGAAAGCAGGTCAGCAAGCCTGCGAGAGAGGTAAAGAACAGAACTAGTCCCATCGGTAAGGCACTGGTTTTGCTCAGCCCGACGAGAGGAGCAGCAACGCCGCCAACCAGGAGGTTGAGAGAGCCGAGGATGGCACTCGCACTGCCTGCACGGTGGCCCTGCTTGGCAATGGCGAGAACAAATGTGGCCGTCAAAATCATGCCGATGCACGTCATGTAAAGGAAGATGGCTGCCACCAACAGAAAGAGCGGTCCTTTCAGTGTCGCGATAAGCGTGATCAGTGCGGCTGCGGTTGTAATGCAGATCACGGATGCCCGAAGCATTGTATTGGTGCGCGCCATGCTGCCCGCACGGCCAATCAGCCAGCTCCCACCGACGAGTGCCAGACCATTGATTCCAAACAGAAGACTGAATGTCTGGGGCGAGACGCCGTAGATGTCCTGATAGACAAAGGGCGTGCCGGCCACATAGGCAAAGCTGCCGCCATGGATCAGCCCCACAGTCAACGCATGCCCAATGAATTCCCGGTCGGTCAGCAGACTATGAAATGTCTCTAGCGTCGAGCGTGCTGAATTGGGGAGGCGGCGGTGTAATTCAAGCGTTTCATTCAGACGGCCGCCAACCAGACCTAGCGCCACGACGCCAAAGCCTGTCAGGAACCAGAACATGGTGCGCCATGTTGCTGATGGCAGCGCCAGAATGGCTCCACCCATCATTGGTGCCACCATAGGGGCGACAGCATTGATGATCATGAGTCGGGAAAAGAAGCGGGCGAGTTCCGGTCCATTAAACACGTCTCGCACCACCGCCCGGGACAGAACCAGTCCGGCTGATGCTGTGAGGCCTTGAAGAAAGCGGGCAACGATGAACGCTGTGATGCTGGATGAAATGGCGCAGAACAGGGATGACAGCGCAAAAAGCGCCATCGCTGCCAGCAACGGCCCTTTCCGGCCGCGTGAATCGCTGAACGGTCCCACCATGAGCTGTCCCAGAGCCAGCCCGACCAGGGTGCTGGTCAGGCTGAACTGAACCGCAGTCTCTCCAGCGTGGAAATCATGCCCGATACTGGGGAAACCCGGCAGGTACATGTCGATGTTAAGCGGACCGAGACAGGTCAGCAGTCCGAGGATGAGGATAAGATCCCGTTGGGCGGGACGTGATGTCTCGGTAGTGGGATCAGTCATGGACTGGAACCTTGATAATGGTGACGCCAGAGGCAGTCATGCGGGTGAGTTCGTCTGTTGGGGCATCATCGGTAACGATCAGGGTCTGGACAGTTTCAAGAGGGGCAACAGGGAAGCGCCCCCCGGACCCGATCTTGCTTGCTTCGGCCATGATCACCACGCTTTCGCTCCGGCTCAGAACCTCACGTTTGAAGGCGGCTTCTTCATGATCCCAGACACTTGGTCCTTCGGCGGAAATAGCCCAGACGCCCAGAGAGCAAAGATCAAAACGGTAGTGCTGAAGAGACTGGACGGCGACTGAACCTGTTACGCCACCCGTTGTTCCTTCCAGACGCCCGCCAATCATAATGGTTTCAATCTGGTCTGCGTCGCTCAGGGCAACAGCAACCGCGGGACTGGAGGTGACCACAGTCAAAGGTGTATCGCGGGGGAGCGATCCAGCCAGAGCAATATTGGTTGAACCTGTGTCGATGAAGACAACCTGCCGTGGCTTGAAAAGCGTTGCGGCCCGCCGTGCGAGAGCGTTCTTCAGCGGAACTTTTTCGCCCATTCTCGCCCGGATATGAGACGCATTGGGCTGTAGCCGCAGTGCACCGCCATAAACGCGGCGACATTCTCCTGCTTCAGAGAGCTCACGCAAATCGCGCCGGATCATATCGACCGGGACGGTCCATTCCGTGGCCAGATCAGCTGCGACAACACGGCCGTGGCTTCGCAGACGGGCGCGAATGTGGCTGAGACGTTCGTCCTTGAGAATGGGACTTTCTCCGAAACGGGTTAAAACACGCGCAAACCGTCATAAACGCGCATAACCTGTCAAGAAGTTTTGCATGTCCCTCTGTTTTGAAAGGGAAGGTGTGGCAGATCAGAAACTCAGGACAGCATCCAGATTGAACCAAAGCATATTGTTCGTCCCGTTATTCACCGTTCTGGAAGAGACTGTGCCGGATTGATTGAAGGGGTGTGTTCCATTCAGGGATTTGTCCAGACGGATTTCAGGTCGGACGGTCAGGCTGGCTGGACCCAGATGTCGGTTGATGAAGCTGGGCCGGTACGCCACCCCAACTGTCAGGTCTCCGTATGTGGTCGGCAGGGCGTTATAATACTCGAACGGGCGGTTTCTCAGCGAGTTTGTGTAGGACATGTCGCTGGAATACTGGTTGATGATGCCGCCAGTGTTGTCTCGGAAAATTTCACCTCGGACGTTAAGTGTGAGGGATGGCCGGATGTCCCACGACAGATATGAAGAAACGCCATACGCATCGTCGCGCGACGCATCGTCGTGCAGATAGAGGGCTTCTGCCATGACGGACAGGGCATCTGTCACGTGATAAGTGGCGAGAAGGTCCGCGTTATACTGCATGAGATCGTTGGCGGATCGCCCGATGCCCGCACTATTCCACCCGGCGGGTGAGACGATCGTGCGACCATTATTTGCCTGCGGGCCGAAATGGCCAATGGCATGGACATTCAGCTTGCCGCCCATCAGATTATTCCAGGCAAAGCCAAAGTAGCCTTTGGGGCGACTATTGTTTCCAGCGCCTCCGAAGGTTGTAGAATTGCCTGCATCAATGCCAAGGATCCAGTCCATGTGATGGCTCAAATGCATCGTGGCCACGACGCCGACCGTCTCGAAGGGAACGATATAGTCGGCGGCGTAATTGAAAGAATAGAACGGACGGGCGAGGGCTGGTGTGCCTTCAGCGCCCATCAGGCCATACATTTGACCGGCCTGGAAATCGATGCCGTGATGGAAAATCCATGGCGTGTGGATGTCGATATGGGCCTGTGTGGGTGCCCACTGGTACAAGCCGCTAATCGTGCCGTCGCCCATTCCGATCGTTGGGTCGAAACGTGAGTCAGATCCATACATCATCTCTACGACAAACCCGATCCCGTAACCGTTTCCGATGGAGGTGACGGGATGCGACAGAGAGCCCATGATCTGGTTAAGGGTCACGGTATTCGCGCGATCCAGATAAAACTGCCCGAAATTGCGTCCAGATCTCGTCCACGGGTTCCCGCTAATACCAGCTTCGACCGTGAGATGTCCGACCAGCCCATCCCAATAGGTAAGGGGACGTCCTGCTTTGGGAGAGAAAAGATTTCCGGCTTTTAGCGCTGGAAGATCAGGATCTCCGGCATCGTTCGTATGGGATGCTGTTGGCGGTGGTGTAGGGTGATTGGGATTGGGCGTGCCGTTTGGCGTGATAGTCGTGTTTGAAGAGGCCGCCGCCTGCGCATAGGCGAAAGACGGCAGGGCGGTTCCAGCCAGCAGACAAAAGACTGCCATGACGTGTTTTTTTGACACGCGAAATTCCGTTCCTGAAGGTTTCGGAAGGGTCGTGAGGAAAAACGGATCAGATTTCTGACGCTGCCTGCTTCTGCCCGTTCTGGTATTTCCGCATGAAGAAGAGGCTCAGTATCGTCATGAAGGCCACGTAAATCAGGCAGACTTCTGGGTTGTAATACGTGACGGCGACCAGAAGGATCACAGCGCCTGCCAAGGCAACGCCCGGAAGAACGGGGTAGAGCGGGGCACGATAACTGCGCGCAAGATCTGGTTCCGTCTGGCGTAGGCGAAACAGGCTTACCATGCTGAGAATGTACATCGTCAGGGACCCGAAGACGGCCATGGTGACAAGCGTTGCCGTCAAAGACTGACCGTGGATCGAAATGACGTCATCTGAGAAAATGGCAGCAATGCCAATAACGCCACCGGCAATGGTCGCGGTGTAGGGAGTGTGGAAGCGTGGATGCACCTTGCCGAGAACAGCGGGCAGAAAGCCTGCCCGCGCCATTGCGAAAATCTGGCGTGCATATCCCATGATGATTCCGTGCAGAGATGCGACAAGTCCAAACAGACCCAGCCAGACCAGCATATGCAACCAGCCACTATGTGCGCCGACAACATGCTTCATCGCTTGAGGCAGGGGATCATTCAGGTTGGCTAAAGCATGCCAATCTCCCGCACCACCAGCGAATACCATGACGCCGAAAGCCAGTGCGACCAGCGTTAGAACACCCGCAACGTAAGCGATGGGGATGGATCGGCGGGGATTGCTGGCTTCTTCCGCCGCCATGGCGACGCCTTCGATCGCCAGGAAGAACCAGATGGCAAAAGGAATAGCCGCGAAGATGCCACCCATGGCCTCCAGTCCGAAATGAGGTGCAACGCCCCATCCGTCGTGCAGGAAATTGTCCCATGAAAATGCGGGAGCAACGACGCCCATGAATACCAGTAGCTCAATGATTGCGGCGATTGTTATGAACAGTTCGAACGTGGCGGCAATATGGACCCCCACGATATTGAGCGCCATGAAGACGATATAGGCGCCCAGTGCTGCCACCTTTGGGTTCAGATGAGGAAACTGAACGTTCAGATAGGCTCCGATGGCAAGCGCGATGGCTGGTGGTGCGAAAATGAATTCAACCAGTGTAGCCAGACCGGCAATCAAACCACCCCAGCGGCCAAGCGCACGCTGGCTGTAAGCGAACGGGCCGCCTGCCTGCGGGATGGCACATGTCAGTTCCGTAAAGCTGAAAATGAAACTGGTATAAACGAGCGCGACAAAGACTGTGGCAATCAGGAATCCTAACGTCCCCGCTGTTGCCCAGCCGTAGCTCCATCCAAAATATTCACCCGAAATGACGAGACCAACCGCAATTCCCCAAAGATGAAACGCACTAAGGGACTTGTTGAGATGCGTCGGAGCACTGCTCATTGGTCATTGTCCTTTTCCAGGGTGGGAGTGGTGTTTTCAATCAGAGGGGCATCTGGCGCCGCGTCTTTGAGGCCGACGCCAGTGAGTTTCAGATGGCGCGCTTCACGCATGAGCCAAGCCAGCTTTGTCGCAGCGGCTGGGATGGTCATGCCATGAGCATGAATGTTGGAGAGGCAGTTCCGTGCTGAATCCGGGCAGCCTACAAAAGGCGCATATGTCAGGTACACGCCCAGACTATCCGCGACGCTAAGACCGGGTCGCTCGCCAATCATCATTACAACCATTCTCGCTCCGAGAGTGACGGCAATGTCGTCCCCCAGAGCGACGCGTGCCTGTGTCGCAATAACCAGCGGGGCGATTTTCCAATCCGGAAGGCGGCTCTTCATGGCCCAAAAGAGCGGGATGGCGTTTTGCTGGGTGGCAAAAGAAGACAGGCCATCGCCCGCGACGAACACCACGTCCCAGTCTCCTTTTGTGAGAGTGCCGAGCGTTTCTGGGGCCAGCCGGCGGCCAAGATCGGGGCGACGCAAATAAGTGGACCGGTCTGATGCGCGGCTATGGACGATCAGATAGGGCTCAGGCCCTAAAGTCGCTGTCAGGGCTGAAACGTCCAAAGGTGTGTGAACCGCGTCGCGGGCCTGGGCGTGAGATGCCTGAAAATCGAGTACATCCTCGGTTTTCAACGCGTTTCCTGCGCGACCCAGGCCGATCCGGGCACGGGTCAGACGGCGTAAATCCTGCCAGAGGTCTGCTGTGTGCGGTGGAACGGAGGGCGCGTTGCGATCATCCGTCATGGTCAGCGCGCCATTTCACCAAGAAGGGTCTGGCCGGGTGGAATATCCAGCATGCGCTCCGTATGCGGGTCATAGAGGCCCATTTTTTCCAGCCAGCCTGCAAATTCTGGAGCAGGCTTGAGACCGAGAAGCTTCCGAAGGCTCAGAAGGTCGTGGAACGACAGGCTCTGGTAATTGAGCATGATGTCATCAGCTCCTGGCACCCCGATCAGAAAGGTGATCCCGGCAGCTCCAAGAAGAACCATCAGGTTGTCCATATCATCCTGATCCGCTTCAGCATGATTGGTGTAGCAGGCGTCACATCCCATCGGGACGCCCAGCAATTTCGCACAGAAATGATCCTCAAGCGCCGCACGGATGATCTGCTTTCCATCATACAGATACTCCGGCCCGATGAACCCGACGACGGTATTGACAAGAAGGGGGTCATAGGCGCGGGCAACAGCATAGGCTCGGGCTTCTACAGTCTGCTGATCAACGCCGTGATGGGCATCGGCGGACAGTGCAGCTCCCTGACCCGTCTCGAAATACATGACATTGTTGCCAATCGTACCGCGGTTCAGCGCTCGGGCGGCCTCATGGGCCTCCTTCAGAATTGAGAGGCTGACTCCGAAACCTTCATTGGCTTTCTGGGTGCCTGCGATGGACTGAAACACGAGATCAACCGCGCCGCCACGGTTCATGATTTCGAGCGTGTTGGTGACGTGCGTCAGAACGCATGTCTGTGTGGGAATGTCATAGCGCTGGCGGGCATGGTCCAGCATCTCCAGCAGGGCAAGACCATTGGAGACGCTGTCTGTTGCCGGGTTGATGCCAATGACGGCATCGCCCATGCCGCGCAAAAGACCATCAAGCGTAGAAGCGGCAATACCCCTCAGATCATCTGTAGGATGGTTGGGTTGCAGTCGTGTGGACAGACAACCTTCGAGGCCGATGGTATTGCGAAATTTTGTGAGGACGCGGATCTTGCGCGACACTGTCATAAGATCCTGATTTCTCATGATCTTACTGACGGCAGCAGCCATTTCCGGTGTGATGCCTGGAGCTGCGGCTGCCAGTGCTTCTGTCGTGGCGTCTTCGGACAGCAGCCAGTCCCGGAAGTCAGCAACAGTCAACGATGAGAGCCGGGAGAAGGCGTTCTGGTCATGTGTATCCAAAATCAGGCGCGTCACGTCATCCGTTTCGTAAGGGATGAGTTCTGATTTCAGGAATGTGTCCAGGGGAAGGTCTGCGAGAGCGTAACGGGCAGCCACGCGTTGAGCATCAGAAGAGGCAGACAGGCCCGCGAGTTCATCACCAGAGCGGGCAGGAGACGCTTTGGCCAGCAGCGTTTTCAAATCATCAAAGGTGTACTGTTCCCCTCGCAGGGTGCATCTGTAAGCCATGGCCAGAGTCCTCTGCCTTTGCTCTTCCCAAAAGTCGTATTTTTGGGCGAATCAAGGTTTTGTCCGTTATCGCAATTATATCTCTTTCGGACCGAGTTTGACTTGACCCGAAACAACAACGTTTTGACATTTGACGACAATGCGCCCAACACTCGTGTCAAGTGAGCAGCAACAGGAAGACACCATGTCATCCTTTCCCAAGTCTTCCGGATCAGACGTCTATGTCCTGGCGGCCGCCGCTGCCGGTGTGGAAAAATTCCTTACGGAGCAAGGCGGAGACATGGACCGGATCGCGGGGCGGTCGGGTCTTTCAACGCATCAATTCGCTATGCCAACAGATGCATTGAATCTGGGTGCGTACTGCCGTCTGTTTTCCGAAGCCGAAACAGATACGCACGACGGAAACATCGGTCTGCATTTCGGGCAACAGTTCAGACCGAGGCAACTCGGGCTGATTGGTTACATCGCGCTTTGTTCAGAAACAGTGGGGCAGGCGGCGCAGAATCTGGCGACTTATTTCGGGTACCATCAGGCCCAGACCATTACACGGTTTGTTGAAGCGGATGATCATGTCCGGCTCGAATATATGATCGCAGACACGGCCATTCCGGACAAACGTCATGATGCCGAGCTGACGATGGGCATGTTTGCCAATATTTTAAGGGCTGGTCTTGGTGCAGACTGGTGCCCGCAGGCCGTTCTTTTTGCTCACGAGCAACCGGAACAGGCTTCTGAACATCGAGAAGCGTTTCAGGCCGATATACGCTTTTCCGCCGGGATGAATGCTTTAATGTTCCGGAAAGAGGGGCTGAAAAAGCCGATGCCAGACGCCGATGCTGCCCTGCTGCAGGTGATGAAATCTTCACTTGTGACTTTGGCACGAGGGGCAGGGCACACGGTGCCTGATTCAGGGCAAAGCCTCAAAGAACAAGTTATGGTTCAGGTTCGCAAGTCGATGCGGCAGGGCGGCTCTGAATTCTCTGACGTGGCGGAAAAACTGTCCCTTTCGCCCTGGACCCTTCAACGCAGACTTGCCCAACTCGGCCTTTCATATTCCGGGCTTCTGGATGAGACACGTCAGATCGATGCGTTGCGATATCTGGCAGAGCCGAACAAAGATGTTAGTGAGATTGCGTCTCTCCTTGGATATACTGAAACCAGTGCTTTCAGCCGTGCATTCAGACGATGGTTCGGAGTGTCTCCGCGGGTCTGGAGACAGCAGAACAGCGTTCCAGCGATCTAACTGATGGTCGCACGTTTAGCCGTCTGTGTGGTATGGCAGAGGAATGAGTGTTGAAGTCATGCCCGGTCTGTCCCTGCGGGAAGAGGATCTAAGAGTTACCTATATTCTGGCGTCTGGCCCAGGTGGTCAGAACGTCAACAAGGTTGCAACTGCCGCCCAGTTGCGTTTCGATGTCTCCGGTTCTGCTGTTCTTTCAGAGCGGATACGAACCCGCCTTTTGGAAATTGCGGGAAGTCGTGCGACCCGGGATGGGGAGATCGTTTTGACCGGGCGGCGGTTTCGGACGCAGTTACGCAATCGGGAAGATGTTATCGAGCGTTTGGCAGAAATGATCCGTGAAGCCGCGCATCGACAGGCCTACCGGGTGCCGACACGCCCCGGAAAAGGAGCGCGGCAGCGTCGACTGGATGGAAAAGCCCATAGGGCCGGGATCAAACGCAATCGTCGCATCCGGCTTGATGATTGAGAGGGAGAACAGACACATGACGTTCCAGCTTTCTGCCCTGGAATGGGGCGCAGGACCCAAGGTTCTTGAAGTCTTTCTGGAACCGACCTGCCCATTTTCCGTCAAGACCCTACGCAAAATACCAGATCTCCTTCAACTTGTGGGGCAAGACCGTCTGACGGTTCGCGTGCGGCTTCAGTCCCAACCGTGGCATATGTTCTCCGGCGTCATTGTACGGGCCATTCTGGCTGCGTCTTCGCTGGATGAGGGCCGGGACGCTGCGTTAGCCGTCATGACGGCTGTTGCAGATCATCGGGAAGAGTTCGAATTTACCGATCACTGCCGTGGACCGAATATGGACGCTACACCGGCAGACATTCTACGGCGTATCGAGGTTTATAGCGGCGTCCCGCTTGCTGAGGCCTTTGTTCGCCCCGATGTGACGGCAGCAGTCAAATGGCACGCTCGTTACGGTCGCCAGAATGGCATTCATGTCTCGCCAACCTTCATGGTGGATGGTCTGATTGATCCAGCCTTCAGTAGTGGCGACAGTGTGGACGAGTGGGGAGCCAAGCTGTTTCCCGAAAAGGACTGACGAGACAGAGAGATTGGACGTTATGCGGCTTCTTCAATACAGTCGCCATAACGTTTAGCAGTCAGGACTTTTCAATGACTTCCAACCTCTGGACCAGAGCGGCTTTTGCACTCTCGTTTGCCGCGCTCGTTGGCACTGAAGCACATGCTGCCGCAGAAAATCCGTTCTTCAGCGCCAGCACGCTCCCCTATCAGGCTCCCCGCTTTGACCTGATCAAGGACAGTGATTACGCGCCCGCTTTTGAGCGCGGTATGGCAGATCATCTGCGTGAGATTACAGCGATTGCCAACAACAAGGCCGCTCCGACATTCGAGAACACGATTGTTGTCATGGAGAAGTCTGGTCGTCTGCTGGATCGTGTGCAGGAGACGTTCTTTGGTGTTTATCAAGCCAACAGTGATGCCGAACTGGACAAGGTTGAAAGCCGTGAAGCGCCGCGTCTGTCTCAGCATGAAGATGAAGTCTATCTGAATGAGCGCCTGTTTGCGCGCGTAAAGGCAATCTACGATGCTCGCGCAAGCCTCAATCTGAATGCAGAGCAGGCGCAGCTTCTGGATGTTTATTACCAGCAGTTCGTTCATGCGGGCGCCCAGCTTTCCAAAGCGGACAAGGTCAAGCTGAGGGCCATCAACACGAAACTTGCTAATCTTGAATCTGCCTATCAGCAGAAGCTGATTGCCGCTGCAAAAAATGGCGCTCTGGTCGTTGATAGCAAGGAGGCGCTTGCAGGACTGGATGACGGGACGATCGCCTCCGCGCAGAAAGACGCTGAAAGTCGCAAGCTTTCCGGTAAGTGGGTTCTGCCGCTCCAAAACACAACGCAGCAGCCAGCGCTGGAAAACCTGAGCAAGCGCGAGACGCGTCAGGCCTTGTTCGATCAGAGCTGGAACCGTGCGGAGAAGGGCGACAAGAACGATACGCGATCCACAATCGCAGAACTCGCCCAGCTTCGCGCGCAGAAGGCGGCTCTGTTCGGTTACCCGAGCTTTGCGGCCTACACGCTGTATGATCAGATGGCCAAGACGCCGGAAGCGGCCGAAAATTTCATGAAGCAGCTTGTTCCTGCGGTTGCAGCTGAACAGAAGCGGGAAGCTGGTGTGTTGCAGGACGCCATCCATCGGGATGGTGAGAACTTCACACTAAAGCCCTGGGACTGGAGCCGTTACGCGGAGCAGGTACGTCACGAGAAGTATGCGCTCAACCAGGATGAAGTGAAGCCATATTTCGAACTGAAGACCGTTCTGACAGACGGTGTTTTCTTTGCCGCCAACCAGCTTTACGGAGTGACCTTCAAACAGCGCACTGACATCCCGGTTTATAACCCTGATGTCATGGTGTTTGAGGTTTTTGATAAGGATGGTTCACAGCTTGGCCTGATGTATTTCGATTACTTCAAGCGTGATACGAAATCCGGCGGCGCATGGATGTCCAACTTCGTTGGTCAGTCCACCCTGCTGGGCACGAAGCCGGTCATCTACAACGTAGCCAATTTTACAAAGGCCGCGCCAGGTCAGCCGCAGCTCATCACGTCTGACGACGTGACAACCATGTTCCATGAGTTTGGGCATGCCTTGCATGGACTTTTTGCCAGCCAGACATATCCTTCGATTTCAGGGACCAGTGTCGCACGGGATTTCGTTGAGTTCCCGTCTCAGTTCAACGAGAACTGGGCGCTCGATCCGAAAGTGCTCTCCCATTACGCTCGGCACTACAAGACTGGCGCTCCGATGCCGCAGGAACTGGTCGCCAAGATCAAGAAGGCTGCCCGTTTCAATCAGGGCTATGCCCTGGGTGAGATCGTCGCTGCAGCAGAGCTGGACATGAAATGGCATGCTCTCCCGGCCTCAGCACCACGTCAGGATGTGGACAAGTTTGAAGCTGACGCCCTGAACAGCATGGGACTGGACGTGGCCAACGTGCCACCGCGTTACCGTTCGAGCTACTTCCTGCATATCTGGTCCAATGGCTATTCTGCCGGCTATTATGCGTATCTGTGGACCGAAATGCTGGATCAGGATGCCTTTGCCTGGTTCACGCAGCATGGTGGCTTGACGCGTGAGAATGGTCAGCGTTTCCGCGACATGATCCTGTCCAAAGGGCACACGATGGATTACGGCCCGATGTTCAGTGCATTTTACGGGAAAGACCCGGACATTGAGCCGATGCTGGCGCATCGTGGCCTGACGGCTGATAGCCAGAAGTAAGATGTTACGGACGGGTGGGAGACCATCCGTCCGTAAGTGTCTTTAGAAACTGGATAATTTGACTGCGCTCCTGAGGCGTCAGGGCAGGCAGGTCATCTGGTTTTCGATCCATCGGTGCGTCAGTGCGATCAAGGTTGGAGCGATACTGGGGCGGGATATCGTCCGGAACCTGAAGATGGCCGTGTGTGTCACGGCTGTAGAAGCGTTCTGGGTGGATGTCGCGCAGGACGTAGAAATCCAGAACCTGATGAAGGTCATGAAACACGCCATTGTGGAAGAATACCTTGCGTTCTGCCACATTGCGGAGAGTTGGCGTGGCGAACATACCGCAATAGGCCGATGACGTTTCGGCGCCTCCCGGCATGACTTCACACAATCCCAGATCGAAATGCCCTGTGTCGTACGGCCCCATCAAAGCCTGATTGCGCGGGGCGCCCAGTGCTTCGTACTGGCGATCCGTGAAAAGTGGTGGGAGATTACCGGGAAGCGGACGATCCAGATGACAGGCTGCGCAGTTGCCTTTTGTCGGATCGTTGAAGAGCCGATATCCAGTACTCTCTTCCGGTGTGAAACGGGCTTTCCCTTCAAGCCAGGCGTCGAACTTGCTGTCATAGGCATGAAAAGACGGATCTTCGATCTGGTAGCGCGCTAGAGCAAACAAGGCTTCAGACAGCAGCAGGTCAGGGGATGCGTCAGTCGCAGGACCGCCTAGAGCCTTCAGCCGTTGGATGTACTTGGCATTTTCAAGCCGATGAAGCGCAATCTCCGGGGTAGAGGCCATTTCAGCCGGATCATAAAGGGGACCGGAAGCCTGCTGCTGGAGCGTATCGGCCCGACCGTCCCAGAACATTCCTCCTTGAGGCACCATACTGATCGTTGGGGACGCGGCTGCATTCTTCGGTGAGCGGGTAGCATCGGGGGCTGCCGAAGCCAGAACGGGAGCAGTCTCACTTTCTGGATTATCCGGGCCAATGCTGAAATTTGGCACATGCTCCAGATATGTCAGGGACGGAATGGCTCTGCGGCCATGGCTTGCCAGTGTTGGGCCTCCCAGAAACACGGAAGCAGCACCGGCAGGCCCGTAATGATGTCTTGGGCTATGACAGGATGCACAGGACAGACGTCCTGACCCTGAGAGCAAGGGGTCGTAAAAGATTTCACGCCCGATCTTCGCCATCTCGGAAAGAGGTGCATGAGCCGGCCGATGTAATTCGACCGGACATGGATTGCTGCCGTCCCGGGTTGGCAAACATTGATCCGAAGCGACGGCTTGATTGGCCAACATGGCGGACATTAGGCCGCCAGCTAATACGACTGTGAAAGAACGGAGTGAGACGGTCAAAGCGGTGTAGCAGGAGCCTGCTTAACAGGTTCGCCTGTCTCAGGGTTCAGGAAAACGGGTGTAAGATGCGGGGTTTGCTTGAAGTCGAACAGATCAGACAGATCGGTAGCATCTGCGTCAAATGATCCCTGCCCAAGGCGCTGACTCTGAAGCCAGTTATCTTCGATAAAGCGCGTGATGGAACTCTGGGTAATCTGGATATGGCTGACGTAGTTAGGCTTGGCCCATGGAGATAGAACGATCAGCGGTGTTCTTGTTCCTGGGCCACAACGGCCGTTTACAGGCTGACCCAAAACTCCGTTCGGAGCAGGGGCTGTGCCGCAGCGGCCAGGGCCGTTGAGCTGATCTGCCGGATTATCGTAGGAGCCATGCGACGGCGTGACATAGGCATGATCGTACCAGCCGTCGGAATCATCATAGGCGATGATGATGGCTGTATCGTGCCATTGCGGGCTGTGCTGAATAAGATTGATGGCCTCTACCACGCCATGCTGCTCGTCCAGTGGATCCGAGTAACCGGCATGACCATCCTGAAAAGCTGGCATTTTCAGGAATGAAACAGCAGGAAAGTTTCCTGCAGCGACAATTTTGTAGAAGTCTTTTAGGTCATATTGATGGTTGGCCGGGTCCCGGTGGATACCGTCCCGCTGAAAAGTACGGCCAATGACGGCGAGAGAGGATGGTCTCGCATGTGTCGGATTTGATGTGCTGGCGTAATACTGAAACCAGTTGTGGTGAGGGATATAGTCAACCACATTTTGGGCCACGACCGAGGAGTAGGTTTGACGGTTGCAGCCTGTCGTGCCGTCAGGGTTGCGAGCAGTCAGATCGAACCCGCCCATGAAGCCGCCCCAGGTCAGGTGCTTGTCGTTCAACAGGTCACCGATGTTTTTGCTGGTCATCATGACCTGTTCGGTCGGGACGGAGCAGACATCTCCAGCAGGGTCGATATCGTTGACCATCGTCCAGCCCCCTTGTCCGTCTGGAATGAACGGAGACTGGACTGTCAGGGTTGACCGGCCTTGAGCGCTTTTGACGATCTTCATGCCGTTGGTTTGTCCGGAAACCACTTCCAAAGCACCCGGAGTGGAAGGACCGTATGTATCCGTATAGGCGGCGTCGCTCATGGAGAAATTCTGAGCGTAATTCCATAGGGCTGTGACAGTGTTACCGTCAAAATAACCCATCACCTGGCCGCGTGTTGAAAATGCTCCGACGCCACCCGGTGCGCCGCGACCGGTGTGAAGAGGGAACAGATCTGCTAGGCCATGATGATAAGCCTGTTGCTCAGCAGTATAGGCGTGGTTCTGATCGGCGGTGCTGGCTTGTGTTCTGTCCAGACGGAAGGGCAGAGCCGCATCCCGGCCGTTTTCGGCGCGCGTATTGGGGTTTTTCAACAAAAGGTCAGCCGCGATGAGCGTATTGGCCTTTGGGGTTTCTGCCGCCGCATGAAAAGCGGGCTCTCCGGCAGGGTTCGCTGCGGACGGATATGTTCCGAAGTAATGATCAAAGGAGACGTTCTCCTGATAGATCACAACAAGATGGCGAATTGGCGTTGCAGGCTCCGGAGCCTGCGTTTCCGCGGCTTGAGCCGGAGCAAGCAGGAACGGAATGAACGTCGTGAGGAGGAGAGCTGAACGTAAAGTCATGCAGGCAGAAATCTAGCTTCTCTGGTGAGACTGGGAAGTACGGCGTTTGTCAGCCTGTTCTGTACTGGCAAACAGGAGGTGGAGGCCAGAACTTTTGTCCTGTCCGATCCGGTCGTTCCAGGCGGTCATGAGTGTTTCCCGCCAGAGTTCGTGAGGCTGCTTTTTCGTGGGCTGGTTCATTGGAAAGCCTTCTGGGTGAAGCAGGCGACAGAGCCAATGGCACCATAACGGATGAATGAACGGGGAAATATTATGGTTCGGTTAAATAAAAACCAGTTTCAGGGTGTGATGAAACTTTCATGAAAGAAGTTCCCGGGATCTTTAGTAAAATTACCGAAACAGCTACCAGATTAGACATACCTTTATTTGGAGATGGCATCCGGAATGCTGCACTTCGCCCCAGAGTCAACATGGTCAATCATTGCGCTTGGGATCTGCTTCCTGCTGGTCTGCGTATTTGAATTTGCCAATGGCTTCCATGATACCGCAAATGCTGTTGCGACAGTCATTTACACGAATTCCCTCAAACCGAAGGTTGCGGTTGTCTGGTCCGGCCTGATGAACCTTCTGGGTGTGTTGCTCGGCGGTATTGCCGTTGCTTACACGCTCGTAGAGTTGCTGCCGCCGGATGTTTTGTCTCCGCCGAATGGAAATCCGGCAGTTCCAATGCTGGTCGCCCTGTTTGGCACAGCTCTCGCCTGGAACCTTCTTACATGGTGGTTCGGTATTCCGAACTCTTCCTCTCACTGTGTGATTGGCTCCCTGGTCGGTATCGCCATTGGTGATTCCTTCCTGCATGCCCGCGACCTGGGGCACAGCGTGGACTGGAACCAGATCTGGAAGGTCCTGACGACGCTGGCCGTGTCTCCGCCGCTCGGCTTTATTGGGGCAGGCATTCTGTTCCTGATCATCCGGAAATTCGTGCATCTTCCGGCCCTTTATCAGCGCCCTGAGCCGCATCACAAGCCGAACCCGGTTGTTCGTGCTCTGTTGGTCACCACCTGTACGCTGGTCAGCTTTTCGCATGGTAACAATGATGGGCAGAAGAGCATTGGCCTGATCATGTTGACGATCATCGGTCTGATGCCAGCGACGTTTGCCCTGAACCCTCAGGTGCCGGTGCAGTACGATATCATTCGTCAGGACGTGCAGGCTGCTCGCCCGCTTGTTGCTGAGTTTGATCGTTATTCGTTCAAATCGGATGCCCTTGCATCCATTGATCGACTGGAAAAGGGCGCGGAAATTCATGCCAGCCCGGCTGAAACACGCGGGGACATCTATCAGGTTCTGTCTGGCCTGCGTTCCGTAGCGTCCAACCCTGCTGCATCCAACGAGCAGAAGAAAGAAGCCGGATCTCTGGCCAAGAAGCTTCGTCCGACAGTAGAATATGCGCCTTTCTGGGTTCGACTGCTGAGTGCACTTTGCCTGGGCGTGGGAACAATGATCGGTTATCGCCGGATTGTTCAGACACTGGGTGAGGGCATTGGCAAGGCACACCTTACGCCTGCACAGGGTGCTGCTTCCGAAGTTGTTGGGGCAGGCCTGATCATGACGGCTGGCTACACTGGCCTTCCGGTCTCCACCACGCACATCATTACATCAGGTGTGGCTGGAACCATGGTTGCCTCAGGCTCCGGGATCAACATGCACATGTTGACCAAGATTGCTCTGGCTTGGCTGTTTACACTGCCCGTGACAATCACTGTCTCGGCGATCCTTTTCTATATTCTCGCCTGATCGTCAATTTCACAATAAGACAGTATTCAGGAAGGATCTGCCGTGAGGCAGGTCCTTTTTTGTAGGTGAACTGCAAATTGTTAAAGTGGTGTGGCAATGTCTTGAAACGATCACAAGACACAAATGAACCGTCTGCATAACGTTCCCGCGAATTCACGGGCAGTGCCGTGCCCTTTGCAGGAATACATTGATGAAGCTGATGCTTGCACTGACGACTTGCCTGAGCGGCGTTTTCGTCTTCTCCGGTGTACAGTCTGCCTTTGCAGATGATCTGAGCCCGTCACAATCTGCCCGCAAGGCCGCTCCGTCGGGTGTGCAGGTTAAGAAAGCATCAGCAAAAAAGACGGTTGCACAGCCTGTAGAAGCAACAACGTCGGAATCTGTTGTCGTCCTCGGAGCTGGTGCCGCTCGCGAAACACAGACCGTGTCGCGCCGTGCCATTCAGGAGATGACGCCGGGAACCAGCCCGTTCAAGACACTCTCCAAACTGCCGGGCGTCATGTTCACGTCGTCTGATCCCTTGGGATCTTACGAATGGTCCCAGCAGATTGTTATCCGAGGCTTTGACCAGAGCCGTCTTGGCTTCACAATGGACGGTATTCCGCTCGGCAATCTTGCTTATGGTAATGATAACGGCCTTTCGATCGGTCGGGCCCTTGAAACTGAAAATAACGGGCCATCAACCCTGACACAGGGCGCTGGTGCTCTTGGTGTGGCAGCATCCAACGATCTGGGTGGTGCTCTTCAGTTCACGTCTGTTGATCCCACAAAGAAATTTGGCGTCGATGTTGCGGGAACGATTGGCTCTGCTTCGACCTGGCGCACATTTGCCCGCATTAATAGCGGAGAACTGAAGGGCGGCGGCCGCTTCTACGTGTCCTATAACCATCAGGATGCCAACAAGTGGAAGGGTGATGGCGTTCAGGTGCAGGACCAGGCGAATGCCAAGTACATTCAGCCGCTTGGCGAGCATGTAAAACTTACGGTTTATGGAGACTGGTCCAAGCGTAAGGAAAACGATTACCAGGATCTCTCCCTCGCTCAGATCAGCAAGTATGGGTATAATCTCGACAATATTACGGGGAATTATGCTCTCGCCAAGCAAATTGCTACGGCTTACCAGACAGGCACAGCTTTCCCCTCGAGCGTTCAGGATCAGGACACTGTCTACTACAACGCAGCAGGCCTGCGTGAAGATGCGATGGGATATGGCCGTCTGGATTTTGACATTACGAGCCGCCTTAAAGGCTTCGTGACGGGATATGGCCACACCAATACGGGTGAGGGCGCATGGGTCACGCCTTATCTCGCCACCCCCGCGGCTCTTGGTGGCTCACCGCTTACGACCCGTACTACGGAATATGACATTCATCGTGCAGGCTTTATCGGTGGTCTGAGCTACAAGATTGCTAACCACACGATTGACTGGGGCTTCTGGTTTGAAAATAACAATTTTGAGCAGGCGCGGCGTTTCTACCCGCTTCAGGACAGCGGATCTCCATCATCCATCCACTGGTATCAGGGCAATTCCTTCTACACCCAGTGGCAGAGCACATTTAATACCAAGACTTATCAGGTCCATCTGGGCGATACTTGGCAGATCATGCCCGCGCTGAAGCTGACTTACGGGTTCAAGTCCCTGATCGTGGACAACTCTGCTCGCGCCCTGAGTGGCAACCTGATGGGTACGCCAACCGGCACGACCTATCCGTCGGGCTCGCTGAGTGCCTCGAATGGCTTTCTGCCACAGATTGGTGCGAACTACTGCATTAACCAGCATAACGAAATCTTTGCTGATTTTGCTCGCAACATGGCAGCTTTCGATAGCGCGCAGACATCAGGTCCGTTCTCTACAACGACGGCTGGCTTCGAAGTGCTTCAAAAGAAGCTGAAGCCGGAAATGTCCAATACTGAAGAGTTGGGATATCGCTTCCATAACCATACATTCCAGGCTTCTGTCACCGGCTACTATGTCGAGTTCCAAAACCGGCTTCTGGCAGTGACGCAGGGTGTTGGTATTCAGGGCAATGCGTCGGTTCTGAGCAATGTTGGTGGTGTAACAGCGCGCGGCGTGGACGTTGCCGCGAACTGGAAATTTGCCCGGAACTGGTCGCTCTTTGCATCCTACGCGTTCAACAACTCCCTGTATGATAACAACGTTTACGCAGACGGCGTGGTCTCTGCGCGCATCAAGGGCAAGCACACAGTCGGGATGCCGTCCAATCTCGCCAATGTGGAACTCGGATATGATGATGGCGCGATCTGGGGCAATGTTCTGATGCAGTTTCAGGATAAGCGCTACTATACCTACACCAACGATGCTTCTGTGCCGGCAAATGCGATCTTTAACTTGAACGTTGGCTATCGTTTCCAGAGCCAGAACTGGTTCCTGCGTGGCATGGATGCTCAGATCAACGTCACCAATCTGTTCAACAAGCGTTATGTGGCAACAGTCGGAAGCAATGGCTTCGTCAATTCCGACCCGTCGGGGACCTTCCAGACACTACAGGCTGGTGCTCCGCGTATGGTCTTCTTTACAATTCGCAAGCATTTCGACTGATCGGACGACATCATGACCGGACCGCTTTCCAGCCGACGCAGATTTCTTGAACTGGGAGCAGCTTTTGCTGCTGCAGGGTCACTGCCAGGTAATCTGCGACAGGCCCTTGCGGTTCCGGCCAACCGGAAAACCGGCACAATTCAGGACGTCGAGCATGTGGTGATCCTGATGCAGGAAAACCGCTCTTTCGATCACTATTTCGGCTGCTTGCAGGGTGTTCGAGGGTATGGAGACCCGCGTGCACCGCATCAACCGGATGGAACGTCAGTTTTCGCACAGAAAGCTGCGGATGAGGCTACGGTTATGCCCTTCCGCATGAACACAGTTCACACCTCGAGTGCCTGCATTGCCAGTCTGGATCATAGCTGGAAAGGCAGTCAGAAAACCTGGAATGAGTGGGACTGCTGGGTCCCTCACAAAACCGCTATGACGATGGGGCATTTCACCCGCCGTGACATCCCTTACTACTATGCTCTGGCGGACGCATTTACGATCTGCGATGCCTATCACTGTTCGATTTTCGGTCCGACCAACCCCAACCGCCTGTTTTTGTTCTCAGGTACGAATGGTCTGAGTGTCGGGCATGACGGCAGGCAGGCCATTGAAAATGTCGATGACGGTAACACGTCGGCTGATATGCGGCATGACAATCCGAAGTTTCAGGCCTTCCAATGGACGACTTATGCAGAAGAACTGCAGAAGGCGGGCGTCTCGTGGAAAGTATATCAAGAGTACGATAATTTCGGTGACAATGCCCTCGCTGGATTTAGCGCATTTCGTGGGCTGTCAGAGACCTCATGGCAGTATCAGCGAGGTCGGGCGATTGTTGAAGGCTCAACAGCCGGGAATGCTGCGACATCTGAAGGACAATTCCTTGTAGAGGCGTTTGAGAAAGATATTGCTTCTGGGATGCTTCCTCAGGTGTCCTGGATTGTGCCTTCCGCCGCTCTTTCCGAACATCCCAATGCTCCGCCCGGATATGGTGAACACCTGATTTCAAGACTGATGGACGTGTTCGTTCGACATCCGGACGTCTGGTCCAAAACCGTTTTTATCTTGAATTATGATGAAAATGACGGGTTCTTTGATCATGTTCCAGCGCCTGTTCCGGCTTTGCATCCGGATGAAGGCAGCAGCACCGTTTCAGTGAGCGGAGAGACCTATCACGGCGTTGCTGTGGGCCTAGGTCCGCGGGTTCCGGCAATTTTGATCTCGCCATGGAGTAAAGGAGGACGTGTCAATTCGGAGCTGTTTGATCACACATCCGTCCTGATGTTCCTTGAAGCCAGGTTTGGGGTGCGTGCTCCGAACATTACGCCTTGGCGCCGGTCTGTGTGTGGCGATCTGACATCGGCTTTCGATTTTTCCGAGACTGACACATCGTGGCAAGCGAGCCTGCCCAATACAGACGACTATATGCCTCAGACGCGAAAGTCCTGCATGCTTCCGCTTCCGTTGGTCCCACAATATCAAACATTACCTCGACAGGAGGAAGGGCAGCGAACAACTTGTGTACTGCCATATAAGTTATCAGCTGATGTTCAGGTCACGGGGCAATGGCAAAATCTGATAATCGCCAACAGTGGGACGCGTGGGGCAGTGTTCCGGCTTTCCGGCCAGGGACCATCACGCCAATACACTGTTGGGGCAGGGCACACGCAAAATATCCCTTTACAGATTGAGCATGATTTCACCCTGCATGGTCCAGCCGGGTTTTATCGGGCGGGCAAAGGGTTTTCCGGATTGCAGGTCCAGCTTTTGGAAGAGCACGATGGAGTGAGGCTTGCGCTCAAAAACGTTCAGTCAGCGACTGTAGAATTAACCGTTGAAGATGCTTACGGCCCTGCAGGAGAATGGACGACCATACTGCCTGCCGGACAGGAGGCGTCACGCTTTTATCCGTTGGTCGGAAGTGACTTCTGGTATGATCTGACCGTGACCAGCCGAAGCGGGAAAACGGAAGGACACGTCCATTTTGCCGGTCGGATCGAAACGGGGCGGCCGGGGAAGACAGACCCTCTTATGGCTCGGCGTTCCTGAGGAACAGTTGGGCCTCTCATAGAGGCCCAACTGTAGAATTGATACTTACCAGACAGTAAAGCCGGCATCGACGTTAACGATGGCACCGGTCATGAGGCTGGCGGCGTCTGAAGCCAGGAACTGAACGACGGATGCCACTTCATCCGGCTGGCCAACTCGGCCCATTGGGGTTCCGGCGATCCAGGCGTCATAGAGTTCCGGCTTTTCCATGCCGAAACGGGTCAGGGTTGTCTCGATGTAGGTCGGGGCGACAGCGTTGGCGCGGATGCCGTGAGGGGCCCATTCTGCGGCCAGCGAACGAATATACTGGTGTACGCCCGCTTTTGACGCGTTGTAGGCCGCCTGCTGCTGGGGGCGATTGACGATTTGTCCGGACATGGAGCCAATCGCAACGATGGCGCCCTTTTTCTGCTCGATCATGATCCGGCCAACAGCCTGACAGCACCGGAACATGCCGTTCAGGTTGATGTCTACCTGTTTGAGCCACTGCCCATCCGTCATATCCTCGGCTTTGACCTCTGAAATACAGATACCGGCACAGGCAACCAGGATATCCAGATGCCCCTCTTTCTCGTGAAGGGTTTTGATTGCGGACTGAACGCTCTCCGTGCTGGTGACATCAATCCGGATGCTATCCACATTCAGGTCCTTCTTGCGCAGGTCTTCTGCGGATTGTGCAGCAAGTGTTTCATCCAGATCTGCGATGATGACGCGTGCGCCTGCTTCTGCCAGAGCCGTGACGCAGGCGAGGCCAATATTCTGTGCACCGCCCGTAACCACTGCGACGCGACTGTCAAGGCGAAGTTTTTCCATGTACATAATGTATATTCCTGGGAAGAAAAATCAGGCGGCAAGGGGATGACGGCGGCAGGCCTCGAACGCCAGGCCATCAGGGGCAAAAAGATGGCAATGCTGCGGAGGAAGCTTCAGGCTGACCGGCGTGTCGACTTCAAGGGTTGTGAAACCGTCTGTCTGAACAACGATGATCTGCCCGTCGGCACACCGGACATGAACCAGCGTGATGGCACCGAGGCGCTCGATAACTTCCACAACCCCGCTATCATCACTCGCGGGAGCCAGCTCAACGTGTTCTGGGCGAATACCGACCGTAATCTTGGTTCCGGGCAGAATATCCGGTGGCGAGACCGGGACATGAAGAAGAGTACCGTCCCGGAGCTGAACACTCGATCCGTCGTGCCCGCCGTTCTGGAAGATTGCGGAGAAGAAATTCATGGGAGGGGAACCGATGAACTTGGCGACAAACAGGTTGCGCGGGTGGTGATAAAGCTCCAGCGGTGAGCCAATCTGTTCCACAACGCCTTTCTGAAGGACCACGATCTTGTCCGCCATTGTCATGGCTTCCACTTGGTCATGAGTCACATAGATGGTGGTCGCGTTCAGCTTGCGATGAAGGGCTGAAAGCTCCACTCGCATCTGGCCTCGCAAGGCTGCATCCAGGTTTGAGAGAGGCTCGTCAAACAGGAAAACCTTCGGGTTACGTACGATGGCGCGGCCGATAGCAACGCGCTGCCGCTGACCGCCTGAGAGCTGACCCGGCTTATGATGCAGGTAGGGTTCAAGCTGAAGCGTGGCGGCAACATGCTTGATCTTCTCGCTCCGTTCTTTCTCCGACACTCCAGCAAGTTTGAGGCCAAATTCCATGTTCTTGTAGACGTCCATGTGCGGGTAGAGCGCGTAGGACTGGAACACCATGGCTAGGCCGCGTTTTCCCGGTTCCACGTCGTTGACGCGCTGACCGTCAATCAGAAGGTCTCCGGAAGTAATGTCTTCAAGGCCTGCAATCATACGAAGCAGCGTGGATTTTCCGCAGCCGGACGGCCCGACAAAAACCACGAATTCACGGTCCTCGATCGACAGCGAAATGCCTTTGATAATTTCTTCCGTAAGATAGGTTTTACGGAGGTTCTTGAGTTCAAGCGTTGCCATGAATCAGGTCCCGTTCCTGAGCGTTTGGGGGACGGAGAAAGCGAGGGTAGCCATCATTTGACGGCTCCAAAGGTGAGGCCACGTACGAGCTGTTTCTGGCTGATCCAGCCCAGAACAAGGATCGGAGCGACTGCAAGTGTGGATGCGGCGGATAGCTTGCCGAAAAACAGTCCTTCTGGTGAGGAGAAGGAAGCAATGAATGCTGTGAGCGGAGCGGCATTGGAAGAGGTAAGATTGAGAGACCAGAAAGCCTCATTCCAACACAGGATCAGCGACAACAGAGCTGTGGAGGCGATCCCCGGGAGGGCAAGGGGAAGCAGGACCATTGTCATTTCCTGCCAGCGTGTTGCCCCGTCCATGCGACCAGCCTCAAGAATTGGGGCAGGAACTTCCCGGAAAAATGTGAACAGCATCCAGACGATGATGGGCAGGTTCGTCAGCATATTGACGATGGCCAGTCCTGTGCAGGTATCCAGAAGGTGGGTGCTTCGGGCCAGAAGATAGATGGGTACGAGCACCCCTACAGGAGGCAGCATGCGTGTCGACAACATCCACAGCAACGTCCCGCGTGTGCGCTTTGAGGGCATGAAGGCCATCGAGTATGCCGCCGGAATGGCAAGCAGGAGCGCGCCCACAGTAGCACCAACCGAGATGATGACGGTGTTGAAGGTGAAGTGCCAGTAACTCGCGCGCTCGAACACTTCCGCGTAGCTGCTGAGGGTCGGCGCGAAGATCAGTTTGGGCGGTGTTGAGACCGCCTGAACTTCGCTCTTGAAGCCCGTCAAAATCATCCAGAAAATGGGAAAGAAGAGCCATAGCGCAATACCCCAGCCTAGACAGGTGACGGCGATTTTTGTGCTGCGTTTTGTCTTGATCGCCATCTCACACCTCCAGGTTGCGTGCGACGGAGCGCACGAGGAACATCGCAGCGACATTCGCGATAATGATGGCCAGCACACCACCGGCAGAGGCACCGCCGACATCAAACTGAAGCAATGCGCGGGAGTAGATGAGATACGCCAGGTTGGTGGAGGCCACTCCAGGGCCACCTGCCGTCGTGACGGAGATCTCCGCAAAGATTGTCAGCAGATAAATCGTCTCGATCATCACGACGACGCTGATAGCGCGGCTGAGGTGAGGGAGAATGATATGACGGAACTGAGCGATCGGACCGGCACCATCCATCCGTGCGGCCTCTTTCTGCTCGCTATCCAGTGACTGGACGGCTGTGAGGAGAATGAGGACGGCAAATGGCAACCATTCCCAACTGACGATCATCATGACTGTCAGGAGTGGAAACCGGGCAAGCCAATCAATTGGCGTCAAACCGACAGCCCGCATCATGGCGGAATAAACGCCATAGATCGGGTGCAGCATCAGGTTCTTCCACAGCAGGGCAGACACTGTCGGCATGACGAAGAACGGAGAAATGACCAGAACACGTGCAATGCCGCGCCCGAAGAACTCCTGATCGTAAAGGATGGCCAGAAGCGTGCCACCACCTACGCTGATGATCAGGACGCCAACGACCAGAATAACTGTATGCAACAGGGAGTACAGAAAATCCGGATCAGTCAGAAGGTACCAGTAGTTGCTGAAGCCAGCGAAGCCGTGAAGCGTCGGGTCAATCAGATTGTAGTTGATCAGCGAGTACCACAGCGTCATTGCCAATGGGACGAGAGACCAGACGAGAAGGATCAGAACGGCAGGCGAAAGGAGCAGAAGCCCCGTTCGCTTGCCCTTGCGTTCTGGTGCCCCTTTTGGGGGGCTGTGTTCTAGAACTGCCTGCATGGCACTCTGCCTTACTTGGCGCGGCCGGACTGGCGCAGCGAACGGGTGACAGAAGATTGTGCTGCAGTCAGTGCCTGATCCACGGTCATCTGGCCGGAAAGGGTCGCGGCGACCGTCTGTCCGACCTGAGTACCAACCGCCTGGAATTCAGGAATTCCGACAAACTGCGCTCCGGTATAGGGGCGTGGTTCTGCTGTTTGTCCACTCGGATCGGCAGTCTTGATCGCGTTCAGAACGAACGACGCAAACGGGGCTGCTTTCTGGTACTCGGGTGCAGCATATGTTGAGGCACGGGTTCCAGCGGGAACGGCAACCCATCCCTTTCGGTCCGCAACCAGCTTCACGTATTCCTTGGAGGTTGCCCATGTGATGAAGGTCTGGGCATCCGTGCCCTGATGGGAACTGACGGGAACGGCAAGGCTCCAGCTCCACAGCCATGTTGGTCCCTTGCCGTAGGGGCCTTTGGGGGCCGACGCGAAGCCGACCTTGTCGGCTACCTGAGACTGCTTCGGATCGAACAGGAGGCCGCCGGCAACGGTGGAATCAATCCAGATGCCGCAATGTCCGCTCGCGAAGAGTGCCAGATTTTCATTGAAGCCGTTGGATGTAACGCCCGGTGGGCCGTCTTCCTTCAGCGCCGAGACATACCATGTCAGAGCTTTTTTCCATGCGTCTGACGTCAGCATTGGCTTCCAGGACATGTCGAACCACTGGGCACCGTATGTGTTCGCCAGTGATGAGACATAGGCCATGTTCTCACCCCAGCCAGGCTTGCCACGAAGACAGATGCCATAGACCTGTCCTGACTTGTCTGTGATCTTGTCGGCGAACTGCCGGATCTGATCGTAGGTGGGGGCGTCTGGCATCGTCAGACCGGCTTTCTGGAACAGATCCTTGCGGTAGTAGGTCATGACGCTCTCGGCATAGAAGGGGAGAGCGTAAAGCTTGCCATCTGATGTCAAAGCCTCCCGAACCGATGGCAGCACATCGTTGATGTCGTATGCAGCGTCCGGCTTGATTTCTGTGAGCCATCCCTGTTTCGCCCAGATGGGAACTTCGTAATTCCCGATCGTCACAACGTCGAACTGACCGGTTTTCATGGCAATGTCGGTTGTGACGCGCTGGCGCAGAACGTTCTCTTCAAGAGTCACCCAGTTGAGATGAATATCGGGATGCGCTTTTTCAAATTCCTGCGACAGCTGACGCATGACGATCATGTCCCCGTTGTTCACGGTTGCAATTGTCAGGGTGCCTGCGGCTTGCGCAGTAGAAAGAACTGAACCGCTCAAGAGAACTGCAAGGGTGCAGGCTGTTTTCAGACGGGACATGGAACTCAGACCTTTGAAAAAAGAGCTGTGAACGGGGTTACGGACGACAGCTTGGGTTTTCGGGAGGCAGATCAGTGAGCGGACGTTTTTTCCAAAGCGTCCTGCATTTGCTGACGCCATGCGAGCTGGCTGGCGAGCATATCGTGGCAGATTGACCGCTTGGCTGTGTGATAGGTATGGGTCTTTGCATCTGGCAGAATTTCGCTGCCGGCGTGGCTCATCTGAGCCATAGCTGCGCGCAAAGTGGCATATTGCCCGCTGGCGACAGCTCCCAGAATTGCTGCCCCGAGAAGGACGGAATCAGGCTCCTTGGGTAGGAGGATACGACAGCCAGTGGCATTTGCATGTTCACGCAGGAAGATGGGGTTCTTGGTGCTTCCTCCCGTGGCGAGAATGGTGTCGATCCGGTAGCCTTGGGCATTGAGGGCATCGATGATGTCCTTTGTGCCGTACGCCAAGCCTTGAAGGGTAGCCAGATAAAGCCTGGCGAGATCATCAGGCGTCGCTGACAGGGCGAGTCCGCTGATAACGCCCTTCAGATCCGGGTCAGCGTGGGGAGAACGATTTCCATGAAAATCTGGCAACAGGTGAAGATTGGCTGTACTGGTTCCTGGCAGTTTATCGGCTTCCAGCTCTTCAATTCGGGCATTGAGGAGGGCGTAGATATTACTGCCTGATTGCTCAGCCTGCTGCTTGAGCTCGGGCCCCGCGGCATGATGAGAAATGACGAAGTCAATCAGCGCACCGGTTGCTGACTGACCTGCTTCATTCAGCCACATATCAGGGACCATGGCGCTCCAATAGGGGCCCCACACGCCTGGTACGAAACGGGCCTCCTGAGACACCGCCATATGGCAGCTGGATGTGCCACAGATTAAAGATATTGAGCGCTCAAGAACATCGTCAGAGAGTTCGCCGTGAGCTTCAATTCCCAGAATGCCAAGGCCGCCAGCATGCGCGTCAATGGCTGAAACACCCACGGGAATGCCAGCCTCAAGACCCAGTTCAGTGGCGGCCTCTGGGCTCAAGCCATTTCCAACGATCCCACCGAGCGGACGAATGTCATTGCCAATACGGGCATAGTTGTCATCCGTTAGTTCTTCCAGGCCGATAGCCTTGAAATAAGTATCATCCCATCTGTCTTCATGAGCCAGATAGGTCCATTTGCAGGCTGTGGAACAGGCTGAACGTGACAGGGAACCGGTTGCCCTCCAGGTCAGGAAATCGGGGAGGTCAAAGAAATGGCCAGCCCGGGCAAAAATCTCGGGCAGATTACGCTTCAACCAAAGAAGCTTGGGTGTTTCCATTTCTGGCGAGATTTTTCCGCCAACATAACGCAGGACTTCATATCCTCCGTTGTTAATTTCAGCAGTTTCTCTCAATGCCCGGTGATCGGCCCAGAGAATAATGTTCTGCTCTGCCGCGCCTTGCGGATCCACCGATAGCGGTTTGCCCTCTGTATCGAGCACGACGAGAGAACAAGTTGCATCAAAGCCGATCCCAATGATGCGGAAAGGCTCAGTCAGGGTGGCGAGTGCGGTGCGTGTGGCTGTGCAGATGGCTGTCCAGATGTTTTCTGAGGACTGCTGAGCAAAATCTGGTGCTGGTGACCACGTTTTGGTTGGCTGAACGGCAGAGGCCATTTTCTGCCCTGTCAGGGTGAAAATGCCAGCGCGCGCACTGCCAGTCCCAACATCAATTCCGAGAACCAGATCCATACAGCACACCTAAAGCTGACAAACGCGCAGAGAACAGGCCGTTGGGCTGGGTCATCCTGAAAGACTCACCATCAGATCAGAGACCGAACATTCTGGAATGTTACGTTCGACGGAACTGACATGTGCTTCTTGTTGCAGGAATAACGTTCACACAACAACACATAACGTTATTAATGTTACATGTATCATTTATGGTGTCCAGAGTGTGGGGCATCATTTTCGACGAATAGGGGTTCGCCTCGCAAAAAGATGATGTTTTGAGGCTCGGGATTATGTCTCAAAGCAGGAATAGCCCTCGGAAAAATCCCGAGCTTACGGATGGCAAAGTCAAGCCATGGCTGGAACGGGAGCGCGTTCTGCAAGCAGGCCGGTTGACTTGAGTTTAGCCCAGAAGTCTTCAGGGATGGGATGCGTAAACCACTTCAGATTCTGCTGGAGTTGGCTCACATTTCGTGTCCCTGCGCAAAAAGAAGAAATTGTGGGATGTGCCACCACAAATTGCAGCGCAGCGGCCGGGAGAGGCACATTATAGTCTGCGCAGACAGCTTCAATTTTCTTGACGCGTTCGAGGATACTCGCGGGAGCAGGGGAGTAATTATACTTCGCGCCAGGAACTGCCCCTGTCGCCAAAATGCCTGAATTGAAGCCGCCCCCCACAATAAGCGTAGCGCCTCGTTGTTCGCAGAGAGGCAGGAATTCGTTTAGGGCGTCCTGTTCCAGCAACGTGTATCGGCCTGCCAGAAGAAAACAGTCAAAATCTCGTTGCTGAAGCGCGGTATGGCAGACTTCCCATTCGTTGACGCCGACGCCAATGGCTTTGACGACGCCTTCTGATCGAAGCTTTTCCAGCGCACGCCAGCTTCCGTCCATCGCCTGCCGAAAAACTTCAGGTTGGTTGGGGCCATGCGTAAAGCGGTCGATATCATGAATGAAAGCGACGTCGATGTGCTCAAGAGCGAGCCTTTGAAGAGAGTCCTCAAAGGCTCGCATCGTTCCATCGTAGCTGTAGTCAAAGGTCATTTTGTTAGGGGCCGCATTGACCCACGGGGCAAAGTCAATCTCAGCCCTGCGGGCAGAATGTAGCGTTCGGCCGACTTTTGTTGTGATGACGAAGTCATCTCTGTTTTTCCAGCGGAGGGAATGCCCCAGCCGAAGCTCTGCCAGTCCATGACCATACATGGGGGACGTGTCATACAGGCGAATGCCAGCGTTCCAGGCCTGCTGGATCATGTCATCTGCCTCCTGCTCGCCGACTTCCTGTAGAAAATTTCCAAGTGGGGCCGTTCCGAAAGCGAAGGCTGTAACGCTAAAGTCTTTCCGCCCGAACTTACGACGTTCTGAAGGATTCATGATCGGTCCTCCTGATGGGATGATCGCGTTGCACAGAGTTTGTGAGAGGAAAGGCCGCTGGTTAAAGGATCATCAGGGGGCTTCCGCGTATCTGCGGCTTACGTTGCAGGGAGGCACTTGTTTGCGTGAGCACAAAAATTTTATTGTCAGTGGTTGTGATCCCCCGGCCCAGTTTTAGCTCAGCTGAAACTCAGAACGGACGATTGCTGTTTCCCTCTCTTCCTGCCATTCAGAGCGCATGACGAATAACAGGCACTTTGAGATCTTTCTTGCTGCTCCTCCGGGACTGGAAGAGACCCTTTGCTCCGAAGTCCGGATGAAGGGCTTTCGCCAGCCAAAAGTCGTACCTGGTGGTGTGACACTGCGGGGTGGGTGGCCTGAAGTCTGGCGTGCCAACCTCTGGATCCGGGGTGCAAGTCGGGTTCTGGCGCGCGTGGCGCAGTTCAAGGCAGAATACCTGTCCCAGCTTGAAAAACGCGCCCGAGAAGTGAAGTGGACAGAGTTTCTTCGCCCTGACGTGCCGTTCAAAGTGGAAGTGTCGTGTTCGTCCTCGCGGATCTATCATAGCGGCGCGGCGGCTGAGCGGATCTCCAAGATTGTCACGGAACTGCTAGGCGCTCCTGCGGAAGATAATGCAGATGTCGTCCTGCGCGTTCGGATTGACCAAAATTTCTGCACCATCAGTGTCGATACATCTGGCGATCTCCTCCACAGGCGAGGGCACAAGGAAGCCGTTAATCGTGCTCCTATGAGAGAAACCATGGCTTCGCTGTTTCTACGAAAGTGCGGGTATAATGGTCAGGAAACTGTGCTGGACCCTATGTGTGGTTCCGGGACTTTCGTGATTGAAGCAGCAGAGATCGCTTCTCGCCTCAATCCGGGACGATCACGGCATTTCGCCTTTGAGCAGTTGGCCACGTATGACGAAGACGCTTGGCAGACAATGCGCTCCGTTAAAAGTGAACGTACGCCTGAGTTCCACTTTTACGGAAGTGATCGAGACGCGGGCGCTATTACTATGAGCGAAGCCAACGCGTTGCGAGCGGGTGTCACGGCATGTACGGAGTTTCGTCAGGCCACGATCAGCGAAATCATGCCGCCAGAAGGGGGCTCTCCCGGACTGGTTATTCTGAATCCGCCCTACGGCACACGCATCGGCGACAAGACGAAGTTATCTGCACTCTATCGTGCCCTGGGAAACAGGCTTTTGGAGCAGTTTAAGGGCTGGCGTGTGGGTATTCTGACGACGGAAGTCTCTTTGGCCCACTCTACAGGTCTTCCATTCCTGCCGACAGGCGCGCCCATTCCCCATGGCGGGTTGAAAGTGTTTCTTTTCCAGACTGACGCGCTCTCCTGATAGCGTTTCTCAGGTGGATCAAACCGGATAGGTACTCGTGTAATCCTGAAGAAAATACTCCACTCTCTCAATGAAGAGCGCGGTAAATGGATTGGAAATTTTAGATCTCGCCACGATCGAGAGGGTTTGGGGCTGAGTACCTTGCTCGTTGAGGGACAGGAACTTGAGCTTGCCCTCTGCTCTTTCCTGAATGATGTCCAATGGTGTCAGGAAGGTGATATTTCCGGGGGATAGAGCCATCTGACGCATGAGTTCAATGGAGTTGGTCTCGATGGCTGGCGTCAGGCTCAAGTCGCGGGCGGCATAGAGATCTTCAAGGTGGGGGCGGATGGCCATGCTGTCGTCTGCTACCGTCAGGGGCCATGCGTTGCATTCTTCAAGAGTAATGGATTCCTGATGGGCGAGGGGATGATGCACGCTCATCACGACGCCAAGAGGAACGGTACGCGCAGTCTGAACAACGAGGCTGTTGTCCATTGGAATATCGAACCCAATACCGATATCGGCCTGTCCATTTTTGACTGTCTCGACCAGATCATGTGTGCCGTAGGTGCTGACATGAATACGAACATTCTGATGCGTATTATGAAAGTCAGCCAGAGCGAGTGGTAGAAAGGTCGAAATCGGACCCACCATTGTGGCGATCGAGAATTCGCCGCGTTTGAGACCTTTCAGATCCTCAAGAACTTGCCGCGTGAGGTTCATGTTTTTGAGCGTGTCACGGACGTGAGCGAGCAGGATCTCTCCTGCGGCCGTAAGGACCAGCTTGCGTGGAAGGCGCTGAAAGATTGGGGTGCCCAGGTTATCTTCCAGTGTCAGAATCTGTCGGTTGATAGCCGTTGAGGCCACATTCAGATGCTCGCCTGCCTTTCGGATGGAACCGCAGCGGGCAACAGTATCCAGATAGATGAGAAGGCGACTGTGAAGCATCGTAGTTTTCGCACCGAAAAGATGCAGACTAAGAACGTTCCGAAGATCTTTCAAGAAAAGAGAGTAAACTGCCTACAAGATCCGTTGGTAAGCGCGGTTTTCGTAATTAGGCTGGGGTATGTTGCCTCAAAAGCACACTGGAGTATCCACTGTCCTTGGGCGGAAAATAATAGCCTGAGCGGTGGAGATGTAGCCACTGGAAAGGTACATATTTTCCAGCCCAAAACTCTTATAAGTTACTGAAATAAAACATATATTTTTGATATCAAAGAACTGGGCATGATCTATCGATGGAATGTTGCAAAACATGTGAAGGCGTGTGAAAAAGACACATCAGGTGTTCGGGATCTGCCTTGTGTCCTATTTTTGATGTCGGTGTGAGGCAATTATTCGCCTTCTGAGGTAGCACTCGATTATGTTACGTTTTCGTTATGGGAAAGGGTCTCTTCTGACGGAGATCAGGTCCTGTCAGGAACGAAAATCGTTTTGCAGCAGGAGAAGCCAAAAGGTTATGTGTCCGTACCGATTTGAAAAGTACTCGTCCAGGAAGGCGCTTCTTCTTGTAACGTGTCTGGCTGGCTTTGGTTCGTCGTCTCTTGCTGCATCTGCGCAGGCAGCTTCGAGTGATGCTCCAGTCCACCATAAGGCTCACGCGCGTCATGCAGCCCGCGCCCAAGCTGCTGCGGGTCAGAAAAGCGATGTTGTAGCTGTTCCTGCACATCCGAAAATGCGTCGGCCTGCCTCGATCAATTCGACAGGTGATGAACACGTTACCGTATCGACGTCACGCCTGGCCAGAAGCCGCGGCGGCGGCATGATGCGCGTTGAGACTGCTCCTTACGCAATCCAGACGATCACGAAGGCATTTATTGAGGCTAAAAGTCCGACAAGTACGGCACTTGATCTCATCAAGAACCTGCCAAGCGTAAACGTCTCCACGCCGGATACGTCCGGTATGCAGGGTGGACGTATTCAGAGCCGAAGCCTGACCGATGCTGATATGGCCCTTATGGTCGACGGTGCGCCTGCTGCTAGCGCCGCTTATATGGCCGAAGACATTGATTCAGAAAATCTGGATAGCGTCAGCCTCACGCCGGGTTCGTCCGCAGTGGATCTGCCGGCTACGTCTGCTGCTGCGGGCGTCATGAACGAAGTGTCCCATGATCCGTCGCATGAGTTCGGCGGCTTAATGGATTTCTCATACGGCACAAATAACCTTTCTCGCGAATTCCTGCGCGTTGAGAGTGGTGATATCGCAAAGACTGGCGTTCGCACCTTCCTTTCATTTTCGAATACTCATGCCCGTTCATGGATGGGTGCCGGTATCAACGAGCGCCGTCATCTTGATTTCGGTATTCGCAAGGACTGGGAGAATGGCTCTTTTGCGAAGCTCTTCATGTCCTGGAATAATGAAGACTTTACCATCGACCGCTATCCTACCGCCGCTCAGTTCTACAAATACAAGGCAACGGGCGAGGGGTACGGGCGCAAGGCTGGGTTTGATTCCACCAGCGCAAATGACTATTGGAAGAACAATATCGACCATTGGAACCAGATTTTCCTGAGTGCTCCAATCCATATCGTTCTTACAGACAAGCTGCAGTTTGATCTTCGCCCGTATTACAACATGGGCAAAGGCTGGGATGGCTCAGCTGGAACAGCTGCAAGTGGTGCTACGAACTATAAGTCGGGCGAGACCATTGCTAAAGGTACACCGATCACAAGTTACTTCCTGGAAAACGCAGCACTTGATGTCGGGGCGACAGCCAAGCTGGGATATGACATCGACAAGCACAACCATTTTGAGCTTGGTTACTGGTATGAAAATCAGGACTATACCCAGCATTTCCCAACCAGTGTGACGAAAGCAGATGGCTCCAATCCGAGCCCGAACGACTCAACGTATCAGGTGTATTCTGGGACTACCCGTTCCTACCCGGGCAACACAACTGGTTACGAAATTCACTCGCTATTTCTGCAGGACACAGCGAAGTATTTCCATGACCACCTGCTGGTCAATGCTGGCTT
This sequence comes from Gluconobacter sp. P5E10, assembly GCF_018812145.1. Taxonomy (NCBI): domain Bacteria; kingdom Pseudomonadati; phylum Pseudomonadota; class Alphaproteobacteria; order Acetobacterales; family Acetobacteraceae; genus Gluconobacter; species Gluconobacter sp. P5E10. The sequence continues at coordinate 217,076 of NZ_JACRVZ010000004.1, read as the reverse complement.
CAAATATGTGATGTCCAATGTCTGGTACACAACATATCCTGGACATAAGCAGATGGGCCAGAACCTGACGGCACCTCTGCCGCACCTGTCCGTCAGCTATCATTTCAATGAGCACCATCAGGTTTACATCAATGCTGAGGGTGACTTCCGTCAACCGTCTGCATCAGCATTGGCCAACACGACCTACACTGGAACGCTGCCTAAGAACCAGTATTCCATTAAAGAAGAGCTTGGATATCGGTATAACGACAAGTACGTTATCGTAGACCTCGATCTCTTTAACTACAATATTACCAATCGCTTGCTGACAACGTATCTTGGCAATAACCAATCTGGTGTCGTTAATGCTGGTAATCAGACTGCTCGCGGTTTTGATGCCATGTTCTCTACACAGCCGATCTATGGTTTCAGTCCGTATGTTTCGTTTGAATATCTGAATGCACGGATGGACACGAATATTGCGGCATCCGATGCGAGCGGTAATCTGACGGCCTTCAGGACTAAGGGTACGCAGGCACCTCTATCCCCGCACGTGATGGCGAATTTTGGTCTGACATATGTGCATCAAGGGTTCTTCGCGAATGCAACCGTTCACTACACGGGACCGCAGTCCGTCACCATCGCAGGTGATCAGCGTATTCCTGGGTATGTAACGAACACACTGTCACTCGGCTATCACTTCAAGCCAGTGTGGTATGCGAAGTCTCCGACAATCCGTCTGAACTTTACGAACCTGACAGGGTCGATTGTCCGGACGGGTGTCGTAGGTGTGGGTACAAATGCATCGGCTGTTCGTTTGATGAATGGTAATCTTTCAGGCAATGGATCCAGTGCCCAGTTCTATGTTGAGCCGCGCTTCAGCATGACAGGGACGATTTCCACAGGCTTCTGATTTTCGAACTTTTAATGGGCCCTCGGAACATTACGTTCCGGGGGCTTTTTTTATTGTTGAGTTTCGCGGGCTCGTGGTTGCCGTTTCTTCCCGTCAAAAACAGCAGTGTGATGGCTGTGTCGAGCAACGTGAGGTCTGACGTGTGTCTGGGCTCAGGACGCATAGCCAGAACAAGACGGTTGCAGCGAGGCAGATTGCCGAGAAGAAAACGGTGGGACATCTGTCATAGCATAGCGTGTCGCGACCCGTCTCCAGTCCTTAAGCTTCCCGAACATGATGTCGATACGGTTGCGTCTTTTGTATTTTCGCTTGTCGTATTTTACCGGTTTCCTACGGGATTTTCGCCCCGGAATGTAGGGTTTGATCCTTCTCTCCTCTAAGGCACCCCTGAATCAGTCAGTGTCATAGCCCCGGTCTGCAAGCATCCATTCGGCTGGTAGGAGATCGTCCAGAAGGGCAGCCGCACCGGTGTAATCACTGATCTGGCCTGCTGTCATGAAGAAACCGAGCGGACGTCCGCTCGCATATTCATCCCGCCTTTGGTGAGCCCAATCAGACGGCCTGGAGCCCCTTTTTAACCATAGGCTCGAAGCTGTGCGATGTGCCTTGAGATAGGTCGTATTATTCATGATCGTCTGAGGCTCTGCCTTGCCGGTAGCCAGTCTCTCCATCATGCGGATGAACTCCAGCGCTTCCAGTGATTGTAGAGGATCTTGTATGGACCGTATTCCCGGGCTGCATCACGCTAGCGCAGACCATTTCTGTTTGCGAAAATGATCCCATTCAACACACGAAGGTCATCAACACGAGGTTTGCCATGGCTCTTCGGGAAAAAGGGCCGCAGACGCTCCATTTGCTCGTTCGTCAGCCAATACAGGTCACTCATCTTCAGTCTCCTCAAGGAGCCTGAATTATATCCGGCCATTTAATATCAATGGGGCCTGAGCCTAGGCATTAAATTAGAGGGCTCATATTGCCTCTCCTTGCGGAGCAAAAGCATCGGAAGACCCTTGTCTGTGCGGCTTCCAGCAGCACTGAGGTTGCTCCTGAAAGCCGCTGTGTTCACCGTTCTAGCGAATAAGATTTTTCGCCAGATCTGAGCCAGATGCTACAAATCCGTAGCACTGGCGAACATTGTAAACGGTTGCGTCTTGGCAAAAATCTGGAGAAGTCGTCGCGGAGCAGTCATCGAGGAGGATGCAGTCGTAACCGAGACATCCTGCGTCTGTCAGTGTACTGAGAACGCATTGGTCGCTATTGACGCCTGAGAAAAGCAATGTGTCTACGCGAAGGTTTTTGAGTATCGCTTCGAGTGGCGTGTCCCAAAAGCCGCTCATTCGATACTTGGAGATGTGAATATCTTCCGGCTCGACTTCGAGCTCGTCAATGATTGCAGCATTCCAGCTGCCATCTTCCAGAACTTTGCGATCTGTGGAGCCTATAGCCGCTCCGATGCCTTTATCTTCACCTGCAGGGTCATAAACATGCAGGACAGAGGGGGGGAGGTTAAGCCTGTCTGGGCGGTTTCCCCAATTTAGCCAGATAACAGGGACATCATGCTTTCGAAGCGCAGGAAGGAGTGTCTTCAGCGGATCGATTGGGCGGCGGGCAGCTGTGATGTCGACACCAATGGACGCGAGCCAGCCGTCCGGGTGGCAGAAGTCATTCTGCATATCGATCACAATAATCGCGGTACGAGCAAGATCGAACGTCAGTGCCTGAGGCTGAGACGGAACACTAACTGGCCGAGAAGGACGCTCTGGCCGTAAAAGACTTATGGAGGACGCAGTTGCCCCCCAACTGTTAACGTGTGTGCTGCCCAGACGCCTCATTGACTGCCTCCGCACAGCACCGCCAGATCTTCCGCATCGAGCTTGACTGGAACTCCGCTACGGATCAGTTTTCCAAAGTCTTCGTCCGGGGTCATTACTGTCAAAGTGTAGAGCTTGTTGGTGCCCGTATTTTCCAGAACATGCTCTGATCCCGGCTTGACCAGAAGCGCGTCGCCAGCCTTGAGTTCGCAGCTCTGACCATCACACCAGGCGCGGCCTGTGCCGGACAGCACAAAAAACATTTCGTCCGCATCAGTGTGTGTATTGGGTGGTGTTGCGCCACCAGGTTCAAAAATTTCGACAACGGCAATAGACGCGTAATCGCCAGCCGTCTTGTCAAACAAAATGGCAAAGTAATTGGTTGAATCCGGGGCAATCCGGAAGGCTTCAACGCTATCAGGGCTGCATTTTGCGAAAGGCATGAGAATTATCTTTCCTGTTTGATCCAAGGAAGAAGAAGGTAGGTTCCGGAGCCGCATTTGAAGTGAACTGTCGTCACCTGTTGTTGGTCCAGAGTGGCGGTAATAGGGCTGGCCCCTGTGCCGGGGTTGATTGGAAACACGGGAAAGCAGGAGAGAGACAGGGACAGTCTCAATCTTTCTCCGGCTTTCAATGTGACGCATGTTCCCCGTAGCGGCAGAGAGGTCTGACCAGGGGCGGTCAGCGCGTATCCTTCTGCGAGGGGGTGTACTTTGCCGTTCTGATCGATACGCGAGACGCAGGCATGAAGGTCAAAACCGGCGTATTCACTCTCGATTTCAAAGCACCCTGTGATCGTTCCTGCGAGCAACTGATCGAATTCGAGCGGGAGCGTCGTGAATGTCAGGACGTCCGAACGCGCATCGGTGCGGGCACGATCTACGGGGCCTCCCGGAAACCCGAAGCTTCCACCACACGGACCCGAAGGGCGCCACGGATCGAGAGTAAGGCTCTCTGACGGTGCTGTAGGCGCTGTCGACGCGCTCAGAATACCATCGCGTGTGTCAATCGCGGAGCGGCCCGTCCCGGCTGGATAGCTTGGAACTTTTCCCGCCGAGAGTGTCGGGAAGTCCTGCCAGCAACAGGCGCCCATATCGAAAAGGCGTACTGGCTCCGTCTCGGGTATGGGGGCTGACTTTAGATACTGATCGAAGAATGCGATTTGCTGCTGATCGATGTCTGTAATGGCAGCCTCACCGACGTCCACATCCCCGATATGTCGGTCCCAAGGAAAGTGAGACCAGGGGCCAACAATCAAGCGTGTTGGCATGTGGGGAGACAGGGCATGATATGCTTCCAGCGTGCCAGGCAGGTGGCTGTCGTACCATCCCCCAATCAGTAGAACTGCAGGTGCCAGCTCCGCGATTTCGTTCAACCGCGATGCAGGAGAGATTTTGTCCCAGTAGGCATCTCCCGGAGGTGTCTCTCTCCAACGGGTATAATGGCTATATTTCGCCAGAAGCGCCTCATGTGCAGGCACTGTTGGTTGTTGCCCATTGAAAGACATGCCTCGACTAGCAGCAAAGAGTGTCTGCTGGGCTTCGTAGTCTCCCTGAAGCCTCGCAGTTTCTGCTGCCAGTTGCGTCGCCCAACCAAGATTGGCGCGCATCGGGAACGCCCCATTTTCATACGCCCAGTCTTGATCCAGCTGCCAGCCGATCATGGCAGGCGCAACTGCTTTGAGCGCTTCTGGTTTTTCTCCGGCTGCCAGAAGTTGGTTGCTCCCCTGAAAGGAGAAGCCAAACATCCCCACGCGACCATTGCTGCGCGGTAAGGATGCAGCCCAGGCGATCGTATCTGCACCGTCGGTCGCTTCATGCTCGAACAGGACAAACTCACCGCCAGAATCTCCGCGTCCCCGCACGTCCTGCATGATGACGATATAGCCGTGACTGGCATACCATTCTGGCGGTGCGTAGCAGAGCGACGTACCAATCTTGCGACCGTAAGCCTGTCGCATCAGAAGAACGGGGAAGGGGCCGTCTCCGTCTGGTTCCCAGATATCAGCAACCAGTGAAACGCCATCCCGGGTTTGCATTGTCTCCGTCCGGCGAGATTTCAGCGCTAACATCAGATTTCACCTCCCAGAGTTTCGTATGAAGGGGGAGTTGCCTCGAGAATGCGACCGTTTCGGAGAACTGTCCGTCCGGCCTGAGAGCGGCTCATCCATTCATTCATGGAACGAGCTGGAAAGATAATCAGATCCGCTGGTGCACCTTTTTCCAGGCGATGGGTCCTTTCCATCCAGGATCCCGGACGGCTTGTGACCGATTGCGCCCAAGGACGGTGAGTATGATCCAACTGGCCGATCCTCGTACCGCCTTGAAGAATTTCGTGCATGTCAAAGTCCCCGTAAGCGTAGAAGGGGTCTCGGACATTGTCGCTGGCGAGCATGACTGGAATACCCGCGGCATCGAGTTCCTGCAGCAAGGTTACACCTCTCCACCTTGGTGTGCGCCCTGCGGTGCGGTCCTGAAGGTACATGTTGCAAAGGGGGAGACTCACAATGCCAATCCCGGCTTCGCCGAGCAGGGAAATAATGTGCGTCTGTTGCGTCTCGCTTTGGACGCTAAGGCTACAGCAATGGCCGCATAAGATCTTTTGACGAAACCGAAGCTTCAGAGCTGTCTGGGCGATCAGTTCCAGAGCCGTTCCGTCTGTTTCTCCATTCTCATCGACATGAAGATCCAGTTCGAGCCCGTATTCTGTGGCTAGTCCAAAGAGAACTTCGAGGGCTTCCGGCGTCGTGTTGTGCTTCATCAGGACGGCGCCCAGAACGCCCCCCTCTGTCTCGGCGACATTTCTAACGATGCCGTCCCGGTCTTCACCCATGTAGCGCTCAGGCATGGTCAGGGAGACGCCTTGCAGAGCGACTTTCCCGTACCATTTCTTTTGAAGGCGACGCAAAAGCGGCCAAACGCGGTTCCCGTGCGTGCCGAAGGTATCCAGGTGCGTTCTTATGGCGCTTGTCCCGTGCGCGTAGGCACAGTTCAGACTGAACTCCATGCGGCGCTCAACGTCTGCGTCCGTCCAATACCCTTCTCGATCCTGGGTTGTGGCTTGCAAGGCCCCCATGAAGGTTCCATCAGGATTGGGTGTGCGCTCCCAGATGAAGGCCTTGTCCAGATGGGTATGAATATCTGCAAAGCAGGGCCAAACCATCTGACCCTTCAGATCAATTGCGTCCCCGACGGAAGAAAGACTTCCTGCCGGTAGAATATCCGAAATTTTCCCATCTGAGAGCGCGATATCGTAGCGCATGGCCTCATCAGTGAATGACGAAGGCAGCAGGCCTGCCGGAATAGTCGCGTTCAGGAGGACGCCTGGGACAGTGCTGAAAGAAGCTGGAAAAGTCATGAGCGATGTCTCAGAGCAAAGCGCTGGAGGCTGGCTGCTGCGGCATACAGGACGAGGCCTGCGACTGTAATAAGGAACAGTGCCGCGAACATCCGGGGAATATCCATCTGGAAGCCGGATTGAAGGATTTGGTACGCCAAGCCAGCCGAATTGCCGCCGGTTCCGGCAACAAACTCAGCTACAATGGCGCCGACAAGTGAGAGGCCTGTTGCGATGCGCAAGCCCGCCATGAACATGGGAAGAGCGCTTGGAATTCGCAGTCGCAGCAGCATTTGAAGGCGGGTGGCTTTGTGCATCTGAAAGTAAGCCGCAAGATCTGGATCTACGCTGCGCAGGCCTTGCAGAGTGTTCGAGATCACAGGGAAGATCGCTACTAATGCTGCGCAGGCAGTGAGGGCGAGGGGAGTATTGTGGATCAGGATGATGATCAGCGGCGCAATGGCTACAATCGGGGTCACCTGCATGATGACAACATAAGGCATCAGGCACCGTTCGATCAGCGGGCTCTGCACCAGTAGGAAGGCTATCAGAACACCCCCGAGGACGGCCACAACGAGCGCCGCAAATGTGATTTCCAGAGTGATAAGCAGCGCATGGAGTAATGATACGCCGTCCAGCATCAAAGCACGCCAGATGGCTAACGGAGAGGGCATCAGGTAAGGCGGGATATGCCAGAAGCGACAAATCGCTTCCCAAGTTGCCAGAAGGATGATTCCGAGCGTGATGGGAGCAAGGAGCGAGAGAGAGCGGGATGTCATCATTGCCGCGCCTCCTGACCAATCATGCTGTCCCGACTGGCATCTTCCAGGAGGATCGCCAATTCTTTGCTGATGCTGGCAAACTGATCGGAAAGGCGAAAAATTTCGTCGCGAACAATGCCACGGTCTATTTCGTATTGAGCATGAATACGCCCAGGGTGAGCCGCCATGACCATCACGCGGCTGGACAGAAATGCAGCCTCATGGAGGGCATGTGTGACGAACAGAGTGGTGAGGCCGTCTTCATAGCAAAGACGAGCCATCTCTTCATCCAGGCGGTTTCTGGTAAATTCGTCCAGTGCACCGAATGGCTCATCCATCAGAAGAAGATCTGGTTCGGTAACGAGTGCACGGGCAATGGACACGCGCATTTTCATGCCGCCGGAAAGTTGTGCCGGATATTGATCGGCCACATGACCTAGGCCAACGCGTTCAAGAGCGGCATGGGCACGCTTGTCAGCCGTTGTCCTATCCACTTTTTCCAAATCAAGCGGAAGGCGCACATTTTTCACGATCGTGGCCCATGGCATGAGCGTTGCATCCTGAAAGACGAACGCCATACGGCGCCCTTTCTGGCCTACGTCCCTGAAGCCACCGCCCCACCAGTCCAGCGTACCCGCCGACGGCGTATGAAGATTGGCGATGAGCTTGAGGAGCGTGCTTTTGCCGCATCCAGATGGCCCAATCAGCGTAACAAAATCTCCTTTCTCCACACTCAGATCGACAGGAGAAAGACCACGCACGCCGTTGGGGAAAATTTTCTCAACGCTGCTCAGGGAAAGAACGGGACTGCTCATGCGGGGACAGTCGCCAGGCTGTTGTGGACGACATCGAGGGTATACCCATCTTTCCATTTCGGACTGTCTGCAATGAGTTGAGCTGAAAGCTGGATGTCGTAAATGCGCTGCCAGCGCTCATCATTCATTGTCATGATTGGTGCTCCCGGTGCGCCCAGAGCTTTGATGTCGCGGAGTTTCTGGCGGGACCACGCGAGTTGGTCCGCGCTCATATCCGGATTAGCTTTACGGATCGCAGCATCCCCCTTAGTGGGATCTCCAAAAATATAGCGTTTCCAGCCTTCGCTGCTGGCCGCGATGAACTTCTGGAGCTCGGGGCCACGTTCTTCGAGGGTCTTGCGGGACACCATCAGCACGTTTCCATAGGCAGCGTAGCCCAAGTCATCGAGGAGGAAGAAATTGAATGGAATACCCGCTTTTTTGGCGCCGTAGGGCTCCGAGGAAACAAAGGCCTGCATGGCCATCTGCGGATTGAAAGCAAAGGGCTGAAGATTATAGGTGTAGGGATGGGCCTGATCTTCCGTGAAGCCATAACGCTTCTTAAGCCACACCCAGAAGCTGGCTCGCCCTTCTGAACTGATCAGAATGGGATGGCCCTTGAGTTGGGCGATGTCATGAATATCCGGGTGGGTCATCAAGCCGCCAACGCCTTTCTGGAAAGTCGTAGCGATTGCGACGGCGGGAATGCCCTGCACTGCACAGCGGATGGCTTCTTCACCCTGCATGATGGCAATGTCACATTGCCCCGCCATCAGAAGCTGGGTCATGTTCATCTGGGGGCCACCCATCTGAATTGAAACATCCAGATTTTGAGCGCTGTACAGTCCGTCTTCGGAGGCCTGGTAGTAGCCTCCGTGCTCTGCCTGAGCATACCAGTTGGTCAGCAGACTCAGGGGCCTAGATGCCGCTTTTGCTCGCCCAGAGGGTAGGGAAGACACCGCGCCCGCAGCCATGATGCCGCGGAGCATACTGCGTCGATCAAGCCTGTAAGGTGTCATGAGCTGCCTCCCAACGTCCATTTATAATTAGACCGTAACGGTTTTTTTGTCTCCGTGGGAAGAGCTATTCTGCTGCTGGACCGATACCTTTTTAACCCATTTGTGCGCGCAAAAAGGATGCACTCATTCTTTCTGCTGGGTGAAAATACAAACTCCAAGCATGCTCATAAAAAACCGGAAGGCGGCTTCCTGTCCGTTCCAGCTATGGGATTGCCACATCGCGAACCACTCTCCTCCGACGACAGAGAAGCCGAAAAACCAGATGAGAAATCCTACGGCTGTCGCGACGGGAACAAGGGTATGAGCGGCCTTGAAGGCCAGACTATCCATATTGATCGCCTTCGCCATCGTCCAAGCCGCAAACGAAAAAAGAGCACCGGTTGCGAATTCAGCGCCAATAATAAGGACGTAAAAAATATGCCACAGCAGCGGGACTGAGATCGCGCGCCATCTGAGGCTGTTGCCGGGAAACGTGGTATCCATCGACAGAACGTGACGAACAAATTCGTAGTTCGAACCATAATCTGTAATATTATTAAGTGCGACGAGAAGGCCGAAGACTCCCAGAGACCCGACCATCACGGTTTTGGAGAGACGATTCAGGCGCACGGAGCGCGTAGGCGTTGACTGTGTTGAAAGTTCGGACATGGCTGGCTCCTGTTTTTTGAAACGCTAGCGGAATGCCCGTAAAATTTGCGCCCTCTTTTTTGCATCGCTCCTGTCGAAAATAGATGCTTTAAAAGCTGCGATCTTCCTGTTTCATCTATCTTTTCGTTCCGGGATGATATCATATCGGAGCAGGGAATGTGTTGGCTCGTCCTCAACGGGGCGTGTCATTCCACACAAGAGACAACGGAAGACAAGCCCATGACAAGCAGTTCCGAGACGGTTTTCTGGCCCAAAAAGCGCTGGTGTGACATGATTTCCCGCCAGTTTCGTCAGCTTCCCCCTGAGACCGTGGCCATTCTTCCTGTGGCGGCGGTGGAACAGCATGGTCCACATCTTCCGGTCTATGTGGATGCCTGTATCAATGAAATGCTGCTTGATAAGGCAATGGAGGCGCTTCCCGCGACCGTCCCCGCCACCGCACTTCCTATTCAGGCTGTTGGCAAAAGCGAAGAGCATGTTGCTTACCCTGGAACACTGACCCTGAGCGCGCAGACCCTCACGCAGGTCCTCATCGAAATTGGTGAAAGCGTCGCACGATCTGGTGTGAAGAGGCTGGTGCTCCTGAATTCTCACGGTGGGCAGCCACAGATCCTGGATATCGTTGCCAGAACACTCCGACGGACCCATGGAATGTTTGTTGTCTGTGTTGGCTGGTCGCGTTTTGGCGTGCCGGATGGCATGTTTACCGAAGAGGAGCGCCGGTATGGGATTCATGGTGGCGACATTGAAACATCCCTGATGCTTCACCTGCGCCCGGATCTTGTTGAGATGGAACGCGCTGATAATTTCGAGCCATGGCCCCAGAAGCTGGCCGAGACGGCCAAATGGCTGGAAGCAGAGGGTCGTGTCGGCTTTGGTTGGTTGACGCATGATATTCACCCGTCAGGTGCGGCAGGAAATGCCGGGGTTGCTACGGCCGAGAAGGGCGAAGCTGTTGCCAATCAGTGGATTGAAGGTTTTCTTGAACTTCTTGCCGAGATTGCTGAATATCCGCTGGATCGTCTTCGTCCCATTACGGAGGATCTGGGTCGATGAGCTCGGTTGAGACCTTTCTGTCGCTTCTGGGCGATATTCCTGTTCAGACGGTGCCGGCTCTTGTGAAGCGGAAAAGCCGTGATTTTTACTGGTATAGTCCGGTTCTAAAGCGGCAGCTTGATAGCTGTTTTGGCGATTGTATCGTTATGCCGCGCAATGAAGAGGACCTTCTTCACATTGCACGGGTGGCACGCGAGACAAAAACGCCACTTACTCCGCGTGGGGGTGGCACTGGGAATTATGGACAGGCCGTTCCGATGGAGGGAGGCGCTGTCGTTGAAATGACAGAGCTCAACAAGCTCCTTTGGGTCAAGGATGGTGTCGCACGCGTACAGGCGGGCATGAACATGCTGGACTTGGATCGTGCTCTGCATGAACGGGGCTGGGAAGTCCGCATGTATCCGTCCACGAAACGGACAGCAACGATCGGCGGGTTTATCGCGGGTGGATCCGGCGGTATTGGGTCTGTTCGATGGGGCGGTCTTTCGTCACCGGGAAATATTCTGGGGCTCCGCTTTGTCACTCTGGACGAAAATCCGGAAGCTCTCGAACTTCGCGGCTCTGATGCGAGGGGTATTCTTCACACCTACGGAACGACAGGCCTGATTACCGAACTGGAGATTGGCGTTGAGCCAGCCGTGGATTGGCTGGATATGGCCATCTCATTCGGCACCTTTGAAGAAGCAGCGGTTTTTGCACGTGATATTGCGCTTCAGGCCGGTATTCAGAAGAAGCTGGTGTCTGTTGTTGACGGTGACCTGCCACCATTCTTCGCATCCGTACGCGAGCACGTGCCAGATGGGGCGTCACTGGTCATTCTCATGATCGCTCCGGCAGGTATTGAGACGGTTAAGGCGCTTGCAGAAGCGGCCAACGGTCACCTTTGTTATGAAGCCAACACCAGAGAAGCTGAGGACACGTCGGGTGCAACTCCGCTTTATGAGCTGACATGGAACCACACGACGCTTCAGGTTCTGAAGAAAGATCGTGGTTACACGTATCTGCAGTGCGGTTATCCGCACGTCGGGACACTAGAGAAGGTGGCGGAAATCCGTGCGCTTTTCCCTGATGACCTGATGATGCATCTGGAATTCTTTCCGATGGGCGGCCATGTGAGTTGTGCTGCGTTGCCGGTTATTCGCTTCACGGACGAAGAGCGCCTGAACTATATTATTGCGGAACATGAGAAGCGGGGGGTCAATATTGCCAACCCGCATGTCGTGACCATTGAGGAAGGCGGTATGCACCGTGTGGCATCACCAGATCTGGCCGCAATCAAGAAGCGATATGATCCGATGTTACTGCTGAACCCTGGAAAGATGCTCAGTGCCAGAACGCTGAAGGCAGAGGGCTAAAAGAGTGTGGGCCGGAAAGAGCTTCTTTCCGGCCTTTTCTATTGTTATTGCGAAAGAGCGAGATAGCTGAAGTTTAATTCCGCCCGATTAAAAGCACTTTTCACGGTATTGGCCAGTAATGTACAGGTTGTCAGTGGACCAACACCATCTGGAACCGCAGTAACCGCATATGCGATGTCTTCGACAGATTTGAGATCAACATCTCCAACGACACGGCCCTCATCCGGGCAATAGCTGATCCCGATATCGATGAGACAACTCCCTGGTTTGATCCAGTCCGCAGTCACTAATCTGGCTTTTCCTACCGCTGAAAAGAGAACATCCGCTTTCCTGCAATGCGACTTGATGTCCTGAGTATCGATATGAACAACGGAAACCGTTGCGCCGCGATCTAGAAGCAGCATGGTCAAAGGGCGCCCGACAACCGGCGAACTGCCAATGATGACACAGTCTTTTCCGCGCAGATCTCCGACGAGATGTTCTGTCGCCATCAAGGCACCTGTTGCCGTGCAGGGCTCGAAGTATGGAGCGCCGTTCATGATGCTTCCAAGATTGAGTGGATGGAGACAGTCCACATCTTTCTCCGGGGGAAGGGCGTCTATGATGGCTTGGCGGGAAATTTCTTCCGGGAGTGGGAAGAGAATCAGAATTCCATCGATCTGCTTGTTAGCACCAAGTTCTCGGACCGTTTGGCAAAAATTTCTTTCATTTTGTCCCGCAATGTCAACAACTTGTAAGTTAATGCCGGCTTGTTCCGCCAGTCCGCTAATGCGACGCAGATAGGCTGATGGCCCCGCGTCAGAAGAGCCGGTGACGACAGCGAGAGTGGGCGTACGGTCCAGAATTTTCTGCTGTGAGCGGATCTGTGCTTTGAGTCTGGCCAAATAGCTTTGGGCAAGCTCAGAAGTATGCAGGATGATTGTCATTTGTGGGTCTCACAGGGCGCTGACAAGATAAGTTGCGCATCGCTGAAGGTGGGGAACCAGATCCTTCTGGATCTGTGTCATGGAGTATCGGTTGGTTGGAAAGACGATGCTGAGCGCACCAGCAATTTGGCCATTTACATTAAAGGCAGGCACCCCAAGGGCACGCAGATCGCTTTGCGGAGACACATCTCTCAAGGCGAAACCCTGAGAGTGAACGTCTTTAAGACTCTTAGCCACGCATGCCGCTTCTGCTTCAGAAAGGCCTGAGGTGGCCAGTATGGTCTGTTGTCTGGTCGCTGGTAGAAAGGCGCAAATGGCTTGGCCAGTTGCGGTCCTGGCAAGAGACATGCTGCTGCCGATAGTATGCCCTGACATTTCGGCGGATTTGTCTGCGGGATTATGGAAGACATAGATTGCTTCGCCTGCGTCCAGCAGAGCGAGAGAAATGGATTCTCCGATAACAATGGATTCAGCTCGAAGAACCGGCCCGACAAGATGACCGATGGAGCGGCTTTGTAGAAAGCCAAGCCCCAGTTTCAAGGCGCGTGCTGTAAGCCTGTAGCGCTGATCGATACTCCGGACATATCCGAGAACTTCCAACGTTCTGACAAGTCGCCTCGTGGCGGCCCTCGTGTGCCCTACCAGACGCGCAATGTCTGCGACAGTCATGTCTGTTTGGCCATTTTCAAAAGCACGTAGGACTTCGAGGCCCTTAACAAATGTCAGGGAAATCTCGGTATCGGGGACAGGCGAGGGCTGGTCCATGGACAAATCCGTTTCTGGGCAAAAAACTCTGCATAGCCGTTACGAATATCATTGCAGGCTGAAAATGATTATGCCTAAAATAAATATAACGAACAAGTGTTCGAATAACGAACATAACTCTTCTGATAGAGCCAGAAAAACAGGGAACCCCGCGTGAAAGTCCACGTCATTTTCGCCCACCCGCTTGAAGATAGCTTCAACGCGGCACTGTTCAGGCTGGTAACGCAGACACTGGAAGCTGAAGGGCACGAAGTCGATGCTCTGGACCTGTATCGGGACAATTTCGATCCTGTTCTAAGTCCGCAGGATCGTATCGAGTATCATGATGTCAGCATTAATCAGCATCGCGTAGCGGATTATGTGAAGCGCCTGCAAAGTACGGATGTACTAATTTTGTGTCACCCTGTTTGGAATTTTGGTTGGCCCGCAATTCTTAAAGGCTATTTTGATCGCGTTTTTCTTCCGGACGTTTCCTTTAAGTTGATAGATGGAAAGCTTTCTCCTGGCTTTACAAACATCAAGAAGGTCATGACCGTCACCACTTACGGTTGCCCACGGCACCGTGCGTTTGTTCTTGGTGATCCGCCACGGAAGAATGGGACCCGTTTTCTGCGGGCCGTCATGAACCGTCGTGTCAGCGTCGATTACCTGGGGCTTTACAATATGAATAACACCACGTTGAACGCCCGTCGGACGTTTATGAAAAAAATCATTCGTCGTCTCAAAGCTATCTGAGACCGTTTCTGGCTGGGGAGTAATTGCGGTGGCTGCTCGTTTCTTTGATCTGGATGCACTGGGTCTCGCACTTCTGGAGGAGAGCAAGAGCAGGGCCGCAACGCTGAGGCAACAGGGCACCATTCCCTGCCTGGCGCTAGTGGAGGTAGGCGATGATCCACAAAGCGCTACATATGTCAGTCGTAAAATCGAGGACTGCGAAAAGGTTGGAATAGAAGTTCGAAAGATTGTTCTGTCTGAATCTATCACGCAGGCAGATCTTTTAGAGCAAATCCTAAGGCTTGATGAAGATTCAGCCATTACTGGAATTCTGGTTCAACTTCCTCTGCCGGCACATTTAGGAGAGGGGCAGGTTCTTCAGGCGATCAGCGCTGAAAAGGATGTCGATGGTCTTCATCCGGTTAACCTGTTGTCTCTGACGACATCAGATCCGTCAGTTATTCCCTGCACTGTGAGGGGCATTGATGCAGTCTTGCAGCAGGCACGCCTTGTTCTGGAAGGGGCCAATGTTGCTGTTCTGGGGCGGGGACGTCTCGTCGGCGGCCCTGCCGCGCTCTTGCTGTCTGGAAAAAGCAGAAACGCGACCGTTACGATATTGCATCGTAAAAGCCGAAACCTTAAGAATGTTCTGAAGAACTCCGACGTCATTATAGCCGCCGCCGGTTCAGCGCATCTGATAACATCGGATATGGTGCGATCAGGAGCTGTCGTCATTGATGTTGGCATGAGCTGGCCCGAGGGCTCTTTGCAAGGTGATGTCCATCCTGCAGTTGCTGATGTCGCGAGCTGGATGACGCCACCTGATCGAAGTTTTGGCGTGATGACACGAATGATGCTTCTCAAAACCGTTTTGGATCTCGCGGAAAAAAGGATTGCTGCATGACTATATCGGTCGGCCAGGTGCGTGCAGATCTGATGACGGAAAGCTCCATCGAGCTTTTGCCATCCCGTATTCTGGAGCTCTCGGGTGTTCTGCCTGATCTTGCCTGCGGATCAAGGGTCTTCGTGACCTGGCTTCCGGGCGTGCCATTTGCAGACGTTCTAGCGGCCTGTGACCTGCTGAAGTTGTGCGGCTACCTGCCGGTTCCTCACGTTGCAGCTCGATCTATCCGTGATGAAGGTCACCTGCAGGAAATCTGCTCTGCATTGACCGAGCGGGATATTCCGCGAATGCTCCTGATCGCGGGTGGAGCGGATAAGCCTGCGGGTATCTTTGCAGATACGGTGCAAATTCTGGAAACAGAGATCCCGGTTCGCACGGGCATTCGCACTGTCTACGTTGCTGGGCATCCTGAAGGGCACCCACAGGCCTCCGAAGCAACATTGCTGGAATATATGCGTCGCAAACAGGAACTTGCACGGACGCAGGGTTTGAATATGCAGATCGTAACGCAGTTCTGCTTTGATGCGGCTCCAGTTCTTGCCTGGGAGAAAAGGCTCAGGGAAGAGGGCATTACACTGCCAATCAACCTGGGAATTTACGGGCTAACGACGCCAAAAACGCTGGTGCGGTATGGTCTGGCCTGTGGTGTTGGGCAGTCTTTGCGTTTCATGCAGCGTCAACGCTGGAAACTTCATCGCTGGTTTATGCCCTGCAATCCGCAACATCTTGTTGATGCTGTTGCCCAAGAAATCGCTCAAACATCCGACACGAATTTTCGTGGACTACACTTTTATCCGTTTGGAGCAATTGCACGCACGCTGGAATGGCGCCGTGTACTCTCCCTCAGTACCGGAGACCACTCATGATGCCAAAACTGACTGGCCTGACATGCGCTACAGGGACTTTCCTGCTGGCACTGGGTGGATGCACAGCTTCACCTGAATCACCGTCAACCACCGCGGGTGGTGACGACCGATATGGCGACGGTGGCGTAAGCGCTTTTTACACGGCTAATACGGCTATCTCCTCAATACCCGGAACGCTGATCCAGCACGAAGACATGGATCTGACCAAACTTCCTCAAGGAGCCAGTCGCGGCGTTAGGGTCCTGTATTCTTCCCAGAACGGCGTGAACAAAAGCGGTCCGGTTGCAGTTTCAGGGCAGGTTCTGTTTCCGAAGGGCAAGGCTCCTGTCGGTGGATGGCCTGTTGTGGCCTGGGAGCACGGAACGACAGGCGTTGCGGATGTCTGTGCTCCATCCTGGCGCGGGTATTCCAGTCGGGATAAAGCCTATCTGTCGCGGTGGTTGTCTGAAGGGTTTGTCGTTGTCGCGACGGATTATCAGGGTCTGGGAACGCCAGGACCGCACCCCTATCTGTTTTATCGACCGGAGGGTTATAGCGTTCTAAACGGATTGAGAGCGTCTTTGAGCGCTTTCCCAAAAGAGATCAAAAACTGGATCGTTCTGGTCGGGCAATCGCAGGGATCTGGGGCAGCGCTTGGAGCCGCTTGGTTAGCGCCCTCATACGCTGCTGAGTTAAACATTCGGGGAGTCGTTGCTACAGGCCTTGTAACAGGTTTTGCAGCCCCACCAGGCGCGAGACATGTGCCTATTCCTGAAGTTTATACGGACGCCAGCAAAATGGATTCCGCCTTTGCCATGTTGCGGGTTGAAGGATCTGACCAGTCTTTGCAGCCTGAGACAGACAGTCGAACAGTTCTGACGAGTGCGGGGCGCCAGATGTCCCAGATTGCTCGCCACGCCTGCCTGCACAATCTTTTCGACAAAGCTGACCAGCTCAAAGTGCAAAGTAACGCACTTTTCAACGAGAAGCTTCCTGCTTTCGAGGCTGGACACGATGCAGCCTTCACGATCCCGAATGCCAAAATCAGCTTTCCTGTGTTCGCCGGGACAGGTCTGGCGGATGGTGAGGCTGGAGTGAATGGGCAGTATAATGCCGTTGCAGCCATGTGTGATGCGGGGACTCACGTACTGTGGAAGCGATATCCGGGTATGACCCATAATGGCGCAGTCAACGTGTCTTTGAAGGATTCCATTCCTTTCGTGAAAACGCTTCTGGCTGGTCATATGCCTCCGCAAAACTGCGCTTCGATCAAGCCGCCAGGCCCGGTAGAGGAAGCTTTGCCGAATGTTCCATGGAATAACTAAGCCGACTGAATAGCCCTTAGCCGGACCCGTGGCCGGCCTTTTCAAGGATACAAGACCATGCAGACCACGAGCGACAGATCAGGCTATCATCTCTTTCTTGTTCTGGTAATTTACGTTTATTCGGCAGTATCCATGGCCGTTGTCGGACTGGTGGTTCCGTTTATCAGTGCGATCGCGGAAGCCCGACATGTTTCTCCGGGCCCTGTGGGCACCAGTTTGTCTTTCTTTTCGGTGCCCGCGGCCTTCACATCCTTCCTGTTTGGCATGGTGGTCGACCGTATTGGCGTAAAGCGCGCTTTTCCAATTTCAGTTGTCCTTACGTTGATTGGCGACAGTCTCCTCCTGTCAACATCCACGTTATGGAGCCTGCGGATCGGGCTTATGCTGTGTGGGTGCGGGTTTGCGTTCGCAACAGCAGGTTCGCCGGTGTTGTTTATGCGCTATCTGCCAGAAAAAAGTCGCTCCAAAGCTTTGGCATTCTGGTCCACTTTTGCTCCGGCCGGATATTCAGCCGGTCTTCTGCTCGCCATTCCTTTTTTGAATGGGGGACGCTGGCAGGCAGCCTGCACGGCCCATATGGCGCTGATGGTTGCTATTCTTGCTGTTGGCGTTCTGACACTCGCTGGCTTGAAAGAGCCGCCAGCTGTCTTGACTGAAAGCGGTCCGGCCAAGCGACTGTCACCTTGGCTGGTCACGGCTCTCGGGCTGTCAGTAACGCTCCCGAATGGGATTGCTTATGGAACCAGTTTGATCGCGCCGTCTTACCTTGCGCGCGTTCACCATGTGAGTTTGGCTGCGTCTGCCGCAGAAGTCGCGATTATCAAAATTGTCGTAATGCTGGCTGGTGGGTTGATTGTCAGTCTGTGTGTCGGAACGGAGCGTCGTTCCCGGGTGATGTTCTGCATCATGGCGGCTATTGGCATGCTGGCTCAATGGTTGCTGCTTTTCCCGGGAAGCACGATGCTGGTCGCGTCTGCCGGGCTATTTCTTTGGACATTCGCCTATAGCGGCCTGAGTGGTGCAGGGATGTCTTTGCTGCCGGTGGTTGCGACAGATAGGAAGACCCGTGGCGTTGTCGCAGGCACGGTCGGCCAGTTTATTTCGGTCTCGGCAGTTCTAATGCCTTACCTGTACTTCTCGACAACGCTCTGGACCAGTTATGCCCTGTTTGCGTTCTGCGCTCTGGGAGTGGGTTGCCTGACAATTTTTCAAGTCAGGCAACGTAAGGCGCTAGCTTGATTTTTACGGGGCAGCATCAGTTTCCGGGGTGCTGCCTTTCGATTCAGTCGCCGCAAAATTAGCCTTCAGGCGCTCCAGAAGGTAGTTCTGCGCAGATATCGGAGCATATTTCTTCTCTGGCCCCTGAATGATTGCATCGCGGTTGGCCTGGCAGAAAAAGGGAATGGAGAGGCGCTCACCAAGATATTCGCCCGGTTGTGGCATGCGAACACGATGAAGCGTAGATAGCAGCTTGTCGTCGCTCCACCGCATCAGCATGTCGCCAATATTGCAGGTCACATATCCTGAGACGGGTTCAACGTCGGTCCATGCCCCGCTCTTTGCATCCTTCCCAGGGCAAACCTGAAGACCGCCTTCGCCTGTTCGCTGATGAAGAAGTGTCAGGCAATCAAAATCCGAATGGGCGCCTGCACGCCAGCGTTTGAAGTCCTCCGGCAGAGCATTCTCCATGCTCATATAGTGAATGAGACGAAGAGTGCACTGGTAGTCAGGGGAGGACGGGTCGTGCAGTTCGGTGAAGAACTTTTCGTCAAATCCGAGTTTGATGGCAAAGCAGGATAGGATCTTCATACCCAGAAGCCAGTTCTGGTGCTCGAAGTGAGATAGAAATTCCTTGAAGTCCGGCGCGTCTTGCTCTGTTGGCCACAGAGCCGTCATTCTGGGAAGAGTGATCTGAAATGATTCTTTATGGTCAGGTGTACCTGTTGAGGGCCGCACCTGTTCCTGAAATTCCCATCCGGCGTTTGTACCAGGTTTGAGGGGAAGGCGGGCCTTTGCATCTTTAGGGAGGGCAAAGAAGGCTGTTGCCAGTGAAAACGCTCGATCTATGTCGTTCTGCGGAATGCCGTGATTATAAACCTGAAAAAAACCGATTTCCGTAGCCGCAGACCAAAGTTCGTCGGCAATCTGGTATTTCCGCTCTTCAAAAGAGGAGAGATCGATCCTGGGAATTTGACGGGCGATATTCGTCCCCATTCCGCCAATATGGCGTTCGGTTTCAAGTTCGCTCAGACCTGTCGGGACCATACTCGTTTTCTCCATAAACGTATTGAAGACAACAGAGACGGAACTACGGCAGGGTGAGGGGTTGTGGCGATCAATAATGGCATATGCCCCCAACCAGAGCCGTAGTCCGGATCTGTTGGAGCAATGCCCAAAGCCTGTAACAGGGCTTCGACCGCTTCTACTCGTTTCCAACACAAAACATGGAGGGCATTTGCCTGTCAATTATAAAAGCCGTTCTCATAAAAGCATTTCAATATTCTCAAATAGGCACTTTCATGAAAACCGTTTCGATTCATAAACTATGATTGAATGAAGAATGGAGAACGCTCCGTATGTCCAGGATGTCTCTCAGTCGCAGGCAAACCCTTTTGGGGTTGGCTGGAAGTCTCGGCGGATTATCTATGCCGCTCATCAGTAGGGCGCAAAATGCGGGGACGCCCGTCAAGCTTATAACATCCTGGTATGCACAAGCTGAGTTTGGTGGGTTTTATCAAGCGCTTGCCAAGGGATATTACGCACAGGAGGGGCTGGACGTCACGATAGAGGCGGCCAGCCCGCAAATGAATGTCCCTCAGCTTCTGGCTGCCGGCCGTGCAGATTTCATTACTGGCTACGACTTCCAGCTTCTTTCCGCCGTCGCCTCTGGAATTCCTCTTGTTGCAGTAGCCAGTACATTTCAGCACGATCAGCAGGGTCTGATGACGCATGCTGGCGTCACGGATCTCGCCCAGCTCCGTGACCATCCAATTCTGATAGCAGCATCTTCCCATGCGACGTTCTGGCCATGGCTCAAAAATCGCTTTGGTTACAGGGAAGAGCAGGCGAGGCCTTATTCTTTCAATCTCCAGCCATTTTTTCTAGATCAAGAAATGGCCGTTCAGGCTTATGCATCCTCCGAACTGTGGGATGCCCGGCAGAAAGGAATGCCGGTCGAGTTTTTCCTCTTCAAGGATCTGGGTTATCCGCCCTATGGCGCTCCTATGGTCACAACTCAGCAGATGGTTGCGACCAATAAGAAAAAGGTAAGCAGCTTTGTGAAAGCGTCTTTGATGGGATGGCGGGATTATTTTCAAAATCCCGATTCGGGGAATGCTCTGATCCTTAAAGCTAACCCTAACATGACGCTGGAGCATCTGGCTTTCGGCTACGCAGGACTGAAAAAAGCAGATGCTCTGTCATCCCCAGATGTCAAAGAGCGAGGTCTTGGCGCGATGACGCTTGCCCGGTGGCAGGCCACACGAGACTTTATGGTCAGCCAAAACCTCTTGCCGTCCGATGCTGACTGGAAAAGTGCCTTCACCACAGAATTTGTGGATACTCTCCGGGTGATGCCAGCATGAGCTTACTGATACAGAATATCGGTGGAATTTTAACTGGACTACGCGGCGATGCCGCTCGACGTACCGGTGACATTCGCATTCGCGACGGCAAGATCACGGAAATCGGTCATTTAGTACCTGCCTCTGGGGAGAAGGTTCTGAATGCCAAGGGAGGAATTGCAACTCCCGGGCTTATCAGCACGCATCATCACCTCTTTCAAAGTGTGCTCAAAGCGGTTCCAACGGCCATCAATAAGCCATTGGAGCCATGGCTTCGCCTTGTGCCCAACACCTACTGGAACCGCATAGATGAGCGGGCGCTGAATGTGGCGGCCCGGGTTGGAATGGTGGAACTGCTCTTGTCGGGCTGCACGACGGTCGCTGATCATCATTACCTGTTTGCAGATATGTATGCATATGACCCGGCTGCCGTACTGTTTGAAGCCGCTGAAGATCTGGGTCTGCGCTATGTTCTCGCGCGTGGAGGCACCACGCGAGCCAGAAAATTCGATACGGACGACATTATTCCAGCCCCGACGGAGACGCTGGATGTGATGATGAAACGTGTCGAAGGGCTTGTCGGCCGGTATCATCAATCTGGCCCGAATGCGAAACGCCGAATTGCTTTGGCCCCTAACACGCCAACCTGGGGCGTCACGCCGGATGAGCTTCGGGAAATGGCTATTGCCGCCCGAAGCATGGGTATTTCGCTCCACTCGCATCTGTCTGAAACGGAGAACTATGTTCGGTTCTGTCTGGAAACTTACGGAATGCGGCCCCTTCAGTTTGTTGCCGAGCATGGCTGGGTTGGAGAAGACGTCTGGTTTGCGCATCTGGTTCATCTTGATGAGAGCGAACTGGCGCTTATGGCCCAAACCGGGACCGGTATGGCGCATTGCCCTCAGAGTAACTGCCGCCTTGGTTCAGGTATCGCGCCTGCACCGGCCTTGGACGCTCTGGGCGGCCGCGTATCGCTGGCAGTTGATGGGGCAGCATCCAATGAAGCCTGTGACATGGGGGCAGAGATGCATTGTGCGTGGATGATTCATCGCGCAGTTCACGGTGCTGACGCTGTTACGGCTGAGGACGTCATGCGCTGGTCAACATCCGCGGGAGCGCAAATCCTGGGGCTTACCGATGTCGGCCGGGTTGAGGTCGGCGCAGCGGCGGATCTGGTTATTCATGGTCTAGACGCACCCAGATATGCTGGATTGCATGATCCACTGATCGCTCCGGTCGTGTCAGGCGCCACAACTGTATGTCATGTCCTTATGGATGGTGTGCCTGTGGTAGTGGATGGCGCTATTCCCGGACTGGATCTTGAGGCTTTACTGGCAGAGGCTCGTGACGTTGTGGGTTGTCTTACGCGTGCCTGAAGAAACCTGTGCCAACTCAGCATGGGTACAGTTCAGTGGGACTTCCTGTTAGGGTAGGCCAATCGTTTTGACGCTTTGATTCTTCTGTCTCAACAAGGACCTGCAATGCTTACCTGTGTTGGTTACGCGGCCTCCAGCCCGACATCTCCCTTGGCTCCCTTCGCTTTTGAGCGCCGTGACTGCGGTCCTTTGGACGTTCAGATTGACATTACCCACTGCGGTGTCTGTCACTCTGACATCCATACCGCACGGAGCGAATGGGGGCCTGCTTCTTATCCATGCGTGCCGGGGCATGAGATTATCGGCCATGTCAAAGCGGTTGGGCCTGACGTAACACGCTTTAAAGTCGGTGACCGGGTGGGCGTGGGCTGCATGGTGAATTCATGCCGAACCTGCGCGTCCTGCGAGGCTGGTCTGGAGCAGTATTGTGATGCCAGCCCAACATGGACATACAACAGTCCCGATCCTGCATTCCCGGCAGACGGTGCCTACACGTTCGGCGGATATTCGCGCGCCATCGTTGTCGATGAAGGTTTCGTCCTGCGTATTCCCGAAAATCTTGATCCTGCCGCAGCGGCACCATTGCTTTGCGCCGGGATCACGACATGGTCTCCGTTGTCTCACTGGAAAATTGGGGCAGGGCATCGTGTTGGTGTTGTCGGGCTCGGTGGACTTGGCCATATGGGGGTCAAATTTGCCGTTGCGCTGGGAGCCGAAGTGACGCTGTTCACAACGTCTCCAAGTAAAGTCGAAGATGGGAAGCGACTTGGTGCACACCGGGTTGTCATTTCCCGCGATGAACAAGCGATGGCTGCCGAGGCGAACCGCTTTGATTTTATTCTTGATGCTGTGTCGGCAGATCATGACATCAATGCCTACCTGTCCCTGCTGAAGCAGGATGGGCATATGGTGCTTGTAGGACTACCGGAAAAGCCGATGTCTGTTGGGGCGTTCAGCCTTGTTGCCAAGCGCCGTAGTCTCGCTGGCTCTGCTATCGGCGGCATTCAGGAAACGCAGGAAATGCTAGATTTCTGCGGTCAGCATAACATCGTCAGTGACGTGGAAATCATTCGGATGGATGAGATCAATCAGGCGTATGAGCGCGTCCTGCGTTCAGACGTCAAATATCGCTTCGTGATCGATATGGCGTCCATGCCAGACAGCATCGCAGGCTGAAACCTTAGGGAGGGGAGGTGGTAGCAAGAAACTCCAAGCCTCCTTTCTGAAAAAAGCGTTACTTCTGGAGTTTCTACCCAACGGGAAGACATGATTTTAGAATGAATCATCACGTTGCGACGTGTCGGGCGGAACTGGTTGCCGTCCTGACCACACTTCAGAGCGGAACACCAGAAGTTCTGACCGTTCAGAATGGGGCCTGCTTACCTGCAGGCGCCCTGGAAACGGAACACTCGTCATTGCAGCGTGGTGTGCGCCATTGGGTAGAGGAACTCACGGGGTTCCGCCTCGGCCATGTTGAGCAACTCTATACGTTCGGGGACTCTGTTCCTGCTGAAACTGAACGGCTTGTGCGTATTTCCTATATGGCTCTGACGCGCGACAGTGGCGATCAGGCAGGATGGAGGGGATGGTATCAGTACTTTCCCTGGGAAGACCGCCGAACTGAAGGAAGCGTTGCCCTTCTCAGGACCATTGAGCGCTCACTTCTCAAGTGGGCTGCCCATGAGGAAGAAAAGCTCGACCGCTGTAAGGCCACGTTTGGCCTGAGCGGGGAAAGCTGGAACGACGAAGCCGTGCTGGAGCGTTATGAACTGCTGTGGGAGGCTGGGCTGGTTCAGGAGTCACCCCATTGTAGCGCCGGACTGGGAGAGAGTCCGATGCTCTGGGATCATCGGCGTATTCTCGCAACGGCGATGTCTCGTTTAAGAGCGAAAATCCGTTACACGCCTGTCGTATTCGAGCTCGTGCCCGAAGAATTTACGCTTCTTCAACTCCAGCAAGCGATGGAAGCTCTTTCCGGGCGTTTGATGCACAAGCAGAATTTTCGTCGGTTGGTACAAAATCAGGATCTGGTCAGTGAAACCGATCGCTACGAGAGCGGCGTTCAGGGAAGACCTGCGCGGCTTTACAAGTTCCGGAAGGACAATTCTGAAAATTGCTATCTGACAGGGGCCAAGCTTCCACTGGGAACGTTCTCCTGAAAACGTGTTGACCGACAGGCTTGTGAATACGGTAAGATGCATTATGCTCAATAGGAGCATAATGTTATTACGGAGTCCGTCATGGGCCGTCAGCATGTCTTGGAAAGCCGTGACAGGCTTTACGAACCTGTCTCCCGCCTGATGGCGCGGGAGGATTGGGAACGTTTATACGCGGATGACATCGAGGCTATTCTTCGCCTGAAACGCGAACGAAATGCCGTTATCCTGGCTCATAACTATCAAACGCCGGAAATTTTCCACTGTGTCGCGGACATCCGTGGAGACAGTCTGGCTCTGGCTCGTGATGCCCAGAACCTCGACGCAGACATCATTGTCATGGCTGGCGTACATTTCATGGCGGAAACCGCCAAGCTGATGAATCCCGACAAGACGGTTCTAATTCCGGACGATCGGGCTGGCTGTTCTTTGGCAGAGAGCATAACGGCGGAAAACGTCCGGGAGATGAAGCGGCGCTATCCGGGGGTTCCGGTTGTCACGTACGTTAACAGTACAGCGGAAGTGAAGGCGGAAACAGACGTCTGCTGCACGTCGGGTAATGCCAGACGGGTCGTGGAAAGCCTGGGTGTTCCTCGTGTTATCATGATTCCAGACGAGTTTCTGGCTCAAAATATCGAGAACGAAACAGGCATCGAAATGCTGACCTGGGCGGGTCATTGTGAAGTGCATGAACGCTTTACACCGCAGGAAATTCGGCAGTATCGGCGAATTCATCCAGGTGTGACGGTCATAGCGCATCCTGAATGCCCGCCAGACGTGGTTGCCGAGGCAGACTATTCCGGTTCCACCGCCAATATGATTGACTACGTCGCGACCCACCGCCCGGAAAAAGTGTTGCTGGTGACAGAATGCTCGATGAGCGACAATCTGGCCGCGCTGAATCCGGAAACCGAGTTTGTTCGCCCGTGTAATCTTTGCCCACACATGAAGCGCATTACGTTGGCAGGAATCCGCAGAGCTCTCGAAAACCTCGAAACTCCGGTAACCATCCCGTCCGAGCTTGAAGGGCGAGCCCGCATGGCGGTCGAGAGAATGCTGGCAATCTAATTGTGAAGGACATTCTTTTAAGTCACCTCGCTGGGCAACCCGTTATCGTAGGGGCAGGACTGGCAGGTCTTTCCGCTGCCCTGCACCTTCGACAGCCCTGTGTTGTTCTCAGCCCGGCTCCGTTAGGGCACGAGGCGGCGAGTTCTTTGGCTCAGGGGGGAATTGCAGCCGCAGTTGGAGCAGAAGATTCACCGGATCTGCACGCTCAGGACACGTTAGCTGCAGGTGCCGGCCTCAGTGTTCCCCACATAGTGAAACTGATTACGAACTCGGCACCTGACGCCATCAGGACCTTGCTCGAGTGGGGCGTCCCTTTTGCAAAAAAGGGCGAAGCGCTGGACCTGCATCTAGAAGCTGCGCATTCCAGACACCGTATTCTCCATGTCGGCGGAGATGGAAGCGGTGCTGCGATCATGCAGACGTTGATAAAGCGTGTTCGAAGTCTCGATACCGTCACTGTTCTGGAAGGAACGCGACTAGAGGGCTTGGTTACGGAAGGAGGGCGCCTTATCGGCGTTAGGGCCTCACAAGGTTTTCTGCCCACTTCATACTGCGTCATAGCATCCGGTGGTATTGGTGCTCTTTATGACTGTACCACCAGCCCTGGAACATTGACCGGGAATGGTCTGGCTCATGCTGCACGTGCCGGCGCCAGACTGATTGATATGGAATTCACCCAGTTTCATCCAACAGCTCTCAAAGGTGTTGGCCAGACTGGCCGCAGACCTCTGGTGAGCGAAGCGGTACGCGGGGCGGGTGCTCTTCTGGTCGATGAAACTGGAAACAGATTTACGGAAGAACTCCAGCCACGCGATATCGTCGCGCGAGCGATTTCGGCTCATATTCAAAGCGGACACGACGTTTTTCTGAATACGCGGGCAATAGGAAAAACGCCCTTTAGTCTGAGGTTTCCGGGCATAACAGCGTCATGCATGGCCATGGGGATTGATCCGGACGCACAGCTCATCCCAGTCAGTCCAGCAATGCACTATCACATGGGTGGTCTGGATGTTGATGAGCAGGGGCGTACCTCTGTGCCGGGTCTGTGGGCCTGCGGAGAAGCGGCCTGTACCGGCCTTCATGGCGCTAATCGCTTGGCGAGTAATTCATTGCTCGAAGCCTTCGTAATCGGGAAATGGGTCGCAGAAAGCGTCGATAACAGCATGCTTCCAAAGGTGCTGTTCGGGACGATTGCGCCGCGCGAAGTCAGCAATCCTCCTTCTGTGCATGATTTGGCCTCACTCATGAGCCAGTATGCCGGACTGCTCAGAGACGAGCGTGGATTGCAGGCCCTTTTTGAAACAATTCTTCCTGATATCCACGTTAATAATGAAGCGCTCATTGCCGCGTTCATTGCATCGTCTGCCCTGAAACGTAGGGAGAGCCGTGGAAGCCACTGGCGCACGGACTTTCCAAATCAAACGATGCCTAACCGAACTGTGCTGACCATAACTGATCTTCCTTCGCCATAAGGACACATTGCATGACCTTTCAGACCTTTCTGCCTGATCTTCTCTGGGAACCTGTAGTTCGTGCCGCGCTTGTTGAAGACCTAGGAACGGGCGGAGATGTGACGACACAGGCTCTTCTTGATCCTGAACAGCCCCTTCAGGCAGTTTTTCGTGCAAGACAAAATGGCGTTCTGGCTGGGTTACAGGGGGCCCAGCTTGCATTCAGTCTTCTTGACCGCAAGGCTGAGTTTATTTCTCACAGGCAGGATGGAGACAGGATTGGGGCCGGGGATGTTTTGGCCGTCATTGACGGGTCTGCGAGTACGGTTCTGGCAGGCGAACGCACGGCGTTAAATCTGCTCTCGCACCTGAGCGGCATCGCTACAGCGACGCGGGCGATCGTGGATGCTGTTCATGGCACGAAGGCTCGGATCTGTTGCACGCGCAAAACTCTTCCTGGCCTTAAAGCGGTTCAGAAATATGCGGTACGTGCAGGAGGTGGTGCCAGTCATAGATATCGGCTTGATGACGCTATCCTGATTAAGGACAATCATCTGGCTTTATGCGGAGGCGTCTCGGCAGCTTTGAGGGCGGCGCGTCAGCGGGCAGGGCATCTGATGAAGATTGAGCTGGAGGTCGATACGCTGGACCAGCTTGAAGAAGCCCTCGCGGCTGGCGGAGCAGATGCTTACCTTCTCGATAATATGGGTGTGGAAACGCTTCGTAGAGCTGTCAAACTTATCGATGGCCGCGCTATTGCAGAGGCATCCGGTGGAATTACACCGCAGACGGCGCGCCCGATTGCAGAGTCCGGAGTGGACGTTTTGTCTTTGGGCTGGCTTACACATACGGTCAAAGCGCTGGACATCGGCCTTGATATAAGCGGCTAAGCTGGTTTTTCCGGCAAGAGCATTCCAGAGTATGCTCTTGCCGAGAGTATGACTGTGTCCGTCAGGCCAGGACGTTGCCCATAGCAGGGTCTGTGATGCTCGTTTGTCCGGTTTCTACATGCCCGGCAAATCGAGATTGATTGCCCGGTTCATCGGAGCAGGAGAGAACAAGATCATACCAGTGATGACTGGCATCGAGCTCAACGGAGACGGATGCCGACTGATTTCCTTCAAGGGAAAGAAAACGGTCTTCCGCACCATAAGCGTTATCTTGGATCCTGACCTTCTTCTTAGTAGATGCAGTGTTCTTGAGGTTTAGGACCAGATTGCCGGTTTGAGTATCTCCCCGCGCTTGAACCTGGATATCCATAGGTTTCGCGTTTTGGAAGTAACGCGCAAACCCATTTGGCCCGAGAATGGTGAAGTCGTGTTGTCCGGCGCTCTCTATTTTCCAAACGTCAGTGATGGCTTTTCCTGGTTCCAGAGTATGGCGGCGAGGGGTTTCCTCGGTTCCATCACGGTATACGTAAAAACATGCCCCGGATGTGCCGTCATTGCGGATTTCGAAAGTCAAGCTGCTTGTACTGGTCTCCAGGAGGTCTGCAGAGAGTTTGTATGGCAGTGGCCTCGCCAAGCGTGCACCTCGTTCCTGGTCGCCGATATCGTCGAGCGTGCTCTGATGAGGAATAACGGGCGAGGGAAGCTTACAGGACGCGTCAGCAATTTTCCTGTAGGCGGCCGTGTCTGGAAGCGGCGGCTTAACCGTAGTTTTGCGCGAAAAATCGAACGCACTGGTCAAGTCGCCGCAGACTGCACGACGCCATGGCGTAATATTGGTTTCCCTGACGCCAAAACGGGCTTCGATGAAGCGTAGCACAGAGGTGTGGTCAAACACTTCGGAGCAGACAAAGCCGCCGGTGCTCCAAGGAGAGATAACGAAAGCGGGTACACGCGGCCCCAGGCCATAAGGAAGATCGTCAGCCTTGTAGCGGTCTGGCCTGAAGCTTTGGAGGTGATTGTGAATTTCGTCTCTTGTCGTCACCGTGCTCTGACCGGGGAGAACCGGTGTGGGAGGCTGTGGGGGCGGCATATGGTCGAAATACCCGTCGTTCTCATCATACATCACGAGAAAAACAGTTTTGGCCCAGACGTCCGGGTTGGCCGTCAGGGCATCGAGCGCGTGAGCAATAAAGGTTGCACCGTAGCCGGGCGTCCACCGGGGGTGTTCAGAATATGCCGCCGGAGGCAGGATCCATGACACCTGTGGCAGCCGATCCGCCAGAACGTCCTGTTTCAAGTGATCAAGGGTTCGCGCGGTCATGGCACGCTCATGCAAGGCTGATCCCGGCTTGGCGTCAGCGAAATTCTTGAAACACATCAGAACGTTTGTGCCGAAATTACCATTCTCAACATCGGCGCCAGACAGGCCCTGCTGGTAAACCTGCCATGACACACCGGCTTCTTGAAGGCGCTCAGGGTAGGTCGTCCAGGTGAAAGGTTCAGGCACCTTGGGATAAAAATCTCTGTCTACCCAATCCACATTATCGAGGATCGGGCCACCGCCTGTCGCATTGGGATCAACGGTGCCAGACATGAGGTAAAAACGGTTGGGGTGTGTCTGTGTCGGCGTGGAGCAGAAATAGTGATCGCAGACCGTGAACGCGTCAGCCAGAGCGTAATGGAAGGGAATATCTTCCCGTGTGTAATAGCCCATCGTCATATCTTTCTTGTGACGAGGCCATTGGTTGTTCCAGCCTTTGTTGATCGCTGCGTGCGTAGGAGCCCAGCTATGGTCCAGATCAATCACGCATTCTGCACTGGTAGTTTGTGTCGGGAGATGGAACGGCGTGATCCAGCCATTTTCGGCTTTCTGCCGTTGCTGCCACCAGATCGGTTCGCGGTTTGGACCACGCACGACATGCCGGTCTCCATACCCTCGAACGCCTGACAGATGACCAAGATAGTGATCGAAAGATCGGTTTTCCTGCATCAGCACAACGATATGCTGGACGTCTTCGATCGTTCCTGTGTCCCGACGGGCAGGGATGGCACGGGCACGCTGAATGGATGGAAGAAGCGCACTGAGGGAAAAACCTGCTCCCAGACCTAGCACGCCGCGACGGTTCAGTTTTGTTGCCACCGTTGATCTCTTCCATACACTCAATTGTGATAAGACGCTTATCAGTCTCGGCGGATGAAATCATCAAGGAATTTCAAGAGTTTCATGTCATTTTTATGAATGGGTATGGTGTTAAAAAGAGCGGGTTGGCCCCTGAAGGTGCATGATGAGAAACAGAGGCTCCGTTTCGTGCAGCCTATCTTTAAGATTGACTTCACCTATATGGGCTTGGATGATTTGAGCTGGTTATTTGAGTAGGACACCATGACACAGGATGATGCACCTCCTTCCTCGTCCCAACAGGGATTGGAAGAGGAAAACCACCCTCGGCGACGCGATGTGCTCGCGACAGTTACGCTGGGGATGGGCTGTGCAGGGGCCTGCGCGCTGGCATATCCGTTTCTCAACAGTTTGAATGGTACGCAGAGCAGTCGCATTGGCGAAGATGATACTGTTGAGGTTGATTTCTCGAAGCTGGCGCCGGGGCAGCAGCTTGTGGTGACGTGGCGTGGATGGCCGGTGTTCGTTCAGCGGCGTACACCAGAAATGCTGGCTTCGCTCCGTGTTCCTGAACTGGCGCATCGGCTGCGTGACCCAGATTCCAAAATGCACCAGCAACCTCAGGATGCGATCAACTGGCATCGCTCTGTTGTGCCTGAAATTGGCGTCCTGATCGGAATCTGTACGCATCTGGGGTGTGTGCCATCTTTTGACGCGCCATCGTCTGGCGATCGATCCGGGAAATATGCCTGTCCCTGCCATGGGTCACAATTCGATATCGCAGGGCGGGCATATAAGGATGCGCCCGCGCCCTATAATCTTCCTGTTCCGCCCGTGACGATACTTTCTGATCAGCACCTTCTCATTGGGAAGAGTAAAGGCGATCCAGATTTTGATATCGCGACGATCCAGCAGATCTGATTGCCCTTATGACCGATAAATCTCAAGATCTCTCCAGGTGGGTAGAGAAACGTCTCCCGATAGTTTCTTCTTTTCGGCGTGAATATGTTGACTTTGCGATGCCGAAAAACCTCAATTATCTATGGAATTTCGGTGCCTTTGCCACGGTTTCGCTCGGGATGCTTTTGCTGAGCGGGATCTTTCTTGCTCTTAATTACACTCCGACAGTGTCAGATGCGTTTTCCAGCATAGAGACCATGGATCGGCAGGTAGCATCGGGCTGGCTGGTTCGATCCATTCATATGGGCGGCGTTTCCATGCTGTTTGCCGCTCTCTACGTTCATGTCGCAAGAGGGCTCTATTACGGATCCTACAAAGCGCCTCGCGAACTGATCTGGCTCACTGGGCTCGGACTGCTTTTAATGGTCATGATAACGGCTTTTGCGGGATATATTCTCCCGTGGGGGCAGATGTCCTATTGGGGCGCTACAGTTGTCGTGAATGCGCTCAATACTGTGCCATTGATCGGCAAAGTCCTGACGTCCTGGCTAATGGGACGGGAGGGCCTTGGTAATGTTGCTTTACACAGGATTTACGTCCTTCATTTCCTGACAGCATTTTCTATTATCGGCGTCGTTGCGCTTCATACTGCAACATTGCATGTTACGGGATCAAATAACCCGACAGGAATAGATCCTGAATCTTCTGATGAAACAATCCCATTTCATCCCTATTATACGTCCAAGGATGGATTGGGGCTTTGTTTGTTTCTTATCGTCTATGCCGTAGTTGTTTTTTTCGCTCCGGATTTTCTGACTCTTGCAGAGAATTACGTACAGGCCAACCCGCTTGTGACGCCTCAGGACATTACGCCGGAATGGTATTTTGCACCGTTTTATGCGATTTTAAGGGCGGTTCCTTCCAAACTTGGAGGCCTCATCCTTGCGACAGGAAGTATAGGCGTATTATTTGCGGTTCCATGGCTGGATAAGTCCCCGGTCAGATCCGCACAGTCTCGACCTCTCCTCCGACCAGCGCTTTTAATGCTTTTCTTCTCGTTTATGGCTTTGGGTTTTGCTGGAATGCATCCACCCGCAGGAGGGTGGCTGTGGCTTAGCCGCGTTGCTGTTTTCTATTGGTATTTGTATTTTTTGATACTTTTGCCACTTCAATCGCGTGGCGAAACAGCATCTTCCTTGGGCTTCGCAAAAGAGGGTAGGGAATGAAATATCCTTTTTTAGTTTTACTCGCTCTTTTTTCTTTCAAAGCAGGCGCATCTACGCCTGAGCAGCGCGGGCTCCAGGTATTCAGGCAGGTTTGCAGTAGTTGCCATAGCTTGAACTATGTTGCTTATTCAGATCTTTCAGACCTCGGCCTGTCTGTGGTGGCCATTAAAGATTACGCTTCACAGCATCAGGTTGCCGATGGTCTTGACGATGATGGCGATCCTAAAACACGACCAGCCCACCCGTCAGATCGAATTGGATCGCCTTATCCAAGTGAAAACCTGGCAAGACTAGCCAACCACGGTGGTCTTCCTCCAGATTTTTCACGACTTGCTCTGACCCAACAAGGAGGCACGGCGCGCATTATTCAGATTTTGCGCTCCTATGCATCCGCCCCGGAAGGGACGGTGTTGCCTAAAGGCTCGTACTATAATCTTGCGATGAAGCATCGCCACATCGCGATGCCCCAGCCTCTACATGATGGTCAGGTCCAATACTCAGACGGAACGTCATCAACCATTCCCCAGATGTCGCAGGATGTAGGTGCGTTTCTGGAATGGGCGGCCCATCCACATCTTCACACCAGACATAAGGTAGGCGTTTTTACCCTGCTTTACCTTATAGCGATGAGCATGCTGGTCTTTTTTCTCAAAAAGAGAATATGGAAAAAGGTTAAGAATTAGACTGTGACATCCCATATTTTCTTTAATGGGAAGTCACAGAAAATAGCTTTGGCTCTCTAAAAATGAGTTTTTATGGGAGCGGGTGGATGGAATTGAGTGCGGCCCGTTCTGAAACGATTTCTTTCGCTTTTTTTGGAGTGCCACGGGCAGCCTTGAT
The DNA here is from genome assembly GCF_018812145.1 of Gluconobacter sp. P5E10. Taxonomy (NCBI): domain Bacteria; kingdom Pseudomonadati; phylum Pseudomonadota; class Alphaproteobacteria; order Acetobacterales; family Acetobacteraceae; genus Gluconobacter; species Gluconobacter sp. P5E10. The sequence continues at coordinate 184,336 of NZ_JACRVZ010000004.1, read as the reverse complement.
TTCATCTTCAGAAAAAGCCGGGGCCTTTCCAGACGTATTCAGGGACGAGACATATGTAAGAACCGCGGCAATCTGGCTGTCTGTCAGCGAATTGAAAGACGGCATAAAGCCCATATATGTCTCGTCTGAGACGTCAATCGCACCATGCAGGCCATTCAGAAGAACGTCTTTCAGATAAGCCTTTCCTTCAGGAGACGAGGCGATTTTTCCAACTCTTCCGCTGAGGGGAGGAAACTGCCCTGGCGATCCAATTCCGGCGGCCTGATGACATACGCTGCACTTGCTGCTGTAGAGAGCCTGACCATCTTCTGCGTAAGCTATCGATGTAGACCCGAACAGAAGTCCTATAACAAGAGCTGTAAGTTTGGTCATGAATGGTTCCCGACAGATCATCTGAGTGGAGCGGAGACCAACGGATGTATCAGTATCGAGGCCTCGTACCAAGCCATCGCTCCGGTTCAATTGAAAAGCGCAGTCGGATTTGTATAACGTGTGTGCAGACTGGCTACGTTATCCAGGGCTGATCATTGAGTGCTTATTGGGCATTCTTCAGATGGCAACCCCAAGTTGGCATCAGAAAGAAAATTCTGATCCGTCAGCAGCTTAAGAAACGCCATCAGTTCTATCAGCTCGTTTTGCGAAAGCAGACTGCTTTTGGGGTGTGCCAGAATAGCGTCTCTAAGAATGGGGGCAGAACCGTCATGCAAATAAGGAGCGGTTACTTCGACATTCCGAAGAGAAGGCGTCCTGATGGGTTCGGAATAAGATGTCGACAGTGCATGGAATTCCTGATCAGTGAATAGGGGGGGGGTGGTGGCATGAGCTGCACTTTCCCTTTCCAAAGAATATCTTTTTTCCGTTTGTTTGTGACCGCGTCGCCCCGGATAACCTAAGATCCCACGGTGACTTATCGGAAATTAATTCTCGCTCGAAGGCCGACACGGCCTGGGCTACGGAACGGGCATCAATCGGAATATTTTTTTCAGGAAAGGCTTTTGAAAACAGAACGCGATAGCAAGGGTTTGCGGAGAGCCGACGAGCGAGCTCGGGCATGTCTGTCATGCCCATTTCCACTGGGTGATGGCCACTTAACGGAATAAAGAACTGATCTTCCAGTGTTGTAACGTGTTGGTTGATCCAGGTGAGCGTATGAAATTGCCCGACATTCTCTAAAGGTGGAACATTCCGGATTCCGTCTTCATCTGTTACTCCCGGATGGGTCGGGTTCCCATCTGAGAAGGCATGACGCTGTTCATGACAGCTTGCACACGACATGCTTCCGTCACGAGAGAGATCTGCGTCATAGAAAAGTCTGTGCCCCAGTTCAATTTTCGCAGCGATTGGGGAAATATTCGCGGCTATCGCAGGAAATGCTGCTCCAGTCGTAAGAAAGCCCAGAAACAGCATTATGTGATAGCGCATCACGGCAAGGCAGACACCATGACGGGCATATCTTGCAGACCGCTGCCCGCAAGTTGAAGCGTGTATTGCCCAGCCGGCAACTGAAAATCTACCATTTTGCGGATACCCGAACAGTCGGGACCATGTTGATGATGCGTCGAAACGGCTGGTGTCCCCTGTCCAAGAACGTCAATCCACGTTTTGTTTGGCAGCATGATGCGATAAGCTCCCGATTTGGGAGCTTCGAAAGCAATCATCCCTCCATAACTCACACTTCCGCCTGGTTCAGCGGGCCTCTGCAGGAAGTGAATGTCGGGAGTGTGTGCCAGATGAACGGCAGACGCATGATTGAGCGTTAGGTGACTTGCAGAAAGACCAGCCTTGTCTGTGGCTGCGGTCAAAGGAGTGGGGTTGCTCCAGCCCTCATACCCCGCAGGTAAAGAGGTCGTTCCAGGCGCACAAGATGCAGGTTCGGCCAACGCTGTACCGGCGCTACAAAGCAGGGCTAGGGAGAAGACACCGAGCAGGATACGCTTCATGGTCATAGTTTCCAGCAGACGCTTTAAGATGCGCCTATTGAAGCACCAGAATATGGAAATTTTCCAGAGGTATGACGGCATCGAAACGTGTCAGATGTCTGGCCTCTGGGCATTGCAGGCACATTTGATATCGCCATACCCTGAGGCCAGAAAGATTAGAGCGCGGGGGCGTTAAACGTATCGCAGCGTTTGATATCTCCGCTTTCCAGTCCGCGCTTAAACCACGCGACTCTTTGGGCAGATGTCCCGTGGGTGAAGCTGTCCGGGACGACGTAACCCTGAGCTTTGCGCTCCAGGCGATCGTCACCAACGGCTGAGGCCGCGTTCATACCTTCTTCAATATCTCCCGTCTCAAGGAAGTGGCGGCTATCATTCGCACGCTTGGCCCAGACACCCGCGAAACAGTCCGCCTGCAATTCAACACGGACAGAAAGGCCATTCGCCCCTTTTTGGGCAGCGCTGCCCTGTTGATTGACCTGCTGCATAATGCCCAGCTCATTCTGAACATGGTGCCCAACCTCATGAGCCACAACGTAGGCCTTGGCAAAGTCGCCACTTGCTCCCAGACGATCCTGCAATTCCTGAAAGAATTGCAGATCCAGATAGACCTTATGGTCGGCAGGGCAATAGAACGGGCCTACGGACGTTTGTGCATAACCGCAGCCAGATTGTGTCCCGCCAGAAAAGAGAACCAGACCGGGATCATGATAGGTTCGGCCCATTTGCTGAAAGGTGCTGCTCCAGACATCTTCGGTTGAGCCGAGAATACGGGCGATGAATTTTCTGCCGGGGTCGTCTTTTGCTGCCTGAGTCTGGGTGGCCGCCGGTGTATTTGCTGTCGGTCCATTTTCCAGAAGGCTCAGGACTACACGGGGGTCTACGCCGAAGTACAGCGCCCCTATGACAAGGATGACACCGCCAATCCCTCCAATCCTCAAAGGGCCGCGTCCTCCGCCTCCGGAACCGCGTCGATCATCAATGTTGGTGCTTTCCCGTTGGTCGTCGAGACGCATGTGTGCTTTGCCCTGTTGCCGTTTCCCGGATGGGATGATTGTTAAATTATCCTTTATCAGATTTCGTGATTGTAAAGCACCGTTTGGGCACCAGGCTTCGAAGAAGTGTGAAGACAGCCTCTACAACCTCGTGTCACAGTCACGACATCTGCAACAGGAGTCATTATCATGCTGTCGAGATCCGGTTTTCTGTTGGCCTTGTCATGTTTGACAGCCACGCCAGCATTGGCTGGCCCAAGTTTGGGTCAAGCTCTCAAACTTTCAGAGCGAACGCCGGCCTTCGTCGCCCGTGACAGTGTTCGGCACCCGCTGGAAGAGCTGCAGTTTTTCGGGATAACTCCTACGTCCAATGTCGTAGAGATCTGGCCTGCGGGAGGGTACTGGACCCAAATTCTCGCGCCGTATCTTCATGATCAAGGCACTTATACGGTTGCTCTCGGGCCGGCAGATATCAAAAAGCAGAGTATTGCCAAGCTTCAGGCGACGCATCCGGATATCTACGGAGCCGTCAAAACCACTCGTTTTGATGCAGAGAATTTGAATTTCGCACCGGCAGACAGTGCGGATCTCGTCATGACATTCCGGAATATGCACAACTGGATGGAAGCTGGAAATGCCCCGCAAATGCTGGAGGCAATCCACAAAGTGCTAAAGCCTGGCGGTATTCTGGGTATTGAAGACCATCGCGGAAACACCAGCGCACCCCAGGACCCCCAGGCAAAAGATGGGTATGTGAGACAGGCCTACGCTATTCAGATGATTGAAAAGGCGGGTTTCAAGCTTGTTGGGAGCTCCGAAATCAACGCCAATCCCAGGGATACGGCACAGTGGCCCAAAGGGATCTGGACCCTTCCTCCAACATACGCTCTGGGCCAGGTTGATCGCGCCAAATATGCCGCCATCGGGGAAGGGGACAATTTTGTTCTGAAATTCCAGAAGGTTGGAAATTAACTCCTAAAATTATTTTCTTTCTGTGAGGTGTGATTTTTCAGTCATTTAGGTCGTTGATAGCCATTGCAAGAGCCGTGGAGATCGTCTAGACCCACTTCACAGTCTGCGGGCATGGTGGAATTGGTAGACACGCCAGATTTAGGTTCTGGTGGCGCAAGCTGTGGGGGTTCAAGTCCCTCTGCCCGTACCAGTCATTTTCAATACCCTCGTTGTTCCGGCAGGCAAGATTGTCTGGCTTTAGGTCTGTGAGGGGCGTTGAAATATCTTCCGCTTGGTTTCGTCGGGTTTCTGGTTGTCGCATGTCCGGCACATGCGGCTTCGTGCCCGGCCTTATTTGCCAAAGGCGTTCCCCCCGCACTTCTGTCAGAGACCGCGCGATCAGGCACTGTTCAGCTCTGTAATGACCATTACGCCGTTCTGGTTTCAGAAGCGACAAAAGGCCCGCTCTGGGCTGCTGAAGACCTGACCGAAGAAAATCTTGAAATTGCCGATGACACGAACCGACAAGGAAAATTCTTTCCCGATATGAGGCTGCCCGCCTCAATGCGTGCATCACTGACCGACTACAGAGCCTCAGGCTACGACCGAGGGCATATGACACCAAGCGGCAATGAGCCGGGTCTTGCGTCTCAGCAGCAGTCTTTCCTGCTGTCCAATATTGTTCCCCAAACGGGTGAGTTGAACCGTGGACCGTGGGAAGGTGTTGAAAGCGCTGTCAGAGGGTGGGCACGTCAGGAAGGCGAAATATTCGTCGTTACCGGCCCAGGATACGATCCCGAGCACACGGCAAAGATTGGAAGAGGGCGTATTCCGGTTCCCGCTGTGACATGGAAAGCCATATACGATCCTGCTTCCAACGGGACGGGCGCCTATGTGTGCCTGAATACTCGCAAGCCAACCTGTAAGATCATAGCCGTTGCACTTTTAATGCAGCTCGTGAACGTGGACCCGTTTCCTGCTCTTCCACAATCCATGAAGGAACAGGTTGTAGGCATGCCGCCCATCAGGGAAAGTCCTTATGCACTTTCCAAACGTCCTCGTAGCAACAGGCTCCTCAAGGAGTGGGGGTCCAAAGCGGCACAGAAGGCGATCAAGGCTCTCGTCAAGGCGCTTGTTCAATAAAGCGCCTTGTCGCCCGTCGTCTCGCTCAGGGCGTAAAAACAATCGTCTTGTTTCCGTTCAAAATGGCCCGTCGTTCAATGTGATACCGTACGGCGCGAGCAAGCACGCGGCGCTCGATATCACGTCCCTTACGGATCAGGTCTTCCGGGTCGTCAGCGTGAGAGATCCGCTCAACGTCCTGCTCAATGATCGGTCCTTCATCCAGATCGCTGGTGACATAATGGGCCGTTGCACCAATAAGCTTTACGCCACGGCTGAACGCCTGATGATAGGGGCGAGCGCCTTTAAATCCTGGTAGAAACGAATGGTGAATGTTGATGCAACGTCCAGAAAGGCGAGTGGCCATTTCATTGGAAAGCACCTGCATATATCGCGCCAGAACAGCCAGTTCAGCACCACTCTCCTGAAAAACAGTCCAGATACGCTGTTCCTGTTCCGCCTTGGTATCTTTGGTAATGGGAAGATGGTGAAATGGAACACCATGGAAATCCAGATCAGCATAGGTTTCCCGCGCATGATTGGAGATGATTCCCACCGGATCTATCTGTAGTTCACCGATACGCCAGCGATAGAGCAGGTCCACAAGGCAATGATCGAAGCGGGACACAAAAAGGAGAACTTTCTGGCGCTTTGAGGTGTCACTGATTTGCCAGTCCATCGAGAAATTTTCAGCTAGCCGGGAAAATTCTGTTTTCAACTGGGTTTCGGACAATGCCTCCTTTGCCACATCGAAAACAATTCGCATGAAGAACTGTGTACTGCCTGTGTCATCAAACTGCTGTGCTTCCGTGATGTTGGCACCAAGTTCGTAAAGGCGCTGGCTGATTGCCGCTACAATGCCAGGTCGGTTAGGGCAGCTCAGGGTGACTACGAACGTTGTAAGCGTAGATGACTGACGGATCATGAAAGGCGGGGTCCAGGGTTGAGTTGCTACTTGGCAGGGTGAGGGATCAGTCCCACCCTATACGCTCGGGATGAGAGACAGGCAAAATACGGTGCAGGGGACTTTATGAAAATCTATGATTATCTGCTAGCGGGATCGTTCTTGTTCTTCGTTGCTCTGTCCGGGACTGCAAACGCGGGCGCCCAGAAAGAGACTGCTCCGTCACCCGCAGAACAAAAACTCATTTCGCGTCAGGTCGCCTCTATTCGTGACCCTCACGAGAGGAATGCCGTGGCGACGCAAGGAACGGCATGGCTTATGACAACCTATCTCTGTCAGTCTGCTGCCAGACGTGAACTCGTGAGGCTGGGAAGTTCAAGTAACCGCTTTTTTCTTCAAGACGACAAGCCTGAGAGCGAGAGAGTGATAAACGCCTCTTTGATACAAGGGCGAGGGCAATATCAGACGAAAACCAACCCTTTTGAGTGGGTGACATTCACATGGGAATGTCACTTAGATCCGAGCACCGGGAAGGTCCGAAAGTTTGACGTGAAGACGAAAAATCCGGTCCGGACCTTCCCATAATGCGTATCTTTAGGCAGATTTTTGAATAAGTTCACCGCTTTCCAGAGCTGAACAAAACGTCTTCCAGTCCTTGTGCGTCTGGTCTGCATATGTCTCGGAGAATTCCGATACGGCCGCAGCAAACGAAGCTCCTTTGCCGAGATATCCAGAGATCATACTGACATTTCCAGAGCGTGCGTGGGCTCGAGCTAACGTACGGCCGCATAATTTTGCGTAGTCCGCCAGACCATCTTGAGCAACGTCTGAACCAATTGCAGCTAATCGGCTGTCTTTCACGCGACGAACGTAAAACTGCCGTCCGCTTCCGGATAGATCTGGTGTGTCACTGGAGGTCGAGGCGTTACTGTGCGTCCATCCGAGGAAGGTGTCAGAGACAGCCTGCATGATCCTTTGGCCTGTTACGACACGTTCGCCCTGATTGGCGAATGGTGAGGTCCGCGTATCAGCCTGTAGAACGGAAACCTGAGCTTCCTTGATCTGCAGGAGCATAGTTTCACCATCGGCGGTTGAGAACAGTCCGATCGCACAGAATGTCCCGACGCTTCCGATCCCAACAACCTTGAAAATAACGTCTTTAAGGGTGTAGCGACGTAGCAGAATGGCCCGTTCTAACGGCTGCGTTTCAACGTACCGGTTGAAGGCAAGACGAATGGTGTCTTCCTGCTCTGGCAGCCGCATGACGAGCGGTGGCTTTTCTTTGAAAGACGGATTTTTTCCGTCGCTGGCGATCAGGCCGAAATGCCCCTTCGCTGCTTCCAACCGGTCGGACAAAAGTTTTTCGGCACGAGCCCGAACTTTCTGATCGTCGAAGCCGGCAATAGCTGCGGTCAGGTCAATTCGCTCTGACCAGATCTGAAGTGGTGTCATCGCGGCTAGCCGCGTCATCTGCTCGCAATATGACAAGGACATATTGGCGGCTAGATCTCTGGCCGCCTTGCTAGATAACCCATTTTCCTGACCTGCAAGAACCAGAGACGTTCCGAGGCGCTTGATATCCCATTCGAATGGCGCCTTCAGGGTTTCATCAAAGTCATTGATATCAAAGACCGGCACGCCTTCTGGAGACGAATAACTGCCGAAATTAGCAAGATGGCAGTCTCCACAAGACTGAACATCAATGCCGGATGCTGGGGTTGATGCGAGGTCTTGAGCCATAACAATCGCTGCACCGCGGAGAAACGTGAAGGGAGACACCTTCATTCGGTCATAGCGGACAGGCAAAAGAGACGGGATCCGGTTCTTACCCTGTTGAGATAGAAGGCTTACGGGGCTTTGCCGGGTCGAAGGAGAACTCCATTCGGCATGAGCTCCGCGCGGAATTTTCTTTCTAAGCTTGGCCCCCTGACAATGGCTTTCTTTGCGCGTCAAAAGATCAGAGGCATGAGCAGTTATCTTTGGCAACGTATTCTGCATGATATTCTGCCTTCCTATAGATCTGTTTTGAGAGACGGATTGTAGGGTCAGGAGGTCGCGCTTTCGGCTCTGGTCAGAAAGCTGCCCGAGTTACTGTCGGCTTGTCTGTTTGCGGAGAAATTTCTGAAAGCCCCGTTTTCCAAAGAACGTGAGCGCTGGCATGCTAAGACGCAGGAGCGTAGGCATCAGCAGGCAAAGGCCACCGAAAATTCCGTCGAGTGTCGGAAGAAAACGCTCCAGTTTTGGTTTGCGAATGAGCTTCAGAATTTCACACGCAACGTCTTCTGGCTTCGCGGGATCACTAACGAAATTGAGAACCGAGCCACCGTTTTCCATCTCCTGGCGTAGCATCCCGGTTTCCACAGCGCCCGGGAAGATAGAGGAAACAGAAATACCTTTGGAACGCACTTCCTGAGCTAATGATAATGCAAAGTTACGCAATCCTGCCTTTGTGGCGCCGTAGACACTACTTCCGGCCAAAGGAATTGTTGCAGCCATCGAGTTTACCAGAATAATCCGACCACCAGCCGGAATTTTTGGCAATAGAAGAGACGTCAGAGTAATGGGGGCGGTCAGATTAATCGATATTTGCCGTATTATATCTTCTGGTGGAGAGTTCTCTATCGTGCTTGGACTTATGATTGCGGCGCAATGAAGTAAAACGTCAATATGAGAAATTTTTTCCGAAATTTTCTTATTGATCTGACCTATATCGTGCAAGTTCACAGCATCGTATCGGATATGTGTCAGTGCCTCATGCGATATATCCGGGGCGGTGCGGGACAGCGCGACGACAACGTGCCCTTGGTCCAACAGTTTTTGGGTAACGATCGTCCCGATGCCTCCAGACGCGCCCGTAAGAACGATGGTTTTAGAGGCGGAGACCGGCCTGCAGTGTGACTTGAAAGGCATCTAGGAAACAATCGTTGTGAGCATGGAGAGAACGTCAGGCGAGAAGAATTTGAAAGCGACGATACTCATACTCCTATTTCCCGTAAATTAAATCTAGAGGGATCAGGCATATTCTGAAATAAATTAATTTTACTTTCGAGATGGTCTCCTGCAGAAAGATTTTATCTGCCTTATTGTAACGTTATTCAGGTAATTTGGTGGATATTTCATAAAATAATAATTTCAATTACTTATTTTTTTAACGATGCTCGTCGTCGAGTGTCCATTGACAATATCGACCAAAGCTACCCGGCCACCATGTTCCTTTACGAAATCGCCTCCAACAACAGCATCCTCCGTGTAGTCGGCACCCTTTACGACAACATTCGGCTTTAATGCTCTTATGATGTCCAGAGGCGTATCCTCATCGAAAATCACAACCATGTCGACGTCCCGTAATGCACCGATCACTGTTGAGCGTGCGATTTCATTTTGAACGGGGCGGGCCTCGCCTTTGAGTCTCTTGACGGACGCATCGCTGTTGATCGCGACGATGAGCTTATCGCCCTCGGCGGCCGCGCCTTTGATTAAAGCGATATGTCCGGGGTGGAGCAGGTCGAAACATCCATTTGTAAAAACGACAGAAGCCCCATGTTTGCGCCAGTTTTCGACAGTTCGCGCCGCGCTCTCCCAAGACGCCAGCAACCCAGCCTCTGAAACGTCTTTAAGGAGTTGCTGGCTCAGCTCTTCTCGCGAAATCGCCGCAGTGCCCAATTTTCTGACGACTATGGATGCAGCAACGGTTGCGACCATCACCGCTGTATCAAGGTCCTGACCAGCCGAGAGCATGCTCGCCACTGTTGCGAGAACGGTGTCTCCTGCACCTGAAACGTCATATACCTCTGATTGGTGGGCAGCCTCATGATGAATGTGGCCGTTTCTCTGCCAGAGTGTCATGCCCTTTTCAGAACGCGTAAGAAGAACATCTCCGCCGAATTGTTCGGAGAGTGTCGCGGCCACCTTGAGAACCTCTTCATCCGTATTTACGGGGAGGTTGGTAGCAAGAGCCGCTTCGGTACGGTTCGGGGTGACCAAGGTCGCCCCCGAATAGGCCGTGAAATCTTTGCGTTTCGGATCTACGATAACAGGAATATTTTTCCCGCGCGCATATCTTATGATTGCTTCAAGAACGTCATCAGCCAGTACACCTTTGGCATAGTCTGAACAGACAAGAACGTCCGAGTTATCGATCGCGACCTGTGCATTGGAGATCAGCCTCTGCCGAGTTTGCTCGGTAAAGCCCGTTACTTCTTCCTCATCAATGCGGACGATCTGTTGTTGGCCGCTCAGAACGCGGGTTTTAGAAATGGTAGACCATTCAGGCTCTTCAACTAACCCGCTGACGTTAATGCCTTTATGTTTTCCCAGGATTGTCCGGAGGATATCAGCATTGGCGTCCGGGCCGACGACACCCACAAGATTGACAGTACACCCCAGAGAGGCAGCGTTAACAGCCACATTGGCGGCTCCACCAGGGACAACAGAATGCTTTGAGCGCAACAGGACAGGAACAGGTGCTTCAGGCGAAATGCGATTTACTGTTCCAACAATGTATTGGTCGAGAAGAATATCGCCAATAACCGTGAGACGACCAAAATCAAAGTTTTCTATCATGTCATTTACATCGCATTTGAATACTCCTTAGAAATTTTCTAAAAAATCTTCGAAATGCTGTTCCTGTCGCTTGATTACTAGAGTTTGTTGCCTCAAAAATCTTGAGAGCTATCTTACCCGTTTTCAACGAATGGTCTAGATGCACCTGCTGCGTGTTCCTTCTGATCCTATGGGCAGAGGAATGATCGGTATAACCTAGCCATCCTTGCTAAAAGGCCGATTGGTTCAAGGTAAAATGGAAAGTTATAGAGACTGAAAGTGCAAATTTTCGGTTTTTGTGTGGTATATTATTCCAAAAAACATGGACGGTTTGAAACAAGCGCGATTATAAGATCCAATCCTTTTGTTCCAGCCTCTCTGCTGAAACCTTTCCGTGCGCAGGAAACACTTCTTCATGTCGTCTAACCCGGCAGCTTCGCCTCTCAGTTCATCTCAGCTTCGGATTTTAGCTCTCGCTTCGCTGGGAGGGGCGCTGGAGTTCTATGATTTTGTTATTTTTGCTTTCCTTGCAAAGCTGATTGCCGCGCACTTTTTCCCGGACAGTCAGGCTGAATGGTTGCGACAGGCGGAGGCATTCGGCCTTTTCGGAGCCGGCTATCTGGCACGTCCTGTAGGTGGGCTTATTATGGCCCATTTTGGAGATGTCGCAGGAAGAAAGAAGGTCTTTACGCTCAGCGTGCTCTTGATGGCGTTCCCGACCTTGTTGATGGGGTTGCTGCCTGGCTACCAGACACTCGGCATCAGGGCTCCGCTCACATTGCTTATCCTGCGTATCATGCAGGGTGCGGCAATAGGCGGAGAAGCCCCTGGAGGCTGGGTGTTCGTCTCCGAGCATGCTTCCAGCCGCCGTGTTGGTCTCGCCACGGGCCTTCTCACCGGAGGGCTGACGGGTGGCATTCTTCTTGGGTCCATCGTCATTCTATTGCTGCATGCAGTCTTGGCGCCTGATGTGGTGTCAAACTGGGGTTGGCGTATTCCTTTCATTCTGGGCGGTGTTTTCGGCTTCGGAGCGATGTTTCTTCGGCGTTGGCTAGAAGAAACCCCTGTATTCCGGGAGATGCAGGCGACGGCTAAAACTGCCGAGGCTATGCCCGCAAAGCTTTTGTTACGTGACCATCGCCGCGCCATTCTTTGCTCAATGATGACGACATGGACATTAACAGCAGCCATTGTGGTGCTCATTCTCATGATGCCTCCGCTGATGCAGACGCTCCATCATGTGTCACCTTCCCAGACCATGCTGGCAAGCCTTGCCGCGACGTTTTGCCTCACAGTTTCAGTTGTTCTGGTGAGTGCGCTGACAGACGTTTTCTCTCTCAGAGCGCTGAGCGTGGCCTGTGGGCTCATGCTTGCGTTGGGAGGTTTCGGGCTTTACGCGCTCTTTCCGTTGTTCTCGGGCACGCTCGTGCCCTGGGCCGCATTGAGTGGGCTTTGCTGTGGGTTCGTCGGGCTCGTTCCTATTGGGATGCTGCGGGCATTTCCGGCTCAGGTTCGCTTTTCTGGCCTGTCTCTGTCGTATAATATTTCCTACGCAATCTTTGGTGGCCTCACACCCGCGATCATTTCAGCCCTGACGCCTCATACGCCAGTTGCGCCCGCTATTTACGTTGCATTCACGGCGCTGATTGGTGGTGTTGGTCTTTGGTTCTCACCCGAAAAGGCCTAGGGAGAAATCTGTTATCGTCGGGATTCAAGCACGCGAGCTAATGAGGCCCAGACAATCGCGACGATGACAGCAGCCAATGAAAATGTGCCTGCCCAGACAAAAATTGCCACAACCGGGTTGCTCCAAAAAACGATAACGAGGCCTAGCAGTGGAAAAATGAAGCGTCCCCACCGAACTGACGGAGGCAATGTCAGATCAGGCAGACGTGCGAACCGAAGCATCTTTGGTTCGCACGCGGCCTGAAGGCCAAGGCCAAGTAGCCAAAAGACCAAACATAAAATTAGCATCACAGACGGCGCACCACCTGAAGAGAGGCAAGTCCCAAGAGTAAGGCGCAGATGTCCGTTGCCGCAAAAACCGTAGGGGCGTGCAGCATGGAGGCGCCGGGACGTGTCAGAAAGTCGAGCGGCGTTAGAAGAACACCCAGGAATGCGAGAGCACTTAACTGTATCTTCCATGCCGGTAGAGCCCGATGCAGCAGAGACCAGAGCATCCCGGCAATGCTGCTCAGGCCCCACACGGCAAAAAAGCAGTGGACTTCCGCCAGATGGCGCGCTGGGAGAGATGTTGGCAAAAGCCGGTTTGCCCAGAAGAAAGCCAATGTTGCCAAAAGAAATCCTGGAATACAGCCAATCGTGAGCCCCTCAGCCACGCGGAACATGACGCGCTTTCCAGAGACTTTGCGGCGCTTCATCAGAAAAATGATAGCTCCGCTGGCAAACATGATGGCTCCCATGGCACCAGATAGAAAATACAGCCATCTTAAGCCTGTGCCTGTCCAGCGGGCATAATGAATGCCTTCCATAAGCTGCTGCGTCTGGGTGACAGGAGTTGAAAGCAGGACATGCCGTAGAAAATGCCCATCAACCGGGCTGAAATCGACGTGTTCCCGTGTCAGCAGAGGCCCAGACATATCGGTTCGGCTAAAAAGAACGCTGTTGGGCAGAAAGAGGATGAACCCGGTCTGCCCCTTACCGAGCGTCTTCTCTGCGATATCGAGCAGGGGCGGCAGAGAGGGACCGATCGGAATGTCCTGTTTTGTTTCTGGTGGTTCTGCTTCTGTGGCGCGATGAGGCGAAACAAAATTCTGAATGGAACTGATATAAGACACGGGCGGGAACAGCGTGCGTGTGCGGATGAACGTGCCCGTATAGGCCATCATGATAACGAACGGGATAAAAGGAACGCTGGCGAGAACATGCACGTCCAGCCATGCGCGCAGTCGTGCGGCGAAGGGTCGTACCAGAAGCAGATCCGAAATCAGTCCCCGCAGGTGAATGACGATTCCGGATCCGACTGTTACAAGAAGAGCCAAGCCAGCCGCCGCAATAAGTGTTTCTCCGTAAAGCCCAGTTCGAAGGGTATAGTGCAGGTCGTAGAAAAACTTTCCGCCCGCAGTATCGCGTGCCTGTAGCTGCTCTCCAGTCTGCGGATTATACGGCACCGTCAGGAATTCATATCCATCATGGTGCTGCACGCGCACGAACGGGTCCCGCGACGACGGGAGAGTTATGAACGGCTTTTCTCCTTGCTGGAGCAGCTCACGGACGGTCGGGAGGGTGCGATCCAGAGCCTGCGGAGAGAAAGCGGGCGCTTGGGGCGGGACTTCAGGCTGGAGCCACCGCGTCAGTTCGGTATCGAACACCGAGAGGCTTCCCGTCACGAAAACACAGAAGAGAAGCAGTCCGGCGATGAAGCCAACCCAGGCATGGAGCCAGCCCATGCGTGTACGAAGATTATCTTGCATCAGGCGTGAAACAGTAAACCGAGCGCAGCAAGGATACAGGCAGTTCCCGCGATAAGTGCTCCATGCAAAGGCTTTTGCGTTCCAAAGGCAATGAGCAGAAGCACAGGAAACGCGGCAATCGCAATCATCTGGCCGAAAACGACAGAGTCATGTCGGGTTCCGGGCCCCCATTGCGGAGATCCAACCGTAATGAGGTGAGCGCAGGTCCATGCGAGACCAAGGGCCAGAAACCCCCTCAACATCCATCGCGATGTGGGTGAAGCTTTCTGCCGGGGAGACGAAATCTGTTTCACTGTCATCAGGCGTCGTGTGTCAACGGCAACATGGTGTCTCTTGGTTCGTAAAACGAATGGGTCAGGCGTTCTGCGTTCTTGTCATAGCCGGTCGTAACAAGATTGTTGAGGATAGAAAGTATACGTCTTGTTGCTACCGCTTAATGAAGACCGTTGTGCTTTTCCGCAAACACGAGACCAGTAAGCTGATCACTCTCACTTGCCTTCAGATGTTGCCAGTTTCAGCAATATTTTATGGAAGTTGGCGCTTGGCCCAGATAGCTCTGGCGTGCGTGATGCGAGAGAGATGCTGGCACGAGGCGAGGGGCCTTCGATGCGATGAAAAGTGGCTCCGTCAACATGGATCTGGCTGAGATAAGCTGGAACGATTGAAACCCCGAGGCCTGCGGCAACCATGGGAACCGTGGCTGCAATCTGTGGTGCGGATTGCCCGAAATGCGGGGTGAACCCGGCCTGCTGGCAGGCTGAAATAATGGCATCGTAAAAGCCTGGACCCAGAGTGCGGTCAAAGATCAGAAACGGCTCATTAGCGACATCCGTCAGTCTGAGTGTTCCGCGTTGAGAGAGCGGGTGCCCCTTCGGGACCGCGATCAATGTCGGTTCATCAAAGAGCGGATGGAGCGAAATCCCTGGGTCTGGAGCCGGAGGCCGCACAATCGCAATATCGACGCGGCTCTCGTTTAACGCCTCACACAATGCTGGCGTGTTGCTCTCCTCCAGCGTGATCTGAATCTCAGGCCATTTCTCCCGAAAGGCGCGAATGGCCTGTGGAATCAGGGGAAGGAGCGACACGGCACCAGCCATTCCAATGCGCAACCGTCCCTGTTCACCGCGTGCAAGACCCGTTGCCAGAAGGCGAAACTGATGTTCGAGCGTGAGAATTGTGCGAGCCTGCTCAACAAGTTGCTCGCCAGCATCCGTCAGAACCGCACCACGCCGCGATCGCTCGAACAGTTTGAGCCCGAGTTCAGTCTCAAGACTTTTGATCTGTTGGCTGAGAGGGGGCTGCTCGATATGCAGAACCTCGGCAGCACGCGTAAAGCTTCCGTGATCTGCAATGGCGATAAAGTAGCGAAGGTGGCGGAGATCCATAAATCCATACTAATTAGATATGGTATAGAGCTCAACTATATATTGGACGTCCGAAGCTTGAACGCGCACCCTCTGGTTAACGAACTCCGGAGGATCTCATGGTTTTCACTGTTGGACATTACCTTGCAGAACGGCTGACGCAGATCGGCCTCAAGCACCATTTCGCAGTTGCGGGCGATTATAATCTGATCTTGCTGGACCAGCTGATTGAGCATGGCGGCATGAAGCAGATCTATGACTGCAACGAGCTAAACTGTAGCTTTGCTGCAGAAGGCTACGCCCGGGCAAATGGAGCCGCCGCCGCGATCGTCACATTCAGCGTGGGGGCGATCTCGGCCATGAACGGCCTTGGTGGTGCTTATGCCGAAAACCTGCCGGTTATTCTGATCTCTGGCGCGCCAAACTCCAATGACCATGGTTCAGGACGTGTGCTGCATCACACGATTGGAACCACGGACTACAACTATCAGATGGAGATGGTGAAGCACGTCACCTGTGCTGCTGAGAGCATCACGTCCGCTGATAACGCCCCCGAGAAAATTGACCACGTCATTCGGACGGCACTGCGTGAGAAGAAGCCGGCTTATCTGGAAATCGCCTGTAATGTGGCGAATGCTCCCTGTGCGCGCCCAGGTCCGGTCTCGTCTCTGTTGGCTCACCTGACCCCAGACACGGACAGTCTGAACGCAGCTCTCGATGAGAGTGCAGCTTTTGTGGAGAAGGCCAACAAGGTTGTCATTTTGGTCGGCAGCAAGCTTCGTGCCAGCGATGCATTGGACGAAACGATTGCGCTGGCTGACAAGCTGGGTTGCGCTGTCACCGTCATGGCTGCAGCCAAAAGCTTCTTCCCCGAAACGCATCCGGGGTTCCGGGGTGTTTACTGGGGTGAAGTCAGCAGCCCCGGTGTCGAAGACGTGGTCAAGAGCGCGGATGTCGTCATTACGCTTGCGCCCGTCTGGAATGACTACTCCTCCGTTGGTTGGCGCGATCTGGTCCGCGGAGAGCGTGTCCTTGAAGTCGACCCTCATCGTGTCACGGTTGCAGGAAAAACCTTCGAAGGCTTCCGCCTGAAGGAATTCGTCACGGCCCTTACGGAGCGTGTTTCCAGCAAGCCTGCGTCTCTTGCAGCAGGGTACGCGCCTGTGAAGCTGCCAGTGGCCGATCAGGCCAAGCCACTGACGAACGATGAAATGACTCGCCAGATCAACGAACTTGTTGACGGCAAGACAACCCTTTTCGCTGAAACAGGCGACTCATGGTTTAACGCCATTCGCATGAACCTGCCTGAAGGGGCCAAGGTTGAGTCCGAAATGCAGTGGGGCCATATCGGATGGTCTGTCCCGTCCATGTTCGGAAATGCCATGGGCTCGCCGGAGAGGCAGCATGTCCTGATGGTGGGTGACGGGTCATTCCAGCTTACCGCGCAGGAAGTCGCGCAGATGGTGCGCTATGAGCTTCCGGTCATCATTTTCCTTATCAACAACTACGGTTACGTCATTGAGATCAAGATCCATGACGGTCCGTACAATTACATCCAGAACTGGGATTACGCTGCTCTGATCAACTGCTTCAATCAGGGGGTACCCGGTGAAGAAAGCGGAAAGTACGGCCTTGGCCTGCATGCCACGACCGGTGCTGAACTCGCCGAGGCAATTGAGAAGGCCAAGAAAAATACGCGTGGCCCGACCCTGATCGAGTGCAAACTTGATCGGACGGACTGCACAGAGACGCTGGTAGAATGGGGAAAATTTGTCGCTGCTGCGAATTCCCGCAAGCCTACGCTGAGCTGAAGAGTTGCGTTCGATCTGTTACTATTGAATGCCGTTGGATCTGGAGTGAATTCTTCAGATCCAACGGTTTTTTGTCGGAAGCTGTCCTAGGATACAGATTTCTGTTCAACCCACCCATCTTGAACCCGCTCAAAGAGCGGAGACGAAAAGCAGCTTAAGACAGGAAAAGAAAAACGATCTTTCCAGCGATTGCTTTGGGTCATGACACAAAGGGCTGCACAGGGGGAAACTCCCGCCGCAGCAAGAACATTCACGCCAGCCACGAGTGATTGTCCGGTGCTGACCACGTCATCAACAATAAAAATCTTTTGTGCCGACTTCAGAAGTGGCAGCAGATTGGGGTCCAGATAAAGATTTTTGACGTTATCCGGGCTGGTAATGGACGAAAGTGGCGCAGACAGCTCGTCGTCGTACCAGAATTTTCGAGACGTGCTTAATGGAACGTATCGCGCCAACCCGCATCCTCGGGCAACGGCGGCGGCCAGACCCAGGCCCAGGGTCGGCATGCCCACAATCAGATCCGGCTCCAGCGAACGAGCGATAGCCACCAGTTCACCAGAGAGAACGTCCATGACTTCGAAGGATGTCTGGTTCACCAGCAGCGATGAAACTGCCTGGTCCTTGCTCGGAAGAACCCGCAGGGGAAGATCGAGGTGCCGATTTCCTACCTGAACTCTGTAGCGATCTGTGTATGGGGGCTTCAGCGCTACATCCGGAGCAAAAGTCTGCCAGAAAGAGAGCGTGCTCAAGATGATAGCTCCACAAATCGAGAAAGCACCGTGACCGCTGTCTGCAGAACGGTTTCATCGAAATCAAACAGGCTGGCATGATGAGGCGCGGCAATATCGGAACCAAAAAGGCAATATCCAGCTTTGCCGCCCCGGTCCTGAACACGTTGCATCATAAATGTCGCGTCATCTCCACCACCAATAGGCCAGCTTTGAACAATACTGCCGCCGTTGGTGAAGCAGACAGCGTCTCGCAAGCGCTCCATCACGTCCGGGTCAGAGGCGGCACTTATGGCAGTCCCGTAAACGTCGATTGTGGCGTCAACGCCCTGTGTCAGTGCTGCGCCCTGCAAGGTTCGTCTCGCGCTTGCAGTAAGGCGCGCAAGACCTTCATGAGTTGACGCCCGCAACTCAAGCTCGAGATAGGCATGGTCCGCAATGACGTTCCGCGTTCGGCCGGCCTGCAAAAGCCCCACGTTAATTCGCGTGTCTGACTTGCCATCGCGGGGCAGGGCATAGAGACCGGGAATGGCAATTGCCGCAGCGAGAAGGGCGTTACGACCTTCTTCCGGACACATGGCCGCATGCGCAGCTTGCCCCGTGAAGGTTATGTTCCATTTTTCGGCCCAGAGAAAGCCGTCTGCTGTCAAAGCAATCTGCCCACTCGGTAACTGACAGCCGACATGAGCTGCGAGAAAAATATCTACATCATCCAGAAGGCCGCTTGAGACTATAGGTTGCGCTCCTCGGCCACCTTCTTCCGCAGGCTGGAAAATAAGCCTGAGGGTTCCTTTCCATTCGGCATTGGGATGCGACAGTTTTTCCGCAACGGCCAAGCCAATTGCCGTATGGCCATCGTGCCCGCATGCGTGCATCCGACCTTCGCATTTGGATGCGAAGCCATCCATAACAGGACGATGGTTCCCGGATGCACTTTCGTGAACGGGGAGAGCATCCATGTCGAAGCGAAGGGCCAGAACGGGGCCTGCACCACGCTTGATTTCTCCACAGACAGCGGTCTGCCCATCTGGCATTTTTTCGAGCCAGTAAGGGGCGGCCCCATTTGCTAATGCTGCATTTTGGGCGGAATGAATATCCTCTTGCGGCGGCAGTCCACGCACATCATCCATGCACATGATTTCGGGACCTACTCTGACAGAATATCCCAGTTCTGTCAGACGCGCTGCGACAATCGAGGCAGTACGGTATTCCAGGAAGGCCGTTTCAGGAAAGCTATGAAGATCGCGCCGCATGGCTGTGACTTCAGAGGGAAATGTCATCAAATGGTCTCCATGACCATGTTCGTGATGATTTCGCCTGTCATGCCGTCTGTAATGCCGAGATCTGTGACATGCGGTCCGGGATTACAGGCGAGGGACGCGCCTGTCACAAGTTTGATCATGGCCGTTGGGCCATCCCATGTTGTCGCTGCTGCGGCAGCATCACGTACTGCCGCGAATTGCTGACTGACAACACCCAGTTTTTCCGGAGATAGTAGGCCGCAGACGGGAAGTGGAACATGAGCGACAATTTGGCCATTTCGTGCAACGGCCATACCGCCGCCACTGGCTATAAGAGTATTGGCCACAAGCGCCATGTCCTCCCGGTTTCGGCCAAAAACTGCGAGGTTGTGACTGTCATGCAGGATGGTCGTTCCGATTGTGGCTGACCAGTCTCCCCAACCTTCAAGAACTCCAAGCCCAGGGGCATTATTTTCTCCGTAACGATTGAAAACAGCCATTAGCGCAGTATCAGGCGGCAGCGTGATGTGACCGTCTTTTACAGCGACGTCACGTTCTCCCCACTGGGTCGTCCGTGGGGTACGAACGGTCCGAATGCGGGCTTTGGAAACGTCAGGTACGGGTACCTGAAAATCTTTAGCCGTGACTAAAGAATGCTTTACGGTCTTGAGCGGGAGACCTGGAAGTTCGGCAGGAAGATCTGCCAGAAGTGTTCCGTGGGAGGCCGCATGGACGCCTGACGTGAACACTTCTAGGGGCGTGAAATCAGACAGGTTGTCGAAAATAACTAGATCAGCGCGGCGCCCAGCTGCCACCAAGCCGAGATCCCTACGTTCAAGGCGCATCGCTGCGTTAAAAGTGGCGCATCGCAGCACATCGAGCGGACGCATTCCCAGAGACACGAGGCATTTCAGGTGATGGACCATTCCGCCGCGGCGTGACAGGTCATCCGGGAAGACATCGTCTGTGCAGAGGGTAACGGTTTGAGGAACGCAGCCCAGTTCCTGAAAAGCGGCAACGGCTTCAGGTAAAATATTTTCATGCGAAACACGCAGTTCCAGCGTCATGCCAGACCGGAGCTTTTCCAGAATATCGGCTTTGCTTGTCAGTTCGTGATCTGACTCAATGCCTGCCGCCATGAAGGCCTGAAGATCCTGGCCCTTGAGGTTCCGGGCATGACCACACACAAATTTTTCACTACTAAGGCCGGCACTGACGATGCTGGTCATACGAGGTGAGCCATTGATGACGCCGCGCATGTCCATCACTTCAGCAACGCCAATCACTTCGGGCCAGGACAGCATTTCTGTCATGGCCGTAGCGTCAAAGGCTGCCCCTGATCGTTCCAGCCCGGGCGCAGATGGAACACAGGAGGGAGCTTCAACCAGAATGCGCAGAGGCAGGCCTTTGGTGGCTTCAATAGCCCACCTGACCCCGGCCAGGCCGCTCACATTCCCGATTTCGTGCGGGTCCCAGCAAATGGTTGTTGTTCCCTGCGGAACTACGGTTTGTGCGTAAACCCGAGGCGTGATCATCGAACTCTCGATGTGCATATGAGAGTCAATGAGGCCAGGTGCAATAACCGCCCCTTCAAGATCAAAAATTTTGAGAGCATCGTTTCGTTGGCCAGTTGGATGGGTGCTGGCAATCAGCGGACCCACTAATCCGACATCGGCGTCACGAAGCTCTCCGGTAGCCACATCAGCAATTTTGCCATTCCGGAGTAGAACATCAAATGGAGCCCGACCTGCTGCGGCATCCACCGCGCGTCTGCGCAACTCAGGTGAGGTGAGAGGCACCGTTACATCAACCATGCGTATTCATCCGGTTGGCTGCATCGACAAACGTCTGGACGAAACGCGGCGTATCGACTGTTGTGACAATCTTGACGGGGCGCTCACCAATATGAGGGCGCGTGCTGTCAGGCCATACATGGGCATACCCGTAATTGGGGCCATGCGTCAGATCAACCGTCATGTAAGCCGTCACGCTTTGTGTAATCAGAGCGGGATCCACAGCGATCGCGGCAGCCAGTTCGTCCCACATGGGCTGTGGGTGGAAATAGTGCTTCAGGTAGTCTGACAGCGGTCCCGGACGCTGGGTCGCGCGATCGCGGATTTCTGGTGTCATACGAATGGGGTTAGCGACTGAGCCGACAGAAATGACTTCCGGGAAGGGAGCTTCCAATGCGATGCTGGCGGCTTCCGGGTCAAACATGAAGTTAAAGTCGGTGTAGTAATCGGCGCTCTCTGTCACTTGGGAAAGATTACCGTCCACGATGGCTCCCATGAAGACCAGCCTGCGGCAGAGCGAGGCGAAGTCAGGGTCAAGCTTGATGGCCAGAGCAATGTTTGTCATGGGGCCAGCCGCGAGGACTGTGACCTCATGAGGATGTTCATGCACCTGTTTAATCAGGAAAAGTGCGGCAGTTTCCCGGGAGACAGCACGGGTCGGCTGTCCTTCTTTCAGGACTTTGACCGGAGGCTGGAGATCAGGAGCATCCCCGCGCCATGCACCTTTCCATGGCATTTTCCCGTTGGATTTTTCCCATGCCAGAAGACGTAAGCGTGAATTAACCAACGGTTGGGTCGCACCCGGTACGACCGGGAGCTCTGCTGGAGCAGAGGCAACCTCCAGAAAGCGGGACAGATGGGCAACGGCCTCGTTTTCCCAGCCATCCCCCACGACAACCGTAAACCCTAGAAGGGTTACTTTATCCGGCTGACCTAATAGCGGAATGACCGACTGAATGTTTGTTCCGCCCGGTCCGGCAAAATCATTGTCGATAATGACGTAATTCGGAGCAGATGTAGCGTGCGCGGGAATAGGCGCCAAGGCGGAGAGGCCAGCCAGAAAAGCTGAAAGGCAAAGTCTGGGAAACATGGGAAATATCCTCTCAGCCATGGTGGCCGTGCATCTGGGCGGAAACGACGAAGAACATGATGAAAATTACGCAAAGCCCCCACACAACTGGCGAAACGGCTCGGCCCCGGCCTGTGGCGAGAGCCATGGTCGCGTAGGAAAAGGTCCCTATGGCCATGCCGTTGATGAGGTTGCCGGTCAGGAGGGCAATGATGAACGTCAAAGCAGCCGGTGCGCTTTCTTTAAGATCTGACAGGTCCAGATGACGAACGCCCTGGAACATCATCATTCCCACCATAAGAAGCGATGGCGCTGTGGCCTGCGGCGGAATGATCATGAACAGAGGCCACAGGAAAAGTGCGGTGAAGAACCCTCCTGCTATCACCAATGCCGTCAGGCCTGTTCGGCCCCCCGCATGAACCCCTGTGATGGACTCTGAGTATACCGTTACGATGGACGTCCCCAGCATGGGGGCCAGAATACTGCCTGCTGCGTCTGTTATGAACGCCTCTCTGGCCCGCGGAATGCGACCGTCTTCGGACACCATTCCTGTAGCCGTTACGACGCCTAGCAGGTTGGCAAGCGTTCCAAAGAGTTCAGTGCACAGGAAAAAGAAAAGCATCGGCAGCACGTAGAAAATGTGATGCAGAAGGTAGAGCGGCTCAAGCTGGAACGCTGTCTCATGGGGCCAACGGGGCAGGGCAAAAATATGCGCGGGCCAGGTGGTGATGGTTCCACCTTTTCCGTTGGGGAGGAAGAGACCCACAATCGTTAGCGCAATGATCGAAATGATCAGAGATCCCGGCACACGTCTGGCGACAAGGACTGGCGTGAGAATAAACCCAGCCAGTGTCATAAGCACTTTGGGGCTGGTAATCGGGCCCATGGTGACGAACGTGGACGGGCTCGGCACGACAAACCCAGAGTTGCGCATTCCGATGAACATAATCACCAGACCCACCGCAACCTGAATACCGATCCGAAGGGTGTCAGGAATGTCGTGGGCAATACGCTCGCGGATGCGCGTCAGGCTCATGACCATGAAAATCAGGCCGGTCAGGCAGACGAGGGCGAGGGCAGCCTGCCAGGGAACGCCCATCTGTTTGACCAGAATGATTGCAAAGACGACGTTTGATCCCATGGCGGGCGCCACACCAAGGGGCAGATTTGCCATAAGGCCCATCAACGTCGTGCTGAAGACTGCAATCAGACATGTGGCACTCAAGACGCTTGCGCGGTCCATGCCAGCTTCTGCCATGATCATGGGATTGACTGCGACACAGTAGACCATGGCAGCGAAGGTTGTCAGGCCAGCGATGACCTCACGGCCAGCAGTTGTACCGCTGGCCGTGAGCCCGAAAAAACGATCCAGACGGGCTTGAAGCATCAGATCAAAGGTCAATCTTGGCCGTGACCAGAGCGGCGAAGCTTCCTGCGACGTAGTATGTCGGTGAACCCTGCGATGCGATGGTGCTGCCATAGATCCCACGTGCTGCGCGTGAGGATGCGGCGACCCCGGCGACCCCTGACAGGTACTTGTTATCGCCAACATTCATGAGGTTCAGCCTGATTTCCGGGTGTGTATGGAAGATCTTCGGAGCCCGATAGCCGAAGTTCATGTCTGCGTTGACATACCCTGGCATGGCCTGGTCATTCATGAAAGTTGAGAACTGTCGGCCTACGTACTTGACGGCAAAGCCTGCGAAATATGTTCCGTCATCATAATCCAGTCCTACGGAAGCCTGCACACTTGGGCTACGCACAGCGGTTTTTCCGGCAGTGGGCAGATAATCCGATCCGACCTGATAGTTGTTATCGATCGTCGCGTGCAGATATTCCGCCGAGACATATGGCCGCAGATGATGCCACAGGCGCAGTCCAAGTTCGATGTCGACCCCGCGTGACGTTTGGCCGCCCGCGTTGATGTTCTGGGTGATCTGCGCGTTGTTAATCGTAACCTGCGTAGATACCTGACGGTTGGTGAAGTTATAATTGAAGAAGGTGATAGACCCGCTCAGGATATCACCCTGATAACGGTATCCCAGTTCTTCCGAGATCGAATATTCGGTCTTCTGAGCGGGGTTCGCCTGCGTCGCCACTTTGCCAGTTGATGCACTGTACGTGTTGTAAAGCGCATTTAACGTCGGGGTACGGAAATTGGTCGCGACATCTGCAAAGATCTGGTTGTGACTGTCGATGCGATAACGCGCGCCAAGGTTTGGCGTTGCGACTGCCGCGTTCATGCTCGTGCGATACTGCGCGCCGGGGAGGTAGTTGTAACCGATACGGGTTACCATGGACTCCTTGATCCCCGCTTCAACACGCAAACGGTTGTGCAGTGCATTGAACGTGTCACCAAAGAACAAGGTGTTGACGCGTGTGATGGTCAGGTTGTCATAGCTGGCAAGACGCGTGCCATCGGATAGCTTCACATTCCCCAGATATCCCCAGACATTCGCCGGGCCACCATTTTCTCCTACCGCGCTGTAGGGATTGACCATGCGCTGTCTGGACCAGTCAAACCAGTATCCAAAGACAAGAGTGTGCTTGCCCACCGTATAATGCACTTTGGAAACAAGGCCCGGACGATAGACGTAAGGCGTGCCAAATGGCGTATACATCATCACCTTGTCATTAGTGGTGCCGTTACCATTGAGGTCAATGCTGTATTTCTGCGTCCCGGAATAGATGGCGTTCTCAGACAGAAGAGATGCTGAGGCGATCGTGCCTGAGTTCCAGTAAAAATATGGGGTGAAATCAAAGCCAAGCTTATCATTAACCACAATATTCTGCGGCGCACTCAGGATCAGGACCCGATATGGGCTCTGATGGAGTTTCCAGTATTTGGTGTCGGTCGGTGAAAAATCTTCGGTGTAGTTGGCACCACGCCCATATTGCTGCCAGGCAGCCAGGGACGGGCTCAGATAAGCAACCTTCATAGAATCATCGAATGTCAGCGCCACGGTGCTGCGGCTTCCATTGACCCAGTCTTTGACCAGTTTTGCATCAATGTGCTGCTTGTGATCGTCACCGGCGCCGCGGAAGTGCGGTTCTTCAAGATGAGACCAAGCCACGAAAGCCCGCATGCCAGTGTTGCCAATGTCACCGCTCTGAAGCCGGACATATTCGCGGTGCGTATTGTAGGAGCCGAACGAGCCCGCAATCGTTGCACCCATTTTGTGTGACGGATCAATCAGGTTCATCGTCACGATCCCACCAGATGCGCCAATGACCGGGGAGTCCAGATTGGCAGAGCCCTGCTGCATCGTCACTTCGTTGAGGTTCTCGGAATCTACCCATTCCGTTGGGAACGCCATGTAAGACCCGATGTCGTTCAGCGGCGCGCCTTCAACAGTGAAGCCGATCTGGTCACTGTTCATGCCACGGATCGTCATGTTGCCGCTGACCATGCCAAAGGGGTCAGCGCTTGCGACATTGGCGCCTGGCAAGTTACCCAGCAGTTTGAAGACGTTGGGAGTAGGAGCCTGCTTGGCGATATAGGCCTGCGTGATCTCGCTGCGTGATTTCGTGCCGTTCTGAGGAACCATGCGGCCACCAGCAACGGACTCTGCCGCCACCCGGATGACTTCAGGCCGGGAAGGAGCGGCTTTTACAGTCCTGCGCGTGGCTGGAGAATGGCGCTTCTCCCCGTCGTGTTTTGTATCTGCAACAGGAGCAGCGTAGGCTGCAACATAGAACATGTTGCCGATAAGGGCTGTACTCAGGAAGGTTGAAGCACGCATGGAAGAAGCTCTCAAACACTGCGGAGACGCCAGAAAGGCACGAAAATCCTGCAGACTGGCCACAAAACAGTGACTGAATCGGCAAAGACGTATTAGGTTGTTATAAGACGTCTTGGTATCGGGTTTTGATGCGCTCTTCAATCCAAAAGTGAAACGTTTTCTGGAATTTTTTCTCTATGCGTAACGCCGTCTTCTCGTCAGCCCTCGATACGAATGGCCCGACGCCGCTTTATCTTCAGGTCGGGCATCATATTTCCGGGCTGATTGGCAAGGACAGCCGTTTCATGGAGCGGCTTCCCTCTGAGGCTGAGCTGTGTCTGATGTACGGCGTAAGTCGCATCACCGTTCGGCAGGCGTTATCCTATCTGGCCGAGAGGGATGTTGTTGTCCGCCAGCACGGCCGCGGGACTTTTGTGGGGGCCTTGCATCGTCCAGGACGACAGAAAACCATTAATTCCTTTTTCGAAATTCTGGCTGGTAAAGGCCTAAGCCCCGAGATGACGCTTCTGGACTATCAGATGCGTCGCCCCCCAGAGGAAGTTGCCTCGGCTTTGTCGGTCAATGACGAGACATTGTTCATCCGGCGCGGCTATCGTTCGGACGAAGGACCTCTGGGCGTGACAGAAGTCTTCTATCCGGGACGGCTTGCACC
The DNA here is from genome assembly GCF_018812145.1 of Gluconobacter sp. P5E10. Classification (NCBI taxonomy): domain Bacteria; kingdom Pseudomonadati; phylum Pseudomonadota; class Alphaproteobacteria; order Acetobacterales; family Acetobacteraceae; genus Gluconobacter; species Gluconobacter sp. P5E10. Next base: position 158,050 of record NZ_JACRVZ010000004.1, on the reverse strand, counting down.
ACTCGTAACGCCAGAACTCGCTGCTTCCTTGACATCGACAGCAATCCTTCGGGATATTTTCAAGTTCCAGATTGCCCATGCAGACATTTCCATCGGTCTGTCTTACGCGTCTCCGGATGTCGCTCAATGGCTCGATGTCTCAGAAAAGTCCGCGCTGATGCGTATCAAGCGTGTGACAACATGCCTCGGAGAAGGTGCCTGTGAATATAGCCGACTGCTCGTGACGGAAGGGACTGCGGATTTTCGTATCGGTGCGGATGGTGAGATGATGAGTGAAGGCGTGCTGTGAGGGCAGGCCCAAGTCTGCCGCGTAACAAACATGTTGTGCATAGCGCATTGGCATTTGCTATGAATGTCCCATGAAACGGCGTCCGACCCGCAAAAAAAATCCTGCCAAGAGAGCTGCCGCCCCTTTGCGGCAGGACAGAAAAGCTCTTGTCCTGATTGTCAGCATTACATTCGCGTTGCTCGTTGGCGCTGCAGCATTCAGGACCTTCCTGACCTCACATCATACGACAGCAGTTGGCGGCCCTTACGCATTGATTGACGGGCAAGGACATCCCGTTAGTCAGTCAGATTTTGCAGGGCGTTATACCCTGATTTATTTTGGCTACACGCACTGTGTAGATGTCTGCCCTTTGACGCTTGAAACAGTTTCGTCAGCTCTCGATGAGCTCAGCGTGCAGGGTAAATCTGTAACTCCCATTTTCATCTCCGTTGATCCGACACGCGATACCCCGAAAGTCGTTGAGGATTACGTAGAAAATTTTTCCCCCAGGATCATCGGGCTGACAGGTACGGCTGCGCAGATTCAGCCTGTTATGGAAGCCTTTCACGTAAAGATGCAGCATCATTCTGGCATGGGGCCTGAATACCTGATTGACCACAGCTCGTTGCTCTACCTGATGGACGGTCGGAACCATCTGGTCGGAATGATACCGGTTGATTCCAGCGCACATCAGATAGCAACAGATTTAAAGCGTCTCTTGCCTGCTCACTCGTGATGCTTTCAAACGCGAGAGCTTTCCAGCCACTGCTATGCAGATCAGAGATATGCCCAACTCGGGTAAAAGAATGCCAAGGACGCAAAGCACCCCAATCGCAATCAGACCCATTTTAGACGATGGAAGAACGGGCGGCGCTCCAAATTCCCCGTCGGGCCTACGTTTAAGCCACAGGACTGTCGCGGCACAACTCATCAGCAGGAGGCCGAGGGCGACCAGAAGGTTGAGCAACTGGTTTGCCCAGCCGAACAGATGCCCCTCATGCGCTGCAACGCCATATCCTATGACACGGTCAATGGCTGCCTTCTGGGAGAAAGGCTCTCTCGCAATAATATGCCCGTCTCCCATCACTTTCACACTTTCCCTGAGAGGCCGGTTCTGGGCGTCGGATCTAACGGTCCAGACAGCATCAGATTCAGCTGGGGGCGTGATAAGAACAGGAGCGGCAAGGGAGAGCTTTTCTGCTGTTCGGGTCACATTATTCAGGCTATCCAAGTTCACCTGTGACGGCATATCCTCTGACATGTCCATTCCGGGCATATCTTCATGATGTGAGACCATTGGGTGGCCGGCTATCGTCTCTTGGGCCGGCACCGCTCCAATTTCCCAGTCTTTCACTGATGTGATGTGGCCGACAGTATTCTCCACAGAAAGAAGGGCATGTCCCCAGACATAAGACCAGGGAAGGCCCGATACCAGAAACAGCGTCAGTACGATGGAAACCCAGACGCCTGTCACAGCATGAAGATCCCTCCAGCGTGCCCGCCCAGTTTGAGTAAGGCGCGGATACAGCACACCAGCCAAGCCGCGTTGATTTCTCGGCCACCATAACCAGAGGCCCGACACCACAAGCACGATCGTCCATGACGCAACCATCTCCATGATAACTGAGCCCAGATTGCCCAGTAAAAGCTGCCCATGGAGTTTAAAAACTAATCGCTCAAACCGATCCTCTTCGAGCACGGTTTTCAGGACGGCATGGTGGTTCTGTTCCACATAAACTCGCACGACCTCACCATCGGCACCATTGACCAGAATGCGGGCAGCACTGTGTGGGGATGTAGGAAGTTCATATGCGAGAAAACTGCCACCGGGCACAGCTTTCAGAGCGGAATTGACGTCCTCTTGAGGCGATGAGGCTATTGCTGCTGGAAGGTGATCGTATTTCCAGTCAATCCATCCTTCGATTTGTGGTTTGAACAGGTAAATACTTCCTGTGAGACACAAAAGAGCGACAAAGGGCAGACAAAACAGTCCCGCAAAGAAATGCCATCGCCATACCGTAAGGCGGTCCGGGCCAAGGGAGGCCAGATAATGTTTCATATTCATGCGCATTACAGTTTTATCCGTACGCCGCCGAAATATGCCCGGGGGGAGCCCGCATAAATCGATCCAGTGCTATTCATCAGTGTGGCTGCCGTCGCTTCTTGCCCGTTTGCCTGTAACTGATCGCTGATATTTGTGGCGCCTGACACATAGGTCTGGTTCGTGACGTTCTGTACTTCGAAATACCAGTGCAGGCGATGCGCCCATCCCATCCGCGCGGGGGGATCGTAATGCATCTCCAGATTTAGAAGGGCATATCCGGGCGCTTTCAGGTAGTTGGCATTGTCTAGCCAATAGGCATCACGCCAGGTGACTTCTGCATATCCCCCAAGGCCCTCTAAAGGGCCAGAAGGCTGATCGTAAAGGAAACGGGCATTCAGGAAGTTGGGAATGACGCCCGGGATGTATTTTCCCTTCCGGCTGAAACCCTTTGAGGCAGTGCTATTGGAAAGAACTTCCGTATAGTTTGTGTAGACCTGATTATCGTAAGTGTAGCTGAGCGAGATCCGTCCACCGGGCAGGGTATGGGGAAGAGGTTTCCAGTCAGCCCCTAAAACAATGCCTCGATGCTGTGAGGCAGGAGCGTTGAATGTATAGGCCCCAACGGCGTTGACGCCTGCAGACTGATTGACGAGTTCATTGTTATAAAACTCGTAAAATCCTGTGACCTGAAGATGTGTTATGGCTGTAGGGTGCCAGTCTGCGCCGAGGTCAACTCCGACACTCGTCTGGCTCTTCAGTTGCGTATTATTTCCATATTGCCCTTGGGGCGTGATGAAGAAATTGGAAGATGACGGTGTGCCATAAGCCGTGCCAACGCGTGTATGGAAAGTCCAGTGTTCGCTCGGATCATAAATCAGAGCACCTTCAGGCGCGAGATTGAAGTAGAACCGGTTGGCGGTGACGTATTGGCTGTTCATGCCAGATGCTGAATATCCATATAACGTCTCAGTGGCGCCGATATCTGAGTATGTACCTCCTAGTCCAACAACAGCATGCCAACCGGGTGCAAAGTGCCAGTCTTCCTGGAAACGTGCGCCGATATTTGACTGATGTCCGTAGGAAGCAGAACTCATGGCACCCCGCGTGGCACCGCCTAACGGCATGACGTTGTACGTCTGATATCCGTAGTCGAGATAATCAAAACTCAGTCCGCCGAATGTATCGAGGGATGTTGCCCCGATCCGGGCGTGATTGGTAACGTCGCTGCTGACGTTATAGGAGTTGTAGGGGCCTACGAAAGACGTTGGTGAGGTGGGTTGGTCTACGTGGCGCTGATCGTATGTGAACTGGTTGCGCCAGGTCGTCTGTTCATTAAAATCATGCTCCCAACGGAGGCCTGTAACGGTACGGCGATCAAAGCGACCCAGACCAGCAGCCTCGGGACTCATGGCAACTTTGCCGCCATACCGACCATTAACCAGCAGGTTCACAGAAGCGCACCCAGCGCGGGAATTGGATGTATTGTAACACCCATTCTGATAAGGATTTGCGTGATACTGGTTCAAAGATAGGCGAACAGGTAGGGACGCGTCTGTCACGTTGTTGACGAACTTCAGGATGAGACGGTCTGAAGATGTCAGATTGACCCTAAGTCGGACGTTTTCTGTTGACGTATTGTAGCGACTGTTAGCGATAAACCCATTTCCACGGACATCGCTCGCGAATACCATAAGGTCATAACGCTGGTTTCCAAGTCCGAGCGTCGCGTAGTTGTTAAACATACCGAAGCTGCCGAAATCCGATCCTAATTCCAGCCCGTGGATGTCCGTGCCCTTGCGGGTTCGGAAATTGATTGCACCATTGATCGCATAATTTCCGTAAAGGGTAGACGCTGGCCCTTCAAACACGTCCACCCCCTGATAAGCATGGGGGTCAATCAGATCGGCTCTTGCGGTGCCGTCTGGTTGCGTCATGGGAAAGCCGTCTTCCAGCACCTGCAGGTTTTTTAGCCCATAGGATTGCCGATCTCCCGACCCGCGAACAGAAACGACTGTATCACGCGGGCCATTGCCTTGGGTGAAACTGACGCCTGGAATGGTAACCACCATGTCTGCGACGCTTTGTCCCACCTGATTACCAAAATTGCTGCGGTCTGAACTGTAAGTCGTCTGCCCGGCCGGATGGCTCGTCGCCGGCGCATGATTGGCTGCCGTGACGGTAATAACTTCTGGTTTGGTAAGAGGTGAGGATTGTTTAGGGAGAGATTGAGGTTTGCGGCGATTGTCTTTGAGAGACGTACCTCTCTCATGCCGGAAGGGGGCAGATATGGCAGGAGAGAAGCAGAGGACGGCGCAGGTCATCACGCCTGCAAGCAGGTGAGAAGAGCGATACATAGAGTGAGGCATTGGTCTGAACCTGGATAGACAGCACGAAAACCCGCGTGCGTTTTGCAGGCGAGTGGCTTTTGCAGTTCAGATTAGACGGGAGGGCCCTGGGGGCATTGAGAGGTGCGTTCGGGACTAGGTGGCCCGCGAATTGGCGCAAACATCCAGACGCGGTGAACGAATGCCATGCTCAACGCTATGAGCGTGCAGAAAGCGATTGTTAGCTGGAAAAGATCCAGAGCATCCGACAGCAGGAACGCATCGTCCTGCTGAGTATTCTGATGATGATGTGTGCCTGGATCGGACGAGGCATCCTGCGGCGAACAGAAAATGCTTAATTTTTTGAGTTCGTTTAAGGAATCGTCAACGACTGACGACGTCGTTACAAGGCTACCAAACGTCAGGCGTGCCAATAAGGCAAGCAGAACCAAGGGCCAAAAGCCCAATAGATATGCTGAGTTCCTGATCCGGCGATCCATACCGGATGTGCTACTCTCTCTTTCCGGCTCTGACCAGATGGCTGCGTAATATTTCCGTTCAAGGCCTGTCGGTGAGCGTATCAGAGAGTTTCTGGGCCTTTGCCAGTGCCTGTCTGGTTGTAATGGCAGAAAGCCCAAGGCCAAGAATTGCTGAAGCCACCATGCCCAAGGCGGCGCCCATAGTGCCAAGATATGGCATCAGAACAGCAAGCGTTGCGAACAAAACCCCTGTTCGAGCAATGCGAACCTGAAGTGCCCGGCCTGCGTGGCCAGTCGCAATAAGGGCGGGTTCAAAGCTTACGCCTATAAGGTCCAGCGAGGCGGCAATGCCAAGCGTCACGAGTAGAGGGAAGGCGGTTAAATAAGCATGTCCGGCCACTAACTGAAGAACCGGACGTCCCCCGGCCGCTAAAGCTACTGCTATAACCACCGTTACAACGATTGCGAGACCAGTCGAACGGCGAAGTAATAGTCTTATATTATCAGCTTCCTGACTGGCATGAGCACGGGCAAGCTCTGGCAATACCGCTCGGGAGAACATTTCTGATACGCGGACAAGTGCCTGGCTGAGCTGATACGCCAAGCGGTAATGGCCTGCGTCAGTGGCACCTGTAAAAATACCAACAAGCAGTAGTACGATATTATTGCAGCCTGTCCCGATGATTGAATTCAGATTTGTAAGCCAGGTGAAACGCCAAATCCCGGGGTTCTCTCGCGGGGCTCGCCACCCTTGCCGGAGATCACTCATGCGAAGAGATCGTGGCATGGTCCACAGGACGCACACCCAGTAAGCAATCGCTGTAATAATATCGGCGATAGCCCAAGCGATAAGAAAGCCTGTGACTGTTGGATTCCACAAGGTTGCGGCAATCGCACCAATAAACCGTGCGATCGGGGTAACAGCATCAGCCATGGCTCCTACACCGAAACGGTCGTGCAGCCGCAGCAGACCAACAGCGGTGGACCGGACTGACAGTAGGATAACAAAGCAGAACGCAAGTGCGGCATTGGACAGGGCGTTGGACCAACCAAGCAGTGGGCCCAGAAGAGTAACCCCGCCCCATGAAATGAGGCATCCGGCTATGCCCCCAGACACATCAAGGCCGATACAGAATCCTGTAAGGCGCGAAAGGGCGCGTTCATCCTGTGCCGTTACATGACGCACGCCATACCGGATAATAATTTGCCACGTCTGAAAACTGACGAACGCAGCGATGGCCTGGGCTGTGCTGAACACGAGTGTGAACTGGCCAAAACCTTCGCTCTTCAGCGTTCGAACGGCCAGTCCCAGATAAATCAGACTCAGAACTGCGCCAACGCCTTTGCCTGCCAGGAGCCATGCAAGATTTGACAGCGTACGTTTCAGTAATCCGTTTTCTCGTGACATGGTATTCAATGGTGCTTGCTTACCAAATGAGAGAAAACTATATATTTAGACATGAAGAACGTTGCATTTCTGTACATTGCTGAATCTTATCAGTGTTATCACGCTGCGGCAATTGCGCTGGAATTAGCTCAATCTGATAAAGTCAATATTACAAACTTTTACAACGATCCGGAAACACCATATCACCTAGAAAGAGTTCGTTACGCGGCGGGAGCTCCTGAAATGGAGTATCGGCCACTTCGTCGATCATTGCCGACCGCTGCGATGCAGTCCATCCGTATTCTGGGAATGTTCAAGGATATGGTGTTGCGCGATAATGCTGCGGAGCTGGATCGATACGATGCCATTGTAACGGTTGAGGATACTGTCGCTTCCGCGAGGCGACTTGGTATTTCGTCTCCTCAATTGATCTATATTCCACATGGCTGCGGTGATCGTGCGCGTGGCTTCACCAGCGAAGTCAAAGCATTTGATTACGTTCTTCTGTCGGGCCAAAAATCGGCTCAAAGAATGCTGGAAAACGCGCTGATCAAGCCTGAAAATCACTCGGTGATCGGATCAGTCAAGCTTGAAACCTGCAAGCTCTTTCCCGATGTAACACGGTTCTTTTCCATTCAACGCCCAACGGTGCTTTACAATGCTCATAAGGCGAGGGGGCTGTCATCCTGGAAACGGTTTATTGAGCCTCTGCTTGAGCAGTTTTCCGAGCAGTCTGATTTTAATTTGATTGTTGCGCCGCATACAAAGATGTTCAGGCGGCGCAGGCAATCAGTTCGGGATAGCTGGAATGAGCGAAGCAATTCTCAAATACTGATCGACACTGGATCTGAGCGCTGTGTCGATATGACGTACACATCTGCCGCTGATATTTACGTAGGAGATGTGAGTAGTCAGGTTTACGAATTTCTGGAGACGCCTCGGCCGTGCGTTTTCCTGAATGCTCATCAGATTGATTGGCGAAACAACCCTGATTTTGCGCACTGGCACTTCGGAGATGTCGTGGATGACCCCAAGGATCTTCTAAATGTCATCCGCGCCGCGCCCGAACGTCATAGACTGTATCGTGACCGCCAGAAAGAGATGGCTGACAAGTCGCTCGGCGATCGTTCTCCGGGCGCAGCACGTCGTGGCGCAAATGTTATCCGAGGTCTCTTGAACCGCTAATAGCGGCGTTTAGTCCAGTCGCACAGAAGGTCGTACAAAACCCTCCACCCAATCCGAATAACAAGAGATCAGACCGCGATAGAGGCCAAAAATTTCGACTTGATGCTTTCTGTAGAGCATTAGGTGTCCAAGCCTCGCTGACAAACCATGAGATACGCCGCCACCCCACACGGTGCCTCCGGGGAGCGCTGCCCAGCCGTTGTATTTCCCCAAGGCGACAATGGCGCCCTTGTTATGAAAGATACAGGCTGGAACCTTCTGGCCCTTTTCGATCCAGGCGGGCAGGTAACGTGCGAGATGCCGAGCCTGCTGTCTGGCAACCTGCGCGGTTGCGGGAAGGGGATCGTTCTCGATGAATGAGCAATCTCCCATGGCAAAGATCCTGTCATCTGCGATTGAAGACAGGTTTGGATTGACCAGGATCTGCCCAGTTTTATTCAGAGCAAGACCGCCGTAAGTTGTCGTAACTTCGGGAGCCTTTACACCTGCAGCCCAGACCCGGAGTTTTGCCGAGACTTGAGATCCGTCCTTTAGGATGAAACCTGTTGAGTTTGCCCCCGCGACACGTGCTGATGTTCGAACCGTTACCCCAATCCGTTCCAGTTCCTGTTGGGCGGCTGCGGACACTGATTCCGGAAAGGCCGGAAGAATACGTGGCCCTGACTGGAGGAGAGTCACACGCAGTTTCGGTGGCGGTTTGCCAAAAGCATGGAGGTTATAAGGCCCGACTATTTCGAGTGCTTTGTGTAATTCTGCGGCGAGTTGGGTGCCCGTTGCTCCGCCGCCAACAATTGCAATATCCAGTTCCGAATTATTCGCGAATGATCGTAGAAGCTCCATTCGGAATTTTTCATTGAAAGCATTTGCTTCGACCAGGTTATCAATGGAAAGACAGTGTTCCTTGACGCCTGGTGTGCCGAAATCATTGGCGCAACTACCAATAGCGATGACTATGGTGTCATACTTAATGGTTCGGCTTTCCAATACTACCGTCCCATCGGAAGCATGAAGAGGGCTGAGGACAACTTCATGCTTTTCTCGATCAAGTGATACAACTTCTCCCGGCCAGAACTCGAAATGATGACCGCTGGCCTGAGTGATGAAATTGATACGATCGTTTTCGTTTCCCACCGTGCCTGACGCAAAGCAGTGGAGCATTGGCTTCCAAACATGGGAAAAGCTTTTGTCGATCAGCGTGATGCGGGCTTTTCCCGGTTTTCCCATGGCTTTTCCAAGCCGCGTCGCCAGAGCCAGGCCTGCAACGCCACCACCAACAATCAGAATTTCAGATTTAGACGCCATTGATTTTCTCGCCCCCTTTATAGGAGTCAGGCACAAGGAAGTGATACAGAACATTTCCGGGGAGAGTAGAAGCCGGATGAACTGGCCACGAACGTTGTGGTGGACATTAGAATTTTTTGAAATTCTAGAAAGTAATATTCTGGTGATTTCATATTTATGGCGCGAGGCTTATTGCGGATACACAATTCTTTACTTTGATTAAATCGAAATACAAACCTATTTTTTTGATAAAATATATGTGAAATTAGAATATATATTTCTATTATTTGCGATTATTTTTGTGCAAATTCATCGTGGGTGATTGTTTTATCGATAAAAGACAGCATTCTTTTCCGTCTTTGACTGTGCAAAGGGTTGCCTGTCTTTCCTTCTAAAGGAAACATGTCGCGAGAATGATTTCCCTGATTCAAAAATCATACATCTTCGTTTTTCTACAGGCAGCGCTCTCATGCTGAAGCGAGGAGGATTATCTTTTGAGTGGAGCAAACGACTAATGAAAAACGATGGATGCATCGTTTTCTAAGTCATCCACGAGCTTCAAAATTGTGGTGTGTGTGAACCTAAATAGGGCTTTGAGAGAGGCTTTATCCGCTCTTGATTAAGTTTTTCGCCTAAACAATCTTGGCATCGTTAATGCAACATGAAAATCTATTGACAGAGATTTAATTCCTATCCCGTAATAAGAATACAAAAAATCTTTCGGGGGAGTAGTGAAGAGATGACGTCGAATGAGAGACTTTGCTCTGAATTATGGCCGAAGTTTTTCCCTTTTTAAGCCCCCCCCGACTGCATCGATGAGCCTGACGCATTGATGCAGTTATGACGTCTTCGGATCACCGCCCCGAGACCCTGTCTCATGAAGTTTTATGTGAACCGCGAAAATCTCTCCTAACTGATCAGGATAACAGTTCGTGAAAAAACGCCTTCAGCACGCTCTCGCACTTTCTGGGGTCTTGCTCAGTAGTGTCTGCGCATTTTCCTTGTCTCAGGCGCATGCGCAATCCCAGGAGGCATTGTCTTCCAGCCCGATTTTATTACCTGTTCCCGCGCACATGACTTTGAGCGACCGGTCCGTTCCATTTCAAGGTGTGAAGATTGTTTGGGACGGAAAAGCCACAGCTCTTGAACAGCGAGCCGTGGCCCGGTTTCTCGGTCGGCTGGAAAAATTACAGGGCGGTTCAGATAACACCGAACCCAAAACCGTCCTGCATATTCGAGCCGGGCAGGACCCTGCTTATCTGACGGTAAATGAACGGGAAGGATACAGTCTGTCCGTAAAGGGGCAGAACATTCAACTTGAGGCAGGTGGACCGGCAGGGGTGATCCACGGCCTCGCTACTCTTCTGCAACTTGTGCAGGCAGGTCCGTCAGGGCGCCAGATTGCTGAGGGCGATATTCAGGATGCCCCGCGGTTTTCCTGGCGTGGCCTCATGATTGATGTCTCCCGACATTTCATGTCTGTCGAGACTATGGAGCGCCAGCTTGATGCGATGGAACTCACAAAGCTCAACGTTCTACACTGGCATCTGAGTGATGGAACCGGCTTCCGGATCCAGAGCCTTCGTTACCCGAAGCTTCAGGATGTTGGCGCCCATCACCAGTATTATACGCAATCCCAAGTGCGAAGCATTGTTCAATATGCTGCCGATCGTGGGATCAGGGTGGTTCCAGAGATCGATATTCCAGGCCATACGCTTTCTCTCTTGCAAGCCTATCCAGAGCTAGCCGCGCAACAACCCGTGCTCGTGACTGATGCTGCGGGCAGAGCATGTACGACGAGTTCAGCGGATGGGCAGACAACGACGAACTGTAGCCGCAGGCCCAATCTGAATAATGCGGCACTGAACCCGGTCAGTCCTCAGGTGATTGATTTTGCAGCAAATCTCTATGCTGAGATCGGAAGGCTTTTTCCGGATCGCTATATCCATTCGGGTGGGGACGAGGTTCAGGATCAGCAGTGGCTGGATAACCCGGCGATCGTCTCTTACATGAAGGCCAATGGCTATAAAGATGTCCCAGCGCTTCAGGCAGCCTTCACGGCCAAGATTGAAAAGGCTTTGGCCGCGCAAGGCAAGATCATGATGGGGTGGGACGAAGTTAGCGAAGCGCCCATTCCGAAAGATGTTGTGGTTGAAGTCTGGCGAAATGCGAAATGGACTGGATCTGCCACGAAGGCTGGCCACCCGGTAGTTGTGTCTGCCGGATACTATCTGGATCTTCTGTACTCTTCAGCCAACCACTATGCCGTTGATCCGGATGCGACGCGCCCGGCTAATATAAGCGCTGAAGACGCCGAGCGGCTGCGTCATCAAACGTTGGATCGCCTAGAACGTGCCTTTGCTCCAGATCCGGATATGGCGCCTCTGGACGAAGCCCAACGCAAGCTGGTCCTCGGCGGGGAAGCGCCGTTGTGGGCGGAAATTGTATCTGATGAGATGCTGGATGCACGGCTATGGCCGCGTTCGGCAGCGATTGCTGAGCGCTTCTGGTCGCCGGAAACAGTTCAGGATGTTGACGATTTGTATCGTAGGCTTCCCGTTGTCATGAATGAACTCGAGAGCACGGGCCTTCTTGCGCGCGAGCATACGGACCGGATGATTGCAGAACTCACACCGAGCAACATTACTCCACTTACGGTGCTAACGTCCGTCACTGTGCCGGTGCAGAACTATGCGTTGAACCATTTGGCAGCCCCCACAGGGGATGCGATGCTCAAAAGTCCAGCCTCTATTGCTTCGCCGGATAGCTTCAAGGCCATAGAATTCAACGCTCTGGCAAAGCGCTATGCCGCAGGGGACAAAAGTGCCGCCGCTCAGCTTCGAGCCTCCTTGAGTGTCTGGGCAGCTAATGATGCAGCTTATGAACAAGTTGCGACGACGCCTCAGCTCCAGTTGGCTGAGCCTGTCTCTAAGCAGCTCTCTCAATTGGCACTGATCGGGCTGGAGGCAATGGAACCTGGAGCTCATAATCGTGCCTGGCACAAAAAGGCTCAGCAGTTGCTGGCGGAACAGGATTTGACGTTGATCGACCCGACAAGCTTTGCAGGAAAGGAGCGCGTTATTCCGCCGAGCGGTTTGCTGATTGCTATCGTTCCAGGAATTCACGCACTGGTTCAAAGCGCCAGGTAAGGTTTGCTATTTCCGGCGCAACGGGGTTCATACCCAGCGCCGGATTAAGTCGTCTGTTTCTATTATGGTCGTGAACATGATGAGAATTGACGGGGCAGAGAACAAAAATCTTGCCCCGCTATGACTTATAAACAATCCATCAGAGCCATCAGTTCAGGATCGTGCTTCATTTGCCAATCGATGGCTTCGCGCGCAACGAGCGCAGATGCTGCATCTTTATCTAAAATGACCAGGCAGGATGGATGGTATTGCAATGCTGATCCTGGCACAGCTGCAGTAACAGGCCCTTCAATCATCTGTGCTGCAATTTGCGCCTTAGATGGGCCAGTGACGACCATGAGAGCCATATGTGACTCAAGAATTGTTGCTGTTCCCATCGTGATGGCCCGAGAGGGAACGCTGTCTGGGTTGCCCCCAAACATCTCCGCGTTCTGCTCAAGCGTGGTCTGAGCAAGAGTGATGGCGCGTGTTCGGCAGTTCAGTGAAGAAAGTGGTTCATTAAACCCGATATGCCCGTTTTGGCCTAACCCAAGAAGTTGAAGGTCGATACCTCCAGCCCGAGCAATAGCGGCTTCGTAATTTTTGGCTTCTGCATCTACGTCACTTGCCGCACCATTAGGAACGTGCGTGCTGTTCGGCGAAACATTAACTTTCGAAAACAAATGCTCTTGCATATAGTAATGGTAAGACTGCTCGTTCGCAGCATCTAGCCCGATATATTCATCCAGATTGAATGTTGTTACGGACGAAAAATCCAGATTGCTTTCACGGTGTTCCGTGACAAGAAGCTTATAGATTGCTTCCATTGTGCGCCCAGTTGCGAGCCCAAGGACGGATGCGGGTTTCTTTACTATCTGACGCTTCAAAACTTGGGCGGCGGCAGTTCGAGCGGATGCCGCATCCGGGCAAATCAAGATTTTCATGCCTCGGGAGCTCCTGCAGGCGTTTTGACAAGGTTAGCGAGCGTTGGTTGAGTTTTTATCAGGATAACAGTCATCCAAAGCCCGATGAAGAGGTAGGATGGGATTACTAGTCCCATAAAGGCCGATGTTGTTCCGAGTTCTGGGATCAGATGAACAAATATCTGAGGGAGCACAGCCCCTCCGGAAAAGGCCATGACCAGGAAGGCTGTTGCCTTTGCGCCGTCAGCACCGGCTTCCGCTAGTACAATGGGGAAAAGGGCGGGTAGGATCATGGCGTTGGTGAAGCCCAGTAATGCTACACACAGCACGGGTGCGATCCCATGTGTTGTTAGCGCTATCAGGCAGATGAAAACCCCAACAATACAAGACACAATCATGTAGCGTTCCTGGGTAATAAACCGCGGAACGACGACCATACCAACAAGATATCCAGCCATCATTGATGCGAGAGTCATAGCCGTCAGATACTTGGTTACATCGAGAGCGAGGCCGTGAGAGCGCCCAAAAAGCCCAATCGCATCCCCTGCCAAAACCTCAATGCCCACGTAGAGAAACATGGCAAGTACCCCAGTGACTAGTCTGAGCGAATTCCTGCGGCGCCCTGAACTTTGTGCTGGAACGTCTTGCTCCATTGTAATTTCAGGGAGAGAGGATCGCGCAACAAGAAATGCCAACAGCCCGAGCAGGCCAGCCATCACGCGGTACGGCGTATGTACGGCATTGGTAAAGCCTGTAAGTATAGCGTCGCGTTCCGGTCCGGCAGGTGTGTTATGGATGCTAGCCGCAACGTCTCCGACGTGCGGCATGACAATAATCGCGAACAGAGCAGGGGCTACAATGCCTGCGAACTTGTTCGCCACCCCCATAATGGCAATTCGCTGAGCCGCGCGGTCGTGATCGCCAAGGAAGCTGACATAGGGATTGATTGTGATCTGAAGGAGGGAGAGGCCTGCGCCAATCACTGTCAATCCGCTGAGCGCCCCTGCATACCAACGTGCGTTGACACACTCCCCGAACAGGCCGGTGCCAACGGCCATAATGGCCAGTGATACAACCAGGCCATGTCGCAAGCCAATCCGCTTGGATAGCAAGGTCGCGGGAAGAGGAAAGACAAAATATGCAAGATAAAAACACAAGGGAACAAGAAAGGACGCCACGTCACTAAGGTTGAAGGCAACCTGTACAAAAGTGATGAGGGGTCCATTCAGCCAGGTAACAAACCCTATGCTGAAAAAAAGGGCGGCCATGATAAGAACAGGCCGCCATCCATAAGCCCCGGCAGGGCTCGATATGGGAAACTTGAACAAAAGATCGCCCTCTCAATAGGCTGCTGACCAGTATTGATGTGATCAGCAGCCTGTCGTGGGAATTAGAAGCCTGTGGAAAGCGAGACCATCGCCGCGAACACGCCACCAACATAATAAACTGGTGCGCTGGCATTTGCGGTCGCACCTGTGGATGTCAGGTGGGCCTTGGCGTTGGAGGTGTAGCTCGAACCGGATAGATAATGGTTGTCGCCAAGATTGGTGAGGTTCAACTGAATCTGTGGGTGCTTGATACGCCCATAAGAGTTCATACGGTAACCAAGTGCGATGTTTGACGTAATGTACGACGGCATCTTCTGGTCGTTCATGAACGTCGTGTACTGGGAGTCCACATATCGCAGATCAAAGTTGCCGAAGAAGTGCCCGTCATCATAGTTCAGGCCGACTGCAGCAGTGAACTTCGGGGCGCCAACCGCAATCTTGCCGGCCGTCGGCAGGAGACCGCTGCCTGTGTTGAAGTCATTATCAAACGTTGAGTGCAGGAACTGACCAGACACATAGGGGCTGAAATGGTGCCAGCGCGCCAGTCCAAATTCGGCCTGAACACCACGAGACGTCTGCCCACCAATATTGATCGGGGACGCAACCATCATGTTCGTACCCGGGATGTAGCCCGTTGATGTGACCTGATGGTTCGTGATGTTGATATTAAACAGTGACATCGCAAAGTTGTAGAGTTTGTCCTGATGACGATAGCCAATTTCTTCGCTGATCGAATATTCAGGTTTCAGGCTCTGCGGCTGCATCACAGCATGGGCAGAATTCGGATCGAAAATCTGGGAATAGGCTTCAACAGATTCTGGCGCACGGAAAGACGTGGTACCGTTGATGTAGATCTGATCCTGCTTGGTGATCTGATAGCTGGCAGAGAACTGCGGCAGCGGCTCGAAATAGTTGCCCTGCATCTTGTAGGGATCAGCGCCTGGGATCAGGTTGGTACCCTGACGTGACACCATAGCAACCCGGAAGCCTGCGCTAAGCGTCAGTTTGTCGTTCAGGAGCTTCTGGGTGTCAGCAATAAACAGCGTGTTAACCTGCTGCATGAAATTCAGGTCGTAACCGGACAAGATCTTGCCGTTTAGTCGAATCACGCCCCCTGAGAGCCCCACACCGTTTGCGTTGACTGGCGTGAAATCTGAAAGCTCTTCATGTGTTGTGTACGCGTACCACCAGCCGAACGAGAAGGTATTTCTTCTGCTGATGTTCCAGTCTGCAGAAGTATTGAGGCCACCAGTCTTTTGATTCCACGGGTCACGGCTGGACGTCAGGATGTTGCCATTGACAACCGTTCCACGGTCAAGATTGCCGTATTGTTGTGTTCCGTAATATCCGCCACTCGCAGGAATGTTCTCGCCACCAAGAGAGGGGCCGAACTGGTGCACATAGTAGGGTGTTACCTGGAGATGCAGGTGATCTGAGAGTGTGAAGTGCATCGGCACGACGACGAGCTGCTGATTCAGGTTCTGCTGGTTCAGCTTGTAATAAGAGGCATTGCCCGGAGAGAACGTCGGGGAATAGGCAAAGCCAACGCCGTATTGCTTCCACTGCGCCATCGTTGGCGACCGCCATGATGTTGCCTGCTGACGGTTATAGGAGAACATTGCAGAGATGCTGTTCCCGTCGCCCCATTCTTTTACGAACTTTGAGTCGACGTGATAACGGAATAGGCCGCCTGGTCCACGGGCGCCGTTGTTATAACTCGTGTGCGAGAATGACACGAACCCACGAATGCCTGAGTTGCCAATATTGCCCGTTTCGAGGCGAAGAAATTCTTTGTTAAAGCTGTAAGACCCGCCAGCAACATCGATGAAGCCACCAGCTTTCTTCGATGGATTGAGAGCAGACGCTGTGATCTGACCACCGACAGCATTGTAGAATGGCGCATTCAGGTCAGGCGATCCCTGAGAAACCGTAACAGCCCCAAGGTTCTCTGTATCAACCAGTGTGCTGGTATAAGGCGCATAGTTGATCGGATCGGCGAGGGGAGCGCCTTCGAACAGGTAGCCAATCTGTGTCTGGTTCAGGCCCCGCATCTGAATATGATCGCCAGTAATGCCGTAGGGATCCTGGCTTGAAACGGTAACGCCAGGAAGGTCCGCAACCAGTGACGTGATATTGGAAGAGGGCGATTGCTTGGCGATAAAGTCACGCGTGATTCCACTCTGGGATCGTGGAGCCGTCTGATGCGGCATGAGACCGCCGCCAGGGGTGCGGTTCGTAACGCCCGTTGCCGATAGGGAATGGGTTGTAACGGAAATCTCTTCTACCGACGGGGTGAATTGCCCCAGAACGGAAGGGCCTGGGCTTGAAGAGTTGGAATGTCGAGACGTGGCAGAAGCCTTGGTGGTTGAGGAGCCTTTGGATGAGGCGGGGGCAGCTTTGTTATCCTGTGCGTTAGCACTTACGCTCACGAGGCTGGCCATCGTGACACAGGAAACCAAAAGCTGACGGAATGTTATGCGCATTGTGACAACTCCACTCTACGGCCCGTCTCAGCGCCGATCTTTCGTTTCTTTATGGCAATCATCATGCAGAGCCGTGTTTTAGTACGCAATAGGTCTCAAAGAAGCGAAACTTAATTCATAATGCGAACAAAACAATTTTCGATCTGCATTCAAAACTGTTGCTAAAAAAGCACGAATTTTGGTGGTTTCTTTTGTCTGGGGCGGGTTCAAACGTCGTCTTGGCCAAAAATGAAATATCGTGCGGCCAAACTTGCCGCCCCTCTAGCAAAGCTATCTGGTTCAAAATCGCGGAAATGGATCATGGTCCGAGCGCCAACGCGGTTCAGAATGTGAGATTCTGCTTCGTGGAGAAGTGCATGCCCGTAGACCCCGTTTCTCAATGCTGTGTCGAGCATCACGACAACGTGGCTTGGATCCAGCATCTGGATGAGTTGCGCTGTCGCGATACCCATAGCCGATCCTGCGCGATGCAGAATTGTCAGTGCTTCAGGGTTGCCGCTTGTAGCCAAGGTTGTGAGCTCCTGAGCACTAGTTGGAAGGCCAATCTTTCGTGCTGAATTGGAGATGGCGAGCAGTGAAGCAACTGTCTCCAGGCACCCTTTGTTACCGCAGCGGCAGGGAAGGGCATCGGAATTTTCTAGCGTTACCGGAGCGTGTGAGATTTCTCCGGCTCCGCCCGAGTTGCCCCAGAGTAGTTTCCCATTGACGATATGCGCACAGCCGATGCCATGGCTGACGAAAACCATGCTGAAATCGGGGCTCCCTCTGAGAGGCCCAAAGAGTTCCTCACCAAGGATCAGGGCCTTGGCATCGTTTTCAACCCATGTCGGCAGCCCGGTCTTCTCTGCCATTGCCGTGCCGATATTGACGTCCCGCCAGCCCAAAGCAGTGCAAGCGACGCAGGTATGTCTGTCTCGAGAGACAAACCCGGGAAGCGCAATTCCAATCCCGGAAAGCTTGTCTCCTGCTTCTCCCATGGTCTGCCGTAGTTGCTCAGTTGCTCTGGCAAGGGCGCTGATGCATTCATCTGGATCTGTAGGCCGAGGCAGTTCTACACGTGCATGTACTGTGCCGTGTAGATCGGTCAGCACGAGCACCATCGGATCGTCCTGCATGGAAATGCCTATGAACCATGCAGCATCCGCTCTGACGGCCAAGGAGACAGATGGCCGACCTACTCCGAAAACGAGTTCCCGTTCGGAAAGGATGTCTTTGTCGAGGAGATCTCGGACCAATCCGGAAATAGTCGCTTTGCTTAACCCCAGGAATTGAGCCAGCTCGGTTCGACTTTTTGAGCCTTCACGACTGAGAGTGCTGAGGATCTGGTAGTGGCCAGCTGAAAGCATTGGTTTTCCTGCTCGTCTCGCAGGAGACGCTAGGTGTGAGATAATTTTTTATCTAAATTATAAACCGTAGAATTACATCAACATATTTACAAAGAACGTCTCGCTCTTTAACCGGATAACGAACGTGGTGAATCTGCCTCACTAAAATCGCTTCGCCGACGAGACTGCTACTGCACGTTTCAGACGGGGCTGCCTCATTCTTAAGCGGACGCATATATGATTCTCTGTGCAGACATAGGTGGTTCATTCATCGATTTTGCCGCTGTGAGGCCAGGAGGCAAACTGGAACACAGAACCGCTGTGCCGACGCCAGTTAATGACATGACCGCGTTTGTAGACGCTCTCGTCGAACTGTGCCGGCCATGGCCGGAAGTTCCCCTGCATATCGCTATTGCAGGCGTTGAAAATCCTGAAACTGGCATTGTTCACGCAGCCAATATTCCCTGCCTTAAGCACGCGTCTCTAGGGGAGTTTTTACAAGCCAAGGCCAATAGGCGAGTTTTGATTGCCAATGATGCAGATTGTTTTGCTCTCGCGGAAGCAAGATTTGGTGTTGCGAAGGGGCATCAAAACGTATTCGGCATTATTCTGGGAACCGGTATTGGCGGCGGCCATATACTCAGTGGGAAAATCGTAACTGGCCTGGGTGGAATCACAGGTGAATGGGGGCATTCTCCGACTGTCCTGCCACCGCCATTCATGAATTGTGAGCCTGATCATTCAAATATTGTTCCACTCTTTAAGTGTGGATGTGGGCAGGCAGGGTGCCTGGACACAATAGCAGGAGCGCGAGCGCTTGAGCGCCTGCACGTCTGGGCTGGAGGAGCGGTTTCCGATAGCCGCAGCATTCTGACGGCGTGGGAAGGAGGAGACCTTCAAGCTGAAAGGACGATGGCGGTTTACCTGTCTTACGTTTCTGCTGCTCTCGCGCATGTCGTTAACATTACGGGATGCACGATCATTCCGGTGGGAGGCGGCTTGGGCAACTCCAAGAGCCTTATAGCGGCGATTGATCGTGCCGTGAGGGAGAAAATTCTTTACCCGACTGAAGCGCCACTTCTTATTCAGGCAACACTCGGGACGGAAGCCGGATTGCTGGGGGCAGCCTGCCTCGCGGACGTGTAGGCGAACCCCCATTACCTATAAGGGCTTGTCTCTTGTATTCGAGGAATCTCATCATGGTTCATTCTCGCCTGATTATGTGCGGCGGAAGACCAGTTGAGTTTTTGGTATAGACAAAAGACACGATTGCGCGCCCAAGCCACTAAACCCAGTTAGACCCGCCCTGACTTTCAGCTCATTGTGTCCGCAAAATTGCAGTGACGTGCCTTATGGCAAACGATTGCACACAGTCCGTTCCTTCTTCATAATGAACTTCATCTCAAGTGCGTCTATTCCGATCCTCAGCTTTAGAGAGCGGCAACAGAAAGAGCCTGTATGAAAACCGGGACTGATCTGATCACGTTTTATAATCCCGAGTTCTGGGGGGTAAATTCCGAAGACGACATCGCACGTCTCGCAGAAAAAGACCCTTCCTTCTTCTGGACAAAAATTCTGGATACCCAGGCAGAAACGGGTGTAAGCGGGATAGAGCTGACATTTCCTCCGTTTGACTGGAAAGGTGCTACGAAAGCCTTTGGTTCCAAAGAGAATCTGGTACAGGAACTGAAAAATAGAGACCTTTCTATATGGTCCAGCTTTTTCGCAGACCTCGACCGTATTCCACTGTCCGAGCACCGCGCTGCAGAAAAGCAAATTCTCACATCGGTTGCCGAAGCAGCAGCATTCCTCTCTTCCGTTGGCGGAAAAGTGCTGGTTGTCGGCCTTCCTTGCCGTACGACATGGCTTTCTGAGCCGGTTCAGTTTGTCGATATGGCGCTTGCCCTGCCTATGGCGGATCTGTTGAATCGTATGGGGGCTGTGACTGCTCGTGCAGGCGTAGCTCTCGCATTGCACACCGAAGCAAATTCCGTCTTCTGCGCTCCACGGGACGTGGATCTGTTTATGCTTCTAACTGACCCACGCTATGTTTCTCTCTGTCTGGATCCTGCGCACATTACCATTGAGGGTGGAGATCCGGTTAAACTTCTGGAGCGACATCTTGAGCGTGTGGTGGCGATGCATTGGAAAGATGCGTCAGGTGTGATGCCCATCTCAGTTGAAATCAATGAGACCATTTATGCCCAGCATCGACCGTATTTTCGTCCGATAGGACAGGGAAGCGTCAACTTTGCGGAGTTGGCCACTCGATTAAAAAAATCTCCCCTAAAATGTGGCCCAATTTTGGAAATGGATTCCTGTGCTAATCCTGAAGAGGCCCTGAGAGACGGCGTTCAATTCATCAACACGATTTATGACAGCCTTGAAGGGGCGTCTGCATGAACCGCACCGTCTATGATGTGATCGTTGTGGGATCCGGTGCTGCTGGAAGTTTCGCTGCGAAAGAGCTCGCCGAACAGGGTCTATCGGTGTTGGTTCTGGAGGCTGGCCAGCGGCTTAGGCAATCTGATGTCGAGCCACGTTCTGGTCGAAACTGGTCTCATACAGCTCTTTTTCCTCGTGTGAAGGCAACGCTCTTGGGGCAGCCTATTCAGGCCCGCGTTGCATTTTTCAAAGAGCAGCTCCGGCATCTTTTCGTCAATGATTGGGCACATGGCTACACGACACCGAAAGACAGGCCGTTTCTCTGGATCCGCGGCAGGCAGACAGGAGGCCGATTACACGTCTTTGGGCGCGTTCTTTTCCGTTGGTCTGATACAGACTTCAAAGGGCGAAGTCTTGGAACAGGACCTGAAGACTGGCCATTGTCCTATGCTGACATTGCGCCGTTCTATAAGGAGGTTGAGCGTTTCCTTGGAATTTGTGGGAATAATGATGGTGTAGAGACCGCGCCCGACGGCATCATGGCAGAGCCTGCGATCCTGACGCCAGAAGAAAAAGGATTTCGAGCCGCTCTGAAGGCACGGTGGGCAGATCGACACACAGTGGCGTGGCGGTTCAACCGTTACAAAAGTTCTCCTCTGCCTGCTGGCTTGGAAGCAGCTCTCGCGAGTGGCCGCACGACACTTCAGTCTGAAGCGATTGTGGAGAAGATTGAAAGCGATTTAGACAGCGGAAGAGCGACAGGCGTAACATTTGTCCATCGCCGCACTCGCAAACGGCACACGATCTCCGCAAAAGCCGTAGTTGTTTGCGCTTCCCCCATTGAAAGTGTCCGGCTGCTTCTGAATTCCAGTAGTACAAGACATTCTTCCGGGCTCGGAAACAGTTCAGGCGTCCTAGGCCGATATTTTATGGATCAATGTGCCAGCCTGATGTTCGGGCGCTGGCCTGCGATCGCGCGTGAAGGGCAGCCGGAAACTCTTCCAGAACATCCGTTATTTGGCGCGACCGGGGGAATGTATGTGCCTCGATATGAAAATAGTGCCAATCATCACGATGCCTCTTTCACCGGTGGCTATACCTATCAGGGGTCGATTGGGCGTTATGCTGGACCGGATGCGCAGGGATATCTGCCTGTCACCATGATGTGCTTCGGTGAAATGCTTCCTTATGAAGACAATCGGATTACGCTGAATTATTCCAGAAAGGATCGCTGGGGTATTCCTCTTCCTCACATCAGTTGCGGCATCCATTCCAACGAGCGGGCGATGTTAAAGCGCCAAATCCAGGATAGTGCTGACATGATAGAAAGTGGCGGTGGATTGGTTGATTTCTGGGCTTCCCCCTTAGGTTTGGGGCAGAAAGGCGCTGGAATGTATCCCGCCCAGGTTTGGCCAATCCGGTGGTTCATGCGCAAAATGTTTCCGAAAAGTCTCGTAGTTGGGGCCGCCATACATGAAAGTGGTGGCGCAAGAATGGGAAGCGACCCAGCGACTTCATATCTGAATCCGTATGGGCAATGCTGGGAAGTCCCCAACCTGTATGTCACGGATGCATCCAGCTTCCCGACAGGCGGATCACTCGGCACCACGTTAACTGTTATGGCGCTCAGTATTCGGGCGTGTGAGCATCTCGCTACAGAATTAAAAGCGGGGCGCCTCTAAAACAGAGTTTTGCAACACATTCAGGGTTTCCTTCTGCCATTGGAGAGTCGTGATGACAGGCCAGCCAAACGAGATCTCTCGTCGTGAAAAAGTGGCCTATGGTTGTGGAGACCTGTCTTCCAATCTGATGTGGGGTCTAACGTCAGCATATCTGATGTTTTACTACACCGATATCTACGGTATTCCAGCAGCCTCTGTCGCCTGGATACTACTCATTGCACGCGTGTTTGACGCGTTCTGCGATCCAGCAATCGGTTGGGTAGTGGATCGAAAAGGTGGACTCTTTATTCGGCCGCTGATCAGGAATTTGGCAATTCCGCTCGGTATTGCTGATTTTTTTTGTTTCCTGCCGTTACCGCTTTCACCCACGGGAAAAATACTGTGGGCAGGGGGAACGTATATTATATTCGGCGCCGTATATTCCTGTATCAACACGCCGTATGGTGCGCTCGCTCCCATGATGACCAAGTCAGCACGCGAACGGGTTGATCTGAATTCGTTCAGAATGATGGGCTGTCAGGTAGGACAGTTCTGTATTGCCGCGTTAACCATTCCCGCCATTACGTGGCTGGGTGGGGGGAGCAGCATCGCTCACCGGCAGCGGGGAATTACGATGTTCGTCCTGCTACTTTCCTGCGTAGGTATTGTTCTATGGCGGATGGTATCCACAAATTGTGTCGCGCGTTATCCGACAATTCCTGCGCACCATGACATCCGTAAAACCTTGAGATTACTGTTTAAAAACAGACTCTGGCTCATTTGCAACACTATCGTATTTCAACAGTTTATTGTCATTGCCGCACTCTATGGGTTTGCAATTTACTATGTGAAATGTGTGCTCGGTGGAACTGATGCCTTGGGCGGAGCGATCCTGACGCTTGCAAGTGTCTGCAGCTTTACAGGAGCATCATTCTGTCCAATAAGCTCGCGCCGTTTTGGGATCATGAAGACAGCTTTTGCGGCAACAGCAGTCCAAGGTATAGCTTATGCAACTATGCTTGTTTGCGGAGCATGGTTGCCGGGATTTTTGATAGCTTTTGTGGCGTTGGCTTTAGGGCAGGGGCTGATGTCCCCCATATCGTATGTTTTCCTTGCAGCCGCAATTGATAATGGCCGTGCGGTTGACGGGACCGGTGCCGCAGGTCTGGCGTATTCGATCAATACATTGATTTCAAAAGTGTCTATGGGCGTCACTGGCTTCGTTCTGGCACTCTGCCTGTCCTATGGTCATTATGACGCTACATCTCTGGTGCTAAACCAGAGCACCGCTGCGTGGGTCACCGCAGGATTTGTTATTCTACCGCTGGTATCCGTC
This sequence comes from Gluconobacter sp. P5E10, assembly GCF_018812145.1. Taxonomy (NCBI): domain Bacteria; kingdom Pseudomonadati; phylum Pseudomonadota; class Alphaproteobacteria; order Acetobacterales; family Acetobacteraceae; genus Gluconobacter; species Gluconobacter sp. P5E10. Next base: position 134,513 of record NZ_JACRVZ010000004.1, on the reverse strand, counting down.
ATCATACAGTATAGCCTTTTACTGCTCTGGAAATCAGTTCAAGGAACAGAAAAAGAGCATCCTGTTACTTCTCTTTGATCATGCCTTCACTGCAAAAAACAAAGTTTGTGTCAGAAACTACGAATTTTCCGTCAGCCGTGATTGATGGCATACGTATGAAATAATCAGATAATAATGCAGTGAAGATGCGAAAGGTTAATTTTGCATCTTCACTGCTACTGGGACAGGCCTTCTGATACTGAGCCTTGCCGCAACTCAACCTGCGGAAGACGTAGGTTTTGGGCCTTTCAAATCTGACCGACGGCTGAAAAAGAACGCATAGAGGGACGGGAGGACCAGAAGCGTGAGCAGCGTTGACGACACCAGTCCACCAATCACGACGGTTGCCAGCGGCCGTTCTACTTCGGCTCCGGCACTCCCGGAAAATGCCATGGGAAAAAAGCCCAGGCTCGCCACCGACGCGGTTGCGATAACAGGGCGCAACCGAACCCGAGCAGCCTCGAATGCTGCTTGAGCGGCCTCCATGCCTTCGTCCCGATAGGTCCGGATCTGGGACACCAGGACCACACCATTGAGGATGGCAACGCCAAACAGGGCAATGAAACCAATACCGGCTGCAATACTGAAAGGCATACCTCGTATGGCGAGCGCCAGAATACCGCCCGTTGCGGCCACAGGAAGGTTTACGAAGACCAAAGCTGCCGTACCCAAAGAAGAAAGTGCGGCCACCAAAAGGATAAAAATAAGGGCAAGCGCGATTGGCACGACGATAGCGAGCCGTCGGCTGGCAGATTCAAGGTTCCGGAACTGACCCGCCCAGGACATCCGGTATCCCGGGGGCAGGACAACCTGCTTTTCAACTGCTGTCTGTGCGGCCTTTACAAAGCTCGCGACATCGCGCCCGCGGACGTTAGCCTGTACAATGATACGTCTGCGCAGACTGTCACGATCTATGCGGGACGTCCCATCAACGAGGGAAATACGGGCAACTTCGTTGAGCAGAACCCAGCCGGCTCCATCTGCGCGTCGTACCTGGAGCCTGCCCACGCGATCCATGGATTTCACAGCGTCACTCGCAAACTGGACCTGAGCCGGAATAATGGCGTTTTCCAGAGTAATGAACGTGCCTGTATGGCCGCCAATGGCCTCTATGGTTTGAAGAATGTCCGAGACATTCACCCCAAGACGAGCCGCTGAATCCCGATCTACGTCAACATGCATGTAGGACATCGTGCCCTCACTGGCGGAGTTCACATCCGCTGCACCCGGGACGCTGTTGATTGCCTTGATCGTTGTATTGGCCAGCCGTGACAGTGTCCCCAGATCATCTCCGTAGATTGAAATTGCGAGCTGCGTTCTGACGCCGGAGAGGAGGTCGTCCATTCGCATCTGGATAGGCTGCGTCCAGGAGTAATCTGCGTCTGGCAGGCGCTCATTCAGGGCAGCGCTCATCTTTTTGACAAGCCCGGCTTCAGTCCCGGCCGTTGTCCATTCCGATCTGGGCTTGAGAAACACGAACGTATCTGTTTCAGCGGTACCCATAGGATCTGTGGGGATGGCTGAGGTTCCCGTGTTGCTGACCACAGTCGCAACGTCAGGGAAGCTCTTCAAAATACGCTCTTCCTCAGTCACGCCCCGTAAAACTGTATCCAGCGAGGCGCTCGGAAGCCGTAGCGATGTGACGAGAAGAGACCCTTCATCAAGCTGGGGAACAAATTCACCGCCAAGACGTGACGCAACAAGTACGGCTATGGCGAACGTAGTGAGTGTAATGCCAGTCAGGAGTTTTGCGTGGTGTTCGCTCCAGGCAAGTGCGGGTTCGTAGTAGCGGCGTACAAATCGCACGAAGCGCGTTTCCCGATCAACCAGACCAAACCGCATAACCAATGCCGCAAGTGTAGGGATGCAGATAACGCAGTAAAGAAGGGAAGCAACCAGCGCCATGATGACCGTCTGAGCCATTGGCCTGAACATCTTTCCCTCAATTCCCTGAAGGGTAAGGATGGGAAGATAGACGATAATGATGATGAAAATTGCAAAGCTGACAGGGCGGATAACACTCAGGAGTGCATGATGAGCGAGCGTTTTGAAGTCGTTCTTGTTGGTGGCTTTGTCCCGGGTGGCCAGAAGATGCTCCACGACGACGAGCGAACTGTCGACGATCATGCCGAAATCTATGGCCCCTAGGCTCAGCAGATTGGCAGAGACGCCAAACCACCGCATACCCGCCATGGCGAAGATCAGGGCTGCCGGGATAACAGACGCAATGACAAAGGCAGCTCGCCAGTCGCCCAGGACAACAATCAGAACGCCAATTACCAGAATGGCGCCGATCACCAGGTTTTCCTTGACCGTTCCGATTGTTTCAGAGGTCAGGCTGGCGCGCGTATAAAACGGGTCGAGCTTGATGCCGGGTGGAAGAGACTGCCGAATTTCTGGAAGGGCTGCATTGATCGCGTCCAGAGTGGCATTTGAGCTGGCCCCATTTTGCATCAGAACGACGCCATTGACGATCTCGCCCTTACCGTCACGCGTCACGGCACCCAGACGCGTACGGGAGCCGAGAGAAACTTTCCCCATATCGCGGATCCGAATGACGTGCCCACGGGGGCCCATCTTGACGGGTATCAGGCCAAATGCGTCGAGGCCCGTCACCCGCGCACGAGCGACAATTACCTGCTGTTCGTCGTGATGAGCAATCCAGCCTCCACCGGACGATGCGTTATTGGTCTCGATAGCCTGATCGATGTCCCGGATGGATACGCCGTATGCAACCATTCTGGACGGGTCGAGCGTCAGTTCGAAGGTTTCTTCCGCGCCACCATTGACATTGACGTCAACGACGCCCGGAACGAGCTTCAGCTGGGGCACAACGGTCCACGTCATGATCCGATTCAGATCAGTAAGGGAATAGCCCGCTCCCGTGATCTGAATCTGCATGATCTCGCCCATACCGGTGGCAAGAGGGCCCATCGTGATGGATATTCCGGGAACCGAGATCGTATCCCGCGCCTGCTGCAAACGCTGACTGACCCGTGTTCGATCCAGATCAATGTCTGTTGCATCCGAGAACTGCAGATAGACAGCGGACACACCCGTACGAGACACAGACCGAAGGTCAGTGACCCCAGGTATCCCCGTGAGGTTTGTCTCAAGCGGGAAGGTGATAAGTTTTTCAACTTCCTCCGTTGCGAGGCCTGGTGCCGTAACAGAAACCATGACCTGACGGGGAGAGATGTCTGGCACCGGTTCCACGGGTAAACCGGGAATAGTGAGAAGACCACCGACCAGCAGTGCGGCGACAAGGCCGAATAGGAGAAATGTATTTTTCTGAATGAATGCCAGCATATTTCAGTCGCCGCTCGAAGCTGAAAAAGTGGCCGCGCTTTTGAGGGCAAAGCTGCCGCTGCTTACGACTTTACTGTCGGGAGGCAGATCGCTCTGTACGACTGCTTCGTCGTCCGTTGAGAGCAGTATGTGCACGTCATGGGGCTGGAAGAGGGTGCCCCCAGAAGGGGTGTAGACCACGTCGTGGCCATTGAACTGCTGTATGGCGGTGGCCGGTACAATAATTCCCTTTGCGGCTTGGGCAGTCTCGAGTGTCGCATCAAGCATTGTGCCGGGTCTGAGATTAACGGCAGGTCTATCAAACGTACCAATAACTCGAAGCAACCCTGTGTCAGCATCCGCCACATCGTTAATAGTGCTGATCTTCGCAAAGACGGGCGGTTGTTTCATATGACCTGACGGTCGAACGGAAAAGCGTCCACCAATAACGAGATCCTGCGCATCCTCTGGTCGAATGCTCGCAACGATCCAGACTGATGAGAGGTCTGTTACATTTGCGACAACATCGCCGCTTGTAACATCGTCAGCAACGGCAACACCAACGTTCTGAACGACGCCATCTACGGGGGAAATCAGCCGGGAGTCTTCACCATGCCCGATCGTCTCTGTTGCAGAGGTGAATTCTTCTTCAAGACGATGCTTGATGGTCTCACTATCAGCGCGCTTTGCAGCCAATGTGGCCTGTGCCTGCTGGAGCATAGCCAGACGGCGCAGGACTTCCCCGGATGAGACGGTGGTGCCGCTCAGGGAGCGCCCTCGTTGATAAGCTTTTTCAGCCTCTGAGACTGCCGCCCGGGCTGAACTTAATGCCGCATTGGTCTGCCCCTGTTCGAGATAGAGTTCATGCAGGGAATGATCAGTGTATGTAATCAGCACTTGCCCTTTCCGGACGCGTGCGCCTGGCGTGACGAGAACTTCAGTGACCTTGCCGCTTCCTGCAGGTCTGATCATCACTGAGTGCGTTGAATTGGCCATGACACTGGCCATTGCGGGTAGAAGGGCGTGCAGTTCGCCGTATCTGACCGGCGAGACGGAGACGCTTTCACTTTGCTGCGCTAAGGCGCTCATATGGACAGGCTTGAGCCACGAAGGAGTTTCCGCCTGACAGGGTACGGACATGATGCCGAACATACAAAGCGGCAAAAAGCGTATGGTTTTCAAGGCAGTGTCCCTGTGGAAATACAGATACGCACGATGGCGCTATGCCAGGCAACCTCGGCCTGATTCAAGGTTAGGAGAGCGCGCCACGCATCCGTTCTGGCGCGTAGTGCTTCAATGAGTGGTGTCTCACCAAGGCGCCATGAATGTTCCATGGCATCTGCACGCTTCATGGTCTGGGATGCACTTGTCTGCGATTGCAACAGCATTTCATGAGCCGCTTTCACCCGCGCCATGACCTGAACAAGTTCCGTATGAACGGCACGGCGTGCCTGAACTTCAGCACGCGTCGCTGCGGCGAGACGGTCCCGAGCAGCAGAGAGAAGGGGCGTATGTGTAACATCGCTGGGAAGAGGGACGCGCACATTCACGCCAACCTGTGTCGCCCACGGGCTGCCGTATTGCCCCTCATCAATTGCATCGATCCCTATTTCAGGATTGGGCATGAAGCTGGACCGGGCCAGATGCATGTCTTCCTCAGCGGCCACGACAGCGCGGTGAGCTGACTGTAGGCGGGGATCAAGGTTTTCCAGAGCCTGAAGATTGCCCGTCGGGATCCGGGCAAGCCACGGTGCCTGTGCAGACAGAATATCAGGAAGACCAGGAATACCCAGAAGAGACAGTAACTCGGCGCGAGTCCGGGTTTGATTTTCTTCCGCTTCAGCAAGTTCAGAGCGAATATCCGCGAGCTGAGCATTGACTGCTTGCATCTCAACGCCGGTCGTTTCGCCTTGCGCCTTTGACTGGGATGTCAACGACGCAATATGTTCCATCGACCGCACGAGCATATGCGCGGCTATGACGCGACGATCAGCCAAAATGGCCGCACCACTCTGTTCCAGCACGCGCACAGCAATTGCCATTCGTTCCACTTCAACGCGAGCAAGAGCGGCTTTGGCATCAGCCTGAGCAAGGTGCTCGGTTGCACTTCCCTGGCCAGGAAGCCAAAGCGGCACTGACATACCCCCTTGCCACGTGATGTATCCCAGATTTGTCCCGGACGCCCGATCATCGCTGTAGCTTGCCGTCAGGATGGGGCCTCCCGCAAACCAGGACTTGGCTGCTGCTGCGCGGGCATCGGCAGATTGAGCGTTAGTGGCCAGCTCCTGGCGGACTGGATCGTTGTCCCAGGCAGCTCCCAGAGCCGTATGAAGCGGAATAACTGTGTCGTCTGCACTGAGGGCAAGCGTTGGAAACCAGCCGACTGAAAGCAGGCAGGCGAGTGCCATCCTGCGCGGCGCCACGAAGCAGAGATGTGCTGGAAACCGCACCTGTCTCGTTCCTTAAAAGTATTTCACAAGGAAAGAAAATTCCTGAATGGCGTCCTCGCGGCTCATTTTGCCATCGGCGACGGCATCAACGATGCATCGTTCAAGATGATCCTGCACGAGCAGGCGCTTGGCACCACGGATGGTGCTTTCGATAGCCGCAAGCTGTTGAGCAAGCTCAGAGCAAGAGCGACCTTCCTCCATCATCTCTATGACTTTAGCGATATGGCCGTGAGCCTGCTTGAGACGAGGTTTGATGAAAGTGTGTGTTTCGTGTGCCATCTCCATTCCCTACCCTGAGGGGGAGGGGGTAGTAAAGTCCAACTTTCGCTTGTGGGCACAAAATTTATCAAGCGTGGCACTCCATGTCCTTGTCGCCTCCAAGCATAATGAAAGCTATTCAAAAACATGGGTAAGACGTCGTTTTAGTGATTTTCCTCGGAAATTATGGGCCACGTAGCAGGGAAGCATACGCAAGTGTGGAGCCAAGTATGATCAAGACCGATCATCTTAAGGTCTCCAAGCTCTCGCTCTTGTGAAGGCCGTTATAGCTATGCGTCAGATTGGTTTTTATTCGACGATCGGTTCGGAGTGGGGCAGACGATCTTCGTCTTGCCCCAACACGGTTTAGAAGCCGACTGAGACGCCGCCAAAGAGGCCGAAACCATCTCCCGGCTGCATGACCGACAACTGCTTACCCCCCGCAATGTATCCAGGCACTACGATGGAGGCATAATGCTTGTTGGTCAGATTGTTGAATGACAGGAATACCTGACGATGCTTTCCGGGCCATTCATAGCCAACATTGGCATTATAGATATGATAGGACGGCGCGAAATAGGTATCGTCATAAGAGCCGGAAACTTTTGACGAAACCTGCGCATTGAACCCCGCATAGAAACCATTTTTCAGATCGAGGCGGACTTCCCCCTGGTAAAAATGCGCTGGAATTCCCGGAAGTTTGTTGCGCCCGAACACAGCATCATTTTTGAAATGAAAATCCTGGTAGGTATAGGACTGTCGCAGACCCAATGTTCCGCCGGACCATTTATACAGTTCTGTCTCCAGTGAAGCTTCTACCCCCTGATGCACAGTTGGAGAGGCGTTTGAGTATGTCGCATTTCCGTAAAGCTGTGACAGCGGGGTCATAACTGACAGAAGCTCGTTCCTGACGGAGGAATAGTAGTACGTCAGGCTCCATTTATTGTGTAGCCAGTCACCTGTCGTGCCGATTTCGTATGTTGTTGCCGTCTGATTTTCGAGACTAGCCCCCGTTGCCGTCAAGCCTGCCGCAGGTCCAGTCGTGTAGTTGGCACCAGACAGAAGTTGCCAGTCATTAGGTGGCTGAAAACTGCGGCTGACGTTTCCATACACAGAAACATGCGGACTGATGACATACCGAAATCCTCCGCGCGGGGTAAACCCCACGGCCGAGGTGCCGAGAGAACTTTGGGTTGGATACGTCACGGCCGTAGAGCGCTGTACAAAGTCCAGTGCTCCAGCGGCTGTCAGCCAGAAATTATGAAAGAGTTCGAAGTTATCTCTGATATGGAAATAATTGTCCGTTCCGCCGTAAGTAGCGTGCCGGAGCTTTGTTCCAAGAGGAATCCCGGCATATGTGCCCGTATATGTTCGTGTACGGGTGGTTTGCCAGGCATCCAGGTCACTGTAGGTGTCAATTCCGAACAATGCGTCGTTGCTATGTCCCCACAACTTGTCTTTGCGGCTGTAGCGGATCACGCCAGCGATCGTCTTGTATCCCCAAACGCCAGCGGTCGTACCGTTTTCAATATCAATCGGAGCATCCTGATAATCAATTCCCAACTCAAGCTTGGAATGATCGTCAATCCGGATGGTGGTCATGTTTCCATACCATTTTGAGCCCGGCTGAATGCGTTTGGAATGCAGCGCAACGTAAGTTGATTGTGCCTGTTTTGGATTATCAATGATCTGATCGCGTGTCAGGAAGCCCGGATAGCCGTTTTGAGTCTGCCGATACCGGAAGAAGAACCGTGTGGAGACCTTGTCATTGAAGCGGTATCCATAGTTTGCGTTCACACCAAAACTGCTTGCTGCAGTCTGCTGCTGGTATCCGCCTCGATAGGATTTGGTGATACTGACATAGTAGTCAGACTTCCCGATCACTTTTCCTGAGCTGATCTGTTGCTTGTTATAGTTGAAGCTTCCGGCTTCTGCCCGAACCTGGAATACGTCTGCATCATAACCCGTCGGAGTCACATAGTTGATGGCGCCCCCTAATTGCATGCCTCCATAATCGAATGCATTGGCTCCACGGAGGACTTCGGTATAGCGCACCCCAAGTGCCTCAAAGAGTTCGTATGGCGTACCGGCAGGGGTCGTGACAGGTAGTCCGTCGAACATCATCAGGATGCCTGAGCGAAAATAGTTCGTACCTGTTTGAATCCCCGATCCACGGATAGAGAGGCGCAATCCATCACCGCCGCCCGAACTCTGCGCAAAAACACCAGGCTGAAATGCAAGAACGTCAGCATTCGTGAAGTTCCGACCTTTCAGAACTTCATGCGCGTCAATCACACTAACCCCGCCAGGAATAGTGCTTAACGCTGCCTTCGATTGGTCCACAACAGAACGCCGCCGAGTAGAAACCTTGATTGTCTCACTGCTCGGAGCAACAAAGGGTTTAGGAGGAGCAGGACGATAGAGCGTATCAGGAGACTGCGCCCCATTTACGGTAGAGGACTTCGCCGGTTTTTTACTTAAAGCGCCTGTACCATGATGGTTCGTGTGGATTTTGTGCCCCGCAGCCTCGCTCACAAGCGGTGTCATTGCAACCGCACTTAACAGGACGGAAGACAGTCGTGCGCGAGACACACCGAGGCGAAAACCTGTGTGAAAATACACCCGATTTTTCATGCTCTTCATTTTCAAGCTCATTCTGAGGCGAAATTTTGCCTCATGTTTGTTGATGCTTTAGCTCGCTTGGGGAGCTCTGTATTTTATGTGTGAAGACGGTGATCCCACCTGTATCGACAATTTGTGAGCTTCTTTATTCTCGCGTTGTTTGACGCAAGATACAGATACACAATGTCTTGACCTGTGATGGGAATGACGCAACTTCACAACAAGTCTTAATGACTCTCAGCCATCACAACACTTACATCGCATCCAAGTATTCCTTGCCTGAAAATATATCACCAAGTACGATGGTTGATAATATTATATTACTTTTCAGTTTTGATTTATATAGCGGTAAATATGAGTTTGACTCACGGCTTATATGACAAATCCCTGAGTGTTGGGGCGGCAATGAAACGTGAACCTGCCTCCAAATGCTCCTGCATCAAGAGCTTTGATCACTTCCAGACCGTTGAACCAATATCAACGTGTGACGGTAAAAGCCCTTCCTTTAGAAATCCGTCAGCAACCTGTTGTTGTTCCTGGATAATCTCTGCACTCATAGGCGCATAACCGAAATCACGTGTTTTGATTGCAGAATAAACCGTGTCGTATGGCAATCCCGTTTGTGTTGCGAGAAGACGGGACACTTCGGGCTTATGGGCCTGGGCCCAATCATCCGTTTGAGCGACTTGGTGAAGTGTTTCCCGAAGAAGGTCAGGCTGACTTTCTGCAAATCCACGGCGAGTAAGGAAAAACTCTCGATTGGCGACGATATCCTGAGCCGTCGTCAGAATGCGCGGACTGTTAGAGAGCGCACTGGAAAGGTAGGGGTCCCATATTGCCCATGCATCAATCTGGCCGCTTTCAAAAGCGGAACGAGCAGAGGGAGGTGTCAGATAGGCTGGTTTGATGTCATGAAAAGACAAACCGGCTTTATGGAGAACCTGAAGAAGGAACCAGTGGACGTTGGACGCGCGATTGAGAGCAATCCGCTTGCCCTTTAGATCCGCGAGGGTTCGGATCGAACTGTCTTTAGGGACGAGAATGGCTTCAGCCAATGGAGCAGGAGGCTCGTGCCCTACATACACAAGCGCATCAGGACTTGCAGCCGACGCAAACACTGGCGGAGCATCACCGGTCTGCCCCAAGTCGAGGGCTCCCGCTACGAGGGCTTGCAGGAGTTGTGGGCCAGCCACAAATTCTGACCACACAACATTCGCGCGGCCGGCCAATGCTTTTTCCAGGGCACCAGAGGCCTTGAGAATAACGAGAGTGCTATAGCGCTGGTAGCCAATACGGATGACAGGCGTGGCCGCATGTGCCGAAGAGGCAAGAGTGAGTGCAAGCCCCCCCGCCAACAGACTGCGACGGGTGATAACGGTACGTGGATCAGTCATGGAGCCGCCGTGTTGTATTGTGGTTCAGATGTTCCGAAGAGCTTTTCCCGCAGAGTTCCGGGCTGATATTCCGTCTTGTAACGGCCACGCTTTTGAAGCTCTGGCACGATATATGTCACGAAATCCTCGAAGCTTCCGGGGGTGATGGCATATGCGAGATTGAGGCCATCAATACCTGTGTTTTCAATCCAGGTTTCAATCTGATCCGCGACTTTCTGAGGGCCACCAACGAACGTTACGCCCATTCCCCCGATCGCCGCATGTTCTGCGAGTTCCCTGACAGTCCAGACCCGTTTGGGGTCTACAACGGTCAAGGCATCGATGGCGGAGTGAATGGCATCGTTGCGGATATGACGGACTGGATCATCGAGATCGAAGGTCGAAAAATCGATCCCTGTCCATCCTGACATGAGCGTCAGAGCCCCTTCGTGGCTGACATATTTTCTATAGTCTGCCCATTTTTCCAAAGCCGCCGCATCGTTTTCGGCAGTGACGATGGTTACGAGTGAGAAAATCTTGAGAGATTTTCGGGAACGTCCCGTGCATTGAAGCTCTGCTTCCAGCCCGGAAACAGCATGTCGTGCCACCTCTTTGGACGGGCCGGCAATAAAGACGCATTCAGCATAGTCGCCGGCAAAAGCCCGACCTTTACTGGACGTGCCAGCTTGATAGAGAACGGGCGTTCGTTGTGGTGAGGGTTCACAGAGATGGATTGCATCGACCTCAAAATACTTGCCTTTGTGCTGAAGACGATGAACCTTTGAGGGGTCTGTAAAAATCCCGAGTTCTCTGTCTCGAACGGCGGCACCGTCCTCCCAGCTTCTTTCCCACAAGCCCCTTAAAACCTGCATGTAGTCGCGCGCGACGTCATAGCGCTCATCATGAGACGTCTGCTGCTGCTGACCCACGCCTTTTGCCGCGCTGTTCAGATAGCCCGTTACAATGTTCCACCCCATCCGTCCGTTGGTCAGGTGATCCAATGTGCTGATACGGCGAGCAAAAGGGTAGGGATGTTCAAAGGAAAGTGTTGCCGTCAGCCCGAAACCTAGGTTCTCGGTCACAGCGGCCATGGCAGAAATCAGCATGGCTGGGTCATTAACGGGCACCTGAGATGCATTGCGCAATGCGGCTTCCGGTCCGCCCCCATAGACGTCGTAAATGCCAAGAACATCTGCGATAAAAAGACCGTCGAACAGGCCGCGTTCAAGCGTTTTCGCGAGGTTCGTCCAGTATCTGAGGGTGTTGTAATGCCATGATTGATCGTCTGGATGACGCCATAGACCGCTCGCCTGATGGGAGACGCAATTCATATCAAATGCGTTTACGGGGATAAGAGACACAGGCGCTCCTTGAAAACGATCAGGATGAAACGGCGAGAGATGGGCTCGGCTGTACTTAGCCCTGATTTACGAGGGCTGAGTGTTGAGGGGATGTGTCTTGCCGAGGTGCGAGCCTCAGCACGGACTTTAATGTGTCGTCGCCATCTGGGTCATAATTGAAGACATCCCAGCGGATCACCTGATGCAATGTCAGACCGATCAGAGGCGCGCTCAAAATGAACCAGAAAAGGTTCGTCCCGAAATTCGCATAGAGGCTAGGCAGAGCCCACATGGCCATGGTGGCGCCCAGGCCCGAAATGAGCCGGTTCATGCCAATACCAACGCCCCGGATTTCGGTCGGATAGGTCAGAGTGGCATAGATCATCTGCTGGCAGCCGGGGCCGAAACCTTGACCGAAAAGATACCCTGCAAAACCTGCGAGTACCGCTATGACGCCTGCCGTGGAATGTGGCGTGCCCACAATCGCCAGCGTTCCTATGGAGATCGCCTGCAAGATATATCCAGCGATATTGACCTTACGGGACGACACGTATCGCGCCAGACGAACCCCAATCAAGCCACCCGTAAATGCGAAGACAAGGTTCAGGATGATTGATGTAATCAGAACCTGCTTACGGTCGAGATGCAGCATTCCCGCAAGCAAACTTGGCGCCCCGAACGCGATTGCGGCGTAAGAGTAGGCACTGACGATGGAAATGATACTGACAAGAATTCCACGCTTCAGCAGGGGCTGCCGGAAGAGGGGGGCAATCCCGTGAGGTTGTGGTCGGATAGGAGGCGCTTCGATCTGAAGAACCGGGTCAATGCCATGAGACGCCCTTAAAATTTCCGCTGCTTTTTCCAGATCTCCGTTCCGAGCGATCCAGATAGGGGACTCACTCATGTACCTGTTACGGACAAGGATGATCAGAAGCGCGGGAAGCGCGCCGAAGGCCAGTGAAGCGCGCCACAGCCAGTCCGGATGAGTGGCTGGAACGACCGCATCAAGGGCAAAGACAAGGAAAAAGCACAACGAGGAAGCCGCATACCAGGTTGGGCACCATGCCGCGGCCCGGCTCGCTTTGCTTCCTTTTCCACTCAGCTTTGAAAACTCTGACAGGAATGCCATGGCCACAGGCAGGTCCATTCCGACGCCAAAACCCATTGCGAAACGGGCAAGGATCAGGATGGTGGCAGTGGGGGCCATACCTGCTACGAGGGCTGCGATGACGAAGCAGATCATGTCAGCCATGAAAACGGCGTATCGACCAATCCGGTCGGTCAGCCATCCCCCCGCGATACTCCCGACGATCGTGCCTGCACTCATCGCTGCTGCGACCATCCCTGTGGCGGATGTGGAAAGACCAAAGTGCTTCTGTACGTCACCAATGCCGTAGGAGAGTGTTGTCAGGTCGTAGGCGTCAAGAAAGACACCACCGAGAGCCAAAGCCACGATGATGTTTGCGTGCCCGCCCCCTTGAGGCCCTGCATTGACGATGGCGGAAACATCATCAGCATGACGGATGACAGGGCGAGGCGTGCCGGATGTGGCAGTTTGAGCAGACGTCATAAATGCACCTGTTCAGAATGTGTCGAGATCTGAAGGGTATCGGCCAGTCGGGCGGCGACAGATTGAGCGTTCGCTGTTACTTCCGGAAAACCCATAAGCTCGCCAAAGGTCCCACGGGAGAGTGGTCCGGCAATAAACAGGCCCGATACCGGGCGTCCGCCAACAAGGGCCACGTGGTCTTCACCTGTCCAGAGCCCGAGACCAACGGGATCTTTCTGCACAAAACCATCCTGAGCCAGGCGAGATAGAAAGCCCGGCTTCGTCAGAATACCGGCATGGTCCGGGCCAGTGGTATTGATCAGAATGTCTGTCCGGATTGCGCGGGTTCGTCCCCCTCGTTCCCGGAGATGCAGAATAATGCCTTCAGGTGTGGCTTCCGCGCGTTCGATCCTCGCGGCAAGAACCGTAAGTGATCCCGTTTCTGATCTCAGGTTAAGAGCACGTTCGACCTGTGGCGCGATCCGAAAACGATGGACATCCCAGAACGGTCGAAGATGGCGGACAAGACGACGCTGCTCCGTCGGGGGAAGTGCCGTCCAGATAGCTTTGCCCTGTCGCCGAACAGCATCAAGAATGTCTTGCCACGGGCGGTCCGGGGCTAAAGTAAGTGTCTTACGAATGCGCGTGAGCAGACCTAGCGCCGTCTGTTCAGGGTTGGTGGAAAAATCCCCAAAGAGACTGACAGGCCGAGGAGAATGCCCCCGAGAGCGCAGGCCACGTCGGGATACCGCGGTGATAGGGCCAAAATGCCCCTGTGCGGTGAGCGTTGCTACAACATCTGCCATTGTGAGGCCGGTGCCTACAATGGCAATCCGTGCCCGAGGATCTATGGCTTTGAAGGCATTCTTCGCCCACGGGTCGGAGATCACGCGTGGATCATGCGCGATTTCTTCGAGGGGATACGGCAGGGCCGGAGCGGGATGAGACGTCGCAATGACGACATCCGATACTGTAAATACCGTGTCTTGAGCGGTATGGATCAGCCAGTGCTGACCATCATGCTGCACGGCCACTACGACATCCTGCACATGCCTGAGTGTCTCGTTGACGAGAGATGGCGTTATTCTCTCAAAGAGATAGCGGCCAAACTCTGACCTCGTCGGGTAAACGTCTCCAGACGGCAAAAAGGCTTCCGGGTCACAGGTTTCGTGACTGTGCCATTTGAACCACTGCGCAAAGTCATCAGGCTTATCCGTATCAATGCTCATCCTTGACGCTGGAACATTGATGCGATGCTGTGGATCTGTGCTGCCATACGCGACGCCCGCACCCAACCGGGCGCGAGGCTCGAAGATCACAACGCTACCGACACCCAGATCTCGGCGCTTGCGAAGAAGATGATACGCAATCATCGTCCCTGTCGCTCCGCCACCAATAATTGCCAGGGTGGCAGAAACGGGAGGGCGGCTGATCTGGACTTCCACGTTCATGAAGAGGCTTGGGCCGGGCGATAAGAGTTGGCAATCGTCTCACCAAACGGCCCCATATTGTTCTGACCGCCGGCTGCACGTGTCGGATGAGCTGTGGGAAGCAACGGAAGGACCAGTTCGCCAAAGCTGTAAGCTTCTTCCAGATGAGGGTATCCGGAAAGGATGAAGCTGTCGCAGCCAGCGCGTCTGTATTCATCAATCCGCTCGGCAATGGTGGCTGGATCTCCGACCAGAGCCGTGCCAGCTCCGCCTCTGACCAGCCCGACGCCAGCCCAGAGGTTAGGGCTGACTTCCAGCTTGTCCCGCCGTCCGCCATGCAGGGCGCTCATGCGGGACTGTCCCACTGAGTCCAGCCTTGAGAATACAGACTGGGCCTGCGCGATGGTCGCGTCATCAAGACGGGAAATCAGGCGGTTTGCCGCAGCCCAGGCTTCTTCTGTTGTCTCACGGGCGATGACATGAAACCTGATCCCGAAACTAACTTCCCGTCCTTCACGCGCAGCGGCCTCGCGAACACGGGAAATTTTTTCCTTAACAAGTTCCGGTGGCTCTCCCCACGTCAGATACTTGTCGATCCGCTTGGCCGCGACCTGAATTCCTGCCTCAGAAGATCCGCCGAAATACAGAGGCGGCCCCCCAGCCTGATGAGGAGGATAAAGGATCTGGCCGTCCGCAATATGAAAGTGCTTACCCTCGTGATTGACGGTGTCGCCCTTCAGAAGACGAGAGTAGATCGATAGGAATTCGTCAGTAATTTCGTACCGGGTGGCATGGTCGAAAAAGAGACCGTCTCCTTCGTTTTCCTTGGGATCTCCGCCCGTTACAACATTAATCAGAAGACGGCCGCCAGATAGCCGATCCAGTGTCGCCGTCATGCGTGCTGCGAAGGTTGGAGATTGTAACCCAGGGCGCACGGCCACCAGAAATTTCAGCCGTTCAGTGGACGTAATAAGGGAGGACGCAACGATCCAGGAGTCTTCGCAACTCCGACCAGTGGGGAGGAGGACACCGTAATATCCCAAACTATCCGCCGCCCGTGCGACCTGCTGGAGGTATGGCAGATCAACGCTGCGGCCACCTTCCTGCGTTCCCAGATATCGGCTGTCTCCATGAGTTGGAAGGAACCAAAGAACGTTGATTTTCTCGGGGACACCCCCGATGGCGGCATTTGTGCTCATGAAAAACTCGCTGTCTGGGCGTGAACGGGTAGGAAGGCCTGATGGGCGGGATGGCTTGTTGGAAGGCGGTCAAAACCGAACAGGCGATGACGGAATGTCTCTGGAGGGGTATTGCGCTCTGGCAGACGACCACGCTTGCGAAGCTCAGGGGCAATCAGCTCTCCAAAATCTCTGGCCGTCTCAAACGTGTGGTATTGGCGGAGGTTAATTCCGTCGATGCCATCTTCGTCGAGCCAGTCTTCAACAGCATCCGCAATCTGGGACGGTGTGCCAGCGACGAAAAAGCGGCCCTGTTCAAAACTGGCAATCTGGTCCAGCGCGCTACCAACTGTTTGATCCGGGCCAAATCGACGTCCCATGTTTCCAAACGGACGCCCCGACTGTTCAAGCGCCTTACCAATGGTCAGAGAACGGTCAAAATTCCGCAGATCAATCTCGGCTTGCGCATGGACATGAGCAGCTTCGACGCTATAGCGCGCCCGATAACGGCTCAGCTTCTCCTGAGCTTCGACTTCCGTATTCCCAGCGATAAGGCCGGCCATGACATAAAACTTCAGGTCGTTGGGGTCTCGTCCGTTCAGGGCCGCCTGCTCGCGGGTCTTTGCAATGTTGTTGCGAATTTCCTCGCGTGTACGGCCCCCAATGAAAACGGCCTCCGCATGGCGGGCTGCAAATTCCAGGCCACGCTTGGAGCCTGTCGCCTGGAATAAAACGGGCGTGCGCTGGCGTGTGGGTTGCACAAGATGCGGCCCCTCAACTTGATGATGCCGACCCTTGTGGTTGATGTAATGAACACGATCAGGGTGCGTGAAAACGTCCTTCTCGCGATCAATAACCAAAGCGTCTTCGTCCCAGCTCTGCTCCCAGAGCTTATAGAGAACCTCAAGATATTCCTCAGCCCGCTCGTAGCGCTCGTCGTGCTGGATTTCGTCCGCAAGGCCGAAGTTTCTGGCGGCGTTTGGCAGGTAGGAGGTCACAATGTTCCAGCCAACACGTCCTTCGGTCAAAAGATCCAGCGTGCTCATACGTCGGGCAAAGGCGAATGGTGGCTCATAAGTCGTTGAAAATGTTGCAGCAAAACCCAGCCGCGTGGTGACAGCGGCCATAGCAGGGATCAGGGAGAGCGGATCAAGGTTCGGGATTTGCACGCCAAGCCGAAGGGCGGGGTCAAGTCCATTAAAACGGTCATAAACCCCGATAACATCGGCAAGAAAAATTGCGTCGAAACCTGCGTCTTCCGCGAGGCGCGCCTGTTCCAGCCAGAATGCCATTTCCCCGAAACGGTGGCGATTGTTGTCAGGCGCCGTCCACATTCCGTGAACAATGTGACTCACGCAGGCCATCTCAAAGAGATTGACTTTTAACTGCTTAGGGGCCGGTGCCTTACTCATGCCGGCTCCTTGGAGAGACTTTTCTTCAGGCCTTCACGGTACGGCGTCCAAAGAGGGGTATCGTTCAAAGCCAGATCCCCGAGTTCCCGACGACGCTGGGCCGCAGGGTTGTGTGAGGACAGAACGCGAGCATTGCGCCAATGGCGATCAAGATTTCTGGTCTGGCTGGTAGCGGATGCCCCGCCAACTTCAAAAAGCAGATTTGCAGCTTCAAGCGTTTGATCAATAACGATTTGCTGCGCTTTAAAGGCAGCTTCTTCTGCCTCGCTAAACGTCACGCTCTCGGCGTCGCCCCGCAGCCAGGCCGGTTCAGCCTCAGTCAACGCATCCGAAACGCGATCGACCAAAGCAGACGTCGAGAATGCAAGGGCGGACAGGCGCCCAACAACACCCTGAACAACGGAGTCTTCTCGTTGAACAACTTTGCCGGGGACCCCGAAAGTTCGTGTTCTCGGCCGCACAAAGTCAACAGCATCGCGAAGTACGGCAGCTGAAATTCCTGCCAAAGCTGCAAGATGAAATTGCTGATAGTAAGCGGCGAGATAAGAATGAGCCGGAATATTTCCGGGCTGGGAGCGATCCAGAACTTGTGTGGCGCCAATTAAGACGTTGTCAAAAACAGTTGTTCCGCTGCCGGTGAGGCGCTGGCCAAAGCCATCCCAGTCATCAATACGTGTGACACCGGAGGCATCTGAAGGGACCAGGACGTGTGCCCGTTGCTCTCCCTCCGCGGCCCAGACAACAATCCAGTCAGCATAGAGGGTACCGGTCGAATAGTACTTCGTCCCATTCAGGCGAAACTCATTCCCGTCAGAACTTAACTGTGTAGACACGCCTGTTTCGTCCGAGCGTTCCGCCATGGCAGCGCCAAAGAGTGCGCCCTCACGAACACGGTCAAACCATTCGGCAGATTTGTGAGCGTGGCGGAGCCTACCTTCAATAAATGCAAAATGAGCACGAAATATTTGCGGGAGGTTTGAGTCTGCTGTCGCCAGATCCCTCAGCAGACTGAAACTCTGCTTGAGAGATGCTCCATACCCGCCAAATCTATTGGGCAGACGTACGCGACCCAAGCCTGCAGTCTTCAAGTCCTGAACGACATTTCGGACAAGCGCGGGGTCGCGTTCGAATTCCTGCGATGCACGCGTTATCGTTTCAATGATCGGCTGCAAGCGTTCTCTGGCAGAGACGAAATTGTCGGAAGAGGACATACAACGACACCTAACGGATATAAGGCAAAATCAACTAGCATTCGTAGTTTATGATGCGCACCAAACCGTCAGGAGCGTAATTTTTAATTCGTCATCTCTCACATTAATTATTTCAATGTGAACCCTTGGAATGGCTCTTTTCCTAGGGTTAATAAGGGAAAACTGCACTTGTAAAATACAACATTAAAAATACGTTGTTATTAACGTTTATCCATTTGGATATGTGAATAAAGGAATCGCTTGGGGAAAATGTGTCCCACAGCGGCTGATTTTATGTTCCGAGATATCACCCAAATGTTGAGAAACGAGTCATGAAAGCCTTTTACGAGCAGCGCACACGCATCCTCCTCCTCGGCATGACCGTTCTTTCAACATGCACCCTGATGCCGGCTGCTTTTGCTCAGGATATTGAACGCAACAAAAATCCGAGCCCGCGTGCCCCTGACGCCCGTCCTGGATTCAGTTCCCCGAACACTCATGTTGCATCTTCACACCCTAAAAACAGCGTTGTGCCTTCTCCAAAGAGTGAGGATATCAGTGTCACTGGGTCAAATGGTGTCCGTACCGCTGAAAAGCGCCTGAGAAAGGTGCCGGGAAACTTTACAGTTATCAGCAGCAAGGAGGTCGAGAAGGGGCGATCAGCCACACTCGAGGACACTCTGGCCTTCCAGCCCGGCATTTTTGCGCAGGCAACCAGTGGAAGCACCGGAAACAAGATTTCCATAAGAGGGTCGGGCGCAGGCGTTTTCTACGGAGGTTACAGTCTGGGAATGAAATACCTCGTTGACGGATTGACTGTCAGCGGTGTGGGAGGATTTCAGGAAGATCGACTCAATAATACCGGCTACCAGCGCACTGAAGTTCTTTATGGCGCCAACGCATTTGACTACGCGGCTACTGCTCTCGGTGGCGGCATCAATTTCGTAACGCATACAGGCGTCTCTGCCCCTGGGTTTATGGCCCGCTTTGAAGCTGGCAGCTACGGCACTTTGAAAGAACAAGTCAGTCAGGGCGGAACATTCAGCAACAAGAAAGGCGATTACTACGTCACCGCAGCGCGAACTAATCGCCAAGGATTCCAGAGCTATACGGCAATGCATCGCACTGATGTCGTCGCAAATCTTGGATACCGTTTCACCGACAAATTATCTGCTCGCCTTATTTTCAAGTGGGATGAGGGGTTCGGCCACTACGGTGGCTTGCTCACGCTTGCCCAGCTTCGCAAAAGCCCGAGCATCAACCCAAATGACTGGGGAGGGCGCCCGACCAGAAGCACAATGCTGGGTTTTAAAACCAATTATATTTTCGATGATGATTCCAGGCTGGAATACGGTATTACCTGGAATGATTATCCGCTCTTTAATGGGACGAATACGCAGCAGTTTAACCTGTGGCGTTCCACGGATATCAATAATTCTATCAAATATAACCGGAGCGATCGTCTTCTCGGACGGAGGATCGAAAGCAACTTCATTCTGAGTGACGTGCATATGGTCTCTGGAGATTCCAGATATTACACATCGTCCGTCCGCTCTACACAGTCTAATAGTGAAGACTGGACCCTTCATCAGCGTGTCAAATATGGCGGATCACATGATCTGGTTTTTGCAGCTGGAAATAATTTTAACATTTTCAACCGGCTTTGGCTGACCAGCGGTTTTTCAGTTATCTGGATTGACCGCAATATTCGCGTTGTTGACCGTCTAATACCCAACTCAGCTCTTCAGAGTCGTGAACACTATAATAATGTCTTCATTACGCCTCGCGTAGGCTTGCGTTACGAAATTAATCCTGACGTTGACGTTTTCGCCAATTTCAGCCGTTTGATCGACCCGCCTGTGACGTGGAACTACCATGATGTCAAAGGGGGTAGTCCCTACAATGACACAGGAACTGTAGGGCCACTAAAAGCCCAGCGGGCTAATTCGGCTGAAATCGGCATCAGAGGCCATGTCGGCATATTCGATGGAAACCTGACTCTTTATCGGAGCTGGGTCAAAGATGAACTACTGTCCGTTGTGGTCACGCGCGCAACCAGTACAACAGCAGAGATCACCACAACATCTAACGCCAGTCCGACTATTCATCAGGGCATTGAAGCGGGTCTGTCAACGAAGCTTTTTAATCTGCATCAATATGGTGCTTTGTCATTCCGGCAGGCTCTCACGGTCAATGACTTCTATTACAGACATGACCCACTTCTCGGACAGAACAAACTCCCGTCTATCCCAACATGGCAATATCAGGCTGAACTTCAGTATAATAATCCGTTGGGGTTCTATGCGAACTTCGATTTCAGATCGTCTTCAAGCTATTATGTTGATTATGCCAACACATTGAAGGCGCCGAGATACGGGATCTTTGGTCTGAAGCTCGGTTACGAGGCGAAAAGCAAAATCTGGAGCACTTTTCTTGACTTCCGTAATCTCGGAAACAAGCATTACGCCACAGCCGCTTATACCGCCTACAACCTGAACCATACGGATTCCGCAATGTTTTACCCGGGTGACGGGTTCAGTGTGTTTGGCGGCGTGACTGTCCACCTCAGTGACCTGGGGAAGCACCTCTGATGATGCGCCGGTCTTTTCCTGAAGCGACACGTTGGTCAGACACATGAGCAAACATCATAACCGCAGAAAGGTTTTGATACTCGCTCCGATCGTGGTGTCTTTAGCTGTCCTGTTTTATCGGCATGATACAGACAGTAGACCGCGACATACGAGCCGGCAGCAGAGTTCAGTGCCTCAAAAAGGCGGGACACTTGTCTTTGCGACTGAACGTGAGCCTTTGTGCCTTGATCCCCATGTTTATGGGGACATGCCGCAGGTTTATATTGCCGAACAGTATCTGGACCGGCTCGTTTCAATGGACGAACAGGGCGTTATTCACCCGTGGCTGGCAACGTCATGGGAGATTACGGACGGCGGACTTACATACATCTTTCACCTCCGTCATGACGTGACCTTCACTGATGGGACCAGGTTCGATGCGGCGGCCGTAAAGCGTAATCTGGACCATATGGTGGACCCCACGACCCAATCGGGGACTGCGGGGGGATACATCCGCCAATACACCCAAACCGATATTCTCGATCCTTATACGGCAGCGGTACACCTGTCTTCGCCATACTCAGCGTTCCTCAACGTTCTGGCGCAGGGTTTTCTTGGAATTGAATCCCCTACAGCGTTGGCACGGCCTCGCGATGTAAACTGCCAAAGCCCTGTGGGCTCTGGTCCCTTCATTATCAGCCACTGGGATCATCAGAGCGAGGTCGTTCTCAAGAGAAACCCAGCCTATGCATGGGCGCCTCCTACCGCACGCCATCAGGGACCAGCATGGCTTGAAGGTATCGTCTGGCGCTTCGTTTCCGAACCGTCAGTCCGTTTTGCCATGCTTCAGGCAGGTGAAGTTGGTGTGATTGATAGCGTACCCCCTGAGGGCGAAACGCCGGCAAAAGCCAATCCGGACATATCATTACTGATGGCAGATCGACCGGGAAATCCTACTAACGGAACCTTAAACACCCTTCGACCGCCATTTAGCGACATCCGTGTCCGTGAAGCGTTCATTCGGTCCGCAGATATTGATGGGGCGTTAGGCAGTATATTTTTCCATCATTATGCGCGGGCAGGTGGCCCGCTAAGTCCGTCCACACCAGATTATAGTCCGGATTTCGAGCATACCAAGAACTACGATCCGAGACGCGCCAATACACTTCTGGATGACGCGGGCTGGAAAAAGCGCGATCCCGATGGATACCGGATCCGGGACGGCAAGAGACTGATCGTACATATCCCGATCTCCACGGTTCTTGCACCTGCAGATCGCACTCTTTGGGAGCAGGTACAGGCCACCGCCCGCCAGACAGGCTTCGATGTCCGCCTGGAGCCTTTAAGTGAGACTGCGAATATCGCGCGGAGTGACGCTTGGGATTACGATGTGCGGATCGGGTATTGGAACACAAATACTCCGGATGTTCTTCGCATCGTCTTCGGATCTGCTTTTACCAACCATTTCCGGCACGGCATCCATCAGAATGCTTCAGGCTATAGCAGCCCGCTCTTCGACGGTGTCGTGCAACAGGCATTGGCCACGCAGGACCAACAGCAACGGAAAGCGTTTTACCAACAGGCGCAAGAGATCATCGCCAAGGCACAGCTTCAGATCACAACGTATTCGCAGACCACGCGCCTAGGGGTGTTCAGCAATGTCCACGGTGTACGCATCGAGCCATCATTACGCGTCATCAATTTTCATGATGCCTGGATGACGCCATAATGAAACACTTGGCTTCCCAGCGCCTCATCGGTCGGATTGGTTTGAGTCTCGGCATGCTGTTCGCATCTGCCACGCTGACATTTCTCGCGGTACGTATGATGCCAGGTGACCCGGCAACGATCATTCTCGGTGGGGCTATGGCCAACCCCACACCGGGTGCGGTCGCAGCGATAACAAAGGAGTACGGCCTCGATCGCCCCCTTATCGTGCAATATGGTTTCTATATATGGCGTCTTCTGCACGGGGATTTGGGCGTCTCCTTCAGCCAGCATTTGCGTGTTGCAGAGGTTTTACGCCAGCAGATGCTACCCACGCTGGCACTGGCATCCATTTCTCTGCTCCTCGCATGGACACTCGCACTGCTGTCAGTGTTCTGCACAGTGCGGCGCGGAAGAGTACTCTCGACCATTGGAGCCTCTTTCGACATCTCCGCTGCGGCGCTTCCACCATTCTGGCTTGGAATTGTGCTGCTCTGGGTATTCGCGTTCAGATTACACCTGCTACCACCTGCTGGAAGCTCATCGTTCGCCTCTCTCCTAATGCCGGCATTTTCTCTCGCCATTCCCTTGGGGGGATTTCTGGCACAGGTCACGCGTGAGTCTTTGGAAATTGCCCTCGATCAGCCGTTCATTCTTAGCGCAAGAATGCGAGGGCTTAGTCTGGGGCAGGTTTTGCGTCGTCATGCGCTGCGTCACGCGCTTCTTCCGGGTATCGCACTCTCAGCGTGGGCTCTCGGCGCTCTTCTTGGTGAGACTGCGGTCATCGAAGCCATATTTTCACGTAAGGGGCTTGGACGCACATTGGTCTATGCCGTTTCCGCGCAAGATATGCCCCTAACAACGGGCATCGTTCTGTTCGTCACGGTCGCATACATATTTGCCAGCCTGGGTATCGAGTTCATCCATGAACTGGTTGATCCGCGCCTCGCAACATCTCGTGGGCGGAGAGTTTCGCCATGACCATAACTGCAAAGAGGCTCATCGCGTGGAAGCAGATTCCCCTTGCAACCCTTCCTGCATCAGGCTTTCTGGTGTTCCTTTTGGTGTCAGCCATCATTCCCAATGCGATCAGCGCAACTGATC
The DNA here is from genome assembly GCF_018812145.1 of Gluconobacter sp. P5E10. Lineage (NCBI taxonomy): Bacteria > Pseudomonadati > Pseudomonadota > Alphaproteobacteria > Acetobacterales > Acetobacteraceae > Gluconobacter > Gluconobacter sp. P5E10. The sequence goes on along the minus strand of NZ_JACRVZ010000004.1, from coordinate 111,003 downwards.
CCTATGCCATCGCACCACGGCACGCTTTCTTATCCCCAGACTGGAACCACCCTTTCGGAACAGACCAATCTGGACGGGATATTCTGACACGTGTCATCCACGGTACACGCCAATCTCTGCTTGTGGGGGCAGGGGCTGTCACAATCAGTTTTTCCGGTGGGATTATCCTTGGATTGGCAGGTGGGCTTGGCCCTAGATGGCTTCAGAAAAGTATTGGCGCGATCATAGATGTGCTGTTTTCGTTTCCCGCCCTGATACTGGCGCTTCTCTTCTCTGCAAGTCTAGGAACCGGGGCAGGGCCGCTGGCCTTGGCTATCGGGATCGCTGCGACGCCCGGCTATGGCAAGATGGTTTTCAGTCAGGTTCTATCAGTCAGATACTCCGGATACGTTGAGGCCGCTCGTGCCCTAGGTCACACGCCGTTCTCCATCGTTCAGTGGCATATTCTTCCCAACGCACTCCGACCACTCGTTGTGACCGCCACGATGGGCGTGGGCCAGACAATTGTCTGGGCGTCAGGATTATCTTTTCTGGGGCTTGGAGCACCCCCGCCGACCCCGGAGTGGGGAACCATGATGTCCATGGGCCGCGACTTCATCGCTGATGCCTGGTGGCTCACTCTCTTTCCCGGCCTTTTCATCGTGCTGACTGTGCTGTCCACAACAATAATCGGGCGCTTCTTACAACGTTGCCTCGAAGGCAGACCCTCATGAGGTACTCACTATGACCGGACAGGACCTGACGGTTGAAAAGCTTTCCATATCATTCGGTGGAAAGCAGGTCGTACACGACCTCTCTTTTCAAATAACACCTGGCAAAATTTTGGCTATGGTGGGTGAGTCCGGATCGGGCAAAAGCGTAACCGCGCGCAGTCTCGTCGGATTAGCGGGCGACCGGGCTCAGGTGACAGCAGCCAGCCTTCGCCTCGGTGATGATGAACTCCTGCCGCTGGATGACACTGGCTGGGGCGTGATTCGTGGGCAGAAGATAGGGTTCGTCCTTCAGGATGCGCTGACATCACTCGATCCGTTACGAACAGTCGGGCAGGAAATAGAAGAATCCCTGACGGCAGATGGCAAGTGGCGCGGCTTGCGTAATCGTGCATCGCGTCGAAAGCAGGTGCTGCAGCTTTTGAAAAGCACATCTGTGCCGGAGCCTGAAATACGTGCACTGCAACGGGCCGATAAACTCTCTGGAGGGCTTCGCCAGAGAGCGCTCATCGCCTCTGCAATAGCTCTGAACCCAGGGATAGTAATTGCTGATGAGCCAACGACTGCGCTGGATGCCAGTGCGGTCTCCCGTGTCCTCGGCCTGTTTCGTGACCTGAAAAATGCAGGTCACGGAATATTGTTGATCAGCCATGACATCGAAACGGTGTCTCAGGTCGCTGACTCGATCATCGTCGTCAAGAACGGGGAAATGATAGAGCAGGGCGAGACTAAGCAAATTTTGCGCCATCCTTCGCAGGATTATACGCGCTTGCTACTAAGTTCGGTTCCGAAGCAAAACCGTAAGTCCCCAGAGCCTTCAACTCTGCAAGCGAAAGACGAGAGCCCGTTACTCGTCGTGAATGATATCGTCAAAAGCTACCCTAATACGACTGGAGCATCGAGGCTCGCAGTAGATCATGTCAGTTTTACCCTTCGACGAGGCAAAACACTCGGCATTTTGGGTGAATCTGGCTCAGGGAAGACGACAACAGCAAGGATCGTCGCCGGGTTTCTGGAACCTGATGGGGGGAATGTATGGTTTGACGGGAGATTATGGAGCGGAGTTCAAGCGAAGACCAACCGAAGCGTTGAAGAACATGAGCGCCGACCGTTTCGACATGAAATGGGTATCGTTTATCAGGATCCACTCAGTTCCTTCGATCCACGCTGGACTGTTCAGCGTATTCTTGCTGATGCTCTAAAAGCCAGTGCCATCCCACGCGCCGAGCATAATGATCGCATAGCGGCTCTTTTGACATTAGTGCGGTTAACACCAGATATATCCCGCCGGTTTCCTCTTCAGCTCTCAGGTGGGCAGCGCCAGCGCATCGCAATTGCACGTGCCATCGCGGGAAATCCCAAGATGATCGTCTGTGATGAACCGGTTTCAGCACTTGACGTCTCAGTTCAGGCACAGGTGCTGGAACTGCTCACAGAGCTACAAGAACGCCTCAATATCTCTTATTTGTTCATTTCTCATGATTTAGGCGTCATTCGTCAGGTCAGTGACGACGTCCTTGTAATGCAGAATGGTCGCGTAGTGGAAGCCGGACCGACACAACACGTCTTTGAAGCGCCACAGCATAACTTCACGCGGCTTTTACTCAATTCAAAATTGCCGAATTATGTATAGTAAAAAGGCGATCTCTGCTTTTTTTGGAGGGCCCTTAAGGTGATTCTAGTAATAATAATTTCAATCTAAACGGGATTATTATAAGAGCTCATGCAAGGTATGAACCCGCGCGGTAGACGCAGGCATGAGGCAAGGCATTGAACGGGCGCGTTAAGCTTTCTGACATTTCAAAGAAAACCGGCCTGAATGTTTCCACAGTCAGTCGTGCACTCTCAAATCCGGAGCGCGTGAGTGAGGAGACACGCCTGCTTGTTCAAGAAGTGGCCGCGCAACTGGGGTACGTTGGCAATGCCGCAGCTCGCAATCTAATCCTTGGAAAAACGGACACCATCATGGTGCTAATTCCGACCTTTCCAGGACAACCGATCTCGCCCGTTTTTACTGAAGTTCTTCGAGGAATTTGCGAAGAGGCCGAAGCTCACGGATTGAGCGTAATGCTGCAACAAAATCTAAGTCAGGCGGTCTCGTCTGACGATGCTACCAAATTTTTAAGAGCTGGAACGGTAGACGGGGTATTACTTCTCGCAGCAGAGAAATGGACAACGCCTCATGCGTTCAGACCGAAAGAACACGTCCTTCCTGTTATCAGTGTATTGAACGATTTGACATCCTATGGCCTTGTTAGCGTGGTAGCAGAGGAAAAACAGGCATTCTCGGAAATTGTGGATCATTTGGCTGCACGCGGTCATCGTCATTTTGCTTTCGTCTCTGGACCACGCGAGACCACCCATGAGCAAATACGATTTCAAGCGACTACCAGCTACCTGAAAAGATTAGGCCTTTTAGCGGACCTCGTCAGACTGGAAGGGGGTCCATTCGATCTACAATCTGGGAAACGCGCTGCACAAGCATTTCTGAAACTCAGGACACGGCCAACGGCTGTCATCTGCTGCAGTGATTCATTGGCTTTCGGCTTCCTGCATGAAGTTCAGAATGCCGGACTGAAGGTGCCTGCAGACGTAGCAATAGCAGGCTACGATGGCCTTGATTATACGGCGTTCACAACGCCTTCGCTCACAACATCATCACAGCCATCTTCTGAGATGGGATGTATTGCTGTTCGAATGTTAAATGATATCTGGAACAAAAAAATACTGAAACCCACCCTTGCAGCGTTAGTGCCATCCCTACTGGTGCGGCAGTCTACCTGAGTAGGTATCCGTATTAATCCGTAGCATTATGTAAAGTTGGCATCATCAAGATTGGTCCTGATGATGCCACAGGTTCTTTATTTTTTTTCTGTAGGAATAACCGTTGCCCCACTCTTTTTGAATTCTTCTACTAACAGAGTCGAGGCAAGGTGGAATGCACGTTTTGCGTGGGCATATGGTAGCCATTGTCCCATCATGTTCCATGGCATGCCATTATTATACGTAGCGATAGCAACAAGTGTTTCGTTATTAGAACCATCTACCGCAATGAGTTCTTCGCTAGCACCGCCTGGGAACGGCGGAGGAATGGGAGGCATACCACCTCCGGCGGCACCTGCGGCAAACCCTGCAACGACAGGAATAGCGTTGTAGTACCATTTACTACGGCGAATATTTGTAATTGCAGCGCGAATATGTATTGCGCCTGTGCAAGGTGCGCATGTTGATGCATCGACGACGTTATAGATCGTTCCGACCTGCTTTCTAATTTCTGTAGTGAACGCATCAGTCATACGTGCAGCTACTTCGGGTTTGAGGTGAGGCGCGTTGGCAACAGGGTGCCATGCAACAGGATCAATCACCGCAATTTTGTATTTAGAAGCCTCCAAGCCAGGCTTTACGTAGATATGGTCATCCACATGCCCTTTTTGGGGTGTCATTTCAGTGTAGGTCTCTTCCGGTAGAAAACCTGAATGCGTTACTTTCTGTCCAGCGCAGCCCGTTATGTCCAGAAACAGGAGTATGGAGGTTCCTAATTGCACGGTATTTTTCACTACTCTTAACATGGATATTTTCCTTCTATTAAGTTTGGTTTTGCGTTTCTATTTATAAAAAGAGAAAATATTGTTGTTTTTTCTCTTTAAGGTTTCCAGTTGGATTCGCTTACAAATCCTTTTTGCTGCGGATCCATGGCAAAGAAGAAATAGAGTAGAATAGATTCCTGTTGTGGCTCTGGAAGTGCTTTGAATTCGCGTGCGTGTATACCGTTTTTGCAACGGATGATCGTCTCAAGCGCAATTCTAAATTCTGGCCAAGAAAGACGACCATCATGATCTGCATCTAAGGACGCAAAGCCTGATTTCTGAACTACTGTCTCAGGGCATTTATCTGGTGATTTAGCATGTACGGTGAACGCAAAACTCATAGCGTTGATGCAAAACAAATAGCCGAGAAATCGTAAGTAGGCCGCCATGGCGAATTTACAGCGCATCTGCTCAGCCATTTTTACCAAGAAAGGATGAAACAGATAATTCCATTGAATAAACCTCACCAGAATATAGACTACAAGAGAGGATTACCTCAAAGGTAATATCGAGGACCCTCTATGTCGTTAATCTACAAGATAAGGATTTCTAAAATATCTCTCTATTATTTCAAAATTGATACATAAGATAATATTTTTCTAAAATTAGAATGAATTATATCCGTAGAATTTTTACTTGAAACTATTTTGATGTGGGCAAGAAAATAGAACTCTGATTAAGCAGACTGACACGTACTTCAAGGCCGCCTTCGACATGATTGCAAACATCAATTGAGCCGCCATGAGCCTGAACAATTGATAAAGCCGATGTAAGACCCAGGCCCACCCCGCCAGTTTCTCGGTTGCGGGATTTATCAACCCTAAAATAGGGCTCAAATATTCGCTCGATCGCACTCTCAGGAATGCCAGGGCCTTTATCTCGAATGGAGACGATGTACCGCTCTTTGGTGCATATCAACTCTATCGTCGGCGGAGTAGCGTATTTGATCGCATTTTCTACCAGATTGGTAAAAACACGCTTGAGAGCAAATGGTCGACCTTGGCATGTCGCGCGGACTGGGCCGATGTAGTTTATTGAAATATTCTGGTCCGCAAAATCATTGACAATCGTATGCAAAATTCCGGGGAGATCAAATACTGTAATATTTTCACTTATGGCATCGTCACGAAAGAAAGAGAGCGCGCCATCAATCATCGCCTGCATTTCATCAACATCACGAAACAGCTTTGCCTGCTGCTCAGGGTCTTCGATGAACTCCCCTCTTAGACGAATACGGGTCAAGGGTGTTCTCAGATCATGAGAAATCGCTGCGAGCATGGTTGTACGGTCAGCAATGAATTTCTGAATCTGTGCCTGCATGGCGTTGATCGTTCTTACAACCAACCGTAATTGCCGGGGCCCGGTTTCCGGAATGGGGGCAGTATATGGTTTAGCGCCGTAACGGCCCACGTCTTTTGCAAGTTTCTCAATCGGTTGGGATAGTTGACGTGAGGCAATAAGCGATACTGCGATAATCCATGATACGAGAATTGTGAGTTCTAAAAGAAGGCGTTCGCGGGCGTAAAAGCCCCAACTACGCACAAGCGCGGAGCAAAGAAGCCAGCTACCGTCCTGGAGTTGTAGAGCCAGAAAAGTCGCATTCGGGTATTTGCGCTTATCAACACGAATACCCTCCGTTGCGGAAACAGGGTTTTCTATCGAGAATGCATCAAGGCGCCGCGCTGTATTTCCGATGAATGAAGAAATCAATTGTTCCCCGGACTGAACTTCGGAAGGCTTATAATGTGCCGTTTCAAGGGCCTTTGCGGTATTGCTTCCCGTTTCAAACCACTCAAACGTCAGCCTCTCAGTTGAAGCTGCACTAGAAAGCTTGACGCGATCAAACTGTGGGGCAGCACTGATTACGCGGCTTACTGTAGCAACTTCCTGTAAAAGTCCGGTTTGTTCAATATTGGGTGCTGCCCAATACCCGCCAAACATGAAGAATAACTGGAGAAAACCAATTGTCGTAGCGGCTGCAAGTGCAACGGTAGTGACGAGACGAAGGGTAATGGTGTCTTCAAACCACAGACGGCGTTTCATAAACGTTTGACCGCAGGGGAAAATAAATACCCTCCATTCCGAACAGTACGAATTACGGTCGGATTTTTAGGGTCATCTTCAAGTTTATGCCGTAGACGACTGATCTGCACATCGATGCTGCGGTCATAGGCCGTGTGGTTTCGTCCCCGGGCAAAATCCAGAAGCTGATCTCTGGTAAGAACCCTCTGCGGATGCTCTACCAAAGCTAACAGAAGCTCGAATTCTCCACCTGACAGGAGAACCAGGGCATTATCTTCGGATCGCAGTTCACGGCGCGCGACGTCCAAGCGCCAGCCCCCAAATGCCAGGAGGGGACGTGCTTCATTCTCAGATGAAATTTCATGCTTGCCGGATGTTCGCCGCAAAACTGCTTTAACTCTGGCAAGAAGCTCACGCTGATCGAACGGCTTTGTCAGATAATCGTCCGCTCCGATTTCCAAACCGACGACCCGGTCCGTATGTTCTGCCATAGCAGAGAGCATGATGACTGGTACATTCGAGGACGTTCTCAGCCGACGACAGAGGCTAAAGCCATCTTCATTGCGTAGCATGATATCTAGAATGACCAGATCAACATTTCCTGCCGATATTGCGGAGAACATGGCTACGCCATCTTCAGCTATGGACACGGTATAGGAATGTTTACCGAGAAAGTTTGTCAACAAGGCGAGAATGTCCTTGTCGTCATCCACGATAAGGAGATGAGGCATCACAGTCATCCAGTCTTGATAGCATGTGAGATCATCCTGATGATGTCTCTTATGTGAGCAAATTATTTCAGCACGGACATATTCCTCTCATCCACAATTTCCTTTTGCCTTTCAATCCATCAAGTGCCGTTTTGATATCTAAAAGGTATAGCATTTCTAAGCTGACATATTACGGACATCTCATCGAAAACAATCGCTACTACAACGGCTAAAGGTAGTCCTTCCTTCAGGTTGGCCCTAAGAATTTGTAGAAAAAGGTGCTATTATGCTGGGGCGAGTTGCGATTTTTAAGGTTAATTTTGGATGCATAGCATACATAGCTTTGTGCACAATGGATGTTATAAATAATCCATTTAATATTTATCTTTATTTTGAAAAAATATCAGTTATCAAGCATATTATCGGAAAATTTTTTCTTGAATTTTACCACACCATTGAACAATCGAAGAAAGACGCTTTAGAAAGCTACTCTGTTAATAATTAATATTATACTTAGGATTTTATCCAACGCATCCCCGTGATATGCGCGTGTCGCAAGTACGGGAGCGCGTTAGAAATGACCTTGATAGCTCTTACTGCTTCTTGATCGGCAGGTGATGAAAGTCACGAGAAAACCACGTAAGGCCATGTTCGGCTTCAGAGTTGTTATATATGGACTGAACTTCGCAAAAGAGCACATCATGTGTTCCGGCGCTATGTATCGTTCGTATCACACAATCAAGCGTTACAAGAGCGTCTGACAAAAGCGCAGCACCAGTTTCACCAATTTCCCACGTACCGTGAGAAAATTTCTCTTGAGCATCAAGAGACCGGCTCGCAAATACGCGTGCTAGGTCGCTATGATTTGGCGACAACACACTAATTCCTACAATACCGTTCTGCAAAAAAGACCGATGCGATCGATTGCTGCGATTCAGGCAGACAAGCACTGTCGGCGGGGTATCGCTGACGCTACTAATGGCTGAAACCGTGAGGCCTTGGCGTCCACCAGGGCCGTCTGTCGTAACCAGAACGACTGGTGCCCCAAGTAGGCTCATTGCCTCGCGAAACTCTTCCTGACTGACATGGGAAGAACTATGCTCGGGAAGCAACGCAGCGGCAGGGTTATTTGGCATGAAAACTACCTTTACTAGCTTTAGGGTTCAGGACGGCATATCTGCCGAAGAAAATGGCAAGGGCCTCACGAGGCACCAGAAAGCCTGCTGCCTGTGGTACCTCGGCTTTGCTCATTGGTCAGAAGCTGCCTGCACAAGTAGCTCCGCCAGATCTTGAGCCGCATCGGGCAGGCCGTTTCTTTGAATCAAAATCGTCTCAATTTCGGGGACTTCGGGAAGTAATCCGGCAGGAAGAGTAGAAAGCCCCTCCGCAGCAGCAAAGCGACGCGTTCGGCAACTGGCACCCAAGCCGCTCCGGACACCGGCACGCATGGCAGGAAGGTGTGGCGTTTCGAGAACGATGCGATAATCACGGCGGGCCTTCGCTAGGGKTCCAAGCGCGGCATCCCTGAAACGGCATGGCGGCTCCAGCAAAACCAGAGGAATTTCAGGCTGATCCAAAGTGCTGGGATCTCCTATCCAAACCATTTTATCATGCCCGACAATACGCCAGCTTGAGTTGGGTCGATCGCCGTGTTGGCCAAGGCACAGGACAATATCCAGCCGGGAGCGGTCAAACATCTCCAGCAACTCCACTGAGCCGCCTACGCGGATTGTCAGACGGCACCGGGGATGTTCCAGTCGAAAACGCGCCAAAACATCTGGCAGGAGCGTGTCGGCAAAGTCCTGCACCATCCCAACGGTTATCGGCTCAGGATCAGAAACATGCCCAAGTTTATGCATGATACGGTCATTGAGAGTGAGAAGCTGCCTGGCATATGCCACCAATTCTTCACCCGCAGGCGTCAGAACCAGCTTTCGTCCATCACGTCTGAACAGCTTTTGTTGAAGCACGTCTTCCAAACGCTTCATCTGAAGGCTTAAAGCTGACTGAGTCAGAAAAATGGTTTCGGTCGCCTGAGCCATGGAACCAGCTTCAACAATTGCGACAAAAGAACGCAGAAGCTCAGTCGGAACATTGCGTGCCATGCGCTGGGGCAGAGAAGAGGTGGACATAGCAACACTCCAAGGCGAACAAGACATAAAACTATATTATGTAGTTGTATTTATATTTTTCACTTGAGTCATGACGTACAAAAAAGTGTATATTGTCAATACAACAATATAATATCGTTTTTTAAGGAGACTGTGCCGTGCCTGTGGACTTCATCGGCTTTGTTGGCAGTCGCAATCATTCAGAGATCATTCCGGCTCATGGCCCAATCATTGATCTTGCTCATGTTGAAGCTGCGGCAAAAACCCATGAAGCTGCTGGCTTTGACAGGGTTCTGGTAGCCTTCCATTCAAACTCTCCTGACAGCATTCTGCTTTCACAGCACATTGCAGCCACGACAGAACGTCTTGGACTCATGGTCGCGCATCGTGCTGGCTTCACAGCTCCCACGCTTGCAGCCCGACAGTTTGCAACTCTTGATCACATCAGCGGTGGACGTGCTGCCGTGCATATCATCACGGGTGGAAGCGATATTGAACTCCAGGCTGACGGAGACCACACGACCAAAGCTGAGCGCTACGCCCGGACGAACGAATATATAGAAATCCTACGGCAGGAATGGAGCAGTCATTCCCCCTTTGATTATCAGGGCCAATTTTATCGCGTGAATGGCGGTCAATCACGCGTATTGCCTTATCAGGGTCACACCATCCCAATCTATTTTGGCGGTTCTTCAGACGAAGCCATCGCTGCCGCCGGAAAGCAGGCAGATGTCTATGCACTTTGGGGAGAAACGTACGAGCAAGTACGGGAAACCATCGCTCGGGTACGCGCTATTGCGGATAAGGCGGGACGGCCCATTCGTTTCTCGCTGTCGTTGCGTCCCCTCCTGGCGGATACGGAAGAGAAGGCTTGGGCCAAAGCGGACTATATTCTTGCCAAAGCCCGGTCTCTTCAGAACGAGACGGGTTACATCCGGGCCACATGCATTCCAAATGAGGGGTCCCGTCGACTATTAGCCGCCGCTGCGCAAGGGGTGCGGCTGGATAAACGCCTCTGGACCGGCCTCGCCGCTCTGACAGGCGCAAAAGGAAATTCAACCTCCCTTGTCGGAACGCCAGATCAGGTTGCTGATGCGCTTCTTGATTACTATCGCCTGGGAATCTCGTCATTTTTGATCCGGGGTTTTGATCCAATCATAGATGCTTTTGAATATGGCCGGGATCTTTTACCCCGAGTGCATGCCTTGATTGAAAAAGAAGATCACCTCAACGGTGAAGAAGGGATGAAAATTTCAAGAAAATAGACGAAATTATTTCAGTGTGGGAAAATGATTATGACTACCAAATCACAAAATATTAGAAGCTCTGAAAATGGCTTCAGGAAAAGAACTTTCCATTTGCAGCCTCGGATGCCCGCACAAACTTTTGAAGAAGAACGTCTTCATCGAAAACAGCGGTTGGCCGCAACATTTCGATTATTCAGTCGATATGGATTTGATCAAGGCCTGGCTGGCCATGTTACCGCGCGAGATCCGGAATTTCCGGATCAATACTGGATCAACCCCCTCGCTGTCCATTTTTCGCAAATCCGGGTTTCGGATCTTCAATTGGTAGACCACGACGGCAATATCCTGATTGGACAGCGACCTATCAACACGGCTGGATTCACTATTCATTCTGCGCTTCACCGTGCCAGACCCGACATCATTGCTGCTGCACACACCCACTCGACATACGGGAAGGCCTTTTCCGCCTTGGGAACCGAACTCCTTCCGATCACTCAGGATGCCTGCTCGTTTTATGAAGATCATGCAATCTTCAATCCCTTCAGCGGGGTCGTTCTGGATGACGGGGAAGGCGATCGCCTTGCGCGAACTCTGGGCAGTAAAAAAGCCCTCATACTGCAAAACCACGGCCTTCTGACCGCAGGACCTACCGTGGAAGCCGTAGCCTGGTGGTTTTTAGCCATGGATAACGCTGCACACACACAGCTTCTGGCACAGGCTGCTGGCCCTCTAAAACTCATCGCACCAGACATTGCAAAACTGACTGCCGGGCAGGTGGGGAGCGCAGAAGGCGCCTATTACTCGTTTCAGCCCCTGTGGGACTGGATTGTGGCCCTTGAGCCTGACCTTTTTGACTGACCCAAACGATCCCAACGAATCTAGTTTTGTTTTTTCAGTGCTTCGCGGCCAGCCGCCAGAAGAGCGCTATCTCCCTGAGGCGTATGAATTCGCCCACACAGGACGTTCCGATAGTGGCGTTCCAAAGGATTATCTTGGCTTAGACCTGGATTCCCAATGGCTGCCACCGCCTTACCCACGGCAAGGATGGCGTTCTCAGTGACCGAGTGCTTGGTTAAACCCGCCAGTATGGTGATTTCCATACCTTGCTCTTGGAGCTGAAGGGCTTGGTCGATGAGGCCGGCATTAGAAAGGAGCAGTGCGTCGATTTCGCCAAGAAGAACCTCGAACCGCGGCAAAGTCGCTAGAGACGCCCCTAGATTAGAAGGGACGCGCTGGTGCAGGAAGTTAATCAGCCAATTACGGGCCGCTACAGCAATACCATTATACAGCGAAGCAACAACAATGGCATGCCAACTGGCGATGGCTACAGTAGGGCTACCCTCATTTGACGCAGGGGCTGAGAGCAGACCAAGGTATCGCTCTGGAATTTCCACATTATCAAAGATGATTGTATGGCTTCCGGTCGCGCGCATACCCATCTGGTGCCAGCTTTTCTCAATGCGGACACCTCGAAGATCAAGCGGAACCAGGACAGGACCAACCTTGGGATCAGTCCCGTCCGTTTTGGCCCAGACAATTCCCCATTGCAGGGCAGTTGAGCCTGTTGAGAAGATTTTGCGGCCGCTGATGCACCAGGCTTGTCCGCGCTGACTGACAGTCGTAGCTGGCAAACCGCCTCTGGCAGGCGTTCCTAACTCCGGCTCTACACGCAGAGCATTGATAAGCGCCCCTTCCTGAAGAACGCTCTCGAATAACTCCTGTTTGACCTCTTCCGACCACTCGGACGAATGAGCAAAAGCTGCGGTTTGAAGATATTGCATTGCCAGAATAAGCGCGGTTGAAGGGTCTCCCTGAGCGATCTGTCCGACAATCCTGATTATCGCGCTCAGTGAAATATCTTGTCCGCCTGCGCTTCTGGGAAGAGCGAGCGATAAAAAACCTGCATCTTGAAGATCCTGAAGGTTCTCGAGGGAAATGTTGCCACTCCGGTCATACCGCGCAGCCCGCTCTTCGAACAATGGAGTGAGCTTTTTGAGAACCTCGTCCATGCCCTCTGGGAGGCAGTGCTCTAAAAATGGCTTGTCACCCATGGGGGATCTCCGATCTTAGTCCGGCCGAGATTACAACATCTTTGACGGGACACGGAAACCGAGGGCTGAAAATATCCCGCACAACACACGCTCTCCTTTCTGGATTATCCCGTTACAAAAGCTGCACACGCCAGTGTGTCGGGCAGGAAAGGTCGCGTGACGATCGTCAAGTCCTGTAAAACTCTCACATTTAGAATATTCATCTGACATCTCCGCGCAGAGTTGAAACAATCATTGCTTCTTTCGGTTGTGGAGCAAGCCAATGTCAGACACCGTCGTCTTGACCGAGACGCGAAGCGCCACCGAAGTTCCAAAAGGGCCATTGTCGTTTGCAAGCCTTGCGTCTTTGCGGAGATACGCGTCCCCCGTTTTTTTGGTCTGTTGCTGGCAGGCAGCGTGCTCCTCAGGTTTCTTGTCAACGCGACTCGTCTCATCTCCTGTTCAGATAGCTGTCACAGGATGGGCACTCACCCGTGACGGAACGTTGCCATATAATCTTGGTGTCTCCCTTCTGCGGGCTGCAAGTGGGTTAGGACTAGCCCTCATTTTAGGCGTCTTGCTGGCTCTTCTCTCAGGCCTGTCCAAAGTAGGTGAGGACATTGTCGATGCGCCCCTACAGATATTACGTACCCTTCCTGCGCTGGCGCTGGTTCCGTTATTCATCCTGTGGTTTGGAATTGGTGAAACGCCTAAAATTCTGCTCGTCGCGCTAGGCGCCATATTTCCGATCTATCTGAATCTCCACAGTGGAATTCGCTCCATTGACCCTAAACTTCTGGAGATGGGGTCCACACTAGGCCTGTCACGCTGGCAGACAATCAGGGACTTTTTTCTACCGGGAGCGCTACCAGATTTCCTGACAGGCTTGCGGTACGCCGTAGGGGTTTCCTGGATGATGCTTGTAGTTGCAGAGCAGGTGAATGCCGAAAGCGGGATTGGCCATATGATGATGGATGCGCAGGATTTCATGCGCACGGACATCATTCTGGTCGGACTTCTCGTCTACGGGTTGCTCGGCCTTCTGTCAGATCAAATTATCCGCTTTCTGGAAGCCATATTCCTGGCCTGGCGCCCCAGCAATGAAAAGAAGCGCACGACATGACTGCTTTGAAAACTGCTCCACAAGAAACAGCAGTTAGCATCCAACAACTGACAAAGCGCTTCGACGGCGGCCCTCCCGTGTTGGACCGGCTCAATCTGGCCATAGCTCCAGGCGAATTTGTAGCGTTGCTCGGGCATAGCGGCTCAGGAAAATCAACTCTCCTGAGGACACTTGCAGGACTTGATCCAGTGACAGAGGGCATTGTGAGCAGACCACAACGCGTTTCGGTCGTTTTTCAGGAATCTCGGCTTCTGCCTTGGAAAAAGGTCTGGAAAAATATTGTTCTAGGCCAAGAAGACGTGGGTACCAGGCAGCGTGCAGAAGCCGTTTTGGAAGAAGTGGGGCTGTCACATCGAACCAATGCATGGCCTGCGACCCTTTCTGGTGGTGAAGCGCAGAGGGCTGCCCTAGCTAGGGCACTTGTGCGGGAACCTGCCTTTCTCATGCTGGATGAACCCTTTGCGGCCCTTGACGCACTCACACGTCTGAAAATGCAGCAATTGGTCGCCGACCTCTGGAAGAAACATGGGTGCGCTGTTCTTCTTGTCACGCATGATGTGGATGAGGCGCTGTTACTTGCAGATCGAGCCGTTGTGCTCGAACAAGGGCAGATCCAGGTCGATCTTCCAATCCCTCTTTCACGGCCAAGAAAACACTCGGATAGTGGTTTTGAGGCTCTCCGGACGACCTTGCTCAATGCGCTAGGTGTTCATGGTGCATGAGCATTTCTTTTTTAAAAGGCTATATTTATGACGACCGCTCCTGAGCGCATTGCTCACTCTTCTGTCGAACCGCTCATCCTTAATCGCTGGTCTCCAAGGTCTTTTAGCCCGGTAGACATTGATCCTCAGGATCTTCTGGCCTTTCTCGATGCAGGACGGTGGGCACCTTCAGCGTATAATAGTCAGCCGTGGCGTTTCATTTATACTCGGCGTAACACGCCAGAATGGGAGCGTTTTCTATCGTGGTTAATCCCGTTTAACCGGTCATGGGCAGAAAACGCATCGGCTATCGTGTTTGTCGCATCCAGAACGATTACAATTTCAAGTCGAACTGGCGAGCCATCTCCTCTAACGACGCACGCATTTGATGCCGGCGCGGCTTCTGTGCTTGTTCAGTTACAAGCATCTCAAGCAGGGTGGGCCGTTCATCCTATCAGTGGCTTTGATCATGATCTCGCCCATGCAGGCCTTGAATTACCGGAAGACTATCAGCTTCATGCAGCATTGGTCATTGGAAAGCAGGCGAATGGGGAGAACCTCTCAGAGGAACTGCTGAAACGTGAGCAGCCCTCCAGTCGAGTCAGTCTTAACGAACTGGCGTTTGAAGGGCATTTCAACGCGTCGGAAAAATCTGAAGACTGATCACGTTGGGTTACCTCTCGCGAGGGGTATTTTGCGAGTAAGCCGCATCATTCTCTTATAGTTTAAAAAATAATTATACATACCATATCGATAATAATTTATTCAATAAAAATAAATATGGATAGTTATGGAAATTTACTTCCATTGTTTATTTTATATAATTGGTAATTATAGCATAAATTACTTTATTAAACCAATAAATTTGTTCTTTTGAGGTTTTCCTAAAAATATATTCCCTCTTATGTCAAAAAAATTCAGTACCAAGGAGCCAAAGGCAGAATCGGTTTACAATCGTAATTAATAGGTATTAAAAAGGTATTATTCATGGTTTAGCTATGACGGGCTGAGGCTTGGGAGAGAGAACGATGCGTTATCGTAAGGTTCTTATGCTGGGGGTAGGGTGTGCCGTTTGGGCGACAGCTTCCGTAGAGGCAAAATCTACGTCGCAGGCTGCATCCGAAAATAAAAAGGAAAAATCCATTTCCGCTTCGGGTGACGCTGAAGAAGTAAAGGTCACGGCGAAGAATGCTCCCGATGGAGCAAGCGGGCATTCGGCTGGAGCGGGTATGATGCCTGTTCAGACAGTCCCCAAGGCCCGGAGTGCCTTTGCTCGAGACTTTATTGCGCATCAGCCGCCGACGCAGAATACCGCATCCATGATTGCCAGCATGCCGGGTGTGGCCGTTGGGCGAAATGATCCACTCGGACTTGATGATCAACGCATCAACCTTACGGTTCGAGGAATGGCACAAACGGAAATTGGCTATCTGATGGACGGAATTCCTGCTGCGGACCCGTCGAATTACAAGCTTTACACAACGCAGAACGTAGATAATGAAAACCTGGCTCGCGTAGACCTAACGCAAGGCTCAGCTTCACCTACATCTCCCCTGTATAATGCTGTCGGTGGTGAACTGACACAGACTCTGCGAACGCCTTCAGATCATGCTGGTGGCTATGCAGACTTCAGCGGGGGGTCCTACAGCCTGGACCGTGAATTTTTTCGGATAGATACCGGAGAAATCGGACATACCGGCATCCGATCCTATGCGTCTTTTTCCCATACACATGCAGAAGACTGGCGTGGTCCGGGCTACACAACCCGCTACCATATGGACAATAAGACCGTAAAAGAGTGGGGACATAGCGGGGCGGAACTACTGGTTTCATACAACACCACGACCAGTTTCTATCCGCGCTTCCCGACACTGACTCAGTGGAAGCAGTACGGTACCAATTTTAACTGGGAAAAGGACTATATCCCAGGCAGCGCCAATTATTACCGTTTCCAGCAGAACGTCCGAAACGCCATTACGATTGGCGCTCCGATGCATTTTGACTTGGGACATCAACTGACTGCCAACCTGACCCCTTATTACATGCATTCCGATGGGTATGGAGACGTCGGTAGCAGTCTGAGCAACACTGGCAGCTATTACGGAAACATTCCAGCCGGGAACCTGAACGTATCCCCATCTTATAACGGTTCTTTCCCCGTTTCGATTACGGACACGTTCAAAGAGAACAATGCCGGGCTCAATGCCTCGTTGTCATGGAAACATGGTCACAACACCCTAACGGTCGGGTACTGGTACGCATATTTTGCGCAGCCCGAAGCTGCAACATATGCTGCGGCGGATGCGAACGGTAGTATCGCCAGCATGTCTGGAAAATACCCGGTTGTTTCTGCGGCGGGAGACGTGCTGCACAGTTACAATATAAACTTTATGCAGCAGACCAATACAGCCTATATTGTCGATGAATATAGTGCGCTAAATGACCGCTTAAAGCTTTCTGCCGCATTCAAAGAAAGCATGATTACAAGACAACTCACGCAAATCATGCCTGGGCTACCCTCATACAGAAATGGCAATAGCGATGCCGTGCCGCTTCCTCAAGTGATGGCAAGTTATCAGATCACACCGAATGACCAAATTTTCGTTAACGGAACAACGGGCTTTGCCGAACCTGCTGGGTGGCCGAGCTACGCTGATTTTATCAGCGTCGCCACCGGCAAACAGACGCGTGGCCATGCACAAAATCTAAAGCCAGAATACGCAATTTCTGAAGAGCTGGGATATCGCCATCATGGCTTTGTAAACGTCAATATTGCCCTATTTAATTACAATTTTACAAACCGTCAGGTTTCTACGACAGAAGTTGTGGGCGGAACGCGAGTGAGTTCATCCATTAATGGTGGTGGACAAACATCTCGCGGAGCAACTATTGAACTGGGATTGAAGCCTTGGCATCATTTAAGCCCATATATCTCAGGACAGTATATCCACGCGACGATCGATAATAACTTGAGAGCGTCCAGCGGTGACTATCTGAGAACCAAGGGAAAACTGGCTGTCAATACGCCAGAATTCACAGCATCTGTCGGAATTTTGTATGATAATGGCAGCGCCTTTGGTGGCCTTTTGTTCAACTATGTTGGAAGTCAATACTCCACATTCATGAACGATGAGAAGATGCCAGCATATGAAACTCTGAATATGAATTTTGGCTACAGATTTCAGTCTGTTGGTTTCCTGCATCGCCCGCAAATTCAGCTGAATTTGGTTAATCTTGGGCTTGGTAACAAGGGCTACCTCTCTTCAACGTATTCTGTTGCAACAAACGCTCATGCCACGACAGGCGTGTATGGCACAGCGATTGCCGCCAGCGCACCAACCTACAACGTCGCAGGTGGATTTGCAGGAATTGTCTCGGTCTCCTCTGGATTTTGAGACACGCGAAAAAATGAGCGCTCTGGAAATGTTCAAGACTATCCCAAGCGCTCATCGATCGCATGAGCAATTTCAAACAGAGATCTAAAGTAGAGCTTAAATGCGTGTTTCCATATCTGATGAGAAGGGCAGGAGTGAGTTATCAGGTATTTTTTTGGTATTATTAAGGTTCTATGGCAATTGAGGTTTACGAGGAAACATTCATGCAGTTTGCCGATATTGCTGTAATCTGTGCTTATTTCATTGCACTGCCTGTCCTGGCGATCACGCTTTCCCGCCAAAAGAAGTCATCCGGAGATTTCCTCTCAGCCGCTCATGACCTGCCGTGGTGGGCGATCTGCCTGTCTTTGGTCGCTACCGAGACCTCGACCCTGACATTCATCAGCATTCCGGGAGTAAGTTATGGAAGCGGTATGGTATTTCTGGGGCTCGCGGCAGGATATTTTATTGGCCGTTTAATTGTGACCATATGGTTTTTACCGCTGTATGCACAGGGGCTCATGACGAGTGCATACCAGTATCTGGGCCATCGCTTCGGTCCTGGATTGCAGCGAGCCGCGTCAGCCGCATTTCTGATAACCCGACTGCTTGCGGAAGGCGTTCGGTTATCGGCAGGGCTTATCCCAATCATGTGGATGCTTGATCATGAAGGGATTAGCATAAACCGCGCCTTAGTCATGGGCATCATTATGGTATTTACGCTGACTTATACGATGATGGGTGGTCTTCGCGCGGTCGTGTGGTCTGATACTATTCAGCTATGCATTTATCTTTTTGGCGCAGTCATCTGTGTTGTACTGCTGAATAACGAGATCTCTCCTGAAGGCTGGTCCAGTGCCTGGAGATCAGGGCATCTGACACCTTTTCATCACCTGACTATGGGCAATTTGGTATCTGATCCCTTTACGCTGTTAGCTGCGTTAGTCGGAGGGGCTATTCTCTCAGTTGCCTCTCATGGAACTGACCAACTCATGGTTCAGCGCCTTTTGGCTGCACGCAGCTTGAGAGATGCGCGCTTTGCACTGATGGGAAGTGCAATTGTTATCGCGTTTTTATTCGGGATCCTTTCCCTGATCGGCGTGCAGCTCTGGATACGCAACGGAGGCACCTCGCTCATGTCTCTGGGACTGCACTCTCCCGACGACCTTTTCCCGACTTTTATTGTTTCAGGGCTACCGGCCGGCTTAGGCGGATTGCTCCTGGCAGGTGTACTGAGCGCGACGATGGGGTCGCTATCATCTACACTGAACGCAATGGCGAGTGCTGTTTTAACGGATTTTGGCCCTTTACCTGCACGTGCCCTTCAGACTTGCCAAACACGCTTAAATTTAGGGCAGGGTAAGCTGTTCGCACCGAGAGTACTAACGTTAGTGTGCAGCCTTGCCCTTGTGTTGACTGCGCTGTGGTTCACAGGAAGCCGAGAATCAGCGGTCATTCTGGGCTTAACAATCGCAGGATGGTCTTATGGGCCAACACTAGGCACGTTCCTGTTTGGAATGCTGTATCCATCAGCACGCTTGAAAGATGCGTTAACGGGATTTTTTGTTTCTCTGGCAGGCATGGCCGTCATGATGGGGGCATTACAGTATTATAACTGGCACGTGGCTTTTCCCTGGTTAGTGCCGTTAGGAATTACCCTGATGCTCATATCGGGATCTATTTCAATAATGTTCACAAAAGGCGGGCTCCAACACTTTCCGTCCGCTCCCGACACTTCAAAGGACTGACAATCATGGCCATCAAGGACCCCAATAACCTTTCAAAGGTTTCTTCTGGCACGGAATCTCAGGACCCCCGTTATGTGGACGTTGACCTTTGGCCGGCCAGTTCCATTCTGGACGCACTGGCGGAAGCCCAGATGTCCGCAACAGCAGTTGTTAAAACGTCTGTCCCGCAAATTGCGAAAATCGTAGCTGCAGCACTCCCTCGGCTACGGGCAGGAGGGCGCCTTTTTTACGTGGGTGCCGGTACGTCTGGGCGTGTCGGGCTTCAGGACGGTGTAGAACTCACACCTACGTTTGGGTGGGAGCCTGAGCGTCTGGTTCTCATGCTGGCCGGAGGGACCAAAGCGCTTTTCGAAGCTGTGGAAGGCGCGGAAGACCGCGAGGATACGGCTCGTGCCGAGATATTGTCTCACACTCCAGGGCCGAATGATGTTGTCCTCGGGATCGCAGCAAGTGGTGCAACACCCTACACGTGTGCCGCGATTGCAGCCGCCAGAGAAATGGGCTCGCTGACTGTCGGCATAAGCTCCAATCCAGCTGGTCGACTTCTCAGGGAGGCAGAGATGGGTCTCAGCATCGTCACGGGTCCCGAAGTTATTGCAGGGTCAACGCGTTTGAAGGCAGGGACGGCACAAAAAGCGGCTCTAAATCTTCTGTCCACTACGCTCATGATTCAGATGGGTCATTGCTACCGGGGGCAGATGGTGGACATGCGCGTCGTCAATGCAAAACTGGAAAGACGAGCGGCACAGATGGTACACTTGTTAGCGGGCGGAACTTCATCGGAAATCGCTGATGCACTTGCAGTGAGTGGTCAAAACGTCAAGCGGGCCGTGCTCGTTCGGTCTGGCATGACAATTGACGACGCCGAAAGTGCCCTTGTTGCCCACGAAGGCAATTTGCGCGCTGTTCTTATGTCCCGCCAGGAACACGAGTAATTTTCATGCACGTGATGAGTTCCCAAAAGCTGTTCGCTGCACTGACGCCTGATCCCGCAGACCGCAAGCCTCTCTACTTGCAACTTGCTGAGCAATTAAGGGAATTGATTGAGAGTGGAGCCCTTAAGGGTGGCGATGCTGTTCCCCCGGAGCGGGAAATTGCAGAGTTCACCGGTGTTTCACGAGTGACAGTCCGCAAATCCTTGGAGCAGCTGGTAAATGCGGGACTTCTAACTCAACGCCCGGGTGCCGGAACCTTTGTCACCCGACGCATCCAGCAACCCCTGTCTGCTTTGATGGGCTTTTCCGAAGATATGCGGGCGAGGGGCTACGAACCTGGCTCGATCTGGCTAGGCAAGCGCATGGCTGGAGCCAGCCCGGACGAAGCAATGGCAATGGGTATGGCTCCGGGCGCACCCGTACTTCGCCTCAAGCGGATCAGAACCGCAGATGGGGAACCTCTGGCCATCGAGACTGCCGTTATTTCTCGCAGGGATCTGGCATCTCCCGAGCTGGTCAAAGATTCATTTTATGAGGCTTTGAAAGAGCGAGGCCTGTTGCCTGTCCGGGCTCTTCAGCGCATTCGTGCCAGAATGGCGACTACTCAAGAGGCGGAGCTCCTCCACCTTGTGCAGCCAAGTGCCATTCTTGAAATTGAACGCAGATCTTTTTTGGCGGATGGACGAATACTTGAGGTGACATTCTCATGCTATCGCGCCGATCTCTATGACTTTGTCGTGGAACTCCGAACATCAGCAGAGCGTGGCTGACCGTGTGGTCTTTCAGGAGATAAAAGCAGGATGAAAAGTCCCAATCCTTCATCGTCCAAACGCAACCTAGCTGTTACAAGTCGGCGCACTTTTCTGACGGGCACCGCAACATTGGTCTGTGGCGGTCTGTCTGCTTGCGCTCAATCTTCAGACGACAGGTTCTTGCAAGTAGATACCCTGGCGCAGCGAGCAACCCGGAAAGGTGAGGTACCGGGGATTGTTCTCGCAGTCGGGCATCAGGGGCAGATTGTACATCGTTACGTTTGCGGCAACCGAGCATTGGTTCCGGATCGAGAAACGATGACCTGGGATACGCGCTTTGATATGGCGTCTTTGACCAAGCCTACCATGACAGCATTGTCTATCATGCAACTTGTCGAACGGGGCCAAGTGGGCCTGGACGAACCTGTCAGCCGTTATTTACCCGCCTTTGCAGCGAATGGGAAAGCGCCTGTCACGATACGCCTGCTCCTGACGCACTATTCCGGCTTGCCACCGGACCTGTCTTTGGACGATGCGTGGTATGGTAAAGCCGAAGCCGTTCGTCGTGCGATGACTTCTTCGCTGGCCAATCCCCCAGCCGAGAAATTTGTTTACAGTGATATCAACTTTATCACGCTGGGACTTGTGATCGAGAAAGTCAGCGGGCTTTCTCTGGACGCCTACGTTCAAAAGGAAATTCTGAGTCCTCTGGGGATGACAAAATCCAGCTATTCGCCTGATCCATCACTCAAAATGATCATCGCTCCAACACAATATGATGAACACGGCATGATGCTTCGTGGCGTGGTACACGACCCCACTGCGCGTCGTATGGGCGGAGTGGCCGGGCACGCAGGTCTCTTCTCAGACGCTCATGACATGTGCCTGTACGCACAAGCATTGCTGGATCGGATTGCGGGCAGGCCGAGTGCATTTCCACTCCGGCGGGAAACTCTGCAACAGATGATCTCCCCACAACAACCACAAGGAAAAACAGAACTTCGTGGCTTTGGATGGGATATTGCGACGCATTACTCCTCGCCCAGAGGCAGCTCTTTCTCTGACACGTCCTTCGGTCACACAGGTTTCACTGGAACGTCGCTTTGGATCGACCCGGCCAGTGATTCATACGTCTTAATCTTAACCAACAGGGTCCACCCGAATGGGAGCGGGAATGTCTCTCAGCTTCGATACGATATTGCCACGGAAGCCGCGCATGCACTCGGTCTCTACAACAGGGCCTAAAGCAGACAATGAGCACTGAAACGACTGCTGCACGACATGTCTGATTGGATTGATCCGTGACCTGTTCCAGCATCGCGGCAATAGATGGCGGAGGCACCAAAACATTGCTTGTCGTTCTCAACCGAGACGGCACTCTAGGCCCTGTTATAAGAGCTCCTGGCTCCAACCCATTCGATCAAGTCGACTGGCAGTCCATCCTGATATCCTTGATGTCCCGTCTTCCCTCAACCACGAAAACCCTCTCTCTTGGGCTCGCGGGCTACGGGGAGATGCGGCCATCCGGCCGAAAACAGAAAGACGTCGTAGCGGCAAATTTCCCGCATATTTTCAATATTACCAATGATGTGGATATTGCCTGTACCGGAGCCTTTGCCGGGCATGGCGGCGTCCTTCTGCTGGCAGGAACAGGCTCTGTCGCATGGGTCGTCAATGGCAAAGGAGAACAAGATCGCGTTGGCGGATGGGGAAGTCTGTTTGGCGATGAAGGCAGTGCGTTCTGGATTGGCCGACAGGCGCTGTCATTACTGGCGACGCTGTTAGATGGCCGCAATCAGAAAGATCGGACATTCCTCGAACCGTTTGCTGACGTTCTCGGGTTATCTTCTAACGCGCATCCTTATGATGCGGGGCTAATGGAATGGTACAGCCGCCTCGAAAATCCTCGTGCATCAGTGGCATCGCTGGCAAAAACGGTTTCTGATCTGGCTGAGCTGGGCATTATGCCAGCTCAGCGTATAATAGTTGAAGCCGCAGCTCTTCTAGGGGCTCACATCACTGCTGCGAGGCGTAAATTTCCAGATACATCTCTTCCCTGGAGCTATGCTGGCGGAGCTCTCCAAAGTCGTCTCCTTCGAGAAACACTAGCCGCTCATCACGGTGCGCCCTTGGTGCCCCGTCTGCCACCGGTGGGCGGAGCTTTGCTCAACGCCGCTCAAATGGCCGGATGGAATCCCGATGAACGCTGGATCTGTAAAACAGCTGAAACCTTACGGTTAGCGGGCATCAGTTCATGAAACGAAAACAGAGGCCGTGACGAGTGAGCTATGAGTATGCAGTATCTCAGCACAATATGGCAAAATCCCATGATTTAAGGAGCCTGTCGCCATGTTGCTCAGGGGCATGGTAAGGAACGAGTATCATGAGCAATCAAACTCCTACGACCGCCTCCAGCCACGCTGATCGCCCTGACAGTGCTAACACGCTCTCCGCATTTCTGACGCTCAGCATGGCTATAGCTGCCGGCGTTGCCGTTGCGAACATCTATTATAATCAGCCTATGCTTGGCATCATGAAGCGTGACCTGCCAGGTTCGACCACAAATTTGATTCCAACCGGCACTCAACTTGGTTATGCCGCGGGACTGTTTCTTCTTGTTCCTGTCGGGGATCTTCTGGAGCGCAAACGGCTGATTGTTCTTCAGTTTGTTCTGCTCGCGCTTGCTCTTGCCGCTGCGGCAATTGCACCCAACGCAGCCCTCCTGCTTGTGGCATCTGTCGCGGTTGGTGCACTCGCAACTGTTGCACAGCTTATTGTTCCTTTTGCCGCGCATCTTTCGTCTCCGGAAAGACGCGGCCACACTGTCGGCATTGTTATGGCAGGGCTCCTGTGCGGCATTCTTCTAAGTCGGACCTTGGCCGGTGTCGTCTCTACATATGCCGGGTGGCGCGAGATGTTCTGGCTCGGTGCTCCGATCGCGCTGGGCACAGGTGCCTTATTGGCGTGGGTTCTTCCCACCAGTAAGCCGAACTCGAAGATGCATTATGGGCAATTACTTGCGTCCCTTGCAGGCCTTTGGAAAGAGTTTCCACAGTTACGCCTCGCAGCAGTCACTCAAAGTCTCCTGTTTGGAGCCTTCAGCGTCTTCTGGACGATCCTCGCCCTTCACCTGCAAGAGCCCAAGTTTGGATTAGGGGCGGGCGCTGCCGGTCTGTTTGGCATTGTCGGAGCCGTTGGCATTCTTGCGGCCCCGATTGCCGGAAAAATTGCCGATCAACACGGCCCTCATAAAATGATTATTCTTGGGGCCATGTTGACACTTCTGTCATGGGGCATTTTCGGTCTCTGGAATTCGCTTCCAGGTCTGATCGCTGGGGTGATCGTTCTGGATTTTGCAATTCAGGGCGCGCTCGTGTCGCATCAGCATGTCGTTTATGCCTTGCGGCCTGAAGCGCGAGCACGCCTGAATACCATTTTTATGGGAACAATGTTTCTTGGCGGAGCTCTTGGCTCCGCCGCGACGATGATGGTTTGGCCCACATTCGGCTGGACTGGAATTGTCCTTCTTGGTGCGGGACTGGCACTTTCGGCTACTTTGCTCCAACTGCGCAATTGGAACAATTCATAACGGGCACATCATCAGAGCAAAACTGTTTTCTCTCATGAACCAACGCTTGCTGCGGGAAGAACAAATCCCAACACTTTTGAAAGGTGTTCACGGTAGCGCCGTATGACGTTATCGACGGCAGGGACTTTGATGACGTCCGTTGCCAGATACGTAGAGAGAGAACTCATTCCCAGAAACTGGTTTGCCTTGTGAAAAGGAAAGTAAACAGCATCGACCCCTTTGCCTTCAAAGAACTGGGCCGGATCTTCAAAAGCTTCTTCCGGTGCATTCCACGTTAAGGAGAGCATATAATGCTTACCTTGAATCAGGCCGCCTGAACCATATTTCTGATTGGGATTGGAGCGGCTTCGTCCGTCGCTGGCATACAGGGAGCCATGACCAGCCGTGAAAACTTCATCGACATACTTCTTGACGATCCACGGCGCGCCCATCCACCAGCCTGGCATTTGATAAATAATCAGATCTGCCCAGAGAAAGTTCTCGACCTCGCTCTGCACATCATAGCCTGCATCAATTTTGGTCTGACGAATATCGAACCCGGCGCTTTTTAGAGTTTCGTAAGCAACCTCATGGAGCGTGTCATTGAGACGGCCCTGAGAGTGACCGAAAGCTTTCGAACCATTCAGAAGAAGAATATTTTTCATCAAAGTTATCCTGAAAACCGGAATGTTATAGGAAATTACTGGAAATGGACCTTACGTCGCCTGTTCCAGAAGTATCTTTGCGTGATTTAGGGCGGATGCATAAGCAGAGCGATAAAGCGTTTCAGCTTCTGAGCTTCTTATTCCAACGGGGTTAAACCGGCTTCCCCAACTTATACAACAGCGTTCAGGGGAGAGGGATGTAACTGTGACCTTCCCGAGGTAGTCTTCAACCGGATCCGGCCCCTCGATATAGGCATAAGTGTAAGTGCGTTTGCGCTGATCGAAACTGACCAAGCGCTCTACAATCACAGACCCGTCTTTGGCCGTCAGTCGTCGAACGCGACCTCCGTCTTCCAGGAAGCTCCTGGTAATCATTGGGATCCAGAGGGGAAGATTATCGAAGCCGCCTAACAGGCTCCACGCCTTATCGGCAATCACCGCCACATCTACATCGCTGCTTGCTTCAATCATCTTTTGATCTCTACAGCTCGCCGGTCGGAAGAAACCATGCCGTTCATAAGATAGAGCATGAGGCCTCCCTTCGGCTCGGTTACATCAGATGTGCAGTATGCAGTCCTCAATCTTGTGCGATAATAGCGTATCTCTGCATATGAATTATGAACAGAATTCACAGACCAAATCTAACCGTGAAAGTTTTGCTTCCCTGTGATGCTAGGCCTTGGTCATCCGCCATACCCATGGCCCTTCGTAGCAAAAAGTAAAACACAATAAATGGCTGATCCTCAGGCTAACAAATGGTAAGCTAAAATTCGTTGAACAGCCCAGAATAGGCCAACTGCTGCGATGAGAAGCGACGCAGGGATCGCAATTCGTCTTCTGAACCACGGGCGGTTTCTGAAAGCGCCTACAGCCAGTGTTGCGAGGAGAATGATAAATAGCTGTCCCGCATCAACGCCAAAGTTGAAGCCTATGAGAGCCGCAATGAAGTCACGATGAGGGAAGGGCACTTCACTCAGGCTGCTGGCAAACCCAAAGCCGTGAATCAGCCCGAAAGCAAAAACAACCAACAGACGTATTCGTCCCAGTTTTGGACTGAAGACATTTTCCAGACCTATGAACGAAATCGACAGCGCGATTGCTGGCTCTACAAAACGGCTTGGAAGATCAAAAATTCCATAGGTTGAGAGAAACAATGTGGTGGCATGGGCAATTGTGAAGACCGTTGTTTGGGACAGCAGCTTGCGCCAGCTAATTCCAAGAAAGAAAAGCCCTAAGACAAAGAGAATATGATCTGTCCCCTCCGGGACGATATGCTTAAATCCAAACTTCAGATAAACCGGAAGCTGTTGCCACCATGACAGCGTATCCGGATCAAAACTTACAGGCTGATCGACATGGCCCGTGGGGAGCTTCCCCCTATAATCAAAGGTGACGCTCTCATGCTGCCCGGCATCGAGCCAGCGCGTTTGTGAAAAATTCCGTCCAGGAATCTGCACCGTATAGGCGACGGGGTAATCAATCTGCGCCCCCAGCGGAATACGCAGCTGTAACGGGCCATTATTGGCAGGAAGCGGTATCACGAACTGGAAATGAGCAGGTTTGTCTGCTGCCAGATCCATATACTCATCCCGGCTCTTGCTAGAAAAACTGTAGGTCACAAGAGTGGCGTGAAGGGGAGAATGACCCGAAAAAAGCGGTAAGGCCTTGGTAATTTCCTGAGCAACGGATCTGACTTCAGCCTCATGTTGTGAGCCGCGCCCAGTCGCCAGCACATAATATCTGGCAGGGTCACCCATAAGAACTGTCAGATCCATATCGATCATGACCGTCGCTGTGTCGGGCCGATCCAGCGAGACCAGGACTCTCGTCATGGATTCCGGATCGGCGAACGCAGGGAAAATCACTAGAAATAAAAATGCAAAAACAATAACTTGAATTGGTTTTCTCACATTTCCACTAACATGGAAGATGCTCGGGGAAACAGCCTTCATACCTTACCAGACAGTCGGCATTGTCTGCCCCGTCTGGAGAAGAACCAGCCCGCTTGGATTGCCAGGGTACGGAACGACCAGGCGCCATGTGAATGGGCTGCATGTGATCATCGAAATCAGAAGTCTCCGCGGATAACCGGGCGCTCCTATCCATTCAAGGCTGTCGGCTTTGGCGTAGACATTTTCCATGCTCGCAGCGGCATCCTGCACGGGACGACTGGTCATCAGACCCGCGATCTCCAACTTCATTTCGGCAAGAACCTTACCGTGGCTGACCATCACGATCCCACCTTTGAGCTCGGCGATACGATTGACCGCGAGCGCCATTGCCTCGTCGCTGGTTCCCATGACCGTGATATTGTGGAGATCGTGGGAGACGGAC
Source organism: Gluconobacter sp. P5E10 (assembly GCF_018812145.1). NCBI lineage: Bacteria > Pseudomonadati > Pseudomonadota > Alphaproteobacteria > Acetobacterales > Acetobacteraceae > Gluconobacter > Gluconobacter sp. P5E10. The sequence goes on along the minus strand of NZ_JACRVZ010000004.1, from coordinate 83,386 downwards.
GTAGCGATGGCACTATCGGGCGTTTTAGGGCCATTACCCGTCCAGAACATCTTGCCCAGCCGAGCCTGTCCCATGTACCGATCTACTGTTGCAACTTTGATGATATCACGTGCGATATCACGTTGAACGACCCCGTTCACAACAGAGAGCGTTGCAGTTTTCTGAACGGGATCAGTGTAAAACGGGGCCTGAATAGCAGCCGTAACCTGGGTCGTTTTTCCCTTGGGTGCCAGGATTTCAAAGTCTTTTGCCGTCAGTTTTCTACCAATATGGATCGTATCGGATGCCCATGTCGGCCATGTAATTTTGGGCACTGGAAGCAAGTATTTCCCATCCTGGGCCGCCAGCTTTCCATTCGCAAAAACATACTTGATCTTCACGTCCGGCACAGAAGATAGCAGGACAACGTCCGCATACCGACCCGGTGTAATAGACCCGACAATCTGATCCATATGACCATGCTGGGCCGGATAAAGGCTACCCATTGCGTATGACGCCTCAATGGGCGCACCCATCTTGATTGCAAGACGAATGTGATAATCCATTGTTCCTTGCTTCAGCGTATCCGCGACATTCCTGTCGTCTGTTACAAGCGCAATATTATTCCAGTTTTTCAGCCCTTTACGCACAAAGTAAGGGACGGCCCGCTCAATATTGTCATCACGGAGCTGTAAAAAGAGGCCATGTTGCAACTTGTTCCATGCCTCTTCAGGTAGCCGGGTTTCATGGTCGCTGGAGAGGCCCGCTCCGGCAAACGCATTGATCGTGTCCATGTCCCATAATCCTGCACCGTGCCCATCGACGACGCCCCGATTATCGAATGTGGCCTGAATGTTTTCCCAGATCCGTTGGTGTCCAGGATGAGAAGGGTTTGAAACGGCGGGCCAGTCCATCACTTCGTCCAGCCCTTGGACGCGTGGATTATCGCGAATGTTTTCAGAGATTTCCTTGTAAGCATAGTTTCCACCACCTTGCTCGAAGGCAGAAGGCGGGGTGGCTGACCCGAGGGCAGGGAAAATTTTCAACGGACTGCCAAGGTGTTCTGCCGTCAGCCAGAATTCAACGTTATGCGTACCACTGACATTCGCAAACTCATGAGAGCCTTCCGTGGTCCAGGTATTTCCCAGTGGGACGACAAGGGCCGCTTCCCACTCGGGTGAGAGCATTGAACTCTCAATGTGCTTATGGGATTCCCCGAAACCGGGGACAGCCGGGAGCCCCTTGGCATCGAAGGTTGAAAGCGCCTGACCTTTCCACGCCCCAGCAGGCCCTACCCAGGCAATCCGTTGCCCTGCAATGACGATGTCCTGTCCATCCTCCCAACTCAGGGTGTAGACGTTCAGAACCTTTGCATTGTGGATCAGAAGGTCAGCTGGGGCATGACCCAGGGCGACCGCGACCAACAACTGACGTGTTTTAACTTCATCACTGAAGGCAACGGGGTGCGCCACCCGACTTGCTGTGGGAACCGGAGAGGCTGCCGTTTCACCAGCGACGGCATATGATGATGTCAGAGAGATACACGACAGCGAACAGGCCAGCGTCTTTGCTGAAAAATTCAAGAACTTTCGGAAAGACAACGGAAAAAACATCTCTTAGACATCCGGCAGCAGAAAACGGTGCCGAATTCTAGCGTGGACCGTACCGGCATCATAATGTTTTTTCTGGATATTGGGGCAACTGATAGCCACCCCGCTCGCCTAGCAATTTTTGCGCCACACTACGATTGAGATCGGAAAGTAGAAATGAATGCCGTCCTCAGCGTTCCATGCCCCCATGCCTAGTCGATCCTGCCCGCAGGCAATATCTTCCACGAACATTGCTTTCAGAGCAGACCAGTCTTCGGGGGCAACCTGATCCTGCAAACGGGATTCAAGGCGATATTGCTGCGTTTCAAGAGGGAACAAGCCCGCATCGGTGCCCATCAGCAGTAACTGTTGCAAGGTGAGGGCGCTTGTATGAGAACGGTCACGCAGGGTCTCAGCAAGGTCATAGTGTGCCTGACAGTCAGGGGTTGGCGTTGCGTCAATGACAATGATCCGCCCATCCGGCCGACATACACGCACCATCTCAGCCAGGATTTCAGACGGCTCCTGCATGTGATGAAAGCTGTAACGTGTCACAACACGATCGAAGCTATCCGCTTCAAAAGGGAGATGCTGCGCGTTACCAATCTGATACTTCACGCTCACACCGGCCTTGCCTGCTCGCCGACGGGCCTGTTCGATCATAGCAGGGGTAAGATCAACTCCTGTGACGTCGGCGCCTGTCAGGGCGAGTTCGCAAGCAACAATGCCTGGCCCACATGCCACGTCCAGTACCTTCATGCCTTTGGTGACAGAACAGGCGGAAACGGTCTGTGCCATGCTTTCGGCGTCTGCATGGATGGGCAATTCCGCAAACGGTTTTGCCCATCGTGTGAATTGATCAACAATCCGGGTTTCGTGGGATGCGGGAGAACGGGACATCTTTATTCCTTTCCGAATGGGTTCAGGATAAAGACTGAGTGGCTGGCCGACTAACGTTGCTCGGCCATAAAATAGCGGGAACCGGCCAATTCAAAACCTGACTGCCAACCAAACACAGAGCATCCTGATTGAGAACCGGATCGATACCTCAGGTGGTCTTGGTTTCGGGTTTCGCAATCCGTCAATAGCTGTGTTCTATGACTGGCACGAGCATCCACGGCATCAAATCACATACGCCAGACGCGGTACAACGCAGATTGAAGGGCCGGAAGGGCGACATCTTCTGCCGGCGTCTCATGCCATATGGATACCCGCAGGAACGCGACATCGCACCATGATGCGTAATCTGGATGGTGTCTCGGTCTACTTTGATCCCGCGCATTTTTCTGCAGAAACGTTGGAACGCATTCAAACCTTCCCAGTGACGGCCGTCATAAAGGAGATGCTGTTTCACACGCTTCGCTGGTCAGATAAATCAGCGGAGAAGATGCCTGTCGAACAAACGTTTTTTCAGGCTCTGTTTCTGCTGTGTCAGGAACAGATGAAGCAGAAAGCTGCTGAGACGTTCACTCTACCGCGCGTCACCCATCCATCGCTGGTGCGCGCTATGGATAGTGCTCTTGTCGATCCCGGCCATGCCAGCCTGACGCAGGCATGGCATCAAGCCGGCATGTCTGAGCGCAGTTTCCGACGTCATTTTCTCAATGAAACCGGAATGACGTGGCAGGCGTGGATTACGCAGGCTCGCCTTTTCCACGCTGCGACACTCTTGGCCGAAGGTCAGCGCGTGACCGATGTGAGTGCAGAGGTGGGCTACGCATCACTCAGCGCCTTCGCAAAAGCATTCACACACCTTCTTGGTCAATCACCTGTACGTTTTCGAAAGTCGCAGGAGAGCAATTAGGGCTCAAAATCCCTTAAGCGTTCAAAACCCGACCTCAATGCCCACATGCACCGTACGGCCTTGCCCCCAGGAAACACGGAGCGGGGTCCCGGCGGTTGAGACAAAGTAGGCTTTATTGGCCAGATTGACCGCATTGACCTGCAAAGACGTGTCATGGCCCAACAGTCGCCCCGTGTGCCATGACGCGAAGGCATCAACTGTTGTGTAGCTTGGAAGCCAAAAGGTATTGTTCAGATCTCCTGCCCGTCGCCCAACGTACCGAGCGCCTGCGCCGATCCGCATAGTCGTCTGAAGCCATGGCAAAGCTGCTTCATAAGTGAGATAGCCACCACCAGTATGCTTGGCCACGTTGGCGACAAGCTTGCCTTCATCAGCAGGCGTGTCACGCAGGATACGCGCATAGGTGAAGGCATAATTGGTCAGAATGTTCCAGTGCTTGTCCAGTTTGCCTGCCACACTGGCTTCCACTCCCCTGGAACCCACAAGGCCGGCCAAACGCTGGAGCGTATTTCCTGTCTCATCCAGCCCCGCGGACTGCTGAACGTTCTTCTTGTGGATATTGTACAAAGCCACATCCGCCGTCAGGAAACGATCCTGATAGCGCGAACCGACTTCAAACTGTCGCCCCATGGTGGGCTTGTATCCCCCTTCAAGAACGCTGCCAGCATCAAGCTGATTGGGTGTGAAAGACTGGGAATAATCTCCATAGAAAGAGACGCGTTTCCCCAACTGATACACCAGCGCTACGAACGGCAGAGGCTTGGTATATGATGCATCGGTTGTCTGCACGTATGGACGGCGGCCTCCATATGTGATGTGGAAAAACTGATACCGCACACCGGGTGCTAAAATCAGCCCATGACCCAGATGGATATTGTCTTTGAGGTATCCTGAGACACTGTTGATGTGCTGCCGCCAGTCACTGTTGCTGTTGTTTATCGGGCCGACAGGCTTGAGCAGCCCATACACAGGATCAGCGGGATAGAACCCACCCTGTCGCGTCCCATCAATGAAAGCGCCTTGGTTTTGCTGGCGGTTCTCGTAGTCAGCGCCCACAACAAGGTCATGCTTCATACCCCACAGGACGTGATTTGAGAGATAATCTAAAGACGCATAGCCATTGGCACGGATGGTGCCGGTATTGCTTCTATATCGGCGGGTCAGGATGCCCGTAATGGCGTTATAGGCGGATGGATCAGCCTGCCGATCATGATAATTGTCCCGGTTCCAGCCTCCGGACAGGCGGATGAGGTCATGCTCCGTCAGACGATACTCCATCGTCGTGGCCAGAAGATGCCGTTCGCCAAAGGATTTGGCCCAGCTTTCATCCAACCGCTTTGCTGGACCACTGACCGCTCGTCCATTCGAAAAGACAGCACCGCGGTCTAGCGTATTGTTATATTTCGCCCATTCGTAAGACACATCTGCTGTGAAGCGACCGTGCTCAAAACGGAGTGACGGTGCCAGAAGTTTCTGCCTGTTGGAGCCAAAATTACGCCAGTAATTCTCATTCTTGTAGGATCCGACAAGCCTGAAGCTCAAACCATGGGTGAGGGGGCCACCCACATCAAAGTGGCCATAACCGCCGCCGAGCGAAGACCATGTCGTCCCGAGATTGGCTCCCCACGTTTTCCGGGGCTGCTTTGTAATGACGTTGATGACGCCACCAGGCTCCTGCATTCCGTAGAAAAGGGACGCTGGCCCTTTCAGCACTTCCACGCGTTCTGTTGTGGCGAGATCGAAGTTCCGGCCAGTCGGCATCCGCACTCCGTTGCGCAGGATCGAACCATCGTCCACGGCTCCGAAACCGCGTTTCATCAGATCGTCCTGGGTGCCGCCAAAGTTATTGCCGATGGAAATGCCGGGCACATATTTCGCCACATCCTCCATCGTCTGAGGCGTCATGTCTTCAATGACCTGATGGGTCACAACATTTGTCGTCTGGGTCTGCTGAAGAAATGTTGTGGGAAGCTTGTCCGCTATGCTGCTGGATGTGGCTCCATAGGAATGTGCATCTGCATGAACACGAATATGTTCAGCCTTACCGTGCGATGTGACGGTTTTGGGCTTTTTGTAACGATCTTCCTTGCTGCTTGATGTGGAAGAGGGCGCGTCATTGGATGAGGCTTCTGCACCAAACCCGCTGAAAACAGATAATCCCGCGCATGCAAAAGCGAATGTCCTAAGGGCAGCCATCTGATTTTTCCGCAAATGATAATTACTCTCATTTACGTTTGTTACGGAAGGTTTGTCATTGGGAGAGTTATGACAAACGATATCGGACATTTTCGTAAATGGCGGCAAAATCGGGAATTTCGCCGCCAAGGAAGGTCCAAAGGGAAGGAAGCGCTACAAAACGTGGTTGATCATGGCGTCCTTACGAGCCGGAAGGGTCTCGTTCCATCCGCCTCCAAGCGCTTTGTAGAGTGTTACCGTATTAGACATCTGCTGAAGATGGGTCGTGATCGCTCCAAGCTGAGCACTATAGAGTGTCCGTTGTGCGACGAGCGTATCAAGATAGGGGTCATACCCCCCTTTAAAACGCGCAAGTGCGAGCTGATACTGGCGCCCACCAGCCTGAACTAAGGCGTTCTGCGCATGCAACTGCTCCAGGTAGGTGCCGCGTCCTGCCAAGGCATCGGCCACCTCCCGGAACGCAGTTTGAACCGTCTTCTCATACCGTGCGATTTCTTCCTTCTTACGAGCCTTTGCCTGGTGGAGCTCTGCTGTCAGACGCCCGGCGTCAAACAGTGGAAGAGTGATCTGAGGGGCTACGTTCCAGGCACCCATCCCACTTTGGAACAGGCGAGTGATATTGTTGCTCGCCGTACCATTCGCCGCAGTGATCTGGATTTTGGGGAAAAACTCAGCTCGCGCCGCTCCGATATCGTCATTCGCCGCCCGCAAAACCTGCTCTGCCGAAAGGATGTCAGGCCGACGTGCAATCATGTCTGAAGGAAGTCCTTCGGGAACATCCGGAAAAGGCACCATATCTTCAAGGGCAGCCTTATGTTCCAGATCAGCACGCACAGAAGGCGTCAGAGGTGTGCCAACCAGGAGTTCAAGCTGGTTCATCGCCTGCTCCCGCTGACGGGTGTAGATCTGAAGATTGGTTTCCGCGTCCCGCAGAGCAGCTTCCGCCTCGGCAACATCAAGTTGAGTTCCGGTGCCGACATCGGCTGTCTGCTTGACCAAATCATAAGTGTGACGGCGGTTCGCAAGGACGTTCTGTGTAACCAGAAGTGCCTGATTGTTAGCGACCCAGTTGAGCATTGCTGTCGAAACACTTGCAATGATGCTGAGGCGCATACTCTCACGCCCCAGTTCATCTGCAACATACCGATCAAACGACGCACGAGAGGCCGACCGGATACGTCCCCACAGATCGACCTCATAAGCCGAGACACCAAACCCCACGGCATATTGCCGCATGTAGAATGGACCATTTCCCTGTGACAGGCTCCAGATCCGGGAGTTCATCTTCTGAACATTCGCTCCCGCCGTCCCATTCAGAGTTGGGAAGAGGGCGGCATTTTCAATGTCGAACTGCGCGCTGGACGCTTCGACCTGATGCTGGGCAATCTGAAGGTCCCGGTTATTGGCCAGAGCCGTCTCGATCAGCGATTGCAGAACGGGGTCGCGATAAAATGTACGCCAGTTCTCAAGGCTGCCCCCATCCGTAGCCGCCACATCGGCGGCTTTATTGGGCCACGCGGTTGCCACTGGGGCTGCAGGGCGATGATAGTCCGGAATCATCGTGCAGCCGCTCAGCAGGATCGCCAATCCAGCCGTAAGAGTTGTGGTGGAAGAACGCATCTTCACGCTCCCTTCGATCCATTCACATCATGCGGTGCAACCTGACGGCCATCTGTCAAAGCCGAGGGAGGATGCATGATCAGGCGACTTCCTTCAGCCAAACCGGTTTGGATCTCAATCCGATCTCCAAAGTCCCGTCCGACAGTCACCTTGTGAAGACGCAGTCGGTTCCCATCTTCGACGGTGGCCACGGACAGGCCGTCCGCGTTGTAAATCAGTGATTCCGTTGGAATCAGCAGGGTCGGGGCAGGGCGGGGCAAGTCGAAATGAATGGAACCATACACACCGGAGGAAAGCTTTCCGTCACGATTATCCAGCTCGATTTCAACTGGAAGCATCCGGCTCTCACGTTCCAGCGCATGGCCTGTCCGTGTGACGGTGCCTGCAAAGCTTTCCCCCGGATGATCCGGCACAGTCAGACTGACAGGTGTACCCAACTGCACTGTACCGGCCTCCTCCTGTGGCACATGCACGCGAACACGCAGTCTATCCGTGCGAGCGATCACAAACAGGGGAACTGACTGAGCACTATCTGCACTTACAAGATCACCAACTTCCACGTTCCGTACCGTCACAACACCATCGAAAGGGGCCGTCACGGTCGTGTAGGCGCGTCGTTGTGCGCTTTCCGCCAAGGCTGCGTCGGCTGCCGCGCGTGCAGCATTCTGGGCCTGCTGGGTAATGCGATCCGTATCGAAGTTCTGCTTGCTCACCGCGCCGCCACCGACGAGCCCGCCAGAGCGCCTTGCCGTAACACGGGCGAGATCCAGATTGGCGCGAGCCTGTTCGGCCGCGGCCTTGGCGCGTGCTTCCTGTCGATCCAGCTCTGGCGCATGAATAATGGCCAGAACGTCTCCCGCTTTCACACGAGTGCCGATATCAACACGTCGTTCGGCAATATACCCTGATGCTCGCGCACCAATTGCCGCTGTCTCGAGAGGGGCGGTTTCTCCGGGGAGATCAAGAGAGACAGGCTTCGTCTCTCTGTGAGCAATCATGAAGCTGACATCTGGCGTCTGGTTCTGACGCGTTTCAGCGAGAGCACGAACCGCGATGCCGCGTTCACTATGCGCGTAGATCCCGTAGCCGAGCAGCAGGATAGCTCCCAGGCCAATCAACGGCACGATGGGCGGCCCACGACGTTCTTCACGGACGCCGGTCGAGGATAAAACGGGTTCAGACATGACTGTATTCCTCAAGAATGCGGCTTTCTCGTTTTCTCAGGCGTGTGTAGAGCCAGGGCACAATGAAGAGCGTAGCGCAGGTGCCCATCATCAGGCCGCCAATCACGGCGCGTCCGAGCGGGGCGTTCTGTTCGCCGCCATCTCCGAGCCCCAGAGACATGGGCAACATGCCGATGATCATTGCGAGCGACGTCATCAGAATGGGGCGCAGGCGTGCCTGTCCGGCAGCGACGGCGGCTTCGACGGCACTCAAGCCCTCAGCACGTCTTTCCTTGGCAAAGGTTACAAGCAAGATCGAATTGGCGCTGGCCACACCGACACTCATGATCGCCCCCATGAGGGAAGGAACCGAGAACGTTGTTCCTGTAACGAACAGCATGAACACGATCCCGCACATGGCGCCGGGAAGGCCAAGGACGACCACGAACGGGTCCATGAAGGACTGGAAGTTCACGACCATCAGAAGATAGACCGCAATCGCTGCAACCATCAGGCCGATACCCAGCCGGGTAAAGGCAGAATGCATGCTTTCAATCTGCCCTTGAACGGTGATCACATTGCCCGGTGAAAGCTCTCCCCGATGGCGCGCAATGACCCGATCAATGTCCCGGGCAATGCTTCCCAGATCACGCCCCTCCGCGCTCGCATCGACATCAAGTGTCGGCTGGATGTTGCTGTGTGAAATGACGTTCTGTGCCGTGCCACGCTTGATGGTTGCGACATTGCTCAGCAGAGCCGAGGAGTGCTGTGACCCGAGTGCGGAGGCAATGACGGTGTTACGAAGATCACCCAGATTGTTGACTCGATACTGCGGCGTCTGGACCGCGAGCGGGTACTGGATGCCCGTTGCCGGATCGACCCAGAAGTTCGGGGTTACAGTATTGGAGGATGCCAGTGACACCATCACGTTGCGCGCAACGTCATTGAGTGTCAGGCCGAGGTCCAGAGCGCGCTCACGATCAATCGCAATTGCCAGTTCTGGAGCGGCAATCTGCTGATGCAGATGGACGTCTACCAGGCCGGGAATGCGGGAGACTTCCTGACGGACTTCCTGCATGACCTTGCGGTTATTTGCCGCGTCATAACCCGAAATGCGGATATCCACCTGCGCGGGAAGCCCGAAATTCAGGATCTGGGTCACGATGTCGGCTGGCTGGAAATAGAACACGCTGTCCGGAAAGCGGCGTGCCAGTTCGGTCCGAAGTGTGCGGATATAGTCGGCGGTTGGGCGATGCCCTTCCTTCAGCTCCACCATGATCTGACCGTCATTCGGTCCAACGGTTGTGCCGTCGTCGAAAGGCATGGAGTACCGGAATGGAACGCCCATGTTATCGAGGACCAATGACCGTTCATTCTCAGGCACGACCTCACGGATGACGTCTTCAACCTGATCGAACAGTCGTTCCGTGCTCTCGATGCGTGTTCCTTCCGGCGCACGGACATGCAGCTTGAATTCGCCGGCATCAATCGTGGGGAAGAAATCCTGCCCGACCTGAGTTGCAAGGAAACCGGCAGCCAGAACCGTCACACCTGCCAGCGCAGGAACTTTCCAGCCACTTTCGATGAGGCCATGTAACTGACGGACGTAGCCATCCCGCAGCCGGTTGAAGCGCCGATCAAAAGCAATGCCGAATCGGGTAATGACATCAGGAGGCAGCCCGGCATCGCGGCGTCGTATGGTCTGCCGTTCTTCAGACCGCAGAAGAATAGCTGCGAAGATTGGCACCAGCGTCCGGCTGATCGCATAGGAGGCGAGCATGGCGTACACAACAGCAAGGGCCATCGGTGTGAACAGGAAGCGGGACGGGCCGACAAGGAACTCTACCGACACAAACACGCTGGAGATCGCTAGTGTCGAAACCAGCGTTGGCAGTGCAATTTCCGACGCGCCGTTAAGCACGGCCTGTCGCAGTTCTGTTCCCTCATGGCGAATGCGATGGATATTTTCGATCGTTACAGTCGCATCATCCACCAGAATACCGACGGCAAGGGCCAAGCCTCCCAAGGTCATCAGATTCAGTGTCTGGCCAGTCCACGACAGCACGGCAATCGAAGACAGGATGGCGAGAGGGATGGAGACGGCAACGATAATGGTCGAACGCCAGCTCGCAAGAAACGCGAGAATCATTGCCGCTGTCAGCAGGCCAGCGATGACGGCTTCAGATGCCACTCCGGTAATTGCCGCTTTGACGAACAGGGACTGGTCAAACAGCTCCTCGATCTTCATGCCTGCCGGGGCTGCTGCACGCGTGACAGGAAGAACCTGATTACGAATGGCGTTTACAACACTCAGCGTCGAGGCATTTCCGGCCTTCATGATAGAGAGCAGTACGGAGCGGCGGCCTTCGCGGCGCACCACATTCTGCTGCACGGCCGTTCCATCACGAACCTGCGCAACATCGGCAATACGAACGATAGCGCCAGTCTTGGGGTCACGCTTGAGGGGAACATCGTTCAGGCGCGCTGCAACGTCTGGCATGCCGTTCATACGCACGTCGTATTGGGTGGCGCCAAATTTCACTGTTCCGCCGGGCAGCGTCAGGTTCTGCACGTTGATGGCATTGGAAACATCCAGCGGCGTCAGGCCGACACCCGCCAGCTTGGTCTCATCAATATCCACCATGACCTGACGGATCTTTCCGCCATAGGGCGGGGGCAGCATCGTGCCGGGAATAGGGGCGAGCTGCTGACGGATACGGTAAATGCCATAGTCATACAGTTCGCTTTCCGTCAGCTTCTCCGAAGAGAGGGAAAGCTGCAGAACCGGCACACTGGAAGCGCTGTACTGCATGATGATTGGGGGCTGAATGCCGGGGGGTAGCAGGGCGCGGATTGAGTTTGTAGCCGAAACAGTTTGGGCTACGGCAAGATCCACGTTTACGCCGGGCTGAAAATACAGCTTTTGCAGGACCAGGCCCGGCGTTGTCTGGCTCTCTATCGTGCGCAGATTGTTGACGAAGAAGCTTTCGGAAAACTCTGTATAAGTGCTGATCCGCTTCTCGGTCTCGGCTGCATCCAGGCCGTCATAATACCAGACGACGGTGACGACCGGGATATCGATGTTTGGAAACACATCGGTAGGCGTTCTGAAGACGGCCGTGATGCCTAGAAGCAGGATGAGTACCCCTGCGACAAGGAACGTGTAAGGCCGTCGTAGCGCAAAGGCGACGATCCCCATTGAATATCTCTGTTCAGATGGCTTTGGAGCACGGAACCCGCACCCCGCTTGTCCGGCACAATCCATGTGCGGACAAATCGGCAAGCTTTTCGCCATGACATGATGCCGCGCCGCGTTTGCCGTCTTCCCACCGGAAACGACGTTCTCAGGGAAGGAGCATAACCGCCGCGGAAGGCTTGGGCGGATCATGCAACTCCACGCGCAACATCCGGTAGAGCAATCCAATCAGATGATTGCACAATCCTGCCATATCGAGCTGAAGGCGAGGAGATGAAATAAAGCCAATAGTCCCTAAAGCGCTATCAAAAGTGGGTGCAGTGCCATAATGGATTAGAACGAAACTTCAAAAAGATGCCTGATTCGATCATATACTTGCACAATCCGACCAAAGTCTCACACTACCCTTCTGGGCGGATCAGGCATGCCCATAAATGTGCAATACCCAAACGACTGACTGAAAAAATCGGAAATTTCGCTTCATGCAGGATATTCTGTCACGGCTTCGAGACACGATCGACCGCCATTGCGTCGAACCAACAACCCGCTCGGTTGTGCCGGGCCTGTTGCTCTTTCGTGCCGATGCCCCCACGACACCAATGGATGTGGTGTACGAACCCCGCTTCTGTGTGATCGTCCAGGGGTCAAAACAGGTCATGCTGTGTGACAAGGTCTTCGATTATGATGCCAGCAAGTATCTCGTAACGGCCGTTGACCTTCCCGTTACCGGGCAGGTGACACAAGCCACGCATGAGAAGCCATATCTGGCGCTCTGCCTGGCTCTGGACCCTGCGCAAATTGCTGATTTGCTACTCGAAATGAAGGATGCCTTTCCTACAAACGGGACGACATGCCCATCCTGCATGACGGTCAGTGCACTCACCCATGAAATCCTGGATCCAGTGACCCGCCTCGTAGGGCTATTGGAAAATCCGGAAGACATTCCCATTCTTCAGCCCGCCATCCTCCGCGAACTGCTGTATCGGTTGTTGCAAGGGCCTCAAGGCTATGTTCTGCGGCAGATTGCCACCGCGGGGACAAATCTCTCCCAGCTCAATCGGGCGATTGGCTGGATACGAACGCATTACGCAGAATCTTTCGACATTGCATCTGTTGCGAAAATTGCCGGGATGAGCCCTTCATCATTCCATCGGCATTTCCGGGCAGCCACGATGATGAGCCCCTTGCAGTATCGCACGCGTCTTCGCCTTCAGGAGGCGCGCCGCAGGCTGCTCAGTGCCACGGTCGATGCTGCTGAGGCCGGATTTGCGGTCGGGTACGACAGCCCGTCCCAATTCAGTAGAGAGTACCGGCGCATGTTTGGGGTTCCTCCCGCACGGGACGCACAACGCCTTAAATATGCGGGAGACGGAATGCTTCCAGCCTAACGAAAAGGCTTAAAAAATGGCGGTATGAGCCTCTTGAAAGGGGTTGCGAGAGACTATTCTGGCAACCCTCTCCGGAAGGAATTACCAGCTATACCCTATGCTGGCCTGGGCATTCCGGCGCTCGCCGTAGTAGCAATATTGTCCGTCTGCACCGTAAGCGAAGCAGTTCGCGATATATTTCTTGTCAAAGAGATTGCGAACGCTAGCAGAGGCTTTCCAACCGTGAAGCGAATGAGACATGTTCGCCAGATCATAGCTCACGGACGCATCGAAGAGAGCGTATTGAGGAAGCCAGACGCTGCCATATGTTGCTTCGCCGCCGTAAGTTTTTGCGGAATAGCGCATACCGCCACCAAATCCGAACCCCTTCAATGGCCCGGAGGGCATTGTGTAGAACGCGAAGAGGGAAGCATTCCCTTTCCCAGACTGGATCAACGGCTTACCTGTTGAATCATCCTTAATCTTCTGGAAACTCACTGCGGCTGTCAGCATGAGGTTACGGAACGGCTCAGCATGGGCTTCAAATTCGAAACCGTCCGAGTGAACAAGTCCGCTCTGCACACTGTACCCCGTGTTCGCAACCGAGACGAGTACGTTGCTTTGCTCGATATGGAATCCCGCTGCTGTCAGCAGGATGGATGTTCCAGGAAGCTGATATTTCACACCACCCTCAAGCTGCTTGCCCATAGATGGATTAGCCTGGCGAACGGTCGCCCCGCCATCGTTGGAAACAGAGCCTGACTGCGGCTGAAAAGACGTCGAATAGCTGATGTAAGGTGAGAGGCCGAAGTCAAAGTGATAAAGACCGGAAGTACGCCATGTAATCTGGCTTGAACTCTGGCGGTTGTCAGAGGGTGTCAGAGACTCAACCTGATGCGAGCGATACCAGTCATTGCGAATACTTCCCGTAAGGATCAGCCGATGCCAGCGGATTTCATCCTGACCATACGCGCCGATCTGATGAGAATGAGTGACATAGTTTAGATACGGGGACAGGTCCGGAATGACCATGTGATAATCGGGATGGAGCACATCCAGATCCGGAGCATCGCCATAGGCTTCTGTGTCATTGGCCTTCTGCTGCATATAGTCGAAGCCGAACATCAGGGCATGCCGCAACGGGCCAGTGCGGACGCGACCTTTGACTTGGCTGTCAAACGCCAGATTATAGGTGTGTTCGTGCGTTCCATATGCAGAGCGGGATAACATCTGCCCACTCGTACCGTCATCGCTGTCGTAGTAGCCATTGTTATACACGCTGCGATAGATGGTCTTGATATCATCGTAGCGGCCGCGCGTACTGAAGCTCCAGTCATCGTTGAAGCGATGATTGAAGATATAGGTAATTGCGCCCTGTTTGCGATTGAATTTTTCTGATGGGACATCCCCGTCATAGAAATTCCGGGGCAGATAGCCGTAGGAAGCGCGTTTGAGCGACCCAATGAGCGGTACGCCGCCATAAGAACCACTCTCAGGATCGTACTGGTAATTACCCAGCAGGGTGAGGGTGGTCGGGCCGTCGCCTCCAAAGGTAAAGGCCGGGCTAATGCTGAAGCGTCGGCTACCGGTTCTGCTGAGCTGGGTATGCTGCCCGTTTACTGTTCCATAAAGCCGGTAGCGAACGAGACCGTCCTTGGTCGCAAATCCGCCGACGTCCGCATCCACACGATACAGATCGAACATGCCGCCAGTTGTATTGACACTGCCATAAAACCGCTGATCCGTCGGCAGCTTGCTGGATAATGCCGTCAGACCACCTGGGCTGGACTGCCCATAAAGGGCAGAAGCCGGCCCTTTAAGCAGCTCAACGCGATCAAGCCGGAATGTATCGGTCTGGGCGACGGCGAAGCCGGTCGGGCTATCCTGGAACTTCAGTCCATCCAGAAAAGTCGGCACTGTAAAGCCGCGAAGATCGAAGAGATCATAGCGAGTGCCTTCACCACCGCGCGTATCCGCTGTAACGCCTGCTGCATACCGCACAGCCTGATTCAGTGTCAGAACACCGCGTGCATCCATTTCGTCACGGGTGATGACGGTGACGGACTGCGCGGTTTCAACAAGAGGTGTGTTTGTTTTCGTAGCGGAAGAAGCAATGGTTGAAGACTTGCGAGCATGAACCTCAACCCGTTCCACCCTTGCGCTCCGTGCTTTGGCATTGTCAGCGCTTTCTTGAGCCGGGGCAGGCGCCCCAGACTGCTGCGGATCCTTGGCTTTATTCTCCTGCTCAGCCGCGAAAGCCGTATCGCTCAAAATGAGGGAGAAAAGAAACGTGTAAACTATCCTGCTGCGCTGCATACCCAACTCATTTCGTTACCGGCTCGTGCTGGTTGCGAGGCAGAGACCGGCTTTATTGTTAAGAATGATACTTAATTGCGCTCCTAGACATCTTCGGAAACAGCTTCAAGCAGCCAGCGCGCAGTTGGCCCAAACGCAACTGAATAAGGCCCGATCACTGGTAACGGGTCACTTTCAGAGCGGAAAAGAAACGGTTTGTTACCGATTTTTAGCTGTGGAGGAGAGGAAGGCTCGAACAATCAGGTGTGGTAACCCGATGCTTTATAGCCTCGCAGCCATAGGCGAGTTGGCTCTCAGCTCGCGCGGGGAGACACCAAAAGTTCTGTGAAACATACTGCTGAAGCTACTGGCATTATCGTAGCCTAGATCGAAGGCGACTTCGGCAATCGATTGGCCCGTCGCAATTCGGGAAGCGGCTTCCACAACCCGTACTCTCCGCCGCCATGCCGCGAAGCCCATACCCATTTGAGACTGAAAGAGGCGGGTAAAAGTACGCCGCGCCATACCGGCTTCACGCGCCCAGTGATCGATGTCGCGACAATCTCCCGGCTTGGCGATAATCGCTTCACAAACCCGCCGCATACGAGGGTCGGCAGGAAGAAGCACGCGCTCGGCGAGCCGTGGTGCGCGCTCCACTTCATCGATGAGAAGCCCGGCAATTGTTGACATGCGGCTGTCCATGGCAAACTCAAAGCTCATGGCAATGATCTCGTCCATCAGGCCTCGTATCAAAGAAGATGCATCAAACATCTTGCATGGAAGCGTGCCCGCGCCGGGGAAATCAGGATCAACATAGATGACCTGAAACGACAGGTCGGTGCGGCAGGTTGCTTGATGCTGCGTGTGGGCAGGAAGCCAGAGCGCCTGTCCGGGGCGAAGGACGAAGCTTTCCTCATGTGTAGTGACTGTCACACTCCCTGCCATGAACACGGACAGTTGAGCTCGCTCATGTGTGTGGAAGCCATCTACGAAGCCGCCGACATAATAATCTGCAAAACCGACAACGGGAGGTGGGTTTGCAGGTAAATCGGCGGAACGCTTCATAGTGTTATGATCTGGGCCGGTCTTTGCGAGAACATCTTTCGCAAAGACCGGCCACGGCTCCCCTGACGCTGGACGTACGAATTGGCAGTAGCGGCAAAAATGTCTGATCAAGAACATGCCGCCAGAACGTGAATGCCTATTTGTCCGTCGTCGTCAGACTTTTATCAAGAGGCGGCATGATGGCGGTTACCCTCATGATTCGTAATGAACATCAGAGTGACCGAAACGGGTGCATCCTGCCGATGCCAGATCTTTCCCGGAACAACCAGAACGTCACCCTTTCTGGCTGTAGAACTGACCTCGCCCTGTTCTGTTCGAAGTGTCAGCGTAGTTTCTCCTTCGACCACAAGAAGAAATTCATCGTTTGGATGCTCTTCCCAAGGGGTTGAACCTTTGAAACGCAGTAATCCCACGTCATGGGTTCCAAAAGGGAAAAGCATCTTCAACCCGTTTGTGGAAACCGTTTCTGTTTTTTTGCCAATATCAATAAGTGACAGATCGGCAGCTTCTTTGGGGAGATTGAATATCGTCATGAATGTCTCATGTGTTTGAAAGATTGTTTGGAAGGCTCATTGTCCTCACATAAGCCTGCGAGTTTTCTGGCCGCCGTCACGACAAGCAGCAGTGCGAACGCGCCAGCGATCCAGGCCACCAGAAACGTTCTGCTGTATCCAATGACTGAGGCCAACGGAGCGATCGACATGCCTGCGAGGACGTTTGCCAGACTTTCTCCGCACTGAAGAAAGCTGTAGTCCGTTCCGGGCCGCTCTTCTGAAGACCAGTTCATCAGTGTGGCCCAGACGGAAACGTAAAAGCCTCCATCAAGAAAGTTTTCCATGCCAAGACCGGCATAAAGAAGCACCGGTGTTGCCATCTTCCCAGCCTGCAGAAACACCAGCGTTCCAAGCAGCAAAGTGGACGGCCAGATGAGCAGTGCAACCGCGCGACGACAACCCAAAAACCTGACTGCCGGGAAGCCGATAACCGCGCCACCGAGGGCGCCACAGATGATGTTGGACATCTGAAGTGTTCCGGCAAAATCCAGACTGAAAGATCGGTCCATCAGCCAGGGCTGGAGCAGCATCGCGAGCGCTGAACTTGCAAATTTGAAGGTAAGCGCCATCAAAAGCGCCCACCGAAAACCCGGTTGCCGGAAAAGATCCATAAGACGGGAGGGCTGCTGGAATACCCTGTTAGGCTCAATGCCAGCTCTTAATGGCAGAAGTGCGAGCCACAGGATGAAGAGTTCGCATGCCATACCCCACATCGCACCGGACCAGCCAAGCCGCTCATAGATGAACAGTGATCCTGCACCACCAACCACCATGCCCAGAAGAAATGAAATGACCTGTAAGGCATTCGCTAGCCCTGCGTTACGTCCCTTCATATGTGAAACGGCGCACGCATTCGTAAAAATGTCCTGAGTGGAAAAAATCGTGTTCAGAAGCAGAATGCCTGACAGTGCCAACAGAAATTGATGCTCAGGTGAGGCAAAGCCCAGAAGCAGGCAGACCACGACCGCTGACATATGCGTCCATAAGGCGAGGGCTCCATAGCCCCATCGTTTGCCAGCATTGTCAGCAATACCGGACCAGAAGCATTTCAGCGCCCACGGCAGAAACACCAGCCCTGTCAGGCCGATATCCTTCAATGGCGTCCCGCTATGGCGCAAAATGGTTGAAAATGCGTTGAAAGCCAGCCCCGCAGGGATACCCTGCGAGCCATACATGAGCCCGATTGCCAGAAGCCGCGTTAAGATCGTTGTCCTGGTTTCAGAGTGGTCACTCCGACAGAGATAGGATGCGCTCTTCATGTCAGAAATTTACCCCAACACGGAAGCCAAGCTGACGCGGGTTGGCGGCCACGACGTACCCACCCGACAGGCCACGCGTAAAATAGCTCGAATTGGTTAGATTGTGGCCGTAAAGCGCGACATTCCAGTGCTTCCAGCGCTTCTCGATCTGCGCATCCACAAGGATGTAGGGTGCATTCTGAATACTGCTGCTGGGATAGAGGGTTGTTCGTCCGCGCCTGACCACGCTGGCATTGACGGTCCATCCCGGAACGGGATGCCATTCGCCTGAAAAACCGAAATTGCTTCTTGGAGTGCCAGCCATCTGTTTGCCGCTATAATCTGAGCCACCAAAGACGAAGCGATCATATGCGGCGTAGGTCAGCCCAAGGAACGCGTTAAGCTGAAGTGTATTGAGTGGCTTCCAATGTGCGGTTGCTTCCACCCCTCGTGAGTGGGCGGTACCGGCCGTCCCGATAAGGGATTCTCCCGCACCATTGGTGGCCGAGACCTGCAAATTTGAGAGGAAATTCGCAAATCCGGTTGCCTCTACGGACCACCGACCGGTGAGATCTCCAAGACGGTACCCCAGTTCCAGATTATTGCCGTAACTGGAAGCATACGGCACCGAGACGGTACTGCTGTAGGAACCGTAAGGGCTATAATTTGGCGGCAGGAAGGAGCGGGAGTAACTCAGCCAGCCGAACTGGCTCAATTGACCAGAAGGCTGAGGATTATACTCGACTTTAAGGCCCGGAAGCGGAACGGTCTTGGAGAGTGTCTGACGAGGAAGACTGTCCTGCATGCTATACGCATAAGGCGTGTCCCCGCTCATGGAGCTTGTCCAGTTGCTGAGCGAACTATCGACATGCTCGATACGCAGCGATGCCACAAGGCGCCAGCTCTTCGAGAAATGCCACCCTAGTTCCCCCATAAAGGCAACGTTGGCTGTTCCCAATGTCGCAGTTGTACGACTGGCATAATAGGGTGACATGTCAAAGGTATAGGGTGCCCAACGCTTAGCCTGCTGCCCGTAAATCCCGCCTTTCCAGTCCAGTGTTCCTGAACTCCCGGAGAACATGACAGACCCGCCAATCTGGCGTGTTGGTAGCGTGAAGCCAGAGTTGGCAGAGAAGACAGAGTAGGGGTTGCTATAACGCCAATCGGTAGAGGCTCCTCCGAACGTAACGTCCAAGATCAGGCGCTGACTGAAGCGTCGATGATATTGTGCTGAACCAATGAGATATTCGGTGTCATTCACGCCTTCCGACGTGTTGTAAGAGACATGGTTCCGGGCATGTTGCGGCGTTTCGAAGAAGTCGTTACCCCCATGGTTCAACATATGGTGCAAGCTGAAGCGCCATTCTCCGCCAGCACTATCCTTATGCAGCAGTTTGATGCGGCCAAACCAGCCATGCCAGCCGCCAGTATCTCGACGGTCCAGAGCCCGATTGTGAATGTAACCATCGGCAGTTTCTCCTCCCACGGAAAGGCGGAGACTGGTGGATGCATCAATCGGAAGGTCGCCAGAAAATGTCGCTCTTTTGCGATTTCCCGTTCCGTACTCGAAGTCCAATGCCCCGCCGAGACGATTTCCAGGGTCTCGCGACTGCGCAGAAACCATGCCTCCAAATGCATTGATCCCTTCTGTCAACTGAGGGCCGCGCATGACATCCACATTGCTGAAATCGAACATCTGCCCCAGGGCAAAGCTGGGAACAGGTATGCCGTCGATCAGGACGGGTGTGTAGAGAACCGGCCCTTCATCCTCCGTGCCGCCAAGTCCTCGTACCATCAGAACCGGATTGTTGGGCGTTGTATTGGTGAATGACAGGTTCGGGACACGTTCGGCAATGTCCCCCAAAGTCTGCATTCTGTATGCCTGAATGTCCTGTGCAGACAGATGTGTTGTGCTCGTGGGGTTCACGAAAGCGGCGCGCTTACCCCAGACGGTCAAGGCCTCTTTTGCAGAGATGCAGGATGTTTCAGGGCTATCGTCGCCGGTGCACTTCACCGCAGGGGATGCGGCCGCCCATCCAGGGACAGGTAATGCCGTCAGCGCCGTACAGACGAAAGCCAGTGAACTCACGCTCCGCAAACGGACGCTGCTCCTGAGCCATGGAAGGGAGAGGTTTTCTTTCATGGAGCGGGATGATAATAATTCTCATTATCTCCGCTACCCGGATCAGTCTGTTTACCCCGATCGGACAGGAAAGACCGCGCTGTGATGGCAGAAGTCAGCTCAACTCAGGTTCATCAACCACACCCCGACCGGGTAGCAGGCACATCTCTGTTGCATCCGCATTCCCGCGGATTTTCTGGTGGCCTGCTCACAAGCGGGTTTCTGGCTCCGGAGGCGGGGGCGTTGAATGGCTATTTTGATGAACCGGGATCAACCACCCGCTGTACTGTCATCCTCTCAGGTGCATGCAGCATGAAGGCAGCCGGTCAGGTGCATCATTTTCAGGCCTGCGATCTTATTATGGCACGCACGTCTGCTGAATCTTTTACCTTCGAAAACAGTGCTGAATTCTCGGCTCTTGAAATTCACGTACCATCGCCACTGCTGGAGCAGATGCAAATCGAGCACCTCCCCAGAATTCAGAGGCGATCTCTCGAACTTCAGGATCCGGCTCTGAAAACAGCCAAGAAACTCTTTGGCTATTTGCGAACTATTCCTGCCGTGCAGTCCCCTGAAGCTCTCGTGGGGTACGGATTAGCGATGACTATGCTTGGTTATGCGTTTACGGCGCAGAAAACAGCTCGTTCGCAGTTAACTGCCAAAACAATCCATGGATTGGAAAATGCTCGTAAGGCGCTTCTGGCGCGTCTCGACCAAGCTCCGACAATCCCACAGCTTGCGGCTCTCTGCGACCTTAGTCCCACGCGTTTTAAAGAACTGTTCAGCCGACAGTACGGCTGCGGGCCCTATACGCTGTATCAATCCCATCGGATGGAATACGCGCGAAGCCTTTTAGAGCGTTTGAACGTAACAGAAACGGCGATGGAACTTGGATACAGCAACGTCAGTCATTTCAGCGCTGCTTTTCAGAGAAAATTTGGCTATCTGCCAAGCAGAGTGAAGCAACTGCATTCTTGCAAATAAAAAATGTCATCTTCGACTTGCACGAAACTGATTTAGTAAATCTTACTCTTTAGTTTTTGAATATTAAGAACCTCCCAGCCAAAGAAAAAATTTTAATTAGGCTGGGAGGGAAAACCTGCCCGTAATTCTTACGGGCAGGGGAATAACCTTCAGGCTGTCTTGAGAGCGACTTCCACGTCATCTGCCGGAGCAACAACGTAAGGGCCAGCAGCCTCGACCTTGATGGCAAGAAGACCGATGCCACCCGGCAGGCGTGCACCAAGCGGAAGATAGGCGTTGCCGTTCGTCCAGCGCATCGGAATGTGCTCCACACTGTGCCAGCCGCTCAGATTTTCCTTCGTGAGGTGCGTCTTGATGTTCACCGTGACGCCACTGTCGAAGAAGGAAACATCGCCAATCAACACACCCAGCATACGACGGTCGTCAACAAACGGGCCAATCGCATCAGCCGGACGGCTGCAGTTCGAGACGATACGAACCGAAGACACATCGCTTGGGATCATGAACATGACGCGGTTATCGACCGTGCGGAGCGGCTGGATGCGATGACCGCGATCAGACACCAGGTGCAGGCCGCTTTCCGTGACCGTCGTAGCAGCCGGTGCCTGAACTGCGAACTGCAGCTCCTGTGCACGCTGTTCGATCTGACGGTAAACAGGCTCAACCAGATCACGGCATACCGTCAGAGCAGCAGCAGCATCGTTCTCCCAGGACTTCGCCTTTTGGCCGAACATGAAGACATTGCTCTTCTGTTCGAACGCACGACGATTGCCCGTATCAAGATAGCTCTCGGTCAATGCACCGTTTGCCATGATGACCGAATGATCTTCCGTCTCAATGTGGAAGTAGTCATAGGACGTGAAGGACTTGTCGTAATAGATCGACCGACCGTTGACGAGCATACGGGCCGGAATGAACTTGCCATCCAGGAAGAGGCAATGTTCAGACGTCACGAGCATGTCCTGGAAGGGAACACCCAGAGCAATCGCGTTTTCAAGGATCCGCACTGGATAGCCGGCCTCATCATCAGCCTTTTCCGGACGGACGACGCAATGTGCCTTACCTGCCCAGGAAACCGTGCTGCTGTATGCCTGACCGTCGCGATAGGACGTGACGGTGTCGCCTGGTGCAAGATCCTGGACGGCAATATTACCATTCGGGCCTGCGATCAGGGTATCAGCCAGGAAGCACACTTCGTAGACAAGATCGCCGCTGCTGTCTGAAGCCAGCGTATAGCCTACGTTCTGGACGCCAATGATGTTCAGCGTGACGGCTGAACCGTCCTTGAGCGTGAACGTGACATGGTCAGCGTCAGGATAGGTGACGGAAGCAACGTTGGCGGTTTTGACGTTCGTCAGCGTGATGCCGTCTGCGGTTCCTGCCGTTTTATCTTCCGAGAAACCGGAGATAACCGTCGTCGGGTTACCCGAACCTGTGATGGTCAGACCAACATTCCCATTACCCTGCAGGTCGATGGTGCCACCAGCCGTGGTCGGGATTGTCAGTGTAGCGCCCTTGGCGGCTGTGACAGTACCAGAAATCGTTGATCCAGCCTTAGCGCTCAGGATTGCACCGCTCTGAAGGGTGGTGGTACCAATCGTGCCACCAGACTCAGCGTAAAGGTACCCGCCATTGCTGACTGTGTTTCCTGTCGCGTTGCCCCCAGATCCAACATCCACCACGCCACCGCTGATAACGGTCGTGTTTGATGTCGCACCCTGAACGCCGAGACCGCCGCCGCTGATAACCAGTCCACTCGCGGTAGCGCCGGAATAAACTGCAACAGTATTGCCCGAACCGATGGTGCTGTTGGAAAGAGCAGCTCCAGATTTCAGGTTGATTGTGACCCCAGTTCCAAGCTTCTGGTAGCCGCCGTCTTTGACCCCGCTTTCAAAGATTAGTGTCCCGCTAACAACTCCACCGGCGACAAACGAGGGGACAACATACGTATCGAGCGTGCCGCCATTCAGTTTCAGGGCGCCGGTTGAGGCGCCTGCGGAGACAACAGCGGAAGCGCCCGTGTTGATGATCACACTTGAAAGGGTCGCACCAGAGCCTACAAAGACCTGGCCGCCGTTATTGATGGTGCCCCCGAAGGCCAGACCGCCGGAGCTGATATCCATTACACCGCCATTATTAATGGTTGTGTTGGAAGCTGTTCCAGTTACTGCCAGCCCGCCGCCTTTGGAAACGATAGCGTTTCGTAGAATTCCGCCAGCATTAACAACGATGGTTCCAGAGGAACCTGCGTCTGCGTTGGAGAGAATGCCACCGGACAAGACATTAATTTTTGTTCCTGACAGAGCTGTCAGGGAGGTCATGTGCTGGTTGTCGTAGTTAGTGCCGACATTGAATGTCGCGCCCGCAGCCAGGCTGATATAACTGCCGCTACCACCGGCAGAAATTGTCAATACGCCGCCTGAAGAGACCGTATCATTGAACGCTGAGCCACCGCTCTGGACCACGACTGTGCCACCCGACACAATCGAAGCACTTCCGTAAGTACCACCAGAAGACACAGATACCGAAGAGAAGCTTGAAGTATAGAAACTTCCAGGGTTTGTTCCTCCGTTGACGGTATCATCAACATACAGAACGCCGTTCGTTACGTGGCTCATAATTCCCTCCAAGAGAATTCGTTAACGGTACAACCACCCAGAGCGTGAGAAATTCAAACTTCTCGATGGTGTTTCTTTGTGACCCTGCGGACGGACAGTCAGAATTTCTTTGATATCTGTAAAATTCGATCGCTGGCGGCTAGCGCAACCAGCCCTACGTAAAGGGGCGAATTTAACAGAATATGGCTCCATTCAGATTGTTTGCAGAATCTTGTCATGGAGATAGAGACACAATTTTGAGGGGCCGGAATATGGATGAATTTTCCAAAGGTAAAAAAAAAGTTGACACCCCAGTGGGTGACATAGAAAAAACATTAATAAATTCTTTTATAATCATATATTTATACGGTTTTTATAATAATTTCACGAAGAGAAATTCCCCAAATTTCGTCAATTCGAACGTAAGTTAATGATATTTTGTCACGAAGTTTGCTGCGTTTCGGCCTTGGAAAAAAGCCAATTTTCGAAAAATGACGAATGGGAAGTCCCAAAAATAGGAGTAGGCGGACCAAGTTTGTGCCCCGCTGTCATCATCACTGAGTGCGCACCTATTCACATTCGAGGCATAACCATGACCCGGCAGAGAGCGTAATTTTCTGTATCTGCTGAAGCAGCATATGCGGCACACTTACCTTGTAAGGGTCACAGACATCCCTCAATTATTCAAAGTATATCAAAATTGTTTATTATTATTTCAAATATTATATTGAACTAAAAATATAGAAATATTAAAAAATACACCAGAAACATAATAATAATGACACAAAACCTTAACTTTTCTGCTTTATTTCTTCCAACTAACAATCCGTACCAAGGCGTTACAAATAGCGTTTTTGGGAAACATTCCGATGAAAAAGACGGTTTTAATTCTGGTTGCAACAACTGCTACCGGCGCATTCCTGGTGCCCGCGCAGGCTCAACCGCTCTCCAGTCAAGCCACGACAGACGACAAACCTGCTAAGGCCAAAGGAAAATCAAAACGAACGACGACTGCCCATGAAGACGAGAGCGAACAGGTCATCGTAACGGGAACGCGTGAATCCCACGTCAAGGCTCGACAAAGCATCAGCCCCGTCGTTATCATCTCATCGGCAGCCCTCGCACGTTCAGCCGAAATGAACGTCGCCAATGCTCTGACGCGCATCTATCCATCCATCACAATGAGCGCCCGCGGATCGAATACCAACTCACTGGTGTCATCCATCCAGATGAGAGGGCTGGGACCGAATGAGACGCTTGTTCTGGTAGATGGAAAGCGTCGGCATAGCACTGCGAACATTGTGCAGAAGCCAGGCCCGCAATTTGCGTCTTCGGGTGTCGATCTCAACATGCTTCCCGAGAACATGATTGATCATATCGAAATTCTCGAAGACGGCGCCGCCGCGATGTATGGCTCTGATGCGATTGCAGGTGTGGTCAATATTATAACCAAAAAGAAGGATCACGGCCTGTCGTTATCAGGACAGGGTGGAGCCAATGCGTATCTTGGGAGCGGAGAGCAGTTCCAGCTCAATGCAGACGGCGGCTTCAAACTTGGTCGCGATGGCTATGTGCACCTTGGCGCGCAGATCTATCACAGCGAACATGCAGTCGCGTGGGGGCCGGATCACGCGCTCCTTGGCTACTGGCCAGCAGGCGCCGATACAAAAAACTACTTTGTCGGCGTCAAGCCGGGTTCAGAAAAGTGGAAAGGTCGCAAGACCGATTATCTGAGCACCCCTAAAGAAACGCGCGAAAATTTCGGCCTGAACTTCGGAAAGCCACTCGGGGCTGACATCGAGCTTTATGGACAGGCAACTCTCGCCTATCGCCATGCAGGCATGCGGGCCTACAAATACCCTTACGTCGTGCCCGCCATGGGAATTGACGAGTTACGTCCGATCACGGGCGATGACGAACTCGACTATGGCGTCACCCTTGGCTTGAAGGGCCATGATTTTGCTGGGTTCGACTGGAACCTTTCCACAGTTTACGGCGGCGACAACTCCCGGATCAGCATTCGTGACAACGTCAATATCGGCATGCTGACCCGGACAGGATATTCACCGTCCAAATTCTGGGACTACACTCAGAAGAACGCACAATGGACCAATAATCTCGATCTGCGACGCAGCTTCACGGTTATGGGGATGCCTGTGAGCCTTGCTTTTGGTGGAGAGCATCGGCTGGATTCCTATCAAATCATCTCGGGCAATCCGGAATCCTATCTTGATGGGGGACCAGTAGAGCACGCCGGAATTCCACCCCAATCCGCAGGGACGTGGTATCGCAATGTATACTCAGCGTATGTCGACACGACGCTACGGCCCACAAGCAAGCTTTCGATCGATATCGCTGGCCGATATGAGTATTATACAGACACAAATAACACCGAAAACGGCAAGATTTCCGCCCGGTATGATGTGTCTCGTCGGTTCGCACTCCGAGGCACGATCAGCAACGGCTTTCGCGCTCCGACATTGCAGGAATCCCACTTCAGCCGCCTGAGCATTTTCGCTGGAACAGGCAGCGTCGGAGGCCAGCTCCCGGTTGAATCTGCCGCTGCACGGTCTCTCGGTGCATCAGGGTTGAAGCCTGAGCGCTCAGTGAATGCCAGCGGCGGCTTTACCATGGAGCCGGTACGCGGCCTTCATGTCGAAGCTGACGTGTACCAGATCAACCTGCGTGATCGCATTGTGCAGGGTGGAACGGTGCGCGGAGCACAGGCGCTGGATGCCATCCGTTCGTTCGGGTTCGACGTCTCACCAACAGCAACCAATGCGGCGGCTTCGTCCGCTTACTTCCTGTCCAACGGGGCAAGCACACGCACGCAGGGGCTAGACCTGAAAGCCGATTACCTCGTGCATCTGCATCGGTGGGGCAATATCGCCCTGACGGCTGCGCTAAATCTCAACCGGACCCGTCTGCATCATAATGGTATTTCATCGATAGGGACCCCGCTGCTAAACGATCAGACGATTGCCTACATCACGACCGCAACCCCACGCAGCAAAATGATCCTGAATGCCCTGTGGACTGTGGGCGATTGGGACGTAAACATCCGCCAGAGCCGTTATGGTGAAACGACAGGAATGATGACGTATCAGGACTGGACGCCAGCCTCAGCCACATGCCCGAAAGGTGGAGCGCTGCGTTACTCCAACAGTTGTTTTGCACAGTTCAAGAATACGCCGCGCTGGCTGACAGATCTGGAAATCGGCTATCGCGTCACGTCACATGTTCATGTCGCAGTGGGCGCGAACAATATTTTCAATGTTCGCCCTCGCAAGCTGCCTGACCAGCTGATTTCTGCAGGTGGCAGCATGTATGATCAGTTCTCGAACCAGGTACCATTCACCGGCGGATATTATTTCGGCCGGGTGAACGCGTCTTTCTGAGCATAGGGCAGTCACGCTTAAAAAGTCGACCAGATCCATGAGAGGGCACTCTAAACCCTCTCGTGGACTATTTCACGCAGACACTCCGAAACGCTTGTCTTGAAACTGTCTTTTTTGATGTGTTGGAAGAGCATAGTCACACGGCCTTCCTCAGTGATATGCGCAGAAAATCCCAGAGCAGACGGAGCGTCGGCGCGCATGTTTTTCTCGATAAGAGTTTTGGCACGCAAAGTGATGCCCACGCTTCTCTTCATGATTTGCGGCGCTGCATATTCAGCTCCCATTGCTGGAGCCGGGTCAAGCTTCGCTGCGCCCCTGTATCGAGCATGGAGTGACAGTCTTCCATCTCAAGCTGGCCTGTCCCTGAAATATCGCAGTGTGGGGTCAGGAGAGGGGCAGAAACTTGTCATGGCGCACAAGATGGATTTCGGGGCCTCAGATAATTCTCTCCCAGGCAATATTCTTGATATGCAGGGGCTTTATCAGTTTCCAACCGCGATCGGAGCTATCGTCGTAGTTATCAATGTTCCCGGCGTAGGGGCTGACCAGATGCGGTTGGATGGCTCAACGCTCGTCGCCCTTTTTAGAGGCGACATTACTTCCTGGAACGATCCACGCATTCGCGCCCTGAATCCTGATCTTCGCCTCCCGGACCTGGATGTCCTGCCAGTTCATCGTGAAGAGGGATCCGGAACCAGCCAAGTCTTTTCAGACTACCTTCGCACACAGTCGCCATCCTGGAAGCCCGGATCATGGGGCGAGGGGGCCGAGGCACGCGGCAATGATGGTGTGGCGGCAAGTGTGCGTCAGTCCATCGGCGGGATTGGATTTGTAGAATATGCCTTTGCGCGCCGAAATCATCTGAACACAGTAAAATTGAAAAATCATTCAGGCCTGTTCGTCACCCCGGAGACATCTGCCTTCAAAAGCTCTGCTTACAGTGCAGACTGGCAGCACACGGATCATTACGCGGTGAGCTTACTGGACGCCTCAGTCTCGCAAAGTTGGCCGATCATGAGCGCAACTTTCGTGCTCGTCCCGGTTCATCCATCAGACCAGACGACTGCAAGCGCAGTGAAGGCATTTTTCACCTATGGGCTGCGTCACGGCGATAAGGCCCTTCAGGAGCTGGATTACATCCCGCTGCCGAACGATGTAAAAAACAAAATCCTTGCAGAGTGGCCCTGAGCGAGGCTGGCAAAGTCATAATAACTTCACTCCCATTTTCCTCTCATTTCTGTGAATGAATTGTGCCTTCCGGCATCTCGGAATTAGGGGACCGTCGTGCTTACGAGTGCTCAGTATCGTCGTTTTTTTATCGCACCCGGCACCGTAAGGCTGAGAAGGCCACTAATTATAGAGGGCGGCATAACTTCTCCAGGTTTTTGACGGGATCTCCGCATGCTTGGGAAAATGCGCTCACTGGCGCACCTTGCAGTTTTCGGTACCATTTTCCATACGTTTTTCGGGAAAGCCGAGGCGGCAGCGGCACCTCTCGTAACTGACGTTTTACCGTCAGGCGTACCGTTACCATCTCCGGCACCAGGTTTTGTTCTTCCACCGGAAGACACAGGAACGGAGTTGTTGGGCGATGCAGGTGGAGCACGAGCGTGGCTGGGCCGAAAAGGGATCAGATTTAATCTTCAGGATGTTGAGGAAATATGGGGCTTAGCCTCAGGCGGAATGCATCCGGGCCCCACATATGACGGCATGACAGCCGCCACTCTTGTGCTGGAAACCCGCCGCGCATTTGGCTGGCATGATGGCCTTCTCAATATCAGCGCCATTCAGGTCAGGGGGCGGTCTCTGGCGGGAGAGCGCCTTGGGTCTTTAAACCCGGTGAGCGGCTATGACGCTGGCCGGACCACACGCTTGTTCGAGCTCTGGTATGGGCAGGGCTTCTTTGGAAACCGGCTTGATATTCGCGTTGGCACAATTGATCTGGATACTGAATTTCTGGTCAGCCAGAACGCGTCTTTGTTTCTGAATGCAAGCTTTGGCTGGCCGCTCTCGACGTCAAGCAATCTGTATTCGGGCGGCCCGTCCTGGCCTTTCTCGGCTGTCGGGACACGGATCAAGTGGTCTCCAGCTTATCCGCTTGTGCTTATGCTGGCCATTACGGACGACAATCCAACCAAAGGCCCATTTTATAGTCAACTCAGCCCTACTCGTATGGACCCTTCGGGCACCAGTTTCTCGACAAGTGGTGGCACATTATTTTTAGGGGAGGCGCAGCTCTGGGTCGATGCTGCCCAAAGCCTTTCAGGAAAAGATGCACCCGCACTCCCCGGGACATGGAAAATCGGCGGCCTTTACGATACCGGCCATTTCCCTGATCCCCGATATGACAGTCGTGGCGGCTTCCTGGCCAGCCCTGACAGTTCCGGAATACCGGCATATCACCGTGGAAACTGGCTGGGTTACATCGTGCTGGACCAAACCCTCTGGAGAACGGTTCAGGGGCCAGCGAAGGCTATCAATACGTTTGTTCGGGCGACCATTGCCAGCGGGACGCGCAACCGATTTACAAACGAAGTGGAAGCCGGGCTGACGTTTCAGGGTTTTGTGCCATCTCGGCCCAATGATGTTGTTGGAATTGGCTGGGGAACGAGCTTTTACGGGCACCGTGCACGAGACAACGTCAAAGATACGATACGCCTCGCAGACAGCTCCGCCAGACTGCTCGTACCGGAAGATCATATTGAACTCACCTGGCAAATTCCGGTCCGCGATTACCTGACCGTTCAGCCTGATTTTCAGTATTTCTGGCATGTTGGAGGTCAGGCGCCAGAAAAAGGTCAAGCAGCGGCCTCAGAAGGCGCTGTTCTTGGCCTGAATATGACAACGACGTTCTGACAAGTGGCCAACGTAATGTCAATTAACCTTCAAACTCTCAGTCTGGTTTCCACAGTATAGTTTCTTTCACGGCCTTGAAGGTCGGTGATAAAGGAACTTATCCATGACGCAGGACCAAGATTTCAGCGCCAATTCTTCGGCCGAACAGGCGCGGGAACGTATGCGCTACGAAATCATCGACGATTTGGATGAAGAATTCGAACTTTCGCTGGAAGAAAACGAAGGCAAGGGGCTTGATCCTGCAGATCGTACGTTCCGCCGCACCTATTTTCGCGAACTCATTCGCCTGCAAGCCGAACTCATCAAACTTCAGGATTGGGTCAAGGCAACGGGAGAACGCGTTGTTGTCGTTTTCGAAGGCCGTGATGCTGCCGGGAAAGGTGGTGCGATCAAGCGTATTACCCAAAGGCTGAACCCGCGGATCTGTCGCGTAGCAGCGCTTCCGGCACCTAATGACCGTGAAGGGACACAATGGTATTTCCAGCGCTATGTTGCGCATCTTCCCGCAGCAGGCGAGATCGTGCTGTTTGACCGCAGTTGGTATAACCGCGCTGGCGTTGAACGTGTCATGGGGTTCTGCACCGACGAGGAATACGAGGAATTCTTCCGATCAGTGCCAGAATTTGAGCGCATGCTCGTCCGCAGCGGCATTCGGGTGATCAAATTCTGGTTCTCGATCACGGACGAAGAACAGGAAGCACGCTTCCGCGCCCGCATTGAAGACCCCTTGAAGCAATGGAAACTTAGCCCGATGGACCTTGAAAGCCGTCGTCGCTGGGAAAGCTACACGGTAGCCAAGGAAATCATGCTCGAACGATCCAGCATTCCGGAAGCTCCCTGGTGGGTTGTGCCGGCAGTAGACAAAAAGCGGGCGCGCCTGAACTGTATTGCTCACTTCCTGTCTCTTTTGCCTTACGAACCTGTTAGCCGCCCGGAAGTTGTTCTTCCCGAGCGTGTATTCCATCCCGACTATGAGCGTGAGCCCACGCCAGAAACCATGCTGGTTCCACAGCGCTACTGACGGCCGCGTTATGATTTACGGGTAATGGAATGAACTCTTCTATTGCCCGTATAGCCCTATGAATCGAGGAAAATCACTCGCACTGACCATAATTACAGACCGAGATACTTTCTGAAACCTGCTTTGCAGGAAACTTGAAGGATACCCTTGCGCTAAACGTCATTACAGTTTTGCAGAAGGTCCTGATGGTAGAAACAGCGTCACCGTCCCCCGACACCAGCCAGATCGTGGCGCAGGGTCATCCGACAGACAACGAGTTACTAGCGTTTTACCGCTCCGAGATCCGGTTTGAGACTGAAGTTGTAAACGGTCGCTTGCAGGCTCTTCTTGGTTCACAGGCATTTCTTGTCATTGCCTACGCCACAGCCATGACGGGCTCTACAAAAAGGTGGGGCGACAGCATGGTGCTTCTTCTGCCGCCCCTGTTTTCGCTATTGGGATTTGTTCTGGCAGCAATGGCCCTTCCTGGTATCCGTGCGGCATACGCTGCGATTGGTAAATGGGAGGGAAAGCAGCGTATGTTACATCAGCGCAGCCCAGCACTGACTGATTTCACTCTTGCCCCAAATGAGGACGAGACACGCGACATGATGCGAAGAGCACAACGAGGTGCACTTTTTGCACATCAGGCGCCATTCATATTCATTATCGCCTGGACGATTTTCGGATTTATTCCGTTCTATCTATACTTAAAATAATTAACATTCTTGATAGAATATTTACTCCACCAACGAATTTCTCATCGCTTGGTAAAACTTCCATGAGGGAAAAATTTTCGAAGAAACACTTTGAACTTTTGGATGTTGATTATGTCAGGAGCGCCTTTGTTTTAGGCGCATCATCCTTTGTGGAGTGATAGTTGCATGCCTGACCATATTCTTCCCCAGTCGCAGGATCATCAGCCCGGCCTTGAAGGACTAATGCAGCCTAAAGCGGAGCATATCCGTGCCAGTTACAAAGGAAGCGGAAAGCTCACCGGAAAAAAAGCACTGATCAGTGGCGGAGACAGCGGGATTGGACGTGCTGCAGCCTTACACTTCGCCCGTGAAGGGGCAGATGTTGCAATCCTTTACCTTGAGGAACATGAAGATGCGAAAGAGACTATTCGCCTGATTGAGAAGGAGGGCCGCAAAGGCCTTGCTATCGCGGGGGATGTCTCTTCAAGTCAAACCTGTAACTCAGCTGTGGAGGAGACGGTCAAGGAGCTTGGTGGACTTGATATTCTTGTCAACAATGCTGGCGTCCAGATCGTTCAGGAAGATATCAGCGCCATATCGGACCAAGAGTGGCAAAAACACATGGACACCAATATCAACGGATATTTCTATCTGGTCCGTGCAGCACTCCCGCATCTCGCGAATGGAAGTGCTATCATCAACACGTCCTCCATCAACGCGTTCGCCGGCAACAAAGCCCTCTTAGCTTACTCAACCACCAAAGCTGCGGAAATGGGTTTCACGCGTGCACTGGCGCTTCAGCTTGTTTCGAAAGGTATTCGTGTGAATGCCGTCGCTCCTGGCCCGGTCTGGACCCCTCTACAGCCAGCAAGCTGGGGGCCAGTTGACCCGCAGTCTGTCGCAGATCTTGGGAAAGATACACCCATGGGACGTTGTGGAGACCCTTCCGAGCTTGGCCCAGCATATGTTTACCTCGCGAGTAACGATGCATCATTCGTGACCGGACAGACGCTTCATGTGAACGGCGGCATAATTATCAACGGCTGATCGTCCAAGGGGTCCATCGCCTGCATTTTAGCTAGCCTCTTCCTCCCTTGCCAAAGCTGGCCAGGGAGGTTTTTTGTCTCAAGCGATGCTCCCTCCAGATACAACTTATTGGCAGTTCTACTCCGGACGTATGAAAGCCGTTATATTTGAAGGTGCGTTCTTCCAAAACAGGATTGGAGGTAAGCCCCAGTCGCGGTATGCTGGATACCATGCAGGATTTGGACATACCTTGAGAATGGGCTCTGCCGACGGACTTGACCGGGTGAATGCCTACGGAGATCTGTCGGCCTTTTCCGACGCGGACCTGAATGACATCGCGGTGGCCGCCGCTGCACTGTGTCAAACTCCCATAGCCCTTGTCAGTATTCTCGATCAGGACAGACTGTGGTTTTCAGCCCGTGTCGGCACAGATCAGCCTTTCGGTCCGCTTGCAAATTCAGGATGTGGGCAAGTGATTGCCCGTAAGGTTCCGGTTGTTATTCCTGACATGCTGGCAGATCCCTACACCCAGAAGAACACACTTGTCTGCGGTGTACCTGGACTACGGTTTTACGCGGGCTATCCACTGTTCGATACCCAGGGAAGGGTAGTCGGTACCCTTTGCGTTGTCGATCTTGAAACACGATCTGATGGCTTGTCCTCACATCAGAAAGATGGTCTCGCTGCACTGGCACGCCAGTCCATGCGTCTGATGGATTTGAGGCAGGCGTCAGTTACTCAGGAACGACGTTTTACGGCGCAGCAGCTTCGCAGCCAGCGTGCTGCGAAGCGGGTGCGGGAGGCCGAAGCAGAACGGCGCCATGCTCTGGAAAAATATGCTCTCCAACAAGCAGCGGGAGCGGCTGGCGGCATAGGCATCTATGAGTATGATCTGGTGTCGGGAGACATCACCGTGTCGCCCGAGGTCTGCCGGATTGCAGGCATCGATCTGATTCCTACTCTTTCGGCAGAGCAATGGATTGCCCTGATCCATCCCGATGACAAGGTGACGATCCCCACTCTGAACCGAATTCTTGAAGGAACTGCTCCCTTAAGACTGCAGTACCGCATCCTTCGGGCCAGTGACGGAAAGGAGCGATGGGTTCTCCGTCAGGGTATTCTTGATCATGACGAAGCGGGGCGCCCGATCCGGCTGATCGGAACTCTTCAGGACGTAACACCCGAACGAAATGCGACTGCCAGGCTGACAACGCTTCTCGCCATTGGTGATGCCCTTCGTACTGCCGAAACGCGCCAGAAGGCCCTTCAGGAAACATGTCAGTTGCTTGGAAACCGTCTTGATGCGCAGCGCGTTGGTTTCGCCCGCATTTCCATGCGGGAAGAGCGCTTCACTGTGGAGCAGAGTTGGTGTGCGGCTGACATGCCGCCCATCAGCGGAGAATTCTCATTCGAAGCCTTTCGGCATACATCAGATTTCCTTCGCGGAGGTTCCGTCTTCATTCTGGATGATATCACCCATACGTCGTGGATGAGTGTGGAGCAGGCCGCCTATCAGTCCGTGAATGTCATTGCGCAGGTACTGGTCCCGAAAATAAGGGGAGGAGACCTGACGGGCTGCCTTTTTGTCCATAGCTCTCAGCCTCGAGAATGGACTGTGGACGAGACGTCTTTCATCCGCACTGCTGCCGACAGAATTTTTGCTGGTTTGGATGAGTGGGATACTCTGTCCCGCCAGGATCTGATTAACCATGAAATCCTTCATCGCTTGAAGAACACGCTCAGCATTGTCCAGAGCTTGGCCCATCAGGGTTTTCGAGGTGTTGAGGACCAGAGCGCGCTCACAACATTCACTGCGCGACTGATCGCGTTAGGATCAGCGCATGATCAATTGATGAGAAGAAACTGGCAATCTACAGACCTTGCCAGTCTAACAGTAGCAGTCATGACGCCCCTCGGCTTGGAAGGAAGGGTGAAGGTGAACGGACCTTTCCTTTGCCTTGGGCCCGATACGGCAACATCCTTCTCAATGGTCCTTCATGAACTGGCCACGAATGCGCTGAAGCATGGCGCGCTGAGTGTCCCTGGTGGGATCGTGAGTTTGAACTGGACGGTCGAAGGGTATGGACCAGAGGCAGCTATGCTGCTGACCTGGCAGGAAACTGACGGCCCATCAGTGACAATGCCAAACCGGACGGGTTTCGGAATTCGCCTGTTACAAGCCGGCCTGGGACATCAGGGGAAGACCGAACTTCACTATGATCCCGAAGGCTTACGCGTAGAAATGACAGCATCAATCATTTCGATGGCCAGCCACTGAAATTTGGAAGAAGTCGTCGGTTCCATAGTCTGAGGGCTATGGAAATCTTTCAGTGTTATTTACCCGCGCTCACTTACATACACGGCGCCGAAAGAGAGCCTTGTGATACAGACATGAACTATGCCGACGAGAGTGAGCGTCAAGTCATGCCACTTCATCCAGCGCCCATAATATTGAGCACTAGATAAAAGCGCAGACGTGGGTCTAGGAGGCTGTTAGCCGTGCGCGACAACTACCAATTTGCGATTAACAAACTCCATAATCCCAAGGTCGCCCAGTTCACGCCCGTAGCCAGATCGCTTGACCCCGCCAAAAGGAAGTTCCGGCGCCGTGCTGGTCCATTGGTTGATAAAAACCATGCCGGTTTCTATCTGAGAGGCAAGCTTCTTGGCGCGTTCATGATCTTTCGAGAATACCGATCCACCGAGGCCGTATGGAGAGTCATTGGCTAACGCAACCAGCTCGTCTTCGCTTTTCACAACATAAACCTGCGCCACCGGTCCGAAGAACTCCGATTTGAACGAAGGACTGTTCTTGTCGATACCGGTCAAAATGGTCGGTTCGTAGAAGAATCCGGTCCGATCAGCGACTTTTCCGCCCGTCAGAACTTGAGCACCATGCTGCACAGCTTCGTCTACTTGCTTGGCGATTGTTTCCAATGCGGCCTTGGACGACATCGGTTGCAGCGTGGTAGTCGGATCCAAAGGGTCGCCCAAACGGGCTTTTTCAAACTCTGTTTTCAGGCCAGCAATAAACGCGTCTGCAACTTTCTCATGAACAATAAAGCGCTTTGCCGCGGTGCAAACCTGCCCAGCGTTTGAGAGCCGTGCTGCTGTGCCGATTTTAATAGCGCGGGCGAGATCAGCGTCATCGAGAACTGCAAAGATATCCATGCCACCCAGTTCAAGAGTGGACTTCTTCAGATGCTTGGCTGCGGTAGCCGCCACCGCTGCGCCAGCGCGTTCTGATCCTGTAAGCGCGACGCCCTGCACTTTGTCATCACCGATGAGAGCAGCGACCTGGTCAGGCGTTATGAATAGGTTGACGCAAGCACCGTCCGGCGCGCCTGCGTCACGAACGAGGGTTTCGAAAAGCTCTGCGCAATGCGGGACAATTTCCGCGTGTTTGATGAGAACGGAATTCCCTACCGCGAACGCTGGTGCAACAACACGGACCAACTGGTAAAAAGGAAAATTCCATGGCTCTACAGCAACGAGCGTTCCAATCGGCGCATTTTCGATCCACGCCTCTCCAAGAGACGTCTCGCAGGGTGTGGGCTTCAGCTGCTCTTTTGCGTGATCAGCATAAAAGCGTGCAATACCGCCACAGAGTTTGACTTCCTCTTTCGCGTCAGAAAACCGCTTACCCATCTCGATGCTCGCGGCATGCGCCAAATCATCAGCGCGCTCATCAAAGAGATCTGCAATTTTCGATAATACAGATAGCCGTTTCTCGATCGGCCCATGACCCCAGTCAGCTGATTTAAAAGCTGCATCAGCTCTTCCGAGAGCTTCGAATGCCTGCGCATCCGTGTGTCCAGGGTACGTTTTTACAGTTTGTTCGGTGAAAGGATTGACCGTCTGGTAAGCCATGGTGTCATTTTCTCCGCTGACTGGTAATTGTCTGTTTCGGCTAGTCAACCGCCCACAAACCGAAAACAATCAGTTTCGTTATTTGCAATGAGGTCCAGTGAAAAAACGGACCTTTGGAAGCTGGATACTCAGTCAACGCTCCCAACCGCGCGAGAGTTCTCGAAAAAAGAGAGATTGCTTGCTGGTATCCTATCACGATTTTTTAGGCATCACGGCGGGGAAGCAGAAACCGTGTGCTGTAGCAACGGCAATGAGCGGGAGGACTACAGCATTCGCGTCGTCATCTCACCTTACCGCAAGCCGCATATTGCATTCAATTCAGCTTCGCTTTCCTGAAATTTCTGCCCCGAGATTGCGTGACATTTTCCAGAAACCAGATGTGCCAATCAGCACGATCAAAGCAGTCAGCAGAAAGACCATATGCAGTTCGCGCAGACTGATTGAGGCGTGACCATACAAGTGAGAGAGCATGGCAAGCCCGAAAGCAGTAATGGCAACGCCCACAGTTGAGCCCGCCTGTCCTAGAATGGACATGATGGCAGCGGCCTTGCTCCGTTCGTTGTGACCGACGTCTGCAAACGCCATCGTCGAAAGACTGGTGAGCTGGAGCGAGCGACATAACCCCGCGACTACAAGGGAAAGACCTAGCAAGACCGGAGATGTCTGGGTATTCAGCAAAGTGAAAGGGAGCAGCGATAGCGCAACGAGTAAGCCATTGAAGAAGAGGACGTTCCGGAAGCCGCCCCACCGAATGATGGCAGACGTCCAGGGTTTTATACCGAGATTGGCGCAGAAATAGGCCAGCAGCCATGTTCCGGCCTGCATGGGAGAAAATCCAAGCCCAAGCTGTAAAAACAGCGGAAGCAAAAATGGGGCAGAGGAAAATACAGCGCGGAAAATTAGCCCAGGGCAGAAGGCCGCATATCGCAGGCTGGCGCGTTTAAGAGGTTCCAGAGAAAGAATGGGAGTAGGGTGAGCTTTAAGATGACGAACGGCTGACAGGCTGATGATGGCTCCTGCTATTGTAAGGCCACATGCAACAATCTGCTCCGTTCCCATTTCAGAAATGCGCTGAAGGCCAGACAGCAGGCAGGTCAGACCTGTCCCGCAAAGCACAAAACCCTTGATATCCAGCTTTCCTGCTCCTTCCGCAGGTTCGACAGGGACCACACGCAGCATGATCAGAACGGCTAGAATTCCGATGGGCAGATTAAGCCAGAAATTCCAGCGCCATCCGACGGTCTCGGTCAGATAGCCGCCTAGAACCGGGCCAATGATTGGAGCGGACAAAGCAGGCCATACAGTGACGGACTGCGCTTTCATCAGGTCGCCTTTAGGCGTGTGGCGTAGGATGATGGACATGCCTACAGGCATCATGACGGCACCGGCCAAACCTTGTCCGATCCGCGCGCAGACGAAAATAGAAAGTGTCTCCGCCAGACCACAAAGCAGGGACGAAAGCGTAAAAAACGCTACAGCCAGACACATGACGCGCTTCTCACCAAACTTCATGGCCATCCAGGCAGAGATGGGTGAAATAGCAACCGACGCCAGAAGATAGGCAGTCACGCCCATCGAGAGATCAAGCGTCTTTACCCCGAAGGAACGCGCCATTGCTGGAAGGGAGGTGTTGATGATGGCTCCGTCAAGGTTCTGCATGAACGTCGCAATAGCCATGGTAAAAGCAATAAGCGGGGAGTAACGCAGAGCCTCTCCCGCGTCAGACTGAGCAGAAAAGGCCACGGTTTTATGAGATGTCTCCGGCAAAAAAAGTCTCCAGAAGAGAAGTTCAGCTGATAGTCCGACTGGTTCGGAGAACGTTTTTGCCGGAAAATATGGGATCGTAGGGAAGCGGGCAGTTCATAAACCACGCTGTTTCAGACCGTAATCCAAAACTAATACAAGCAAGATAAGTGGAGCCAGTCTTCGGAAGCAGGGAAGGTTACCAGACTTTTGTGCAACAAAAGGAAACTGTACCTTATGGCGACGCTCGTCTGCGTGAAGACCATGTTTGATCCTGACGGCACTTTCGTCCGAAATTGTAGAGTACTGGCTGCAATGGACGGAGATTTGGCCATAACCAGGCTACCAATTATCCCAAATATGCTCTTCATCCCGCCCACCCTCATTGGTGCTCATACCGCTTCACGCGCTGTTCCGAAAAGCGAGACTGAAACACTGCATTGCAGCACGGAACGGATCAAGGCTTTACCTCTTCAGCTTTGAGGTGTTCAGACTGCGTCGTGCTGTCTTAGGTTGCAGAGGCTTGATCTTTGGTACGCCAGACAACGCCACGGAAGCAAAAAGCCGAGGACCCTATGCCAATCATGCAACCCCGCCGCTCTCGCCACACGCAATTGCCGCATCGAATTTTGGCAACTTGTGCAATTGGAGCATTCCTCTTGGCCTCAGGGTCTCTGCTTTTGTCTTCAGAGGCGCATGCTGCCAACTGCGCGGATCTGGCGCGACTAGCACTTCTCAATGCGACCTTTACCAAGGTTGAAACCATAGATGCCGGAGAGTGGCACAGCCCGCAAACAAATCTGAGCCGGATCATGACAGCCCCCGGCATGAACCTTGCAGGACATCCGGTTCAGGCCGCTAACCCGGCATTCTGCCGTGTAGCTATGACGCTCCGTCCGTCTTCAGATTCAGCGATCCAAACAGAAATCTGGCTTCCGCTACAGGGCTGGAACGGAAAGCTGCTTGGGGTCGGAAATTTCGGATGGGCAGGCTCCCTCATGTATGACGGCATGGTGACAGGTCTGGGTGAAGGATATGCTGTTGCCAGCACAGATACAGGCCATGACAGTTCTACGCCCGAAGGACAGGGGGGACGTTTCACGCTAGGGCATCCAGAAAAGCTGGTGGATTACGCTTACCGCGCTGACCACCTGATGACGGTGATGGCAAAGCAGCTCGTCCGGCGTTTTTATGGGAAAGACGCTTCCCATGCATATTGGATTGGATGCTCCCTGGGCGGGTTGGAAGGCTTGATCGAAGCCAAGCGTTACCCTAATGATTACGATGGCATCGTTGCTGGAGCGCCTCCTAACCCGATTGTCAATTTCAACGGTGAGCAGCTCTGGGCAGGGTGGATGAGCTATCATGATCCCGTATTGCGTGTGGGACGCGAGAAGTTCCAGCTTTTGAACCGCGCAGTCATGGCGGCATGTGCCTCTCCAGTCGGGAAAAGCCAGGGTTTTCTTGATGATCCGGACAAGTGCGAGTTCGAGCCTAAGCAACTTTTGTGCGAGGGAAAAGATACGAAAAGCTGCCTGACGGCCAATGAGGTCAAAGCGGTGGAGCAGATCTATCGCGGCCCGATTGATCCCAAAACAGGCAAGGTTATCTTCCCCGGGCCTGCGAAGGGCAGTGAAGACGGATTTTCAGCGGATGGAAAAGCGTTTCCTGTGGCTCTCGATCTGTTCAGATATGCTGCTTTTCAGAACCCCGCATGGGACTGGACTACACTGAAGTGGGACACTGACATCGCCTCCGCAACCAGCAAGCTTGGTCCGCTGCTTCATATCGATGACAATCTGACGCCTTTCTTCAAGCGTGGTGGGAAGCTGTTAATGTATATTGGCTGGAATGACGGGCATAACCCGCAGGAACTCGCCGGATACTATCAGGCCCTCATGCAGCATGCCGGACCAGAAGAACAGAAGTCTGCTCGCCTCCTTGAAATCCCCGGTATGGGGCATTGCTATGGCGGAGCAGGGTGCGACACGTTTAACAAGCTTGGCGCGATCGATGCGTGGGTCGTACGTCACGACGCTCCACAAACGATTATTGCCTCTCGGGTCGAGGACGGGAAAGTCATACGCACAAGACCGCTCTGTGCA
Organism: Gluconobacter sp. P5E10; assembly: GCF_018812145.1. Lineage (NCBI taxonomy): Bacteria > Pseudomonadati > Pseudomonadota > Alphaproteobacteria > Acetobacterales > Acetobacteraceae > Gluconobacter > Gluconobacter sp. P5E10. The sequence continues at coordinate 42,921 of NZ_JACRVZ010000004.1, read as the reverse complement.
TGGCCGCAAGTCGCCCGATATGACGGACACGGCCCCATGATCACGGCGGCCAGCTTCACCTGCGTTCTACCAGAGTGAAGACTGAAATTCCTTGATTGAAAGAACGGGAATTTCAGCCGTGATACCATATGACGGGAAGAAGCTATGTCAGCTTTTGTCCTGTCATCTGGAGTGCAAAAAGCCAATCTGATTGAACCGCGAACTTCCGGCAATCAGAAATTGGACGTCAGCTGCCCTCCGATAACAGCGGCGTCCTTGAAGGTGGTCGTAGCCCCTGGGCGTTGGAGATATTGAAAGTCTGCCTGCAACGTTGTGCCGCGCATGAGATGGGTGCTGTAGAACGCTTCATACACATTCTCCCAATGCTGCACCCCGTAAACAGGCCCCCACTGATTATCCAGATAGGGCAGGCCAAGCGCCAGGGATGATTCCTGCTGAAGGGTGACGGTATGGCTCATGTCCATATGCTGGAACATGATACCAGCCTGATCGCCACTTCGGTGCCACGGCGTTCCGCTATCGACTATTCCGATCCACTCATGATCTCGCATGGCGACAAGATTGCCCTGCGCATACCCAACACCGCCGATAAGAATAAGCCCATCGGTAATGCCGGGCCCATTGCGGACCAACATCTGGTCAAACATGAACCATGCAGACGTCATCCCGGCTTCATAGCGCCGCCCGAGGCCTGTTGCCTGAAAGGAGTTGCCGTTCACGTCCTCGTAGAGGTTCGGATAGCGCGAGTTATCGTACCAGGCGCCGAGCTTGTAATTGCCTCGCAGTTTGTTCTTACCAAAAGACGGCATCCAGCCGATTTCAATCTGCGACGAGACCTTACCCAGCCCACTCTGAGCAAGGGCCCAGCCTGAAATGCCACCGTTGTAACTATGGGGTGAAACCGCGAAGACGCCTCCCATGATGTAAGTTTGCTCCGTCGGGCGGAGACGCAGCACACCACCAAGGTTTCCGGAGGGCCAATCGCGTCCACCCGGGACATATTTTCCGGGAGCGAAATTACTGCAAACCGATACGTTCATGAAGGAACAGGCGACGTAATCAAACGCAAAGAAGCTTCCCGTTGGAATATCACCAAGGGACAAAATGATGCGGTCATTCAGAAAAGACTTATCCGCATACATGGAAACAAGATGGGCAACCACGTTACCACGGGCACCGTAGATCTGTTCAGGGTTGGTGACTGAATCGCCCAGTGTATGGCTGAAGCTGCGTCCATGGCCGTTAATGACGAGAAGATGCGTCCAAAGACCCTTCACACCTGCAAGTTGCTGCCAATCCACATCCAGTTCGGCGGCCACCTGACCGGCCAGTACGTTATCCCGCGTGCGACCACCCGTGACATTGGCCATGTATTCTTCATTGAGCGCGACATTCAGATACATGCCGTGCTTTGTCAGCCATGTCTGCGCACCGCCCCAGTCTCCAAACAGATGAGGATTCCCATAAAGAGACGGGACCAGGGGACCGACCGCGAAGGTGCCCATGCCTTCCATCGCAAAAGCACGGGACTTGTAGGATTCAGGTGTTGCAAGGTTCTGGGAAGTTTCGCTCTGGGCGAGCGCCTGACGGCCGGGACCAACGATACCCAGGGCCGCGCACAGAAAAAAGCCAGCAAGTTTTTTCCTGTGCATTGGACGTCGGGTTTTCATTCAGTGCTCTTTGCCTTTGAAGTCTGCAGGAAGGTGGTGACTGTGGACTGAGCAAGATGAGCATCGGTTTCACCTTCGCCACCACTCAGACCAAGAGCCCCTACAAGTTCGTTGTTCACCATGATCGGGTATCCACCGCCGGCGGGAAGGGCATTCGGCAGCGTGCTAATCATGTAATTCCCACTATTGAGGGCATGTTCCATGTCAGCAGTCGGACGAGCGAACGAGAGCGCGGTCTTGGCTTTGCGGATCGCCAGTTCGATACTCCCGAGTTGTGTCCCATCCATCTTCTGAAAAGACACCAGATTTCCTCCCGCATCAACAATAGCGATGGCGACACGGGCATGACTGGCCACCGCAAGCTTCTTGGCCTGATCGATGAGGGTATTTGACGTCTCTAAATTCACGGCCAGGTCCTTCGCTGATGCAAGCCCCGTAAGACTTGCTGTTGCGATGAAAATACTTAGGACGGCGCCAATGGTCCGGCGCTGAAATAGTTTGTACAAAACACTTACCCCTGTTTCAGGTCATTGAGAATGGCATCGGCGGCGCGGAGTGAGAGCGCAGCCATCGTCAAAGTGGAATTCACCGTTCCAGACGCCGCCATTGTTGCGCCTGTAGCAAGAAACAAATTGGCGTGATCATGGGTTCTGAGCCACTCATCCACGACAGAATCACGCGGATCATGGCCCATGATGGTACCACCGGTGATGTGATTGTTCGGAGTAAAGAACGGACTCATTTCAATTTCGGTTCCCCCAAGGGCCTTGGCAATGTCCATCAGGCGCTGCCGGGAAATGACCGCTGATTTGCGCACATATTCTCCCACGTCATACGTGACTTCGGGATGAGGAATACCAAGAGCGTCCTTATGATCCTTGGAAAGGACGAGACGGTTATTCGGGTCAGGGAGGACTTCATGGTTGGCGTAGATATCCACACCATGAGCCGTACGGCGGCGGATCTCCTGGTCCAGTTTCTTGCCAACCAAGCCCATGGATAGAGCTTTCATGCCAGCACGGGAGTTCTGAGCCGTATTGTTATAGCCAATCTGTGTCGCGGCATATTCAGAACGGAAATCACCATCACGGAAGTTCGTAATGGAGCTCATCTGAACCGAACCGCCGCCAGCCCAGATAGGCTCAGCAGACTGGAAGCTCATACCGATGCCCGGATGGTCCATCATGTTCCGGCCAACGAGGTCCGATGAATTTGCAATACCGTTCGGATTGCGATCATTGGCCGCGAGCAAAAGCAGTTTGGGTGTTTCAATGCCGTTGGCAGCCACGACGAACGTTTTGGCGACGACACGATGAGACTGTTTTTCCGGGTCATAGAAGCGGATGGCCGTGATCCGGTTCTTGGCATCCGTCTCCATCGCATACACGACAGCGTTCGGAATGATCTTGGCGCCCAGCTTCTCAGCCTTCAATGCGGCATAGACGCCGTTGTACATCGCTCCAATCGGGCAGATCGGCATGCAGTTGTTATTTCCACAGCACTGTGGACGGCCATCATATGGACGACTGTTTCGGGCCTGCGGAACGGGAGTGTTGGAAAACCCAAGCTTGCTCACCACATCTGTGAAGGTGCGGTCTCCATATCCATAAGGCATGGACGTCATGGGCCAAGGATTTCTGCGCGGGGCAGACGGCGTGATGTCCTCTCCATTTGGGCCCATCACGCCCATCTCGCACTCTGCCTCGTAGTAGTACGGCTCGAGCGTGTCATAGCTCATGGCATAATCGCGCCCCACGCCATAAGTGGAGTGCAGCTTGAAATCGTTTGGCAGATACCGCCAGCTTGAGGCTGCCCAGTGCCAGGTTGTACCACCAACGCCCTTGATGATGCCCTGCTTGTAGGCCGTCCGGTCCGGGCCTTTGACGATCAGGTAATTATTATCCGGAAAGTAGTTGGTGTGGGGCGCCCACGGCACGCTGGGATAAGGCGTTGCGTAATCATACTGGGACTTGTTGTCAGGCGGCATATTCCGCCAATTCTCCACAATCTGGGAGCGATCACGCCGAGGACCGGCATCCAGGAGCAGGACAGAAAGACCGTTGCGAACAAGTTTATGGGCGAGCAGGGACCCACAGATTCCTGCTCCGATAATGACGACATCAGCCGAAAGCGTTTCACCAGACATGATTTTACCTTTGAATTCTATTAAGCGACACGCTGTTTCCGACGGCTGATCAGCCACCAGACGCCACCCACCACGATGATGGCCCCTAAAACGCCACCCGCTCCGAGCAGAAGCATCACGCCTGGGCTTGCGAGTTTGGCGAGAGGGACCTGCTTGCCGCCAACACGAACCTGTTTCACCGCATCGGCAGAGACAGTGGCCTGCGCGTTGCCAAAGTGGCTCAGAACGTAATCTGCGATTGTTGCGATCTGCTCATCATTGAGCGGTTGCACCAAAGTTCCCGGGCCAAAGGCTGGCATCAGGATTTCATGATCGTCTGTTGTGCGGTCCACGCCATAAAGGATGCTGGCAATCAGATCGTTCGGGTTGCGCTGCCCGGGCGTGGTATTTCCCACGAGGGACGGATAATATCCATCCGCTGATCCTTTGCCGTCCGACTGGTGGCAACTCGCGCAGACGGCTTCATAGAGGGCTGCGCCGTCCGTTGTTTTGGAAAGGGTGCTGTTGTTACGGCGCGCATTCGCGTCAGCAACGCTATAGCTTGATGGGCGGCCGAGATGAGCGAAATTGGCAACCGTTTGACCAGCCTCTGCTTTAGGCGGAACCGACCTGAGATAGGTCACGATCGCTGAAATATCCCCGTCTGGCAGATACTGCAGACTATGCTCAACGGCTTCAGCCATCGGTCCTGCTGCACGTGCATGAGCCGTTCGGCCGGTTTTCAGGTATTGGTAGAGATCATGGTCAGACCAGCCGCCAATGCCGCTTTGAGGGTCGTTGGTGATATTCGGTGCACGCCATGAGCCTATATCTGCTCCCGCCAGATAAGCGGACTGATTAGGTGCAAGCAAAAAATTGCGTGGCGTGTGACACTCGCCACAATGAGCCAGTTCGTCGACCAGATAGCGCCCGCGGTTCCAGTCATCGTTGTGGGTATGGTCGAAGACATATGGCTTGCCTTCAATGCGCGCGGCAATCTTCCAGATACCCAGTGAGGCACGGATAGAGAACGGGAAGGGGAGCTGTGTCCTGGGCGAGGGCGCATCTACAGGTTTTACTTCGTTCATGATGTAGGCGTAGAGCGATTTGACGTCTTCATCCGTCAGGCGGTTATAGGCGTCATAAGGCATGGCCGGATAGAGCTGCGCACCGTCTGCGCGAATGCCGTGCCTTAACGCCTGAGAAAACTGTTCAAGCGTGTAATTTCCGATGCCATGAGTTTTGGATGGCGTAATATTGGTGGAGTAAATGTTTCCCATCGGGGATGAGATCGCATATCCACCAGCCAGAAATTGACCATCCCGTCCGTTTGTATGGCACGCAGCACAATCGGCTGCAATCGCAAGATAATGGCCGCGACTAATAGATGGTTGATGAGCTGAAGCGGGTGTGGGTTCCGTCGGTTGTGCCAGTGCAGACGCTCCTGCGAAAAGCAGAACCGTTGTCAGGGCAGTGCCGGACAGAGAACGAAAATATCGCATTTTCACTGTGATAATTTCCTTAGAATTCCGGCATGACGTCGACGGAACCGGGCTCTGCAACCCAGTAATTTGGCCCGTTGTGAGCATAAGTCGGGATGACGACGACATCGCGAGACGATTGATACATCAGCGCTTTTTCAAAAGCGTAAACCTTGGCGCTCGTGCCACCTTCAATAACGCCAGCATACCAACCGCGGATAATCTGCAGGAGCGTGGCATGCAAAGGATCGCCCCTAAGACCTTCGTCCAGCGCCTCAACATCCTGATAGCCGTTTTTCGCGATCCTTTCGCGAAGGGCTGCTACGCGAGCAGAAAAATCGTGTGTCTGGGCCTCAAACGCGAGGAGCAGCGCGGATCCAATAGCGAGATCCAGATTTTTATGGCCGGTGGCAAAGGTTGATAGCTGCATAAAATCTGAAACGCCATTCCGGTTCGATGCTACTATTTCTTGAGCAGAACCTTTCTTAATCGTTCCGATTGCAGCAGCGGTGATGCAGGCGCCAGATAGAGCTAGGAGACGCCTGCGGGAGAGAAAGACCGGGACAGGATTGGGATCAGGTAATTTTTCCAACGGCGCTCTCCAGAGACATAGTTTGATACGTTATGTCCCTTCATCCGGATTTTTTCCCAATAATAGAAATGACTATTTTTTGTTCGGTATAACAGGATGGTGATTACAGTTACTGTTATTGGTAACGTTTTCGGCATAATTAGAAATATTTCTTATTTTATTATAAATTTATAAAGAAATAACCGGTATAAAATAACACTTTTCCATTTATAATTATTTTTTAAAGTAAGTAATCTACATCTTGTTTATGCTTTTATTATTTTATATTTATTTATATATTTTCTATAACGATAAAGATATACCGGAAGATGGTTATTTTTCTTTATCATTTTATAATTTTGTGGTGTTGCACGTTTGGCCTTATATGAAAAAATCGCTGTCACGTGCTAGTTTATGATTCGCCTTAGCGTCTGATCACTGAGTAATGGAGCACTCCCCATACGCCTCAAAATACATCTTAATCGATATGAATATGACGAACTAAACCCCATTCGAGAAAATTCACGAAAGGCTAGTTTTAAATTTACTTTACGAAATTCTTATCTTGTAGTTCCAATCGAATTTCATAGAAGCATCATGAAAAAATTTCGAAATCAATTTTATATTTAGAGAAATCTATATTAATGAGGGCAAAATGAGAAAATATAATTATCTAATATTAATTTTTTCTTTATTGATGCCAATAAATGTGACGCTTGCATCGGATGTAAATAAAAATTGCTATATTGAAAAAATATTCATGCGCGCGCCTCTCTCCACGTCAAGATTCAGTGTCAATGAAGATACGCTTCCAATATATGCGAATGCATATACACACAAAATAAACAGTGAAAATGATAGCCTCTTGAAAATAATTTTATCGTATAAAGTTTCAGACGCTCAAGAATACCCGTCACATGATATCTGGAATGCCATCTATATTAGAGATTCCAACGGAAAAGACGTCCATAAACTGTTTTTTGATAAGCCCTTTACAAACGTGGCGTCTATTCCAGGAGAAATAGACGGTAAACCGTTTGCCCTTTCACAGGCCGCTTATCCAGCTTTTCGGCACTGGCTCCATAAGAACAAGTCCGACTTGAAAAATAACGCATTATCGTGCCCCTGAACGCCGATAGTTTCGAACCACTAAAAACCTTCGTAGCAAGGGCGGGTGCTACTTCTAATTGTGATTAAGTGCTCCAGTGCCGAACGCAAGCCCGGCCGCGGCGATTAACGCAGCATAATAGGCATCTGAATGGCTCAGTGTCGCATCAAGGTAAGCATTCTGCGCGATACTCGTCTGCGTAATGGAGCCTACGCCACTACGATATGCGGCCGAGGATGCCTCAAAACTTGTCATCGCTGCCGTCTCCAGCTTTGCTGATGCGGCATAGGCACTCAGGCTAGTACGGAGCGCATTTTCTGCGACTATAATCTGCTTCACCGAACTGTCGACTGTTTGCTGCAATGTCGCATCTGCACTGTCAGACTGATCCTGGGCCTGTTTCAGCAACGCAGCTCGGGTTCCCCCGTCGAAGATCGGGACAGTAATCCCACCAAGGATCAAACTGCTGAAGGCATTACTCGATAAGTTAAGGGTGGGGGGAGCCTCACTTCCCACTCCCGGCACGGATGAGAGTGCCAGACGCCCCGTGGTGTAGGCCACATTTCCTGTCATGAAGATCTTGGGCAGAAATTCGCTTTTCGCTGCGCGAACCCTGCTTTTTGCCGCCTTCGCATTTGCGTATGCTGCAAGAACGTCCGGTCTGCGTGAAACGGCCTGTTGGACAAATGCATCAGTCAGACGAATATCGTCCAGCCCGAGCGGGCGGCCAGAAATATCGAGTGTCTCAAGTTTCGTGTTCGGGGAAATACCAATGGCATTCAGAAGTTCAAGGGCCGTATTCTGTTCGTCGCTCTCTGCCTGTACAAGTCGTAGTTCAGTCTGTGCTGTAGCCTGCCGAGCCTGCGTTACATCCACTATGGTGCCTTGCCCCTGATGTAGCTTTGCGACTGCGGCTGCTTCCACGAAGCGTGCATTGTCCCGTGCCTTACGCAGCAATACGACACGGCTTTGGGCTGCGGCATGGGTGTAATAGGCCGTTGTCACCCCGTAGATGATTTTCTGATGAGCCGCAGTGAAGAGCACATTGGTTGCAATCTGTGCCTGCTTTGTGGCGGCAATAACGGCCTCACGTTTGCCGAAGTCGAACAGCAGCCATTCCATACCCAGGGTTTGGATTTCGCCAGCGCCCGACCTGCTATTGCGAACACCGCCCAAAGCACTGTTTAATCCGCTCAGGCCTGAGTTGATTGCGTCTTCAGCAATGCCCGCATTGCTAACCGACGGGTTCGCACCGTCATTACGGCTATGATTATATCCGCCTACAACTGTCGCGGTCAGGCGGGGCAAATACGCACTCTTCGTAATTCCCACAGCCAGAGCGGCATCGCGCGCAAGGTTCCAGGCACGTCTGGTTTCAGGATTGGCGGACTGCGCAATATCGATCAATTCAGGAAGGGAATAGGCATGGCCAGCCTGTGGCGCCAATTCAGGGGCAGGGGGCCGCACATGGATCTGACTATTGGACGGCAATGTGTATCCAGCGGGGACGGCCAATGTATGTGGTCCGGGCTTACCGGGCACCAGTTCTCCATTTGCAGCGACATTCGGTTGCCATGGCCGATCAGGGCTGGCTGGCGCCGTTTCAAGTGCCTGGGTGGCACAGCCCGATAGCAGGAGCGGTAGCAAAAAGGTTCTTTTGAAGTGAATCATGAAGCAATCTGTTCCAGTCGTGCCGTACGATCGGCAAGGTCTGGCCGCTGGGGAGTTACAAGCAATTCTTCAGCCAGCCTCGAGGCATCGATCAAGGCATTTTGGGCCGCCTGAAGACGGGGCTGGTCAGCGCGCATATGTGCTGGCTCAGACATCGCATATTCCAGTGTTCGTTCGCTTTCCAGTAACGCGGATTGACTAAGAGCCGCCGCCTGAAGCTGATCTTCAGAGCTCTGAGTCGTCCCTTGGCGCCTCAGGCAATCTTTCAGCTTGCGAAGGCTGGCTCCCAAATGATCGTAGGCACTGGCCGGCCAGAAGCTGGTGAACATGGCATATGTAATGAGGTTACCAAGCATGATGCCGACAATACGGTCCCGCGCGGTGGCCATGTCTGCTGTGGGGCCATAACTCTTCAGATCTGTCAGATAAAATGCCAAACCGATCTGAAAACCAGCATAAGCAATCCGTTCGTCGCCTGTCTTGACCCACGCCCCGATCAGGGAAACCACAAAGACAAGCGCCAGAAATCCGGTGATGCCATTCAGGTGTGGCATCACGGTAATAATAGAGGCGATCCCTAGCGTCCCACCTATGAGAGCACCCGTGATGCGCAGTGTCAGCTTTGAAATCATCTCGCCCATCGTAGGCAACGCGACGATGAAGCATGTGATGATGCAAGTGTGAATGCCTGGCCAATCCAGAACCTTGAAGGTCAGATAACTCAGCATCACCGCAGCAGTCCCTTTCACTGCGAAGCGCACATGGTCTGGATTAGTAAAGGCATCCTCAGAAAAGAAACCCGATTTTTTCTTTTCTGGCGATTTTCCAGCGACAGGGGCAGGAGCGGTTGTAAAACTTGGCAGGAGAGCGGTTATCGCCTGTAAAGACGGATGCTCCGAAGCGATCACAGGGCTTTCGATGGCTGTGGGATAGTCACCGTCTGAAAAAATCCTTGCCATGCCTTCAAGCGTTTCAGTCAGGCGAGACAACTGCTCCTGTGGCAGTCTTGCCCGGCTCGCCTCATCAGCAAGCGCAAGAACGGCAACACTGCTGTTGGCTGCCTGTCGCAAGCAGGCCAAATCGTGGATGGACCAGATCTTTTCAAGTGAGGCCATCTTGGCGGACTTCATCATGCCCGCCGTGCCTTCCCGAAGCATATCTGTCGCTCGTTCCTGTGTTAGCGCATCAGGAGTTTGGAGAAGGCGAACAGCCATGTAGAGCCGAGCAGCAATGCTATCCGTCAGGATCTTTTTAGGGGATGGGCAAATCAACAGCCCCAGCCCAATCATGACCGCCCCCGGCACGGCCAGAAAAAGATCCGTGTAGAGAAGGGCGCGTGTGACGACTTCTCCAACCGGGACCTGGTCAATCGCAATCAATCCGTAAACCGTAATCAGACCCAGCATATAAGCCACAGGCTTTAGCTTGCTGGCTGAGCCCAGAAAGAAAAAACTGAACGACAACAGGGCAATGACGATCACCAGTCCCATAGGATGATCGAGCGTCAGGCGGATGAGCGCGTAAATAATCAGAAGCAGAATGAGGATGAGGACATTGACAGCGACCCCGGCCAGAGCATTTGTCACGCGGTCTTTCTGCCACAGCGCCATGGTCACAAGGGCAGGCACGGCCAGCTCCGGAACCTGCCAGATTTCCCCAAGCAGCACGGTTGTCGTGCATGCGGCAGCCATGCGAAGCGCATATCCCAATCGCCCCGGGGCAGGGTCACAGACCAGCCGCCAGACCCGTGCTAATCCCAGTCCCGGCCCTCTCATGCTGGAAGACGACGGGGCATTCGCCAGAGTGTCAGGGACAGGCAGCGCCATGCCGGATCTCAACGGTTGCTGTGGCGCCAAGTCTTAGCAAAAGCGGGTTTGCCCTCTCCAGCTTGATGCGCACCGGAAAACGTTGGGCGACATGAACCCAGTCCATTTGGCGCGGCACGATGGGCAGTGACCGGGCAATGCCAGCAGAATCTACAGACAGAACGCCCCAACCAATACTTTCGACGTGTCCGCGTAGAGGACTGTGGCGATCAATCATTGAGTGAACGGTCACGCAGTCACCAATCTGAACGGAAGAAAGATTGATCTCACGGATATTGGCGGTCGCGTACCACTCGTCATCGACAATGAGCGTGAACAGGACCTGAGACGGCGCGAGAACTTCGCCAGCTTTAACCCGTAAACTCGTGACATAACCATCCGCAGGAGCTGTAACCACAGTCTGGCGTAGCTCGTATTTTGCATGGTCCAAGGCTGCCTGACTGGCATCCCGTGCGGCAAGAGAGCTTTTCAGATCTCCGATCGCTGTTGTCGCTGCGACAGACTGGTTTTTCGACTGCGAAAGCGACACTTCAGCGTCGTGGAGTGCCACACGAGCCTGATCATACTGTTGCCACGGAATATAGGACTGGCCGGCAAGCGGCTTCAGGCGCTCGACCGTTCGTGCGGCCAAATCACGATTGGTTTTGGCGCGAACAACCTGATCATCCGCCGTGGCGGCGTTGGTTGTCTTGATGCTGAGCAGCCGTGTCTGGTTCTCGACCTCTGCATTCGCGAGATCCAGATTGGCCTGAGCCTGTCGGACAATCAGTTCGTAGGGTTCAGGATCAAGTTGGTAAAGAACATCACCCTTATGAACATGCTGATTGACGACAACTCTGAGTTCCTTCAACCGTCCACCAACGGTGGAGGCGACGTGCACCATTTCTGCGTCAATACTTCCGCTGTCAGAAGACGGATGAGTGCTGTCTTCATGCGAGACATGGACGCCGAAGAGAATGGCTGCCCCAACGCAGATGACAGCCACAATAATACCGATAGGCTTTTTGCCTGAGACATGAACGCGCTGCATCATCAAGGCCCGAACACCAGCGTCCACACAGTCAGTGCGGCGATAACGCCCAACGCTACATAGGTGAAGAGACGAAAACTGAGGATGGCATCAAGGCCGGTTAGAAGGAATATCACTCGTAATCCAACGGCAACCGCAACACCGACGAGGCCACAGACCATCCAGTCCGGAAAGTAAGCGCCTACAACTGGGAAAGACGGGGCGCCCTGGAGCGTACATCCTTCACTCGCCAATAAACACGAGACAGGAATGAGAAAACGCAGGCGGGTAAATCGCATGAGAGGTGTCAAAGCTTTCTGCGTCCAACAAACAGAGTGCCAGCCTACCACATTCCTCTCCAAAGGCTACTCCGGATCGCATGACTAAGTGTTTGAACTTGGATGCATTGATTTACGGAGCGAACGATGATGGCAGCCTTGATTAGACTTTCTTGAATGATGGATTTGTTCTCATCGGAAAAGCCTTGGGAGAAGAAAACGCACCTCCCGATCTAATATCTTGTCGGCGCGATTGCTCATGACTAGGCGTTTCGTCGATCGCCGCAGGTTCTCACCTAAAACCCATAGTTTCGCATAAACTGAACGTTTGGTCAGAAAACCCTTGCCAGAAAGTATTTCGAACTCATACCATTCCGATTACGAACTAAGTCAGGCAGGAGACGAGTATGCGACTCGATATTGCATGTGGCCGATTGCCGGAAACTGCTCTGGAACTGAACTTCGCCGATGCTCATCCCGGCCTGTCGCCCGAACAGGCGGCACTGGAAGCCGATCGATGTTTCTACTGCTACGACGCTCCATGCGTAGAGGCCTGTCCGACAGACATTGATATCCCACGGTTCATCAAGGCCATTGCATCTGACAATCTGGCTGGCGCTTCGCGCACCATTCTCCAGTCCAACATTTTGGGCGGATCGTGTGCAAGGGTTTGTCCGACCGAAATTCTGTGTGAGCAGAAATGTGTTCACACCGCGATTGAAGCTCATCATGCCGTTCGAATAGGCGCACTTCAGCGGTTTGCTACAGACTGGCAAATGCAGCAGAAGACCCACCCGTTCCAGCGGGCTGCAAGCACCGGAAAACGCGTGGCGGTGGTAGGAGCCGGGCCAGCGGGGCTGGCCTGCGCCCATCGTCTGGCGATGCATGGGCATGATGTCACGATCTTTGATCGACACGATGCACCTGGTGGTCTCAATCAGTATGGTGTTGCGGCTTATAAACTTGCTGACAATTTCGCCCAAAGGGAAATCGAGTTCCTGATGGAAATTGGGGGGATCGCTTTCCAGGGTAACGCGACGCTCGGGGAGAACATCACGCTTGCAGGCCTTCGCGAGACCTATGACGGCGTTTTCTTGGGGCTGGGTCTGGCAGGTGTCCGCGCTCTCGGCCTGGAAAGCGAATTTGCAGAGGGCGTTCTGGACGCGGTCGATTTCATCGAGACCCTGCGCTCTCGGAATCTCTCGGAAGTTGTAGTTGGCAGGCGGGTTGTCGTGATTGGGGGCGGCAACACGGCGGTTGACGCAGCCGTGCAGGCAAAACGTCTGGGTGCGGAAGAGGTAACGCTGGTTTATCGCCGCGGGGCTGAGCACATGTCGGCCACGGAAGTTGAACGGGAATGGGCCCAGACAAACGGCGTAACGGTCAGATTCTGGGCGTCTCCCAGTCAACTCAATGTCGAAGACGGGGCCATCAGGAGCATCACATTCCTTCGAGGTACGCCTAATGACGGTTACGATCCGCAGAATGCCTTCACACTCGCGGCCGACATGGTCCTTAAAGCAATCGGGCAGGTTTTTGTGCCAGACCCAGTGCGAAACGACCAGATCCTCGTGGAAAACGGGCGCATCGTTGTGAATGAAACAGGACGCACCTCTATGCCGGGAGTTTATGCGGGTGGCGACTGTACGGCAGGAGAAGATCTTACCGTTGCAGCTGTCCGGGACGGACGGAACGCAGCTGAAGCGCTTCATAATGAACTGATGGCATCCAACACGGAAAGGGCTGACCACAATGGCTGACCTGCGCACGGTTTTTGCTGGAATCAAATCTCCCAATCCATTCTGGCTTGCTTCCGCTCCCCCGACTGACAAGGAATACAACGTTCGCCGGGCCTTTCAGGCCGGATGGGGTGGTGTTGTCTGGAAAACGCTTGGGGAAGATCCACCGGTCGTCAATCTGAGCTCTCGCTATGGAGCCCTGGGCTTTGAGGGGCGTCGGCTAATTGGCCTCAACAACATTGAGTTGATTTCGGACCGTCCGCTTGCGACCAACATCGCGGAAATTAAGCGCGTCAAACGTGAATTTCCGGATCGTGCCCTTATCGTCAGCCTTATGGTGCCCTGCGAGGAAGATAAATGGAAAGCCATTCTACCAATCGTTGAAGAGACAGGCGCAGACGGGATCGAACTGAACTTCGGATGCCCGCATGGCATGTCCGAGCGCAATATGGGTGCGGCGGTCGGGCAGGTCCCGGAATACGTTGAAATGGTGACACGCTGGTGCAAGCAGAACACGCGGATGCCGGTGATCGTCAAGCTGACGCCAAACGTGACTAACATCCTGATGCCGGCACGCGCCGCGCGGGCAGGTGGGGCGGATGCTGTATCCCTGATCAACACCATTCAATCCGTCATTGGCGTGGATCTGGATGCCATGGCGCCCATGCCGGTTGTGGGCGGAAAAGGAACGCATGGTGGCTATTGCGGGCCTGCCGTGAAGCCAATTGCGCTTCGTATGATCGGGGAAATTGCCAGAGATCCTATCATGGCTGGAATTCCCATCTCCGGAATTGGTGGAATCAGCAACTGGCGGGATTCTGCCGAATTTCTTGCAATGGGCTCAGGATCGCTTCAGGTCTGTACCGCCGCGATGCATTATGGGTTCCGCATCGTGGAAGACATGATTGATGGCCTGTCCAACTGGATGGACCAGAAAGGCTATGAGCGGCTGGAGGATCTGACAGGCCGGGCTGTTTCGCAGTTCGTGCCGTGGAACCAGCTCAATATGAAGTTCAAGACCCTCGCCAATATCGATCAGGATGCCTGTGTCGGGTGTGGTCTCTGTCATATTGCCTGCGAGGATACGTCCCATCAGGCGATTTCCAAGAAAAACACGGCTGATCGCCGACATTACGAAGTGATCGAAGAGGAGTGCGTGGGCTGCAATCTCTGTGCGCATGTCTGCCCGGTGGATGATTGCATCACAATGGTTCCACAACCCGTAGATGGGGAACTGACGTGGCCCCATCATCCTTCCAACCCCAATCGTATTCCCGCCTGAGAGGCATGACGCGGCGGCCAGAGGGTCACCAGACGAACGGATGAAAGAGGACTGGCATGTTTCATAGCAATATGCGGATTGATGGGAACGCTCTCTGGGCAGATTTGATGGATACGGCCCGGTTTGGTGGAACGCCAAAAGGCGGCATCCGTCGGCTGACACTGACCCCAGAAGACAAACAGGTTCGCGAGTGGTTTGCCTCAACCTGCGAAAGCCTGGGCTGCACCATCACGGTCGATACAATGGGCAACATGTTTGCCCGCCGCCCGGGACTTGATAACAGCCTTCCTCCCATCACGATGGGCAGTCATCTGGATACCCAACCAACCGGCGGGAAATTTGATGGTATTCTGGGGGTTCTGGGCGGACTGGCGGTTCTACGGGCGCTTCATGAAGCCGGTCATACAACGCGCCACCCCATCGAACTTATTAACTGGACAAACGAGGAAGGGTCTCGTTTCACACCTCCGATGATGTGCTCAGGCGTTTTCGCAGGTGTTTTTACGGAACAGGAGGTTCTGGACAAGCGAGATCGTGCAGGGGCACGCTTTGGAGATGAGCTTGTTTCTATTGGGTACCGCGGTGAAGAGATCTGTGGCGATCACCCCATCGCGGCCTATTTCGAGCTTCATATCGAGCAGGGGCCCATTCTCGAAGTCAAAGACCACGTTATCGGGGCAGTTTCTGGCGTTCAGGGAATGCGGTGGTATGAGGTGACCGTAAAGGGCAAGGACGCCCACGCTGGCTCTACTCCCATGCGAATGCGTCACGATGCCCTGCTTGCAACGTCCCGGATGGTCGTTGCCCTGTCAGAGATAGCACTGGGCCATGCTCCGGGGGCCGTGGGTACAGTGGGCCTGATTGAAAATCGCCCGAACAGCAATAATGTCGTGCCTGGCGAGACGTTCTTCACTGTGGATATCCGTCACCCGGATGATTCCGTCGTCGCGACCATGGAGCGGGAGTTTATGGATCGCTTCCACAGCATTGCTGAAGCTGGCGGAGTGACGCTGGAGATCGTCTCCATCTGGGATGCTCCCGCAGTTCATTTTGATACGCGGTGCGTGGAGATGGTCGCGGATTCTGCGCGCCAGATGGGCTACGATCCCCTTTCGATTGTCTCAGGCCCGGGGCATGATGCTGCGTATCTCGCACGCGTTGCACCAACGGCCATGATTTTTGTGCCCTGCAGAGATGGCCTGAGCCACAACGAAGAAGAAAGCATTACGGAAAGCGAGGCCGAAGCCGGAGCCAATGTTCTGCTTGGTGCTGTTTTGCGAGCAGACAGCACGCTCTAAGGTTCTGCCAATCAGGGGCTTGTCGTCCAGCCTGTCTGCTGTCAAAAATCGCCTCCCGCAAAGCAGGCTGGGAGAAAGACAATGCCACAAGACAGTCTGGAGGCGTCTCCCAGCCCCAGAAAAAGAACTCGTGCCGGTGCGCCACGCCGTGCCACCGTTCCGCAAATCCTGAATGCTGCGGAATGGACCTTTGGCACCCGCGGCCTTAAGGGAACGCGCCTTGAAGATATTGCCAAGGTCTGTGACATCCCCAAGGGCAATATTCTCTACTATTTTGGCTCCAAGGAAGACCTGTACAACGCCACATTGTCACGCCTGCTGGATGTGTGGCTGACAGATGCCGATCACTGGCTTTCTTCTGACAAGGACCCGCTGGACGGGCTCAGGGGATACATAGAAGCCAAGATTGCATTCTCCCGCACCCGCCCAGAAGGATCGCGTCTCTTCGCACAGGAAGTGCTCTCAGGCGGGCACATGGTTCAGGACTTCTTACGTGGAGAACTGCGAGCCCATGTAGCCCGACATGTCGCAATCTTCCTGGAATGGCAGGCGAAGGGCATCATGGCGCCTATCGACCCGACGCATCTGTTGTTTCTCTTGTGGTCGGGTACGCAGGCATATGCGGATATGCAGGTCCAGTATGAGGCTGTTCTGGACCGTACACCTCTTATTGACGGCGATTATGAAACTGCCGTCAACACTCTTATGACGCTTGTCCGTCCGCTGTTCTCCCAACCGGCCTCAGGCGCGTCAGAAGCAGATGAAAACAAAACCCTGAAAAGAAGCCTGTAAACCACGCGAAATTCTGGAATACAGCTAATGCTGGCAGGAAGACGTTTGCGAGCCCCACCAGCACAGCCAGACCCAAGGCCCAGATCGCAGTAGGGTTTACGCCACTTCGGTACCAGTAAGCTGCCGATGGGTCTGTACTGTACAGCGCAGGCACGTCCAGGGTTTCCCGCTGAACGAAATAGTAGTCAGCCAGAAGAATTCCTGTCACAGGAGCGATGAACAGACCCAGTATGTCGAGTGTCAGGTGGATCAGATCCGGCCGGGCATAGAGGTTCCAGGGCGTGAGAGCGATGGCACCAATCGCCGCAATGACACCGCCGCCGCGCCATGAAATGGATGCCGGGGCTATATTGGAAAAATCAAACGCCGCTGAGACAAAATTGGCGGAAATGTTGATCCCGATGGTCGCGAGAACGAAAGTTAAAATTCCCACGATCATGATTGTCTGACTATCCAGACGCGTCACAGTGTCCACCGGATCAACGAGGATTTGTCCCAGAACAGGCTGGGTGAGGGTTACTGTTGTAAGTGCAAGCGCACAGAAGGCCATGAAATTGATCGGCAGGCCCCAGAAATTACCGCGTCGTACCGCACTCGGGCTAATGCCGTAGCGGGCAAAATCGCCAAAATTCAGGATAATCGGGGAAAAGAATGCTATCGTCAGAGAGATCACATTCAGTACGCCGGTCAGATGTTGTCCGACGGAAAGAGCAGAGTGGGGAAGGACTGAAAAGCTGATCTGTCCGCGCGTTTTCCAGAGAAGCACGCCGTCAAGCATGACCATCATGACGTAAATGGCTGGGCCGGCCCAGTCTATGAAATGCCGGATGGACTCCATTCCGCGCCAGAATACCGCCAACTGTAAAGCCCAGATGAGCAGAAAGGCCAACCAGCCGAGAAGCGACAGCCCCATCAGTCCATGGTGATGAACATCGCTATAGTCTGCCAGCGACGGCATCATTCGAAGAACAAACAGAACCACGGCATTGGATGCCAGCCATGTCTGGATTCCGTACCAGCCGACGGCAATGATCCCACGCACCAGTGCCGGAACGACCGCGCCGTACACGCCAAAGACACTTCGGATAATGACCGGAAAAGGGGCGCCGGACTTCAGGCTCGGAACCGCGATCAGGTTGCAGAGAAGCTGCACGGCAACAATTGCAACAAGCAGTCCGATGAGCACACTGCTGACTGGCAATCCCATCATGAACAGCGTACCAACCGTCATGTACCCGGCGACACTGTGTACATCAGACATCCAAAGGAAGAGAAAGTCCTTCCATGCCCAGCTCCGGTCCTGAACAGGCGCAAGATCCGCATTGGTCAGGCGCCCTGTAGCGTACGCGTCCGGTGACTGTGTCATTCTGGTGATCCTCGTTCTCGAAAAAATTCCGGAAGCGCAATCGTTATGTTGACCGGCTGGTCAGATTAACCATACAGTTTCGGTAAGACAACGACATAATGCCAACCACTTTTCCTGAAGGGAAGGGATGTCATGCTCCTGATCAAGGATGGAACAGTTGTTACGTCTGAGCGGCGTTTCAGAGCGGACGTCCTATGTGACGATGACGGGAAAATCGCGGCTGTTCAGGCGGATATGGAAGCGCCGACCGGCTGTACCATCGTTGATGCAGATGGCCTGCTTGTCATGCCAGGGGGGATAGATCCCCACACGCATATGGAAATGCCCTTTATGGGCACGACGGCCAGTGACGATTTCTATACAGGCACCGCCGCCGGTCTCGCCGGAGGCACAACGAGCATTATTGATTTCGTCATTCCCGAACACGGGCAGTCGTTACATGACGCATGGAAAACATGGCGGAGCAAAGCCGAAAAAGCGTCTGCTGACTATGGTTTCCATGTCGCGGTGACGCAATGGGATGAGCAGGTTCACCAGGATATGGAAACACTGGTGCGGAACTGCGGGGTTAATTCCTTCAAACACTTCATGGCCTACAAGAACGCCCTAATGGTGGATGATGAGACGTTCCTCAACTCCATGCGCCGAGCGGGAGAGCTGGGCGCTTTATGCACTGTGCATGCCGAAAATGGAGATGCCGTCTCGTTTCTTCAGGAGACTCTCCTGAAAGCAGGAAACACAGGCCCTGCGGCGCATCCGCTCTCCCGCCCATCCAGCGTGGAGGGCGAGGCTGCTCAGCGCGCCATTACACTGGCGGCCGTCAGCAATACCCCGCTCTATATCGTGCATGTGTCAACACGCGAGGCGACCGAAGCCATCGCAACTGCCCGCCTTCGCGGCCTACAGGTTTATGGCGAAGTACTTCCACAGCATCTGGTTTTCGATGAAAGCGTTTACCAGTCTTCAGACTGGCTGAAGGCATCGCGCTATGTCATGAGCCCGCCTTTCCGCGAAAAATCGCATCAGCAAGCGCTCTGGGGCGGCCTTTCTTCCGGCCAGCTCCACACCACCGCAACGGATCACTGCTGCTTCTGCCGCTCCCAGAAAGAAATGGGCCTCACCAACTTTACGCGCATCCCCAACGGTGTTCCCGGAATTGAGGATCGCATGAGCATTCTGTGGCATCACGGCGTTGTCGGCGGCAAGATAACTCCGGAGCAGTTTGTTGCCCTCACGTCCACCAATACGGCCCGTATCTTCAATATCCATAGCCGGAAAGGTATGATTGTTGAGGGTGCAGACGCGGATATTGTGCTTTGGGATCCATCGACCTCACGAACCATTTCTGCCGCCACACATCATCAGAATGTCGATTACAATATTTATGAAGGTATGACCGTTACAGGCGCGGCAAAAAAGACAATCAGCCAGAGCCGTATCCTTTGGGATGACGGTACACTGCGTGCCGAGCGCGGGCAGGGCCGGTATGTCGAGAGAGCACCTTTTAAGAAAAAAACATCTGACAGCCTAACGGAGGCAGTATCGTGACTACATTGACGAACGAAAGCCTGTGCGCCCTTGCCATGAGTGAGGGACGCAACTGGATGCCCTTTACTGCGAACAGACTGGTTAACGGTCGGGGCGATCATCGCGTTGTAGCCTCTGCCAAAGGGCCTTACTATACGATGGCCGATGGCAAAACGGTCTTCGATACACTGTCTGGGCTGTGGTGTACGCCTTTAGGCCATGGAAATCCACGCATTGCGGATGCGCTTCGTCAGCAGGCAGAAACGCTGGACTTTGCACCCGGATTCCAGATGACGCATGCACCGGCTGTAACGCTGGCAGCACGCATCGCAAAGATGGCCCCCGAAGGCTTGGAGCATGTTTTCTTCGCGAATTCTGGCTCGGAAGCTGTTGATACTGCACTGAAAATTGCGATCGGCTTTCACAAGCTTAAAGGTGAGGGCGGCCGCTTTCGTCTCATTGGACGCGAACGGGGTTATCACGGTGTAGGGTTTGGGGGCATGTCCGTCGGCGGCATTGTCCCGAACCGCAAGATGTTCGCCACGGTGATGGTCCCTGGCGTGGACCACATCCGACACCCTTACGATCACGCCCATGTCGCCTTTTCAAAAGGGCAGCCTGAGTGGGGCGCCCATCTGGCGGACGATCTCGAAAGACTGGTGGCACTCCATGATGCTTCCACAATCGCGGCTGTCATTGTCGAGCCAGTTCAGGGATCAACCGGCGTTCTTGTCCCTCCCGTCGGATATCTTCAGAAGCTGCGGGAAATCTGTACGAAACACGGGATTCTCCTCATTTTCGACGAAGTCATCACGGGCTTTGGGCGTATGGGAGAAAACTTTGCCTCCCAAAGATTCGGCGTCATACCGGATATGATTACCTTCGCCAAGGCGGTCACGAATGGGATCATTCCCATGGGAGGCGTTATCGTCACTTCAGAAATCTACAAAACGTTCATGAACGGCCCGGACGCAGCCATAGAGTTCGCTCACGGCTACACCTATTCAGGGCATCCAATGGCGGCGGCCGTGGCCCATACGGTGCTCGACATCATGGAAGAAGAAGGGACCAATGCGGCCGTCAGGGCGCTGGAACCCATTCTGGAAGAAGAGATCCATGCACTGCAGGACCTGAAGTCCGTAAAAGATTTACGGAACATCGGTCTTACCGCCGCGATCGAACTCAATCCTCTTTCTGACAAATCTGCCCTTCGAAGCGTTCAGCTTTTTGAGCGAGGGCTTGAAGAGGGCGTTCTGCTTCGCGTCACAGGAGACACGATTTCTTTTGGCCCTCCATTTATTTCGACTCCAGACCAAATAAGAGGAATGATAGCCCAAGTTAGAAAGGTTATTATGAGCTGCGAAAAAGACTTCTAAATATTCATTTTAGTTTCAGAATTCAGAAGTAATCCTCAGAAAGCCGAATGATGGAAGCATCATTCGGCTAAACGCGCTGGAATTAACCTAAAATACTAAATTTATATATTTATTTTCTCCAAAGATTATTTAGTGTTTCATTATTAAAACGAAATATGTTTGAGTGCATATTATTCAGTTACGCCAACTGAGCTTTCGGAGAAAAAAAGTGAAGACACTGGCTTCTCGTCTGTTCCTCGGTACTATTCTGAGTTCCGTACTCCTTTCCGCAGAGGCTGGACGCTCCAGTGCTGCTCCGACCCATCATCCTCGTCATGTGACAAGCTCTCATCATGCGACATCTGGCACACCCGCAAAACCACGTTCCCGTAGAACGTCCATGATGGCAGCCAACGAAGAGAGCGTCGGTGTTCATGGATCGAGAAGCACACGCAACTCTGGGGGAGGCATGATGCGCGTCGAAACTGCACCTTATGCCGTGCAGTCTGTAGGGCGCCAATATATTGAGATGAGAAGCCCGACATCAACCGGCCTTGATGTTGTCCAAAATCTTCCAAGTGTCAGCATTGCCATGCCAGATACGTCCGGAATCAAAGGCGGCGCACTGTATATGCGCGGTTTTACTGATGCCGATACGGCTTTACTCTTGGATGGGGCTCCTGCATCTCTTGCAGCGTACCTTCAGCAGAACGTTGACGCAGAGAACATCGAAAGCGTCACCATGACGCCTGGGAGTTCTCCTATCGATGCGCCTGCATCCAATGCAACGGCAGGTACGCTTGATGAGCGCACACTCACCCCCGGGAAGAAAGCTGGGGGCAGCATGGATTTTTCTTACGGCACCAACAACATGTCCCGGGAATTCGTCCGGCTGGAATCCGGAGAAATCGGAAATTCCGGTATTCGGTCTTATATCTCAGTCTCAAATACCCATTCGAGACAATGGATGGGTGCAGGTACAAACCGCCGGACACATGTAGACGTTGGACTTTTTAAAGAATTTACCAACGGCTCAACTGTCAAATTTTTTGGTTCATGGAACAATTCCATGTTCACAATTGATGCATATCCAGATGCTCAAACATTTTATAATTATAAGCATACGGGGCAGGGATATAACCGTACAAATGTCTGGGACAGGAATTCCACGTCCGCCGGAAATTACTGGCAAGGCAATATTGACTCCTGGAACCAGTTTTTCGTCACAACACAAGCGCATATCATTATCAACAAACGCCTGACCTTCGACCTTTCTCCCTATTTTGCGACAGGCTTCGGCTGGGACGGCTCAACTGCCGGCACGCCAGCCTCGACGGGCGCCACATATTTCTATGGAAACGGGCAGAAAGCTGACCCTTCTACACCGTTGAGCACATACTGGGCGCAGCACTGGTCCCCGCAAGTCGGGCTTGTCGCCAAACTGGGTTACGACATTGATCGTCATAACCATCTGTCTTTCGGATACTGGTATGAGAACAACGCCGTCGACTATTTCTTTCCAACCATGGCAACACAACCTGGCGGACGAAATGCCAAAACAAATGACAATGCCTATAAGCTCTATACAGCAGATGGTCAGGAAGCGATTTACAGGTACAATGCGGGCTACGAGCTGAATTCTTTCTTTATCGAAGATACCGCTAAATATTTTAATGATCGCCTGACCATAAACGGTGGCTTCAAATACATCATGTCCAACTATTGGGATCGTGCTTCCGGGCTCAGCCAATTTACGATCGGAGCGAACTCAACCGCGCCCCTTCCGCATCTTTCTGTATCGTATAAAATCGACTCTCACAGTCAGGTTTACATGAATGCCGAGGGTGATTTCCGCCAGCCGTCTCCGTCACAGCTGTCTGGCTCGACGTCACTCCCCAAAAACCAGTATTCCATCACGGAACAAATTGGATATCGCTATAACAACCGGTACCTGACGTTAGATATTTCGGCATTCAATTCCAATATCACCAACCGTCTTCTCACCACCTATCTGCCCAATACCGCTTACGCAGTTTCCAATGCAGGAAACCAGACGATCCGCGGATTTGATGCCATGATTGCGGGAAGGGATTTCCACCATTTCAGCCCTTACGCCTCAGTGGAGTACCTGCATGGCACTTTTGACTCAAATATTCCTTATGGTGACACATACCTTCCCACCAAAGGAAAACAGTCCATTCTCACGCCACGAGTGCTTGCAAATTTTGGCCTGACCTACAGCAATGCAGGATTTTTTGGAAACTTCAGCCTTCATTATACCGGTCCGCAGTCAGTAACGCTTGTGGGCGATCAGAGAATGCCAGGGTTTGTTACCAATACCCTCGCGCTTGGGTATCATTTCAAACCGCTCTATTTCCTGAAAACCCCTACGTTCCGTTTGAATTTCTCCAATCTGACGGGATCGATCATTCGTGTCGGAACAACGGGCATTACCAACAACTACCATAATGTGACACTGCTCGATGGCAGTACCCTAGCAGGCAGCAGCGGAGCATCCTTCTATGTGCTTCCAAGGTTTTCAATGACGGGGACGGTCTCATCGGATTTCTGAGTTTGACTGCATTGTTCGAAAGAATAGTTGCCGAGATATGCATCAGAGCGAATGGTTATTTTACGGGTCCGTGAGTGTTCGGGACGGGCTAAGAAGAAAGCCCCTCCAATTGCTGTCCTAATCGCCAGGCCATGTGGCATAAAATATGTGCGCGTACGTCAAAATGACTCAGATATTTACGACCATTGAGGAAATGGGTCAGGAAGATTATCGTAGTGCCAAGGCATGAAAATTGCGTCCTGTGGTGGTGCAACAAGGCAATTATCGAGCGCGGTACGAATTGCAGCCTCGTCCATTCCGGTTCCAATAAAGACCAGTTCCTGACGTCGGTCTCCGTAAACATCGTCCCAGTATTTGGCCAATGTCGCTCGCCAGCCTTCGTCATCAGGCCAATTGTCATGCGGGACACTTGCCCACCACCGCCCAGCCGCCTGATGGCGCGCTAAAGCCCCCGCAATACTCAGATCTCCGACCCAATCCGGTCGGGTTGCAAGCCAGAAATAGCCTTTCACGCGCACCACACCGTGCCATGACTGCTCGATGAAGTCTGCAAAAGCATTCGGTTTGAAAGGCCGATGGGCACGGTAGACAAAGCTGGAAATTCCGTATTCTTCCGTTTCCGGCCGATGTTCAGAATGCCCGTACAACTCTTTGAACCACAAGGGATTCTGGTGTGCACGCTCAAAATCAAATCGGCCAGTGTTCAAAAGCTGGTGTATGGGAACCTGGCTTTGGCTCGTTTCAACCACAGCTGCGTCAGCATTGAGAGAACGGATAATCAATCTTGCTGCCTCTGCCTGCTCGGGAGTGGCGGTATCGATTTTATTCAGAACGATGACGTCCGCAAATTCGATCTGATCGACGAAGAGGTCTACGAGCGCGCGTTCGTCCTCTTCTCCCGCAACCTCACCTCGATCCCGAAGGAAATCGGTTGATCCGTAGTCTTTGAGCAGGTTCACGGCATCCACAACAGTTACCATCGTATCGAGCCGAGCGATGTCACTCAAACTGCGGCCTTCTTCGTCTCGAAACTCGAAAGTAGCTGCGACGGGCAGGGGCTCTGCAATCCCGGTTGATTCAATCAGGAGGTAATCGAATCTTTTTTCTTCTGCCAGCCGTGTCACCTCAGTCAGAAGGTCATCCCGCAACGTACAGCAGATGCAGCCATTCGTCATTTCCACGAGCTTTTCATTTGTCCGGGACAAATTGCTACCGCCATTGCGGATCAGCTCGGCATCAATGTTCACGTCACTCATATCATTGACAATGATCGCAACTTTCAGACCGTCGCGATTATTCAGAACATGATTGAGAAGAGTAGTTTTTCCAGCTCCCAAAAAACCGGAAAGAACGGTCACAGGCAATCGATTGTCCGACATGAGGCAAGCACCTGAAGAGAAGAGGGGATTGATAGAGGCATCAATAATAGTTATGTTATAACATATCAATAGCAAGGAAGCGTTTTCCATGCCGCAGTGTTCCACTCGTACCCGTCTGGCTCGTCAGTCGCTACTCAAAGACATTCTGTTGCCTCACTGTAGCATCAGTGTTCATCAAGACAGCTTGTCGGCATCACTGACACAGGCGGCGAAAGACTATCTGAAAGACGGACCTCGATTATGGATAGCACGGGGTCAAATGGCGGACATTGCTGCCCAGCTACAGGCTTCATTTCCAGAAGGTACATTGCCTCTGCAGAAAGATATCCTGGAGATCGCTACTCTTTACGGCGATATCTCCCGACATCAGGCACTCCGCGTTCGTTTGGAAAAAATAACGACCGATAGTTGCAGGAAATTTCATGTTGATTGCGTCGATCTCCGTTTGCTTCGCGCCTATGTCGGACCAGGAGTTCAATGGACAACCGACAACGGGTCAACCATCCAAGAAGCTTCCACTGGGGCAATTGTTCTTCTGAAAGGGAAACACTTTCCTCAGTGGGACCACGCAGAGAAGGTCCTCCATCGCTCGCCGCCACTTTCTCATCGCCCTTCCAAGGAGCGCATAAGGCTTCTACTCACGATTGATGAAGCCAACGCCTGTGGAGAAGCCCCTTTCGGGATGGCAGCATAATAAATGTCTGGTTATTTGACGTAAATTTCCGATTTTCGGGTCTATGAAAAGATACCTTATCAAATATTAGATCGGTCGCTGTTGTTTCGACTTGATATCACCCAAAGTCAGCAGCCAGATCATGAAACCACCAAAAGCCAGGCCACTGCCAACCCAGCCTACGGAGGTCCATCCAAAACCGGCTGCAATGGCAAGCCCACCCAGTGCGGGACCAACGGCATTAGACAGGTTGAAAGCGCTCTGGTTCAAGGCCGCAGCCATAGCTTCTGCACCTACCGCGACTTCAAGGAGGCGCGACTGAATCACTGTTCCCAGCCCTCCGCCACACCCAATCATGAACACAACAGGCATAAGCTCCCAGACGTTATGCGCCGATCCTGCGAAACCGGCGAGGGCTGAAGCGTTGACGAGCAAGATACCGCCCATGGTCAACATCATCTTCCGGTCAGCAGCCCAGGCGCAAACAACCGTTCCTGTGGTCATTCCCGTTCCGAAGACAGCCAGCATAATAGCAATCATCGTGGACGATGCATGTAGAACTTCCTGCATAATGGCCGTCAGGTAAGTATAAACACAAAAAATTCCACCAAACCCTACGGCACTAATTCCAAGGGTGAGCCACACTTGTCGGTTTTTAAGGCCTCTGAGCTGCGCCATTGCATTTGCATGGGGACATGAAGGATCTGTGGGAATAACCACACTGACAAGGACAGTTGTGATGAGTGCCAGAGCCGCGATCAAACCGAAGGACCAGCGCCATCCCAGGGCACTTCCGATGATACTGGCTAGGGGCACACCTGCAACTGTTGCAACAGTGAGACCAAGCACGACACGCGAAACCGCTTGTGTCCTGCGACTTGGAGGAACGAGTGACGAAGCGATGATGCCAGCTATTCCAAAATAGGCGCCATGGGGAAGGCCGCTGACAAATCGGCATATCAGAAGGTAGCCATAAGATGGGACAAATGCTGTGAGCCCATTTCCAACCATATAGAGGGCAGTGAGCCCAATGAGTGTTTTTTTATGGCTCAAACGTGCGCTGAGAACAGCAATGAGCGGCGCTCCAATGCCAACACCCATCGCGTAAGCAACAATCGCGTGCCCGGCCTGAGGAACCGTAACCTGAAGTTCGCGTGCGATCAGAGGCACCAGACTCATGGCTGTAAATTCAGCAGTTCCTATAGCAAAAGCGCCCAGAGCGAGCACAAAGAAAATGAGAGATGTGCGGGGGGAAGGAACGTTCGTCAAAGACGAGTTCTCGGGCGGTACTGCGATAGTCATGCGGTCTCTTTGAGGAAAAATTTCAAGAAAGTTAGCGAGGCGCGATAGACCACAAGAAACCGTGAGAGCAATGCTGCGATAAAGCGGTTCAAAACTGATAATAACTATAACATTATTATAACGTAACGGTTATAGGAAAATTTCTACTTCAGAAACGCAAAAAGACTGAAGGACGAGCCGCTCTTATCGCTGAACGAAACCGCAAAAAAGTATCGAAAAAATAAAAATCAAACGCTAGATGCTAACAGGAAAATTCCTGATGATACTGCGACGAATCAGACCTTACTGGAAGCCATGATCCCGAATGCAGATCCTCATATCATCCGTAGTTTTTAGAGCCTTGCCCTAGGGCAGCGTTATATTAGGCATTGCATGTCCCATCGCCGAAAACCCTTTGCCATGCAGCCCCTTCAACCCGTTTACGAGCTCATTACGGCCAAGCCAGCGCACAGTTTTACTCTGTCCAGGCATGATTACCCCGCTGAGTGCGCTAAGTGGAATTACCATCCTGAGTATGAACTGCACCTGATTACAGCGGGGAGTGGGCGGTATGTCGTGGGTGACCATGTCGGTACCTTCTACGCCAGAAGCATGTTTCTGATAGGGCCCAACTTACCTCACAACTGGTTAAGCAATCTGGGGCAAGAACAGGTCTGTCATGGGCGCGATCTGATCGTACAGATCCAGCCAGCATGGCTTCAGGGATTGATTCAACTATGCCCGGAATTTGGGGAAATCCTGCACCTAATTGAGGACGCGGCCAACGGGGTGGAATTTCATGGGCCATCGCTGGAAATGCTCTGCCACCAAATGGAAGACCTAGAGCTCTCTAACCCAGCAGAGCGGGTCTCGAAACTGATTGCGCTTCTTGTAAATTTGGCTCAAGTGCCTCGACACGTTCTATGCCAGTCTTGGAACCCCCGCTCTTCGAAAGCAGAAGAGTCCAGGGTGATCGATCAGGTCATGCGGTGCTTGTTGTCTTCAGATTTAAAGATGATCAAACAGGCAGAGATCGCCCATCGCGTTAAAATGAGTCCGTCTGCTTTCTCGCGTCTGTTCCAGCAAGCAACAGGGGGCACTTTCACCAGTTTTGTGCGCCGATTGCGGATCAGTCGTGCATGCAACCTTCTGATGACAACGAAAGACCCCATTTCCGTCATAAGCGCAGAATCTGGCTTCAGTAATCTATCCAATTTCAATCGAGCATTTTTGGAAGAAAAAGGGGTCACTCCCAGAAGGTATCGCCGAGAAGCAGAGCAATCCATTCAAGCGTCAATCTAGTTTTCGAACATTCATCCAGCCCTAAAATTTATCCGCCTCGGTAACGCAAAGCGTCCAGAACAAGGGTGAACACCGGAGAGGGCTGCCGCCTGCTTGGATAATACAGATAATAGCCATTGAATGGCTCGCACCATTCTTCCAGCATTCGCACCAGAGTTCCGGAAGAAAGGTGATCTTTGACGTGATCCTCAAGCATGAAAGCAATGCCATGCCCGGTGAGGGCGGCTTCCACAATCAGATTGACATCGTTGAACACAAGCTGTCCTTGCGTTCTAACCCGGATCTCTTTGCCATCGCGCTCAAACTCCCAGGCATATAATCCACCGGAAGTCGGTAAACGCAGATTGATACAGTTATGGTGCGCAAGATCGTAAGGCGTTTCCGGAATATTCTTTCCGCTCAGGTACGATGGCGAGGCCGCAGCCGCCATCCGAAGGCGTGGACTGATTGGCACAGCAATCATGTCCTGCTCCAGTCTTTCTCCAAGCCTTATTCCTGCGTCATATCGCTCAGCCACGATATCGACGAGGCCTCCTTCAATATTGATTTCCACGTTGATGTCAGGATTCTCGGCTGTGAGACGATCAATAGCTGGCCACAGCACCGTGTACGCCGCGTGAGAACTTGTCGTGATCCGAACAGTGCCAGCAGGGCGGTCACGCAACTCGGTCAGTGCGGCAAGCTTCTGATCAATATCCTCCAAGGCAGGACGGAGTGTTTCTATAAGGCGTTCACCAGCCAGTGTCGGTGCGACACTCCTGGTTGTACGCGTAAGGAGCCGTAGGCCCAGTCTGGCTTCAAGCCGCCGAAGAGAATGGCTGAGCGCAGATTGTGAAATCCCAAGCTTGCCTGCGGCCTTGGTAAAACTGCCTTCATCAGCAACTGCCATGAACATAGCCAGACTTCCAAGCTCTTCACGCCGCATTATGCTCAGGCCTTCTCACAGGTTTCATGACTAAAAGTCATAGACCCAAGAAATTTACCTTGTCTAATAGATTGATGAGTTTGGGCTTATGATTTGCATGTTCAGAGCCTTGGCAGACGCCCAAGGATAAACACGCGGGATCAAGAAACATGCAGAAACGTCTATTAGGCCAGAGTGGTCTGGAAGTATCAGCGCTTGGGTTCGGCTGCATGGGCCTGAGCTATGGCTATGGCCCTGCCACCGACCGCAAGGATGCTATTGCGCTGATCCGCGCAGCATATGAGCGTGGGGTCACTTTCTTCGATACTGCCGAAGCTTATGGACCAGGCATTAATGAAGAAGTCGTTGGGGAGGCACTAGAGCCGGTTCGTGATCAGGTCGTGATTGCCACCAAGTTTGGTTTCGTAAACGGCGTACCAGCACAGGGATTGGATAGTCGGCCGGAGCGTATTCGACAGGTTGCGGATGAAGCCCTTAAGCGCCTGCGGACTGACAGAATTGATCTCCTTTACCAGCATCGCGTCGATCCAAACGTGCCGGTCGAAGAGGTTGCCGGAACGGTGAAAGACCTTATCGCAACGGGCAAGGTCAAGCATTTTGGCATGTCTGAAGCCGGGACGGATTCAATCCGTCGTGCACATGCCGTACAGCCGGTTGCAGCTCTCCAGAGTGAATATTCGATGTTCTGGCGCGAGCCTGAATTGGAGATTCTGCCGCTCCTTGAAGAACTGGGTATCGGCTTCGTGCCATTTGCGCCTCTTGGCAAAGGGTTTCTGACTGGAAAACTCGACCCAAAGGTCGTGTTCGCCAAAGATGATTTCCGAAGCTCTGTTCCCCGTTTCCAGGCTGATGCACTGGCTGCGAACCAGGCTCTTGTTGATCTTGTTAAAGCCATTGCATCTGAAAAATCCTGCACGCCTGCGCAGATCGCGTTGGCGTGGCTTCTGGCCCAGAAGCCGTGGATTGTTCCCATTCCCGGTACGACGAAACTTAATCGTCTCGAAGAAAATCTGGAAGGGGCTGATGTCAGTCTGACGGTTGATGATCTGACCCGCATTGAAGAGGCACTCAACGGGATCACCCTGCAAGGAGACCGATATCCTGCCTCATATCAGAACCTGATCAATCGCTAAGCCACAGTCTCGGAAAGAATAATCATGACACTCACCCCGCCTGCAGTCATGCTAAACAATGGCGTTCAGATGCCGTCTCTTGGTTTTGGTGTGTTCCAGGTCCCTGATCCTGCCGAATGTGAGCAAAGTGTTCGGGACGCCATTGATGTCGGCTATCGGCTTCTGGACACAGCAACGTCCTATGGCAATGAGGAAGCAGTGGGACATGCGATCCGCAACCACGGGATCGACCGCAGCGACTTATTCGTCACTACCAAACTCTGGATTGAAGATGCCAGTTATGAGGGAGCCAAGGCAGCTTTTGAGCGCTCGTTGAACAAACTCCAGACGGACTATCTCGATCTCTGGTTGATCCACCAGCCTTACGGTGACGTCTATGGGGCATGGCGCGCAATGGAAGAACTGTATCGTGCGGGCCGTATTCGGGCGATCGGCGTCAGCAACTTCTATCCTGACCGACTGGTGGATTTTGTCCTGCACAACCAAATCACACCAGCGATCAATCAGATTGAGCTCCATCCTTTTCATCAGCAGGACGATGCGCTGAAAATCCTGAAGCAATATGATGTTCAGGCGGAAGCCTGGGGACCATTTGCAGAGGGACGAAACGGGCTGTTCTCGAATGATCTGCTTCAGTCAATTGCGCAGAAACATGGGAAGACCATCGCTCAGGTCGTGCTGCGTTGGTTAAACCAGCGCGGGATTGTCGCGATCCCCAAGTCAGTCCGTAAAGAGCGTATGGCCGAAAACTTTGCTATCTTCGACTTTACGTTGGACGATGCTGATGTGGAGGCGATTATCACGCTTGATCAGAAAGCCAGCAGCTTCTTCGATCACCGCGATCCGGAGAAAGTCAGATGGCTTAGCACCAGAAAGCTCTAATGCTGAGATACCAGCTCTTGCTTCCTACAATCTTAGCGGCTCGGTAATTTTGGTCACTATGGTGCTGTAGGGAGCCCGAGTTGTAGGAGGCTGTAACCTCATACACTGGCCTTGCTACGTCTAGGGCTGAACACACAGGGCGTTGCAACTTGTCGAACGGCTTTGTCTTTAATAGACGAAAAGCATCTAGCAGTAGCAAAATTAGTTCTGGTGCGTCAGAGACCTCGGTCGGCCTAGGACGCTTGATGTTTGTGACGTTAGAGACCGACACCGTGAACATGAACATCATCATGCGGCCTAATATCTTCGAGGTCTATCGACGGATATTTTTGGGCGGAAACATGCTCAGTGCGAAAGGTATTCTTCAGAAAGAAGGGAAGGTCGTCCATCTAGTGGACAGGACAATCTACGACTTGTCCAAAATACTGGCTGACGTTGCAAACTGATCTTTACAGGAATCTGGCAAAAATTCGCGCAAGGCTCTCTTTGATTTCATCGCGATCAAATCACGTGATGTCCATTGACTGCGACATTCGGAGGCTTTGAAGCTCTCTATTTGCCAAATTGTGCGATGTCGCCAAGAGTTATCATAGTTGACGAAGCATAGGTCTGAACAGACCGCGGCGATAAACCAGTTTTCTACCGCAGTCTGATTCTAGACAACCAACCTTAAGGCGCCGGCGCTTTATAGTGGCAAGCATATGGGGGGAGCCAACATGGATTGGGCCTCAATGCAAGCTTCATGCCCCAAGATGTCACGGGTAACGAATTCTGATCCTGCATGGTGAGATTGCGCACCACACCATCAAACGGACGGGCGAGGGCGATCCATCGTTCTCCCTGCGTGTCCGGTAAAGATCTGAAACCTGTAATATTTGCAAGTTTCCCATCCTGATCCGCGACAGTCATATCTTGAAAATAGCTGTCTGGCCACGACGGAGGCGCCTCATGGAGTGTAAGCATCCAGACGCCAGAACTGCCATTTGGCACCTGTACAGGCAACAATCTAATGCATGACAGGACGAACACCGCAGCTATTGTGCCAAGAGCCACCCTCCACCGTGGAGAAAACAGAGCCGTCACACAACGCCATGCCAGCAGACCCATCGCAGGCAGAACCCACTTGAAATAGTGGACGTTGTTGTAGCGCCACAGACCGCTCGGAATCAGATCAATGTATGAAAAGAACAGAAGACTGTATCCGATACAGAGGCCTGCCAGCAGAATATAGGGAATATCTTTTCGGCTGCGAGCAGTCCACGGTAACATTGCGATGCCCACGATACCGAAAAACAGCCAATTGATTTGCTCCATCAAGCCTTCGCCATCAGGAAACCAGGGGCGCGGGGTTAAAAGCAGCAGATAAATTTTCCACCACAAAAGGTCGGTACGGAAACCAAGCTCTTTTGAGTGAACCATGTATTCCGATGCATGGAACCCATAAATTTGGACGTAAAGAGCACCAGCGATGCCCAACACGACCGTAGCACCAGCAACCGCGACCAGAAGCTCCCTCCAACGTAACTCACGTTCCCACAATGCTGTCAGAAAGCAGGTCGCGGCTACACCTCCTGAAATGAGAAGATCAGTCGGCCGGGTAACGGGAATAAACGCCAGTAAGGCCCCCAGCAAGGCAAATAACGGTAGACGAGCAATTGAAAGCCTGCCGCCATCCTTCAACAGCACTAAACGCGTCGCGAGTGCGAATGCCCACCAGATCAGGGGAACAGAGAGCGTTGTGTTCCAAGGTACGACCCAAACACTCAAAATTGGCGCGGGAAACACGGTCGTGCCGATGGCAATCAACATGCCTGCAAACACAGACAACCCTAAACCTTCTGCAAGAAAAATTATCGCCCCCACCGTTGCGAGAAGGCACAGAAGATCAGGCAGCAGGTAGCAGTTATTCCCCATCCAGACAAAAGGCGCCCCAAGCAATGCATATCCAAACGGATACCAATGTTGAGCAGGAGACAAATCCCAATGGGAGATCGCCTGCGCTGATTGCAAGTACTTCGATTGATCGAACCACCCCCACCATCCCTCTGGAAAACGCGCTGCAGGCGAGGGGCGAGCGGGGTTATGGAGGTATCCTAAAAGGTAAATGACCGTTGTGATACTTACACCGAATAAAAAAATAAAAATACGAGGATATGATTTATTATTAGAAAAACCAGAAAAATCTGAACGATTAAATTTATGAATATTCACTTTAAAAAATCTCTTACCAAAACTCTAGATTTAGAAGGATAATATTATTATTTTAACGAAAACTAAATAACCTTCCTTCCGAAGATCGCAATTTAGCATTTCAACATCTGAAAACAAACATTCCATCCTACCAAATAATCTCCAGATTTTTTTTCAAAAAAAATACACTCGCACGGTAAGAAGACAACTCACCATAAGAACAAGAAGAACACTCCATTTCAGCGTGAATTTTAGCATTTCCCCTTCTTTTCCAACCAGGCCAACTGCGGCGCAGGCGACAGCGATCGACTGAGGGGAAATCATCTTCCCAACTGAACCTCCAACGGCATTCGCGGCAACGAGAAGTGGGCCGCTGACGTGGATCTGCTGACCTGTCGCGGCCTGCAGTCCTCCGAACAGCGCGTTTGAGGACGTGTCCGATCCTGTCAGGAAAACACCGAGCCAACCGAGGACTGGAGAAAGAAACGTAAATGCAGAACCTGTCGCTGCGAACAGGAGAGCCAGCGTCGCAGACAAGCCGGAATAGTTGGCCAAATAAGCAAAAGCGAGAACCATGCCGATGGAATAGATCGGAATCTTCAGTTCATTCAGTGTCTGCAGAAAGATCACTGCCGCATCACGGGGACGCGCGCGCAACACAAATGTCGAAAGAATGGCAGTTAGCATGATACTCGTGCCAACTGAGGAGAGAAGATCAAGCTTGAATACCGAGTGATAAGGCGCGGGCTCTAGCGAGACTGGCGGCATCTTAATGATTAGGTCATTAAGATATGGGAAGGGGAAGGTGATGACCGTGGAAGCGAGCGGGCCGCCAGACTTAAAAAGGTTTTTGAATGGCGCGATGCTCCAAAGTGCAACAAGAACGGTTAGAATGACGAATGGCATCCATGCCCGGATAATGTCACTTCCGCTGTAATGCTGCTCTGCTCCAGTGATGGACGCCTCCTTGTTTCCCTGAGAAAACCGGAAACTGACTGCTGGCCTCCAAAACTTCAAAAAAAGCGGAATAGCCAGCAGCGTTGCCAGAGCCGCCGCAATATCAGGAAGCTCCGGCCCTACGAAAACAGCTACCAAAGTCTGCGTGACGGTGAAGGTCAGCGCCGCAACGAGGATAATCGGCCAGACCTCTCGTAGGCCACGCAGGCCGTCCACGATCATCACCAGAAGGAACGGAATGACAAACGCCAGGACGGCAAGCATGGGCATCGCAAGCCGAGAGATCAAAAACGGGTCTGCTCCAATCACCTGACCGCCGACAATGACCGGAATGCCCATCGCCCCGAAAGCACCAGGCGCAGCATTGGCAAGGAGGCAAAGTCCGCCCGCGTACAGTGGAGGCACGCCGAGGCCGACGAGGAGCGCTGTGGTAATCGCGACCGGAGCACCGAAACCAGCAGCCCCTTCGAGGAAAGCACCGAAGCCGTACGAAACGAGTAGGATCTGAATACGCTGATCGTCAGAGACTGTGACAATCGAATAGCGAATGATGTCGAAGTATCCGGTTTTGACTGACAGTTTATAGAGAAAGACTGCAGCCAAGATGATCCACGCAATAGGCCACAAACCGTAGAGAAAACCATATAATCCCGTCGCAATCAGATACGGTATCGGCATCCCATAGAAAGCCACAGCGATGATGGCAGTAAGAATGACCGTAATAGTACAGGCGACATGTCCCTTCATGCGAAGCACCAGCAGCGCAACGAAGAAAAATGCAATCGGGATGAGGGCGACCAGACTTGAAACAAGAATGTTTCCAGCGGGATCGTATATCTGCTTCCAGGGGGACATGGATCAATTCTCCTGACGTCGTGTCGTTAATGTTTATCCATGCCGGTTTCCGGCTCTGGATGCGGGGGTCTACAGATTTCCGATAACTTTGAGGCCGATGACTGTTGCGTTCGGGATGACTGACGTCTCTCCGGGTCGCATCTGATATTCAAAAGACGGCTGAAGAAGCACACCAGGTACAACCGGGATGCCATAATAGGCCTCCAGTGTTGCCGTATGCGTCTGGGGATTGTTGACTCCCGCTGGGAACGGCAGACCTGCATCCTGCAGGAGATGCTGCCCGAGCGTT
Source organism: Gluconobacter sp. P5E10 (assembly GCF_018812145.1). NCBI lineage: Bacteria > Pseudomonadati > Pseudomonadota > Alphaproteobacteria > Acetobacterales > Acetobacteraceae > Gluconobacter > Gluconobacter sp. P5E10. Next base: position 7,385 of record NZ_JACRVZ010000004.1, on the reverse strand, counting down.
AGTCGCTTACTGATCTGATAATAGGCGTACATCACGCCGAAGCGATCGAGAGGACGGAACGGGATAATGCCGAGAAGCGACGTTCCAATATAAAACTGATCAGAAAAGACCGAGACTTGCGGTGTATTGTGAATATAGCCCGCCATCAGGTAGCCTCCTGCCATCTGATGCAAACCATGGCTGCGGTAAATCATCTGGTCAGCCTCAATGTAAAATGTATCGCGTGGCTGAGGTTTCTGCACCGCGTATCGCAAGGCCATAGAAGAGGGGACGGAGCCAATCATGTCTGCAAAGCCGCTGGTATCGTGGCCGAAGCCAAGCTTGTAATGGCCGGGTAGCTTTCGGGGTCCGATGAACGGTTCCCATGTCAATTCGATCGGCAACATCACACCCGTCTGTTTTTCGCTACCCCATGCCCAGCCTGATGGATTGGATGTCAGGACAGAGGAGGCATAGACACCTGTTCTCAACGTAAGATCACGTGTCGGGCGCAGGCGGATCGTGCCGCCCCACGTTGCTTTCGGATAGACGCTCCATCCTTGAACCCCTTTGATACCCACTGGAGCCGAGCACTGAATCATGAAGGTGCACAACAACAGCGACGTGCCATAGGTGTGTGTAAGAGTAATGCGACCAAGATTGATGTTGATGCTGTTGCGACGAAACGCTTTTTCCACATAAAAGTCAGCCAGATGTGCGGCCATGTGGCCGGAAAGGCTGTACACTTCCGATAGCAGAATGCGTCGTTCGCCAACGTGATCAAAGCTGATCTGACGGCCGGCTCGTTCCATCAAAACGCCATGCAAGATCCAGCCGTCCAGACCAAGCAACTTGCCCAGATCGAAGTTGTTCACCCAGGTCAGTTCATGAGCGTAAGACATGCCTCTGCTCAGGCCGCCGCTTACGTTCGCCAAGGCTTCTCCTTTGTAAGCAAACTGGAAAGTGTAACCCCGCTTGGCGAGCCATGCCCGTGCGGGGGACAACTGCGTGACCAGATTACCGAAAGCCTGAGCCGGCACGAAATAGCCAGCTGAAAGATCACGTTCCCTTAAAGCGTCATCCCTGTGGTTGAGGAGCGCAGACAGACTCTCAGTATTGAAAAGACTTTCAAGTTGGTTAGGGTCTGCAAGGTGCTCACTACGCTTAAGATCCACGTGAGTTCTTACACCTTTGTTCCCATTCGATTGAGAAGACGCACTCTTGTCAACCTGACTGCTCTTTCCTGCGCGCGGCTGTTTGACAGCGTCTGATCCATCAGGAGCGCTTCTCGCAGAATTAGCTGTAATCAAGACCGCCAACAGCATTACCGCTGAATACCAGATGTTTCGGAAACATTTTCTGCTTCCAGAGTCGCATAACGACGGCCGCCAGCATTCGGAAAAAACATGCAACATCGCTATTACGTTCCGTAAACGAAACATATAATGTTTCTTGAAGACGCAATGAACAGATAAGCGCGCAGTCAATATGCCACGCGACATACCTGAAGACAGTATTACCGAGTAATTATAAAGTCAGCGTTCTCGCGCGAGCTTCTCTACACTGTCCGATGTAATCTCCGAGATTGAGCGCGCTCCGGTCAGGATCATCGCGACGCGCAGTTCTTTTTCTATGATATCCAGGACATTTGCGACGCCACGCTCTCCCGCGGTCGCAAGTGCGTAAACGAACGCTCTACCCAGCAGAACAGAATCAGCGCCGCATGCAATCATACGTGCTATGTCTAGACCGCTACGAATTCCTGAATCAGCAAGGATCTTCAGATCGCCTTTGACGGCATCTGCGATCGGGGGCAGGGCGCGAATTGTCGAAAGAACGCCGTCAAGCTGGCGGCCACCATGGTTGGATACCACGATACCATCTGCGCCGAATTTTACTGCGTCTTTTGCATCTTCAGGGTCTAGAATCCCCTTGATAATCATCGGGCCGTCCCAGAAATCCCGGATCCACTGCAAGTCTTTCCAACTTATCGAAGCATCGAAGTTACCAGCGAGCCAACCGATATAGTCTTCGAGGGCGGTTGGCGTACCGCGATAGGTCGAGATATTGCCCAGATCATGCGGACGTCCACGCAAACCGACATCCCACGCCCATTGTGGATGCGTCACGGCTTGAGCATAGCGACGCCACTTGGCGAACGGCCCGGACATACCCGAATGAGCGTCGCGGTAACGTGCTCCTGGGGTAGGCATGTCCACAGTGAAAACAAGAGTGGTCACCCCCGCTGCCTTTGCACGTTCCAGAGCGTCACGCATGAAGCCGCGATCCTTGAGAACGTAAAGCTGAAACCAGATGGGCTCTCGAACTGCTGCCTGTACTTCCGCAATCGGACACACCGATACGGTGGACAGCGTAAACGGAATACCCTTGCGACTTGCTGCCCGAGCTGCCTGAACCTCGCCGCGACGAGCATACATGCCAGTCAGGCCCACCGGGGCTAGCGCAGCTGGAAAAGCCAGCTTACGTCCGAATAATTCGATAGAGGTATCCAGATCGGAGACATTGCGTAGAATACGCTGCCTCAAAGCAAGATCTGCGAGGTCGGTAGTATTTCGTCTGAGTGTATGCTCGGCATACGATCCGCCATCGATGTAATGGAACAGGAAAGGTGGAAGTTTCCGAGCGGCGGCTTTTTGATAATCTGTCGCTGCTGAAATAATCATTGCAACTCTCCTGTTGCGGCTTTTGCCATTCCGCAGCCGCTTCTTCCAACATTCCATAAGTCCGGTTTTTTTACGGACTGCCTAACGCATTGTCTGGAAGAAAAGAGTCTTAACATCCATTCGCATAAAAACGCGCTATCCATATATTTTCGATATATAAAATTACTTCTACATAAATAAGTTGATACATTTTAATGACTTACTCGGATTATCCGGCACTGTGTTAAATCAGCGTCAAGGAGATGTGATTAACATCATTAGGGTTGAGATTTTTTGGAGCCGCCAAAACGGCGCATATCAATGGTTCTGGAGCAAAAGCCGCGTGCATAATGTCAGGAAAACGAGAGCACACTGTTATCCATGTAGCTGACAATAGCCGCGGAACCGGCACACCCAATCAGGCTAGATCAGCATTTTTAAGCTGACGGAAAGTGCGTCTCATAAGATACACGGGTGTTTAAGTTGTCCCACTACATCGCGTAACTGTAGAAACGACCCATAGTTTTTTACCGAAGACGTTACAAGCCAGAGCTATCTAATCGTAGGGCCAGCAACAGGCCTGTGCGGCAATCCCAGACAGGTGGCCAATAGTCATTCTCTTGGCCACCTGCGTCGCAATACCTATAAAATCAGACGATTTTCAAGCATCAGTCCGAAAGATTACGCCAGAGATCGATATTTCCTTCGCGTGCATATTGGTCGATAAGCTTGAGTTCTTCCTCTTGGAATGCTGAATTTTTCAGAGCGTTTAATGAATCATCAAGTTGCTGAACATTCCGGGCACCGATGAGCGCAGACGTGACACGCGGGTCGCGCAGGATCCACGCTATGGCCATCTGCGCCAAGGATTGACCACGCTTCTGGGCAATATCATTCAGAGCGCGAACATGGGCGATGTTTTCATCTGAGAGCATCGCACGCGCAAAAGAATCACCTGCCGCCGCACGTGAGTTTTCCGGCGTACCATTCAGATACTTATTAGTCAGGAGACCTTGGGCGAGGGGAGAGAAGGCTATGCAGCCCACTCCAAGGCTCTCAAGCGTATCGAGCAGTTCAACTTCAACCCAGCGGTTTAACATTGAATATGACGGCTGATGGATGAGTAACGGCACGCCTTCAGATTTCAGAATAGCTGCTGCCTGCTTTGTTCGCTCCGGCCCATAGGACGAAATACCGACGTAAAGCGCTTTACCCTGACGATGCATCTGCACCAGAGCGCCTATCGTTTCTTCAAGAGGCACATCAGGCGTTGGACGATGTGAGTAAAAAATATCGACGTACTCAAGCCCCATTCGTTGAAGACTTTGGTCAAGCGAAGCCAACAGATATTTACGTGATCCGCCATTTCCATACGGGCCAGGCCACATATCCCAACCAGCTTTTGACGAGATGATCATTTCGTCACGGTGGGCCGCAAAATCCTTTTTCAGGATCGTGCCAAAATTTTCTTCGGCAGAACCATAAGGAGGGCCATAGTTGTTAGCCAGATCGAAGTGAGTAACCCCTCGATCAAAGGCACGCCTGATAACGGCTCTCCCCGTCTCAAAAACGTCGACACCTCCAAAATTATGCCATAGGCCGAGAGAAATTGGCGGCAGATCAAGGCCCGAACGGCCACAACGACGAAATTCTGCCGCTTCATAACGGGATGGGTTTGGTGTCCAACTCATGAGAAGTTCCTAACTTTGCTGATTGCGTACGGAATTGTGGAGGCGATGGTCAGTCAAATCGGGACAACGGCGCATGGTTCAGATGCGGCAAGACATGTCTGGCGAATAGATCACATTCGGTCTGATGAGGATATCCAGATAGAATAAACGCTTCCATCCCGAGGTCCTGGTAGGCGCGTAACTTGGCCAGTATCTGGTCAGGTGAACACTATCAGGCCTTTCTGGGCTTCAGTCTTCGGTCCCGGAAACACGGTGCCAATCGCTTGCGAAGGCAAGTGGAGATGGTCGCACAGCACACCGGCGGCTACAGCGCGCAGGTCTGTTGTCGGTGCAAGATCCCGGTTTTCAAAGAGTTGACTGGGGCGCAGGCCAGGCCATGTGCCGCCGACCTTTCCTCCCGCAACGGCACCTCCGGCAAGGAATGTGACAGTGCCGGTGCCGTGGTCCGTTCCGCCTGTTCCGTTCATGCGGACGGTTCTGCCAAACTCCGTCAGGGCGAGGACGACTGTGCGTTTCCAGCTGCCCCCAAGGCTCTCACGTAAGGCTCCAATCCCGCGATCAAGCTGGGCGAGGGGGCTTCCCAGTCGTCCAAGCTGAGCGGCATGCGTGTCCCATCCTCCGATTTCCAGTGCGGCGATCCGGGGGCTATGGGGTGTGGCCAGCATTTGCCCCGCGGCGGTTGAAAGTTGTGTAAAGGCATCGGATTTGCGGGGTTTCCCGGTCTCAGAGTCGTTTTTCATTCCCGTTATGGTGGCGTTCGAAAAACCCCGGGCTTTCAGGCCGTTCCTGAAAGCGGGGCCCGTGATGGGGTCGGACGCGTTCAGGGCAACGATCTGGTTGTAAAGATCCTCGTCCGGATGTTGGCTTCCTGCTGGTGCGTAGCTTCCGACCTTGGCAGCCCCGCGCAGGAGAAGTGGAACCGTTAGCCCCATGGCTAGTCCATACCCATCCGGTCTGTTGGCCTTTCCCTGAAGGGCGGAAACGGCCCGGTTCAGCCAGCCGCTGCTCAGGCGGTTATCGGCACCGCTTTCCAGATAGTCCTGCGCTTCAAAGTGGGAGCGGCTGCGGTAGTGGCCTGCTACGGCATGGATAGGCAGCATCTGGCCTTCACCATAGAGGCTATGAAGCGTCTGAAGAGACGGATGCAGACCATAGAAGCCACCCAGATCAAGGAGGCCGCCCTCCTGTCCAGGCTCAGGAAGAACAAGGTCCCGGCGATGTGTTCTGAGATCGGCATCTCCGTATGGGGTGACAGCCGACAGGCCATCCAGTGCGCCCCGAAGGATAATGACCACAAAACGTGGATCGTCCGGACCTCCGGGTGACCCGGCAAACGCGAGAGAGGAACGCCCGAGCGTCCAGCTTGCAGCCAGACCCAGCAGGGCAGTGCGACGATGGATCATCATGGGTCAACGCCTCTGGAATTCGGGTGAAGAGAAAAGCAGAGCCAGTGCATCCTGACGGGAGCCGGCATGATGCATGGCGAGTTGTGTCTGTGGTCGGAGCGCCGGGCCGATGGCGATATGGGCGATCTCCATCGGGTCTCCCGCCCGGACATGAGCCGCCATTCGCCACGCCCAGTCCGTGCGGGCCAGCATGTCCGCAGGCGCACTCCAGTCTGCCGCATTATCACTCCAGCCGTTGGGCAAGGGGGCCGTCCATAATGGTTGTCCCAGTGAAGCGAAGGCCGCGTAAAGCTGATGGGCCGGGGAGTGCTGGTCGTCCGGCTGGCTGGGTTCGCCCCCTAAAGACAGGGCTCGCATGACGGCTGTGGCATAGTCCATGGGGGAGCGGAACTTGCTGCCAGAGCGGTTCGTATCGTGAAGGTCTGCCAAGGCGACAGAGGCTTCGCGCAGGTCTCCGTCACTGTCCCGAAGGACGGAGGTAATGTGGTTGATATCCTGCGGCGAAGGCGTGTCGGAAATGAAGTGTCCGACCATCTGGGTTGCGATATGGCGGTACGTTGCAGGATGCGTGCCGAGAAAGTGCAGGGCCTGCACGCCGCCGTCTTCACCTTCGGGGAAGGTCTGACCCATGACGGTTTTTTCACCCGGTTCATGGGCTTTTTCCCGGAACACGAAGCCGGGCTGTTCGGCCTTCATGTCGATGCTCCAGCCTGTCAGGATGGCTGCGAAGGACGTGACGTCTGTTTGGGTGTAGCCAGAGGCCGGCGAGACCGTATGCAATTCCAGACATTCACGGGCCAGATTTTCATTGAGCCCGTGATGGCTTTTTCGTCCTGCCGGGCTGGTGGGTCCGATGGACGATGCATTGTCCAGATACATCAGCATGGCCGGGTGACGCATCACGGCGAGGAGCATGTCCGAGAAGCGCCCGGTTACATGCGGGCGAATGGCCTCACGCATATAGGCGCCAATGACCGATCTTGTGCCGCCCTGACGCAGGCTAACCGTGAAATGATTAAACCAGAACCATGCAAGCCGTTCTCGGAAAGGCTGGTCCGTTACAAGCAGATTGTCGAGCTGGGTTGTGACTTCCGTTTGAAAGATTGGTTTGACCAGAGGGTCGCCCTGTAGCTTGGCCTTGCGCTGCTCCCGCAGGGCGATCAGTCCGTCCGAACATGGACCGACAGTCCTGAACATGGCCGTGTCAGGTGCATCGAGCTGACGGGAAAGCCATTCCCGGAGAGGTATGTCGGAAGAGCCGCTCTCTCGTTGGCCCCAGCCGAATCTGTTTATGGCACTGACAAGTCGCATGGCATCCTCGCGATGTCCGGTGGACGGGAGTGGCTGGACTTTACTCGAGACTGCTTGCCATATGTGGCGAAATCAGGATGACGACTGTTGTGTCCTGGTTTCTGGTTTCTGGAGCTGATTTTCGCTCTGCGTTTATCGCAGATCTGGAGTTTTCATCCGCAAAATTGCTACGCGCTCGCGTCGATCCGCTCCAGGAAGAGGAAGCGGCGCATATTATAGACGATATTGGCCAGTCCGATCCTCATTGTGGTCCGGGTGATGCCGATTGTTCGGATGAACAGCCCCGTCTGAGACTGCTGGTCGGCAAAAACATGCTCGACACGCGAGCGTATCAC